>JAPLCQ010000078.1 GCA_026392115.1 Armatimonadota bacterium | reverse complement strand
GGAAGCGCTGGAAGCCCTCAACCACAACCTCAAGCGCTCCTACACCGCTAAAAGCTTGCCCGAGTACCCAGTTGACCCCTGGCCCGAAAGGCCCACGCAACTGCACAAGGCGTGGTGGGAAGCTCGCATCGCCCGCCAGAAGGAGATCGACGCCTCCATCGCCGCCCGCGCCGAGTACGAGACCCTCTACGACAAGCCCTACGAGGAGCGGAGCAAGGTGCGCGTGGCCGGCCCCTTCACCGTGGAGAGCCTCTCTCCCGTCCGCATGGTCGGCTGGGACGAAGACGAGGAGATGCACGACCCCGTGGGCCGAGCCCGCGCGCTGGAGGCGCCCAACCAGGGCTTCGCCGACATGGTGCTGGAGAACCTGCGGCGGGCCGGGGTGCAGCAGACCACCAAAGAGGGCAAGATCGACTTCGAGACCCTGACTCCCTGGCCGGGCGAGATGCTCTGCGCCGAGGGCGTCTACCGCGAAGGCGGCGAAGGCGGCCCGCCGCGCCGGGCGGGCATCCTCGTGGGGCCCGAGTTCGGCACCCTGACCCGCGGCGACCTGGTGCAGGCGGCCCGCGAAGCCGGCGACGCGGGCTTCGACGTGCTGATCACCTGCGCCTTCGCCTACGAGGCGCACACCACCGACTTCGGCAAGCTGGGCCGCATCGCCATCCTCAAGGCCCGGATGAGCGCCGAACTGCACATGGCCGACACGCTGAAGAGCACCGGCGCGGGCAACCTCTTCGTCGTCTTCGGCGAGCCGGACATCGACCTGGAGCCGGTGGGCGGGCAGTGGCGCGTGCGGATCGCCGGCATCAACATCTACGACCCGGCCACCGGCCAGACGCGCCACAGCATCCCGGACGACATCGCCTGCTGGTTCCTGGACACCGACTACAGCGAAGAGAGCTTCATGGTCCGCCACGCCTACTTCATGGGCGCCAACGACCCCTACGAGTCGCTGAAGCGGAGCCTGAAGGCGGAGATCGACGCGGACGCCTGGGAGAGCCTGCGCAGCGACACCAGCCGCCCCTTCGACGCCCCGACCGGCGGCCGCATAGCGGTCAAGGTGATCAACTGCCTGGGCGACGAGGTGATGAAGGTGATGCGCATCCCGGCGGGCAGATAGGAGGCGGGTACGATGCGGTCACGGGAGGGCGTCACGCCGCCATGATCACACGCCTGGTGCTTGAGAACTACAAGAGCGTCGAGAGGATGGAGTACGACCTCACCGCGTTCGACCTGCTAGTGGGCGGGAACAACAGCGGCAAGAGCACGGTGCTCCAGGCCCTGGCCATCTGGCAGTACTGCGTCGATGAGTTCGGCAGGTCGCGGCGCGCCGGCACGAAAGGCATCCAGGTGGTCCTGCCGAACTTCACGGCGGTACCGGTTCCCGAGTTCAACCTGCTCTGGAAAGACAGGACGGACCGGCACTGGCCTGTCGTTGACGGAGTCCGCAAGCAGGCGTATATCCTCATACACATCGGGGTCCAATGGAGCCGCTCGGAGGGCCGCGTTGGGCGGTTCGGCGTCAATCTGCGGTACCAGTCGCCGCAGACCCTTTACGCCATACCCGAAGGCGGCTGGTCGGCATTCCGGGAAGCCGAAGAGGCAGGCGACCTTCCGAGGATCGCGTACGTGCCGCCGTTTTCCGGCCTGGAGCCAACGGAGGCGTGGCTTGACGACCCGCTGATCCGTCGGCAGGTCGGTAAGGGACAACCTGGAAGCGTATTGCGGAACCTGCTACTCCGCGTATGGTCGCCTGACCGACCCACCGACGCCGGTACGACGAGCAGACGAAGTCTGCCTCCTCGTGACTGGAGTGACCTTGCCGAGGCCGCCGATCGGTGGTTCTCGGTTGACATTCAGCGCCCCAAGTACGATCCAGCCAAGGATGTGAGCATACTGGCCGAATACACGCAGAACGGCAAGCGCTACGACATCATCTCGGGCGGCAGCGGCTTCCACCAGACGCTGACGCTACTGGCCTTCCTCTATGGCTACCACCCGACGACCATCCTCCTTGACGAGCCCGACGCGCACCTCCATGTGAACCTGCAGCGTCAAGTGCTTGACTTCTTCCGCCGGCAGTCGCGCTCGCGGGACATTCAGTTCCTGATCGCCACGCACGCAGAGGCGTTCATCAGGGATGTCGCGCCTGATGAGATTGTGTCCCTCCTCAGTCATGTGCCCACGCGTCCGCGCGCCACGCCCAGCGTTCTCGACGCCATGGCGGTCGTAACGAACGAGGAGGTGGCCCATCTTCTGCAGAACCCATATGTGCTCTATGTGGAGGGCGAGTCAGACGGGCGCGTGCTGCGGAGTTGGGCAAAACAGCTCGACGCCGACGATGCAATGGCGCGGATCCTGATCCGGCCGATGGGTGGCGGCGAGAAGACGCGCATGAAAGATGAAG
This sequence comes from Armatimonadota bacterium, assembly GCA_026392115.1. Taxonomy (GTDB): domain Bacteria; phylum Armatimonadota; class Chthonomonadetes; order Chthonomonadales; family CAJBBX01; genus CAJBBX01. The sequence goes on along the minus strand of JAPLCQ010000078.1, from coordinate 67,332 downwards.
CGGAGCGCCACTTCCTGGCGGCAAGGCAGATCGTTCCGGATGCTCGGCGCCTTGTACTCCTCGATCATGATCACGATGGTACATTCCACCCGGCGATCGATAACCCGGTCATCATGGAATGGGGTCGGCGCAACATCGAGAACTACTTGCTTATGCCGGACGTATGGAGGCGGGTTGTCCAGCGCAGACTTGGCGACTTGCTGGCGCGACCCGCCCTGGAGGAGATGGACCGGTGGTTTGGTTCGGAGAACCTGACACTCCCGCCGGGAGCGGACTGGCGCACCGTGTCCGCAAACGTCTTCAGTGTCGTCGATGGGAAGCGTCTGCTTTACTCGGGCCCGACCTCGCTGTTCCAGAGGCTCCAAGAGCTCGACGATTCGATCCGGGCAACGCGGGAGGAGGTTGCGGCGGAAATGATGCCGGACGAGATCCACGACGACATACGCCACGTGTTCTCGCGCATTGTCGCCATGGTACGCTCCAGTACTCCGAGTGAGCCAGAGGCGGGCTGAATGGTATACGTGATTGCCGACTCCTTTGGACAGAGCCTCGCCCGTCTGACGGCCGACGAGCAGAGGGCCGCCAAGACGACGGCCTTCGACCTGCAGATGGACCCGTCCGGCGCGAGCATGAGCTTCCACAGGCTCGACAAGGCGCGCGACAAGCGGTTCTGGTCCGTGCGGGTGAGCAGCGACCTGCGCGTGATCGTGCATCGAACCGACGAGAGCGTCATGCTCTGCTACGTGGACCATCACAACGAAGCGTACAGGTGGGCCGAGCGGCGTGTGCTGGAGAACCACCCAACGACAGGCGCCGCGCAGTTCGTGGAGGTCGCCGAGCAGCGGCGCGAGGTGGAGGTACCGGTCTACGTGCCGGCGCCGCGAGCCGCGCCACGCCGGATGGCGATTCCGCCCGACGTGACCGATGCCGAACTGATGGCCCACGGCGTGCCCGTGGCCTGGCTGTCCAGCCTCCGTGAGGCCGACGAAGACGAGATCTTGGAGATCGCCATTCGGCTCCCAGCCGAGGCCGCCGAGGCGGTGCTGCAGTTCAGTTCGGGTGTGCGGCCCGAGCCGCTCCAGCCGGAGCCCGGCCAGGGCGGCGCTGGGTTCGACCACCCCGACGCCCGGCGGCGATTCCGCGTGGTGGCCGACCATAAGGAGCTGGAGGCGGCGCTGGAGGCCGCGTGGGATCGGTGGATCGTCTTCCTGCATCCGGCCCAGCGGGCCTGCGTCGAGCGGACCTATAGCGGCCCGGCAAGGGTCTCGGGTTCGGCCGGGACCGGCAAAACCGTGGTGGCCCTCCACCGCGCCGCCCACCTGGCGTCGGCCCGCGACGACGCTCGCGTGCTTCTCACCACCTTCTCGGAGGCCCTCGCCAACGCCCTGCGCGACCAACTCGGGCGGCTGCTCGCACGGCAGCCCAGGGTGAGTGAGCGAATCGAGGTCCTGCCGCTCGATGCCGCGGCGGACCGGCTCTACCGGCAGATCGCCGGCGGAGCCCGGGTCATCTCGGATGCCGAACTGGAGAACCTCTGCCGCGAGGCCGTGGCGGCCGCGCCGGAGTGTACGTTTCCGGGCTCGTTCGTGCTGACGGAGTGGCAAGAGGTGGTCGACGCGCAGCACATTCGCCATTGGGATGCCTACCGAACGGCGCCACGCCAGGGGCGCCGCTCGCGGTTGACAGAGGCGCAACGCAGATCCTGCTGGGCTGTCTTCGAGCGGTTGAACAGCGCGCTGGACGCCGGCGGCTGCGTGACCCGCGCCGGGCTTTACGGCGCCCTGCAACACCACTACAAGGGCACGATGCCGCCCTACGACCACATCGTGGTGGACGAGGCGCAGGATGTCAGCGCGGCGCAACTGCGGTTCCTCGCGGCGCTCGGCTCGTCGCGCCCCGACGGGCTCTTCTTCACCGGCGACCTGGGCCAACGCATCTTCCAACGGCCCTTCTCCTGGGTGGCCCAGGGAGTGGAGGTACGCGGGCGATCGCGCACCCTCAAGGTGAACTACCGGACCTCCCACCAGATTCGCACCGCGGCTGACAGGCTGTTGCAGTCGGAGATCAGCGACGTGGACGGCAACACCGAAGGCCGCAAGGGCGCCGTCTCGCTGTTCGAAGGCCCGCCACCGCGCGTGGAGGTCTTCGCGGACGAGGGCGCTGAGCGTGACGCGGGCGCCGAGTGGCTGGCTGGAAGGCTCAAGTCCGGCGTCGAGGCCGGAGAGGTGGGCATATTCGTTCGGACCGAGGCGCAGGTCCATCGGGCGTCGGCCGTTGCGGGTCAGGCCCGCCTGCCCTATGCCCTGCTCGACGAGAGGATGGCCCGGCAGGAGGGCCGTACCTCCATCGGCACGATGCACCTCGCCAAGGGTCTGGAGTTCCGCTGCGTCCTCGTGATGGCGTGCGACGAAGACACGCTGCCGCTTGGCACCCGGCTCGAGGCCGCTTCGGACGACGCGGACCTGCGCGATGCCTACGATACCGAGCGGCAGCTTCTCTACGTCGCCTGCACCCGCGCCCGTGACGAGCTGATGGTGACGGGCGTCTACCCGGCATCCGAGTTCCTGGCCGACATGGGCTGAGCCGACCGTCGGGAGGACGCCGGCCACGGCACACGCAACGCCCACTTCACCTCCGAGTTATGCGGAGTTTAGCGAGTTTATCGCCGCGCTGTCGGCGTCGCGCGCCGCAGGGAGGGATCGCCCGACGTGTCGGTGAATACTTCGCTATTCGCACTTGCGCCGGCTTGCTCGGCGGAACGTCGGCCGCCGGCGCCTCTCGGGACTCAGGGGGGAGCCCTATGACACGAAACGGCACTACCTTGGTCGGTCGCATGCGCGTCGCCGCGGCCCTGTGCCTGGCGACGGTCGGAGCCGCGGCGGCGGCGCAGGATAAGCCCGATGTGGTCTGGAGCGCCGGTGGCCACGCCGGTCCGGTACACTGCGTCGCCTACTCGCCGGACGGCGCCCTGCTGGCTTCCTCGTCGGCCGACGAAACCATCAAGATCTGGCGCACGTCGGACGGTGGCCTGGTTCGGACGCTGCGCGAGACCGGCGCGGCTCGAAGCATCGCCTGGTCGCCGGACGGCGCCACGCTGGTGACCGGAGGCTACAGGGTGGTGTACGGCGAGGCCTCTGGCCACGTCGGCGTCTGGCGCGTGTCGGACGGAGCGCAGGTCGGCGGCCAGGCCATCGCCGACGGCATGGTGTTCGCCGTGGCGACCGCGCCCGGCGGCGCGGAGTTCGCCTTCGGCGTGGGGGACGGCTCGCTGCGGGTCGCGCGCCTCAGCGACGCGGCCACCGTGAGGACCATACCAGCCCACGCCAAGCCCGTCACCGCGGTGGCCTACTCCCCGGACGGCCAGACGCTGGCGTCCGGCAGCGAGGATCAGTCGATCCGCCTGTGGAGCGCCGCCGCGGGCGATCCGATCCGAACCCTGAGCGGCCATGCCGCCGGCGTGCGGACCATCTGCTTCGCGCCGGGCGGCGTTCAGTTGGTCTCCGGCAGCGCCGACGGGGAGGTTCGCTGGTGGCCGGTGGCCGGCGGCGCCTCGGTGCGCGCGATCCAGGCGCATGCCGGCGGCGTCGCCTCGGTGCGGTGCTCGACCGATGGTTCGATGCTCCTCTCCAGCGGCGGCGACACGACCCCGAAGATCTGGAACGCCGCCACCGGCGCCCTGATCCGCACGTGCGGGAGCCACGCGTCGGCGGTCGGCTCGGCGGCGATCGCGCCGGACGGCCTCACGGCGGCGTCGGGCGGCGAGGATGCCACGCTCCGGTGGTGGCGCGTATCCGACGGTTCCGCCGTCCGGCCAACGTCGGCACATACCGGGTCTGTGCGGTGCCTCGCCTACTCGCCCGATGGAGCCACGCTGGCATCGTCGGCGGTGGGCAGGGACTGGGCATCCGGCGGCTGGTCCTCCGTGGACAGCACGGTACGGCTCTGGCGGGCTTCCGACGGCGCACCGGGGCTCGTCTACTCGGGGCATGCCGGCGGCGTCAGGTCCATCGCCTTCTCGCCCGACGGCAAGCGGGTGGCGTCCGGCGGCATGGACAAGAAGGTTCGGATTTGGAGCGCCGCCACCGGCGAAACCGAGCAGGTCCTCGGCGGGCATACGGACTATGTGTTCGGCGTCGCCTACGCGCCCGATGGGGCGACCGTGGCTTCGGTCAGCTGGGATCAGACGCTGGCTCTCTGGCGGGTGGCGGATGGGCAGCTCCTCTGGTCCGTGCCCGCGCAGGTCGGCGCCGGTTGGACCGTGACCTACTCGCCGGACGGCCAGACGCTGGCCGTGGGCGGCGCCGGGACCACGGACGTGAAGCTGTGGCGCGTCTCCGACCACGTCCTGGTCGGCTCGCTGACGGGCCATACCAACAACGTGTCCGCCCTGGCCTACTCGCGGGACGGCGCCATCCTCGCATCGGGCAGCGGCGACGGCAAGGTGAAGCTCTGGCAGATGCCCGGCGGCGCCCTGCTGCGCACGCTCGACCTCGGCGGCTGGCACATCAACGCCGTCTCCTTCTCGGCGGAGGGGCAATCGCTCGTCGCGGCGGGGCCCGACGGCTCGGCGACGCTCTGGAACGTCTCCGACGGATCGCTGGTGCGGCGGTACGATGCCGAAGGCGAGGTCATGTCCGTGGCCTTCGCGCCCGACCTGCGCCACTTCGCCTACGGCCGCGACGATGCCGCGGTGGCGGTGGCGCTGACACCGACCGTGTCCACCGCGGGACACCCGGCCGATACGAACAACGACTGGCGCATGACGCTCGCCCACGTGACGGCNNNACGGCGCCGCCTGGCAGCACGGATCGACGTGGCCGACCGAGCCCAACCCGATCCCGATCAGCTACGTCACCAACGCCGGTTCGCTCTGCGCCAGGGGAGAGGTTTACCACTACGACGCCGCCCTGCCGGCGCCGCTCTGCTGGGTCGCCGGCTCCGCCAAGCACGGCGTGGTCGGCTTCGCCGCGGCGGGCGGCTGGGTTCAGCCGCAGCCGTGGGCGGCGCGGAGCTTCACCATCGTCGGCTCGTCGACGCGGCTCACCGTCAGCGCCGCGCCGCCGGCCGGCGCCTCGGCCTGGGCGGTGGAGGAGCGCATACCGGGCCGGTGGCAGGCCGGCGCGATCAGCGACGGAGGGGTCTGGAACGCCGCCACGCGCACGGTCCGCTGGGGTCCGTTCCTGGATCGCGGACCAAGGTCGCTCCGCTGCACGCTGACGCCGGTGCGGGCGGGCGGATCGCGGCTGGCGTTCAGCGGGACGGCGTCAGCGGATGGCGCCGACTCGGTAGTCGGCGGGACGGCCGTGTCGCCCGGCTGGTAAGGGCCGGTCGGCGCATCAGCCGTATTGCATATGCATCGGCCCCGGGGTAATCGCCACCCCGGGGCCGATGCCTTGGAACCGCGTCCTCGCCGAAGCCTACAGCAGCCCGGCCACCAGGTCGCCCACCTCGGTGGTGCTGAGGCCCATGCGGCCGGCCGACATGGACTTGATGCCGCCGGAAGCCAGCGCGGCGTAGACCGCCTGGTCCACCGCCTGCGCGGCCCCCTCTTCGCCCAGGACGCCGAGCATCATGCCGCCGGCGCAGATGGCCGCCAGCGGGTTGATGATGTCCATGCCCGTGTACTTGGGTGCGCTGCCGCCGATGGGCTCGAACATGGAGACGCCCTCGGGGTTGATGTTGCCGCCCGCCGCGATGCCCATGCCGCCCTGGATCATGGCGCCGAGGTCCGTGATGATGTCGCCGAAGAGGTTCTCGGTGACGATGACATCGTAGAACTCGGGGCTCTTGACCATCCACATCGTGCAGGCGTCCACATGGTTGTAGTCCTGCTTGATGTCCGGGTAGTCGGCGTCGCCGACCTCCTTGTGGGTCCGCACCCAGAGGTCGCCCACGTCGGTCAGCACGTTGCACTTGTGTACCAGCGTCAGGGTGTTCTTGCGGGCGCGCTTGCGGGTGAGGTCGTAGGCGTAGCGCACGCAGCGCTCGACCACGGGGCGCGAGTAGACCATCACCTGGGTGGCGATCTCGTTGGGCGTTCCCACCAGCGTGGCGCCGCCGATGCCCGTGTAGATGCCGCCGGTGTTCTCGCGTACGATGACGAAGTCGATCTGCTCGGGGCCCTTGTCCTTCAGCGGCGTCTCGACGTTGGGGTAGAGCCGCACGGGCCGGAGGTTGATGTACTGGTCCAGCGCGAAGCGGGCCTTGAGGAGGATGCCCTTCTCCAGGATGCCCGGCTTCACGTCGGGGTGGCCGATGGCGCCGAGATAGATGGCGTCAAAGCCGCGAAGCTCGTCGATGGCGCTCTCGGGCAGCGTCTCCCCGGTGCGCAGATACCGCTCGCCGCCGAAATCGAAGGGCGTGTAGCTCAGCGCCAGGCCGAACTTGGCAGCCGCCGCGTCGAGCACCTTGATGCCCTCGCGCACAACCTCCGGGCCGGTTCCGTCTCCCGGTATCACAGCGATGTTGTAGGTCTTCATGTCTGCTCCTGCATGGCCGATGGGGCCCACATAGTCTACCGGAGAGGAGATGTCCAACGCTCCCGGCCCGTATCGCCCCGGGCGCGTTGGGGTATAAAGGCGACCGGTACCTCGGCGTTCCCGGACGGCGGCCGAGCCCCGGCCCGCAGCAGCCGGGCGCACGATGTGCCGAGGACAAAGCAAGAAGCCGGAACTCGCCAACCTGGACCCCGATGGGGCCGCCGCGGAGGGCCCGCAACCGACCCATCCGGCTCCGGCTACCGGTCACGTTTCCCATGCCTCGGGCGAGTCGGCGCGCCGCGTCCGTTCGGGGCGCTCCCCGCTTCGGGCCAGGCGCTTCCTGGCCGCCATCAGCGAGTGCAGGCGCGCCGTGGTGCGGGCGCCCGACGAACTCTCGCTTCTGACCGACGTCTGCCGCATCCTGGTGGAGCATGGCGGATACCGCAACGCGCACGCAAGCTTCCCTGGCGACTCGACCGATGGTCGTTTGAGCCTCGCGACGCGGGCGGGCCGCGCTCCCCGGTGCCTGGACGACCACGGCGCGCCGATGCCGCATTGCCCGCCGGCCGCGCGGGCGCTGGAGGCGCGGGTTCCGGTCCTCTCCTGGGAGTTGGCGGACGAAGCCGCGGGCGCCGGCGCGCAATGCGGCTGCGACTCCGTCGTCGCCGTGCCGCTCACCCTTGCGGGCGATGCGATGGGCGCCGTCGTCATCGATGTCGAGGGCGGCCTTCCACTGGAACCCGGCGAAGCCGAGGCGCTGGCCGGCCTGGCCGAGGACGTCTCGTACGGCATCCAGACGCTGCGCGCCCGGGCGACCCAAGACAGGGACCGCGAAGACCTGCACCGGAGCCGGAGCCGCCTGATCGCGCTGAGCCAGGCCGGCCGGCAACTGAGCCGCGCGCTGGACGTCGACGAGGTGCTTCGGTGCCTCCACGGCTGGGTGCGGAACCTGATGCCCTGCAGCGGCATGATCGTCTCCTCATACTCGCCCGATGATCAGCTGATTCGGTGCGTCTTCGCCGTCATGGGCGACCATGCGTTCGATCCGGCCGAAATGCCGCCGATGCCGGTCAGCGCCACGGGCAAGGGCCTCCAGAGCTCCGTGATCCTGAGCGGGCGGCCCATCGTGGTGAACGACTACCGCGCGCGGCTGCGGGAGAGCTCGGCAGCCTGCTATCTCGATGAGACCGGCCGCGTCGATACGAACACCGAGCCGTACGTCGATGACGACGAATCGCCCCGTTCCGCCCTGATGGCGCCGATGATCCTGGACGGCGTCGTGCGAGGCGTCATTCAGATCGTCACGGATGTGGAGGATGCGTACAGCGACGAGCATCTCGAACTCCTGCAGGCGCTGGCGGCGCCCGCGGCCGTGGCCTTCAGCAACGCGGAGCTCTACCGGCGGGCGCAGGAGGAGATCGTCGAGCGCAAGCGGGCCCAGGAGCAGCGGGCGCAGATGGAGGCGCACATCCAATCGACGGAGCGGCTCAATGCCATGGGCCTCGTCGCCGGCGGGGTGGCCCATGACTTCAACAACCTACTGACAGGCATGGTGCACTCCATCGAGCTGACGCGCGACCACGTGCCGCCGGGCCATGGCGGCAGGGACCACCTCGAGGCCCTGGCCCATGACGCCGAACGTGCGACGGCGCTCACGCGCCAACTGCTGGCGTTCTCCCGCAAGCAGGTCGTCAGCCGCCGACGCATCGACATCAGCGACGCGGTGGGCAAGACGCTGGAGATGGTCCGGCGGATGATCGGACCGGCCGTCGCCCTGACATGGACGCCGTGCGGCGAGCCGGCGGTCGTACTCGTTGACCCGACGCAGCTTGATCAGGTGGTCATGAACCTTGTGGTCAACGCGAGCGACGCCCTGTCCGGGTCCGGAACCATCGCCCTCTCGGTCTACCGCGCGAGCTATGACGGGACCGGGGAGTTCCATGGCGCCCGCGTCCCGGCAGGCGACTACGCTGTGCTCGAGTGCCGCGACGATGGCTGCGGCATCGACGACCAGACGTACGACCGCATGTTCGAGCCGTTCTACACGACCAAGGCCCTGGGCCGGGGCACGGGCCTCGGCCTGGCGACGGTCTACGGCATCGTGAAACAGGCCGACGGCTTCATCAATGTGGAGAGCGAGGTCGGCTCCGGTTCCGTGTTCCGCATCATACTGCCGCGCCTGGCGGGAGCGGACGCCGAGCCGGCGGCTCCCGAGCGCGCCGCGGCGCCGGGGACTCGGCAGTCGGGGCGGGGCGAGACCGTTCTCGTCTGCGACGACGAGCGAAGCATCCTGGCGACCGTACGCAGGTTTCTGGCCGCGGCCGGTTACACCGTGCTGGCCGCGTCCTCGCCCGATGAGGCGGTCACGCTGGCATCCGGGTTCTCCGGGACCATCGACTTGCTGGCCACGGACGTGATGATGCCCGGCGCCACGGGCCCCGAGCTGGCGAAGAGCCTCGTGGAGGCGCGTCCGGGATTGCGCTGCCTCTTCATGTCGGGGTACACATCCGACATCATCCGGGAGCTGGGCGCCGCGGGGGTCGGCGACGACTTCCTCGGCAAGCCGTTCTCGCGGGATGACCTGCTGACCAAGGTCCGCGAGGTGCTGGACCGTTAGCCGATCACCCCGGCCATATGCTCCGGCGGATGGCCGGAGCCGCGTCGGGCGCCCATCGGGTATAAAGTTGACTGTTTTGGGCAGCTTTGACCGGCGCCCGCACCGCACGGGCATCGACCGCGGGGGCCGCGCAGTCTCCGAGCGACAGGGAAGATTCTGATGCGAGAACCCAGAGACCATGGCCCGGCCGGAATCGACGCAGGTCGCTTCGCCGCGGCGCAAGGCTACGAGGCCTCGGGGCAGGCGACCGACTCGGTCGGCGCAGCCTGTCTCCAGTCGCCGGACCCCTCGTGCCTGATCTCCGCCGGTCGAATCGTCACTGCCAACCTCCCGCTCGCCCGGCTCGTGGGCGTGCACAGCCCGGAAGCGCTCCTGGGCAGGCCGCTGGCCAGTCTGGTCGTTCCGACCGAGCGCGATGCCGTGGCGCGGCACCTGGACGCGGTCGTCGGCCTGCTGCACCCGGTCGCGCCGGTGACCCAGACCCTGCTGCACGAAAACGGCGCCGAGACGCCCGTGGACGTGTCCGCCGCTCCCTTTGCCGTTGAGGGCGGCCCCGGCGCCATTGTCGCCATCCGCGACGTGGGCCGCCGCGTCTTGTCCGAGCGCGCGGCGCTGCGGGCCAACCGGTACCTGACCACCATCGGCGAGTGCAGGCGGGCCGTGGTTCGCGCCACGGACGAGGGGGCCCTGCTGACCGACGTCTGCCGCCTGCTCGCTGAACGCGGCGACTACCGGGGCGTTCGCGCGGGGCTCGTCGATGGCGGGCCCGAGCGGCCCTTGCTGCCCGTGGCCCACTTCGGCTGCGCTTTCTGCTGCCTGGATGATCCGAGCTTCACGGTGGATCGGTGCGGCCCGGCGGCGGCGGCGCTCAACGCACGCGAGCCGATCTACTCCTGGGAGATGCCCCGGACCCCGGGCGGCGGGACGGCGACCGAACTCAGGCGCCAATGCGACTCCGCCGTCGCCCTGCCGCTCGAGGTCGACGGCGAAGTCATCGGCGCGATCATGATCGATGCCGAAGGGAGCGTGCCGCTGGAGCCCGGCGAAGGCGAGATGCTGGCCGGGCTGGCCAAGGACGTCGCTTACGGCATCAGGGCGCTGCGGTCGCGCGTTCAGCAAGACAAGGACCGCGAGGCCCTGCGCCGAAGCCAGAGCCGCCTCATGGCTCTGAGCCAGGCGAGCCAGCAGTTGAGCCGGGCCTTGGATGTCGGCGAGGTGCTTCGATGCCTGCGAAACTGGGTCCACGACCTGATGCCGTGCGACGGTGTCACCGTCTCCTCCTACTCGCAGGAAGATCGGGTCATTCGGTGCCTCCTCGCGATCATCGGCGACCATGAGCATGACCCGGCGACACTGCCGTCGTTGCCCCTGGGCGCCGAGGGGAGCAGCATACAGGGCGACGTGATCCGAAGCGGCGAGCCCATCCTGAGCAACGACTACCGCGCCCGTCTGAAGCGACCCCCCCCGTCCTGCTATCTGGACGACAGCGGGCGGATCGCCCAGTCGGATGATCAGCGGTTCGACGAGGAGGGCGTTCCGCGGTCGGCGATGCTGGTGCCGATGACGATCGATGGAAGCGTGCGCGGCGTCATCCAGGTGATCACCCTGGAGGAGAACGCCTACACGGCCGAGCACCTGGGACTGCTCCAGGCCCTGGCGGCTCCCGCGGCCGTGGCGTTCAGCAACGCCGAGCTCTATCGGCAGGCGCAGGAGGAGATCGTCGAGCGCAAGCGGGCCGAGGAGCAGCGGGCGCAGATGGAGACGCAACTGCTCCACGCGCAGAAGATGGACGCCATGGGGCGTCTGGCCGGCGGCGTGGCCCACGACTTCAACAACCTGCTCACCGGCATGGTTCACGCCATCGACCTGGCCCGCGACCATGTGGCCGCCGACCACGGCGCCAGGGAGTACCTCGACGCCCTGGCGCAGGACGCGGGCCGGGCCACGTCGCTCACCCGCCAGCTGCTGGCCTTCTCGCGGAAGCAGGTCACCGCGCCTCGGCACACGGACCTGAACGACATCGTCGGCAAGACGCTCGCGATGCTCCGGCGGCTGATCGGCCCGACGATCGAGCTGACCTGGTCGCCGTCCGACCAGCCGGCCACCGTGCTGATCGACCCGGCGCAGTTCGACCAGGTCGTCATGAACCTCGTCGTCAACGCCAGGGACGCGGTCTCGGGCTCAGGCCACATCGTGCTGTCGACCTGCGCGATCGAGGTAACCGAGGCCGAGGCCCGCCACGACGGGCGAATGTCCGCCGGGGCCTATGCCGTCCTCGCCTGCCGAGACGACGGGTGCGGCATGGATCAAGCGACGGTGCAACGCCTCTTCGAGCCCTTCTTCACGACAAAGGGCATAGGCCATGGCACCGGACTGGGCCTGGCCACCGTCTACGGCATCGTGAAGCAGGCGCGCGGCTACGTCGACATTGAATCCCAGCCCGGCGCGGGCTCCGTGTTCCGCGTGATGCTGCCCCGCGTGGCCGGGGTCGAACCTGCGCCGAAGGACCAGATTTCCATCGCCGAGCCCGTCGGAGGGACGCCGCAACAGAGCGGCACCATCCTGGTCTGCGAGGACGAGCGGTCGATTCTGGCGACCGTCCGGCGCTTCCTGACCGCCGCGGGGTACACGGTGCTGCCGGCGCCGACACCCGAGGAGGCGGTCAAACTGGCATCGGAGTTCGCCGGCACGATCGACCTGCTGATCACGGACATCATGATGCCCGGCCAGACCGGCGACGAGCTGGCTCAGAGCCTCTCCGAGCAGCGTCCGGGCCTGCGGCGCATCTTCATGTCGGGCTACACGGACGACGTCGTGATGGAGCGGGGCGTCCTGGCGGCGGGGGCCGAGTTCCTGGGCAAGCCCTTCACTCGGGACGACCTGCTCAAAGCGGTCCGCCGGTCGCTCAGCGGCCCGGAGAGGAACGCGCCCGCGGGCTAGACGGGCGCGACGCGGAGAGGCAGCGTCACCACGAACGTTGCTCCGCCGCCCGGGGTCTCCTCGAGCCGCACGTTGCCGCCATGCCCCTCGACGATCCTGCGCACGATGCTCAGGCCCAGACCCACGCCCGTCTTGTCCTTGGACGCGCCGGTAACCTGGTAGGGTTGGAACAAGCCGGCTCGCTCCTCCGGCGACATGCCCTGGCCGTGATCGGTCACCCTCAGCCGCACCGATTCCTCGCCGAAGGCCAGGTCGATCTCAACGAGGGCCCCGGCAGGCGAGTGCTTGTCGGCGTTGTCCAGCAGATTGTGCAGCGCCTCCTCGATCTTGCCCTTATCCAGCAGCAGTGGCGGGCCGGAGCCCTCGATCGTCAGCGCCGCGCTGTCGTGGAGCCGCGCAGAGACGGTGCGATGCAGCTTGACGCTCCGGCTCACCAGGTCGGCGAGGTCGGTCGGCGCGAAGGTGAAGCGCATGGCGCCGGCGCCGATGGCCGCGGCGTCCAGGTAGATACCCGCAAGGACGCGCACGTACTCGGCTGACGACCGGATGGTCTCCAGGTACTCCCGGTGCACTTCGGACAGCGTCGGATCCAACTCCTCCAGGAGCGCCTCGGCGAGCACGGAAATGGCGCCGTTGGGCGTCTGCAGGGCATGGGCGGCCATGCCCACGAACTGATCCTTCAGCGCGTTCAGGCGATCCATCGCGACGTTCTGTTTCGCCATCTTCCGCTGCAGGTTGGCCAGCATGTTGTTCAGCCGCGTCACCTCGTCGTAGAGGCCCAGCGGTACGGCGGAACCCATCAGCAAGATGCCGGTCGAGGTTACGGCGCCGTTGAGGCCGAGGCATACGGTGACACCGTCGATGGCGACGTTGATCTCCCAACCCAGCACGGCGCCCTGTTCAACCAGCGCTTGTTGGAACGCCTCAAGCTTGGCGAGGCTCTCCGGTTCCGCGATCTGAGTGAAGGGCCGCCCTACCTGCGGCGCCAATCCGATGGAATCGTGAAGCACCTCCTGGACCATGCCTTCCGCAGTGCATAGAACCACCACGCCTGCGGTTCCGACGATACCGGCGCTCATGTACTCCCTCCTGGGACGAGGCGGTCGGCGACGGCGATCGCGGTATCCGGGTCCGGCGCGAAACCGTCGCCCCCCACGGTTCGCCAGAGATCGGGCGAGACGAGAAATGGGAACCCGCCCACCATCACGCTGACCGCGCGGGTCCGTTCCGAAGCGCGCACCGCCGCGATGGTCTCCTCCACCAGATGCACGTGATAGACCATCGTGGCCGAGAGGGCCAGCAGGTGCGCGTCGTACTCCTCGATGGCCGCCAGGATGCCGTCCGTGGTCATGTTGGCGCCGAGGTAGTAGGTGTCCCAGCCGGCCATCTCCATGAGGTCCGTCACCATCCGAATGCCCAGTTCGTGGAGCTCGCCTCCTACGCACGTGGCCACCATTCGGCGATCGGACGTGACCCCTGAGAAGACGTACGGGCAGAGCTGGGCCATGACAAGCTGGGTGGCGGCGGTGCAGTAGTGCTCCTGCGCCACGGAGATTCTGTTCATCTGCCACAGGCGGCCCACTTCGCGGAGGCAGGGCTGGAAGACATGGACATAGATGTCGCGGATCGGCGCCCCGTCGCCAGCGGACTGCAGCACCAGGTCGGCCGCCTGCTTGCGGTCGGCGGCAAGGAGCCTGTCCAGGTACCGGCGGGCCGTTGCGGCGTAGGGCGCGTCAGGATCGAGGTAGCTCGGCGCCGTGTCCGGCGAACCGGGGAGCGCCGCCAGGGCCGTGTCGAGGATGGGAACGGCGGCGCCGGCCGTCGCTCCGGGCGCGCACTCCATGATGGCGTGCCGCAGCGCCTGCAGGACCGACTCCACGGACTGGCCGGCCTGCGGCTTGGTGGCGTAGCGCACCTTGAGCCACTGCGCATAGTTGACGAAGAGCGCGTCATCGCCCGTGCGTATGGCCTCGGCCAGATAGGCGAGGTGGTGGGCGTTGTCGTCATCGGCCGCCCTGCGAGGAGCGGCGGCGCCGCCGACGTTCAGTCGGGTCGAGACAGCCCGTGCCAACTGCGGGCTGAGATGTAGAACCGTCTGCGCGGCCGCGTGCAATGGGCTCATTGGGCGGGTTCCGGTCCTGGACATTGGGTTCTGGGCCACGGTGAGACTATCCGGGTAATGCGCCGGGGTCCGTCGATGGCGATCACATCCGGGTCTGCGCCATACTCCATACATTATGGACCGCTTGCGGCGCGGTCGCGGCCACGACCGCCCGGTTCCTCACGCGCTTTTTCGCCATGCCCCAGGCGGCAGGCTGCCGAGCCGCGCGGCAACGCGCGCGGGCAGGGGTATCCTCCATCGGTGATGCAACACCAAGGGAGTTACAGCATGCAGACAAGGCAGTTGGGGTCCAGCCCGGTTCGAGCATCGGTGATCACGTTCGGCGCCTGGGCCATCGGCGGGGCCATGTGGGGCGGAACCGATGAGCGCAAGGCCATCGAGGCGATCCGCGCGTCCATCGACCTGGGCATCACATCCATCGATACGGCGCCTGTGTACGGCTTCGGCAAGTCCGAGGAGCTGGTGGGGCGGGCCGTGGCGGGCAGGCGCGACGAGGTGCAGATCTTCACCAAGTTCGGCCTCCGGGGCGACATCGCCGAGGGCGAGTACTTCTTCCACCTGAACGAGGACGGCGGCGCCGACGTCTACCGCAACGCCCGCAAGGAACGGATCATCGAGGAGTGCGAGCGAAGCCTCAAGTGCCTCAACACCGACCGCATCGACCTCTACCAGTGCCACTGGCGCGACCATACCACGCCCGTGGAGGAGACCATAGAGGCGCTGGTTGAGCTGCACAAGGCCGGCAAGATCCTAGCCGGCGGCGTCAGCAACTTCACCGCCGAGGAGATCGACGCCTGCCGGAAGGTCTTCCCCGTGGCTTCGCTGCAGCCGCCCTACAGCATGGTGTTCCGGGGAATCGAGGCCGACATTCTGCCGTATTGCCGTACGAACAACGTGGGCGTCATCGTCTACAGCCCCATGCAGC
This sequence comes from Armatimonadota bacterium, assembly GCA_026392115.1. Classification (GTDB taxonomy): domain Bacteria; phylum Armatimonadota; class Chthonomonadetes; order Chthonomonadales; family CAJBBX01; genus CAJBBX01. The sequence continues at coordinate 52,249 of JAPLCQ010000078.1, read as the reverse complement.
GCGGCCTCCTGACGGGCAAGTTCAGCCCGGAGCACACGTTCGCTGAGGGCGACAGCCGCGCGGGAGACCGTTTTTTCCAACCGGAGAACATCCGCCGGGTCAACCGGATGCTGGACGAGATGCGCCCCCTCGCGGCCGAGCACAAGGCCACGCTCGCGCAGCTCGTCATCAACTGGACGGTTCGGCAACCCGGCGTCACGGCGGCCCTGGTGGGCGCCCGCGACGCGGCGCAGGCGCGCGAGAACGCGGGAGCCCTGGCCTTCACGCTCAGCGACGCGGACCTGGGCGCCATCGACAGTCTGATCAACCATCTCGTGCTGGAGTAACGGCGCCGCCGGGTGACGACCGGCCCGGGCGCCAAGGAGAGCGACCATGCCGAACGGGTGTCTGCAGTGGGCATACCTGGCACATCTCAGCTTCAATATGTGGTGCGACCGCCCCACGGACCGGTGGGGAAAGGCGGCCCAGTACATCAGCTACAAGCCCTACCTGCGGTTCGATGACCGGCTCTGGCGCGACCTGACGGCCGCCATGGTGGACGCCGGCATCAACATGGTGGTGCTGGACCTCGGCGACGGCGTGGAGTACCAGAGCCACCCGGAGATCGGCGTGGAGGGCGCGTGGTCGGTCACCAAGCTCCGCGACGAACTCTCCCGGCTCCGCTCCATCGGCCTCGAGCCGGTCCCGAAGCTCAACTTCTCCACCGCGCACGACGCCTGGTTGGGTCCCTACGGGCGCATGGTCTCCACCGATACCTACTACACCGTGGTGCGCGACCTGATCGCCGAGGTCTCGACCCTCTTCTCCTGCCCGGTGGCCTTCCACCTGGGCATGGACGAGGAGACCTTCGCGCACCAGGCCGAGTACCAGTACGCCGTGGTCCGGCAGCACGAGCTCTGGTGGCGCGACCTGGAGGTCATGCTCCACGCCGTCGGCGCCACCGGCACGCGGCCCTGGGTCTGGTCCGACTACGCATGGACGAAGCCCGAGGTCTTCTTTGCCAAGATGCCCCGCACGGCCGTCCAGAGCAACTGGTACTACGGCGACCGGTTCGACGCCGACGTGCCGGAGCTGAAGCTCTACGACGACCTGCAGGCGAAGGGTTACGATCAGATGCCCACCGGCAGCAACTGGGGCAACGACGTGAACTTCGAGCGCACCGTGGAGTACTGCAAGGGCCGGATCGCGCCGGACTACCTGCAGGGCTTCCTCCACGCACCGTGGATGCCCACGTTGGAGGCCGAGCGCCAGACGCACATGGCTGCCATCGCCCAGGTGGCAGAGGCCCGCGGGAAGTGGGAAGCCGCCGGGTAGCCGGTCGGGCTTGCGCCTTCGCGGCAACAGGGCCGCCTCGATGCCTTCGCGGGCAGGGAGGCGGCCCTTCGCCTACGGGGTCGCCAGGTCGGCCACGGCCCGGTCGAGGAACCGGCGGGCGAACTGCACGAAGCGGTGCACGTCGGCGAAGTTGCTGGCGAGGCCCACGGAGACGCGCACGGCGCCGGTGCTCTTGTCGTCGATGCATCGGCGGAAGTCGTCGTGCGTCATGCGCTGGCGGTTCTTGATGAAGCAGGAGGTCAACTCGCCCGATGAGATGCCGAGGGCCAGTTCCCCGCCGCCCGGGTTGCAGAAGCAGCCGGCCCGGAGCGAGATGCCCTCCTCCGTGGCCAGATGCTCGACGACCCGGTGGTCCACGAAACGCCCATCGCGGTCGAAGAGGTTGAGCGTGATCGACCCGCCCCTGTCGCGCGTGTCCCATGGGCCGTAGAGGCGCACCAGCGGCAGGCCGCCGGCGTGGTGCAGCCCCTCCAGCTCGGTGAGCAGCCAGGCCGTCAGGCACCGCACGCGCGCATGGATGGTGTCGATCCCCACGGCGGAGAGGTGGCGCAGGCCGATGGTGACCGCCGGCAGGGAGAGATAGTTCAGCGTGCCGTCCTCAAACGCCTCGGCGCCCTCCTGCAGGTAGTGCCGGTCGGGCTGCACCGAGGCCACGGTGATGGTCCCGCCGGCGAACCACGGCCGATGCAGCCTCGCCAGTGCCCGCTTCCGAGCGATGAGGGCGCCGACGCCGGTGGGGTAGCCCAGCATCTTGTAGAACGAGAGCGTGACGAAGTCGGGCCCCAGCGCCCCGATGTCCAGCCGGTTCGTCGGCACGAACGCCGCGGCGTCCAGCAGCACGTCCCAGCCCTTCGCCTGTGCGCGGCCCACCCACTCCAGCGAGTGCCGCACGCCGGAGAAGTTGGACTGCGCCGGGTAGGCGAAGAGGCCACGCCGGCCGGGTTGCAGCTCCCGCAGGCGCTCCTCCAACCGAGCTTCATCGAGGCGCAGCTCCGGCGGCAAGACCGGCGCGTAGGCCACGCCGGCGCCCTTGGCCCGGGCGAACTCCCGGATGCCGTTCACCGAGTTGTGGTTGTCGAAGGTCAGCAGGTACCGGGCGCCCGGCCCGAACGGGTAGGACTCCCCCACCAGCTTCAGGGCCCCGCTGGCATTCTGCGTGAAGATGACCACGTACTCGTCGCCGGGCGCGCGGAAGTGATCCAGCACCGCCTGCCTCGCCTCCTCGACCAGGCGCGTCATGGCCAGGGAGCTGGGGTTGATGGAGTGCGGGTTGCCGAAGACGCTGCCGAGCAGCAGTTCGGCGTGCGCGCGGACCTGCGACTCGGCGTAGAGGCCGCCGCCGGTGTAGTCGAGGTAGACGTGGCCCAGGCGATCCAGGCGCGAGTAGTCTGCGGCTCGCAGGTCGTCCAGCGAGCGCGTGGCGGCGTACTCCGGGCACTCGGCGGCCCTGGCGCAACACGGAGTCCCCGGCAGGTCGTGGGTCATCGGGCGAGGGTCCGCGTTCAGCCGGCCAGCTTGCCGAAGTCGCCGGCCAGCAGGTCGCGCTTGGCGTCCATGTAGTGGCGGAAGTTGTCCCAGGAGATGTCCGGCGGCACGGTGTGGTCGATGGAGGGGATGAAGCCGCCCTCCTCGATGAGCGGAGCCATCTCCAGCAGGTGCGCGCGAGTCTCTGCGGGTCCGCGGGCCACCACGCGCTTGTCCACCCCGCCCCAGAGGCGCAGCTCCTTGCCGAACCGCTTGCGCCAGACCATGGGGCTCACTTCGGAGGCGCGCTCGATGGGCCAGAGGATATCGACGCCGGCCTCCATGAAGAGCGGGATCAAGGGCGTCGGGTCGCCGTCGGTGTCCAGGGCGAACCAGCGCACGCCGTTGGACTTCATGAACGTCACGAGCCGCTTCAGGTGCGGAAGGATGAACTTGCGGAAGGTGGCCGGGCTCAGCAGCGGGCCGGACTTCATGGAGAGGTCTTCGTTCAGGCAGAAGTACTCCACGTTGGTGGCGGCCAGCGCGGGCCTGCTGGTCTCGATGATCAGGTCGGCGAAGAACTCCATCATCTCGTGGCAGAGCGCCGGGTAGTCGTACCACGCCGTGGAGAGCTCCTCGGTTCCCATCCACTCGCGGGCGCGCCAGTAGAAGCCCGTGGCCTGGCAGTTGTGGCCGAGGATGAGCGGGTAGTCGCGGCTGCGCCACCGCTCGGCCTGGGCGGGCAGGTCCGCCGGGACGCGCTGGGGCGATGGCCGCAGGCGCCGCTTGATGTCGGGCCAGTCCTCGGGCGTGCGGAGCGGGTGTGCCAGGTACTGGTCCATGGACATGCGACCGCCGCCCACGGTGCCCTCCTTCAGCGCCTTGTGGGTGATGCCCAGGCCGTCGCGGAAGATCTCGTAATCCTTGGTCTCCTCCAGCATGACGTGCTCGAAGGGCGGGATGAAGGAGTAGTTGAGGCTCACGTACTCGCGTCGGTCGAGGGCCAGGCCCGGTTCGGCCACGAACCAGTTCCAGCAGAAGTCCTTGATCGCCTCGGGCGCCTCGTCACGCCATCGCATGATGGTCTGCGGCCAGACCCCCAGTTCGTGGTTCGGCCGGCGGTCGGCAGGCTGGTAGGTCATGCAGGCGACGAAACGCTCGAGGTCGGTCATGGCGGCGATCCCCCAATCGGCGATGTGTGGCCCCTATGATGCACCAGACGGGCGGCCCGGGCCAAGGGCGCGGACGCTGTAATCGTGGCGTCAGTACCCCTTGTCCCAATCCACGGTGATCGGCGAGGCGATAGACTCCGCCACAAGGGCCTCCGACGGCTTCAACTGGATGATCGAATCCGGCACGCGCGGCGTCACCGGACCGAAGAGCGCCAGCCGGGCGATGAGCTTCTGCCACGACGTGGTGGTGCCGTGGACGCCGATGCAGTAGGTGCCCATTCGGTGCTTGGCCTCCAGCACCTGCGCCGGGCCGATGGTGGCCGCCCGGGGCGGCACGGCGGACAGGTCGCCTGCCGCGCCGAACGATCCGTGGAGCGAGTTCTGGGCCAGCGTGAAGGGGCTCAGCGTCACGACGCGCGGACCCATCCGCAGGAACTCGTCCAGATCCTGCGGCGTCTCCGGGGCGTCGGGCTCCACGAAGGCGACGTGGCCCGTCCATCCGGGACCCATGTAGACGATGTCGGCGCCGCCCAGGTCGGTGATGCGCTTGCCGTAATCGGCCAGGTTCTCGTTGGTGAGACCGACCATCTGGCTCTCCGGCGGCCGAAGCGCCGGGTCGATCTGGGAATAGAAGTACTTCTTCAACGCGTAGGTGAAGCCCCACGGCCAGGTCTCAGGCGCGACGTTGCCGTGCTCGTCAGCATACTCGTCCATGTTGAAGGTGTGGAGCCTCCTGCAGTCGATGCGGCTCCGATTGATCATCTCGGCCACCTTGGCGTAGAGCGGCCAGGGCTGGGGGAGGATCATGACGATCCGGCGCCCGGCCTCGGACGCCTCCTTGATGCGGAAGTAGATGTCCATCATGAAGGTGAACCAGACGTCGAACTCCTTCACCACGCGGACGGTGAGGTTCGGGTTCGGGTGGCTGCGGAACTGCTCCGGGCCGATGTCGCGCATGCGGGCCAGCACCTCGGCGTCGCGGAACGGGACGTGCGGCGACGGGCTGTAGGCGAAATCGGGCGTGGTATAGGTGGCCATCTCGTCCTCCTGGCGCGGGGGCGCCCTGTAGACTTCGCCGTCCGTGCGCTCACTCCTCCACGGGCAGGCGGAAGCAGTCCAACGCGTTGCGCCGGCCCACCGCCGTCCGAAGCGGCTCGGCCAGCGCATGGAGGCAGGCGACCTCGGCGGCGTAGTCCGACCAGAGCGCGAGGTCGGCATCGACATACGTGTAATAGGGCGAGTCCGAGCCCCAGACGAGCTTGCCGGGGTAGGCCTCCGCCAGGCTGCGCAGAACCTGCTCGGGCCTCGTGTAGTCGGCCTCGAACCGTCGGGCCGGCGGCGCCGCGTGGGGCGAGCCCTGGGCCGCAAGCCGGCACTGGATCACATGGGCCGAGCAGTCGAACCAGACGTTGGGACTCTGGGCGATGCGGTCCAACGACGGCTTGTCAAAGCGGCAGGCGTGACCCAGGCAGAAGCGCACGCGGGGAACGGCCTCCGCCACGCGTAGCAGGTCCTCGGGCTGCGACCAGGGATCGCCGGGGTAGACGGCGGTGTGCGCCACGAAGGGCACGTCCCACTCCTCGGCCAGGTCCAGCAGCACGCGCCCCGCAGCCAGAAGGGATAGGGCCGGCGCCTGAAGCATGGAGGCCTGCATCTTCAGGCCGTAGATCGGGCGCCGCTCGCGCAGGCGGCGCAGTTCATCGGCCTGTTCCAGCGTGGCGCGGAGGGGATCCACCATGGCGAAGGCGAACACACGGCCCAGCAGGTGCGGGCAGAGCAGGTGGAGCTCCTCCAGCAGGCGGCTGTTCTCGAAGGCGTAGGGCGCGGACTCCAGCCGCGGGTCGGGCTCCACGGCGCCCCGCCGGAGCGCGGCCAGGTTCATGCCGAAGTGGGTGACCATGGGGAAGACCACCCAGTGCGTCACGCCCAGCGCCCGACCCGCGGCGACCATACCGGCAAGCGACTGCGCGTAGGGATAGTGGCCGCGCAGGTAGGCCTGCAGCTCCACGCCGACGTGGTTGTGGCCGTCGATGAGTACCGGCAAGTGCGCCCTCCCGCTCGGCGCCGCCCGGATGGGCGCGCTCAACGGGTAGTCTACCTACGGCGGGGTGCGCCCGTGGCCGCGACCCGGGACGCACAGCGCCAAGGCAAGGTGCGCCGTGGACGATGAGGTATCCCGACTGCTCAGTTCACCCAAGACCGAGGACCGCATCCGGGCGGTTCAGCGTCTCGGCGCGTCGGGCTCGAGCGACGACCTGAAGCGCCTGCCGGCGGTCCTGCGAGACCGCTCGAGCTACGTGGCCGGCCTGGCCGCCGCCGCGCTGGAGGACCAGGCGCCCTGGGAGCTTTGCCACGACCTGCTGGACGCCTTCGAGTACGCCATGGCCGCGGGCGCCAAGCGCGACCCGGGCTGCACGGTCCGAACCCATCTGGCCATCGCGCTGGGTCGCCACGCCTACGCCTTCGCGGCTGACGCCATGCGGGCCGGGGTTGCGTGCGTCCAGGTCGAGTACATCGGCGGCATGCCCGTGGATACGGCCCCGCCGCTCCGGGCCGCCTGCGCCCAGGTCCTCGCCGAGATCCGGCACCCCGACGCCCTGCGCGATATCGGATTGCTACTCTTCGACCTGACGGCGCTCCCGATGGAGACCGCCGCCGCCCGCGTGGGCGCCGCCCGTGCGCTGGCGCGCCTGGCCGATGCGGCAGGCGCCACGCTGCTGGCCATCAAGCTGCGCAACCCCGCCGGCGAGGTCCCGGAGGTGATCACCGAGTGCATGCAGGCCCTGATCCAACTGGAGGATGAGCGGGCCCATGAGGCGCTGATCCCCTACCTGAGCGCCGAGGAGTTGCCCATGGCCGCCTTCGCCGCCATGACGCTGGCGCGGACGAGGCGCGTAGAGGCGGCGCTGGCCATCGCCGAATGCGTTGACCGGTTCCGGGGCGAGCTGCAGGAGACGGTGGTGCTGGCCCTGGCGCGGTGCGGCGTGCCCGAAGCCCGCGACGCCGTGGAGCGGCTGGCGGCCATCGGGAGGCCCGGCGCCAAGCGGGCCGCCAAGCTGACGATGGAGACAATGGGGTGGACGGAGGCGGATTGAGGCGCCTGTTGCGGACAACCGGGCCGAGGGGTGGCCGGGTCAAAGCTACCATAGGGTACCATCTTTGTAAGGAATGGGCGTGAAGATCACCCGAATGGCAGACTACGCCGTACGCATCGTGCTGGACATGGCGATCACGGCGACCGAGGAGAGGGTCCGAGGGGAGGACGTGGCCGACCGCCACGGCGTTCCCCATGGGGTCGTGACGCGTATCCTGGCTCGGCTGGCCGCCTGCGGCATCGCCGACACGAGGCGCGGGAGCGGGGGAGGCATCATGCTGGCCAGGCCGGCCTCCGACATCAGCCTGCTGGAAGTCGTTGAGGCAATGGACGGGCCGCTGGAGCTGAACCGGTGTACCCGCCGACCGGGGGAGTGTCCTAGAGACACCTTCTGCTCGGTGCATCCGGTCTGGCTCGAAGTGCGGGACGAATTGCGCAGCCGTCTTCTCTCCATACGTTTCGACGCGCTGGCCGCCAGCGCCACCGGCCCGCTCACTTGCTCCGGCAAGGAACCGCCGGCCGAACTCATCCAAATGGGGACATCAACCACATGGACGCCGTAGCACTCGCAAGGTGGCAGTTCGCCGCCACGTCGGTGTACCACTACTTCTTCGTGCCGCTCACGCTGGGCCTGTCGGTCCTGGTCGCGATCATGCAGACCATGTATGTCCGGACCGGCGACGACCAGTACAAGCGCATGACGAAGTTCTGGGGCAAGCTCTTCCTCATCAACTTCGCCATGGGCGTCGTCACGGGGATCGTGATGGAGTTCCAGTTCGGCATGAACTGGTCCCAGTACTCGCGGTTCGTGGGCGATATCTTCGGCGCGCCCCTGGCCATCGAGGCCCTGCTGGCGTTCTTCCTGGAGGCCACGTTCCTGGGCGTCTGGATCTTCGGCTGGGACACGTTGCCGAAGAAGGCCCACCTGGCGTCGATCTGGCTGGCCGCCATCGGCACGAACCTGTCGGCGCTCTGGATTCTCATCGCCAACTCGTTCATGCAGCAGCCCATGGGCTACACGCTCCGCAACGGTCGCGCCGAGATGGTGGACTTCGGGGCGCTGCTGGCCAACCCGAACGTCTGGGTCCAGTTCCCGCACGTCATGATGGCGGGCGTCGCCACCGCCGGCTTCTTCGTGCTCGGTATCTGCGCCTGGCACCTGCTGCGGGGTACGCACGCCGACTTCTTCCGCAAGTCGGCCTCCATGGCGGCCATCTACGCCGTTGTGGGCAGCCTCGGCGTGGGCGGCGTGGGCCACATCCAGGCCCAGCACATGATCCGCAGCCAGCCCATGAAGATCGCCGCCGCCGAGGCCCTGTGGAACACCGAGAACCCGGCGTCATTCTCGCTCTTCACCATCGCCGACGAGGCGAAGCGCCGCGACATCGTCTCTATCCGCATTCCGCGCGCCCTGAGCCTGCTGGCGTACAACCGGCTGGACGGCGAGGTAAAGGGCGTCAACCAGCTCCAGACCGAAGCCGAGGCCAAGTACGGTCCCGGCAACTACGTGCCTCCCGTGGCATTGACCTACTGGTCCTTCCGCATCATGGTCGGCGCGGGCGGACTCATGCTGCTGCTCGCCCTGCTCAGCGCCCTGCTGGTGCAGACGGGCCGCCTCCACTGCACGCCCCTGCTGCTGCGGGTCCTGGCCCCGGCCATCGCTCTGCCCTACATCGCAAACTCCGCCGGATGGATCATGACGGAGATCGGCAGGCAACCGTGGATAGTGAACGGTCTCATGAAGACCAGCGACGCGGTCTCCCCCAACGTCACCCCGGGTATGCTGGCCATCACCCTCGTGCTCTTCGTGGTCATCTACGGGGTGCTGATGGGCGCCGACATCTACCTGCTTCGCAAGTACGCCAAGGCCGGTCCGGCGCCCGACGCGCCGACCCAGCCGATGAGCATCTACTAGGAAGGATAGGAGAGAACCATGGACCTCAACACGCTCTGGTTCGTGCTGATCGCGGTGCTCTTCATCGGCTTCTTCTTCCTGGAGGGGTTCGACTACGGCGTCGGCATCCTCTTGCCCGTGCTGGGCAAGAACGATGTAGAGCGCCGGGGCATCATCAACACCATTGGGCCCTTCTGGGATGCCAATGAGACTTGGATGGTCACCGCCGGCGGGGCCATGTTCGCCGCGTTTCCGGGCTGGTACGCCACGCTCTTCAGCGGCTTCTACCTGGCCCTCGCGCTGATGCTGGTGGGCCTGATCCTTCGCGGCGTCGGCTTCGAGTTCCGGAGCAAGGACCCGCGGCCGGCATGGCGGAACCTGTGGGACGTCTGCATCTTCATCGGGAGCTTCGTGCCCGCGCTGCTCTGGGGCGTCGCGTTCGGCAACATCGTGAAGGGCGTGCCCATCGATGGAAGCATGAACTACACAGGCGGCTTCTTCAACCTGCTGAACCCCTACGCGCTCGTCTGCGGCCTGGCCGGCCTGGCGCTCTTCACGCTCCACGGCGCGCGCTTCCTGATCCTCAAGGGCGACCACGAGATCGCCGGCCGTGCGCGGGACCTCACCAAGAAGCTGGGACCGGTCGCCATGCTCCTGCTGGCAGGGACCTTCGCCATGAGCTTCAAGGCCACCGACCTATTCGCACGAAACGCCTCCATCTCGATGATCGTGGCGGCGGTGGGCGGCATAACCTTGCTGGCGGCGGGCCTGCTGAGCGGGCAAAAGCGCGACGGCGTCGCCTTCGCCATGACGGGCGTCACCATCGCCTGCTCCGTGGTGTCGATCTTCGCCGGCCTCTTCCCTAGGGTGATGATCTCCAGCTCCAACCCCGACTGGAACCTCACCATCACCAACGCTTCGTCATCGCACTACACGCTCACGATCATGTCGGTGGTGGCGCTCATGTTCGTGCCCGTGGTGCTGGCGTACCAGATCTGGACCTACTGGGTCTTCCGCCAGAGGGTCGTTACACCCGCGTCCGAGAAGCCGGCCTAGCCAAGCGCAAGGCCCGGCATGATCGACAAGCGGCTGCTGCATGACGCCCTGCCGGAACGGGGGCGGCTTGCGGCAGCCGTTCTGCTCGGGGGCCTCGGAGCCGCCGCCGCCTGTGTGCAGTGGGCCGGCGCGGCGGGCTTCGTGGACGCCGTCCTCCTGCGCGGCCAACCAGCCGGCCAGGCGCTCCCCTGGCTCACGGCGTTCGGCCTGGCCGCCGCCGTCCGAGCCGCGTCGGGCTTCGCCGCGGACGCCCTGTCCGCCGGCGCGGGCTTGCGCCTCCGCGAGTTGCTGCGCGGGCGTCTGGCCCGGCGCATCGTGGCCATGGGGCCCGCCGCGGTGGGTCGGGAGCGCTCGGCGGAACTCACCACCACGCTCACCGAGGGCGTCGACTCGCTGGAACCCGCCTTCTCGCAGTTCGTTCCCCAGGCGGGAGTGGCCCTGCTCGCGCCGCTCATCATCCTCCTGGCCGTCACGTGGCGCGACCCGATCTCGGGAGCCATCCTCTTCGTCACCGGTCCGCTGGCCCCGGTCTTCATGGCGCTCATCGGCAAGCTCGCCCAGGAGCGCTCGCAACGGCAGTGGGGCGCGCTGGCGGTCCTGGGGGCGCACCTGCTCGACTCGCTGGAGGGGTTGGCCACGCTGCGCGCCTACGGCCAGGTCGGCAGGCGGCTGGATGAGACACGCGCCGCCACCGAGCGTTTCCGCGACGCCACCATGGACGTGGTACGCATCGCATTCCTCTCCGCCTTCGCGCTGGAGATGATCGGCACCCTGAGCACGGCGCTGGTGGCCGTGCAGGTGGGCATCCGGCTCCTCTACGGCCGCATGGAGTTCGCCCCGGCGCTGACGGTCCTCATGCTCGCACCGGAGTTCCACGCGCCTCTCAGGGCATTGGGCGCGCGGTTCCACACGGTGGTCTCGGCCAACGCGGCGGCGTCTCGCGTCTACGGCCTTCTGGATGGACCCGAACCGGGCGATCACCCGGTCGGCGAAGCCGATGCCGGGCCGGGGCGCCTCTCGCTGGACTGCGTCGGCTATCGCTATCCGGGCGCGGAGACACACGCCCTGCGAGGCGTCACCGCAGAGCTGCCCGAGCGCGGGCTCGTGGCGGTCGTGGGGCGCTCCGGCGCCGGAAAGAGCACGCTGGCTCGCCTGCTGCTGGGCTGGATCGAGCCCGCGGCGGGCTCCCTCGCGCGCGGCGGCGCGGTCTGGCGTCCGAGGCCCGGCGAGGCGGCCTGGCTCTCGCAGCAACCCTATCTCTTCCACGCCACCGTGGCCCAGAACCTCCGCGCCGCCGATCCCCAGGCGTCCGAGGAGCGCCTTTGGGATGCCCTTCGAGCGGCGGCGGCGGAGAGCTTCGTGCGCGAGCTGCCGCGTGGGCTCGACACCATGCTGGGCGACCGCGGCGGACGCCTCAGCGCGGGACAGGCGCAGCGCATCGCCCTTGCCCGTACGCTCCTGCAGCCTGCGCCGCTGGTGATCCTGGATGAGCCCACCTCCAACCTCGACCCCCTCACCGAGGAGGCGGTCTCGGCCGCCGTGCAGCGCATGGCCGCATCGCGGCTCGTGCTGGTGATCGCGCACCGCCTGCAGACCTGCCGCGCGGCCGACCTGGTGGTGGTGCTGGAGGAGGGCGTCGTGGCCCAGCAGGGCCGGTACGACGACCTGGCGTCGGTGGCCGGCGCCTTCGCCGACCTCGTCCACGCCGCCCAGGGGGTCGAGGCATGAGCCGCCTCCTGCGCATGCTCGTCCCGATCCGCCGCTCCCTGGCGTTCGGTGCGATGCTGGGGGCCGCCACGGTGGGATCGTCGGTGGCGCTGCTGGCCTGCTCGGCGTTCATCATCTCGCGCGCGGGGCAGCGGCCGACCATGGAGGCCATCGCCATACCGGTGGTGGGCGTGCGCCTCTTCGGCATCCTGCGCGGCGTGCTGCGGTACCTCGAGCGGCTCGTGGTACACGACGCCACGTTCCAGGTGCTGGCCGATGTGCGCGTGGGACTGCTGAGGGCGGCCGCGCCGCATGTGCCCGGCCTCTGGGTCACCGAGAAGCGCGCCGACTGGCTGGCCCGCGCGGTCTCCGACGTGGAGGCGCTGCAGGGCTTCGTGGCACGGGCCGCCGCGCCAACCCTCGCCGCGGCGGTCATGGCGGTCGCCGTGCCGCTCTGGGTCGGATCGCTCGCCCCCGCGGGCGGCTGGATCTGCCTCGGGGGCATGCTCTGCGCGGGATGGCTGATTCCGGCGGCTACGCGCGGGTTCACGCGCCGCCCCAGCCGCGACGCGCTCTCGGCCCGCGCCGGCCTTGCTGAAGCCGCCCTGGACTGCGTGCAGGGCCTCCCCGAGCTCACCGCCATGGGCCGCCGCCGGGATGCGCTCGGCCGAGTGGATCAGGCGACGGACGCCATGGCCGCGGCCCAGTGGCGCACGTCGCTGGCGCAGGCCGCCGGCGCGTGGGCGGCGCAGGCGCTGGCCTGGGGCGCGACCGGTGGGATTCTCTGGCTCTGCGCCGTCGAGGCGTCGGCCGGGCGTCTACCTCATGTGATGGTCGCCGTTGGCGCCCTGGGAGCTCTGGCGGGCTTCGAGACGGCCCTGGGCCTGCCGGCGGCGTGGCAGCAGACCGAGGTGAGCCGCGCCGCGGCCGACCGCGTGGAGGAGCTTGCCGACCGCCGGTCGCCCGTCGTACCCGAAGGAGGCGATGCCGCGCCGGAGCCCTTCCTGCCGATCGCGGTGGAGGATCTCACGCTCCGCTACGCGCCCGATGCCCCGCCCGCGCTAGACGGAGTTAGCCTGACGCTCCGGCCCGGCGCCATGATCGCGCTCGTGGGCTCCAGCGGGTCAGGCAAGTCCACGCTGGCCTGGGCGCTCTGCGGCCTGCTGCCGGTCGAGGGCGGACGCATCACGGCGCATGGGCGGCCGCAGTCGGCGGTCGACGGCGATGCATGGCGCGCGCGGATCGCCCTCGTCTCGCAGGACGCCCACCTCTTCGACGCCACGGTGGCAGCCAACATCGCTCTGGGTTCCGGCGCCGGACCCGCCGAGGTGCATGACGCCGCCCGGGCCGCGCAGGCCGACGGCTTCGTGCGGTCGCTGCCGCAGGGCTACGAGACCCTCGTGGGCGAGCGCGGGTCCAGCCTCAGCGGAGGTCAGCGGAGGCGCATCGCAGTCGCCCGGGCGCTGGCCCGCAGGGCCGAGCTGACCATCCTCGACGAGGCGGGGGCGGACCTGGACCCCATCACCGAGGCCGAGATGCTCCGCTCCGTGCGCGCGCACTGCGCCGACGGGGCGCTGCTGGTGATCTCCCACAGGCCCGCGGCCGTGGCCGACGCCGACGAAATCCTGGTGCTGGCCGATGGCCGCGTCGCACAGCGAGGCCGCCACGCAGACCTGCTTGCCGCGCCCGGCCCCTACCGGCGGCTGTGGGAGGCCCAGGCGTTGGCGGGTTGAGAGTCCAAAGTCGAAAGTCGAAAGTCTAAAGTGACAGGACTAATGGGGATTGGGGGCGTCTGGGGCCACCAGGAAGAGGGAGCGGACCGGCTGTAGGTTGACATGCACGCGGGTCACGGGTCCTTGCTTGCCGGTCGCGTGTCGCACCTCGGCGGCGCTGGCTTTCCCGGTGTGCGGGTCCCAGACCTCGGGTTCGACCTTCCCGCGCAGAGTCACCCAGGTATCGACGGGGTCGTCGGACGAGTTGGCGAGGAAGTAGAGCGATCGGTCGTCCTTCCACTCGTGGATGTACGAGAGGTTGCCGTTGCGCGTCGGCTGGTCGTGATTGATCTCCACATCGCCGTCGGGCAGGGCCTCGGCGAGGACGGCCTTGAGCGCCGCCACGCTCGGCGCGGGAAGGAACCAGGCCCTACCGCCCCTGGCGTTCCGGTGGCAGGCCGAAGCCTCACGCTCGAAGAGGTCGCGCCCATCGGCTCCCAGGATCGTCCATTCGGCGATGGAGGCGCTGTCGCTTTCGACCGCCTCCATGAGCAGCCGGACCCGGTTGGTTGAGACCGGCGTGAAGGTGACCTCCGCTCGCTCGCCCAGCCTCTCGCCCTTGGCCTGATCCACCCACTCCTTGCCGTTCCATGCCTGGACGCGGTAGCCGCGCACCCGACCGAAGGCCTCGCGCACCACGACCCCGCCGACGATCCGCTCACGCCCCAGGTCCGCTTCGATCCACTGGGCAGCCTTGCTCCCGTCTGCGGCGTTCCAGCGCGTCAGCGGGCTGCCATCCATGGCGCCGGGCGGGTCGTAACCTCCGCCTGCCCAGGACGACGATGCGGTGACGCGCGGCGCATCGGGCCGGAGCGCCGCATCGGCGCCGAAGATCGACCGGACCAACCGGCGGACCTCGGCATCGCCACCCGACTCGGAAGCGTGGTCCGGCAGGCGCGTGGTGGCGATGACCGCGCCGCCCTGGTCATAGAACCGCTTGATGCGCCGGAGGGCGGCGACGCTGATGCAGCGCGAGCCGGGGATGATGAACGCGCGCCAGCGCTCGTGGTTCACCTTGTTGTTCATGATGATCGTGGCGCCCTCGACCGCGCACCGATCCTGGAGGACCTCCGGGTGGACGAAGGTGAAGTCGCGCCGCACGCCCAGGGAGAGGGCCTCGCCCACCTCCATGTAGTCGGCCTCGGGGATGTCGACGCAACCCTCGTACGGATTGCCCGGGCCGAACCAGGAGCCCGCCTGCAGCGTCGCGATGGGATAGAGCACGCCGATATCGGCCACATGGCGTCCGCCCTGCAGCATCCGCTGGAGGCGACCGATGTAGTGATTGTACGCGGGTAGCTCCGGGCCGTACTTCGGCGCGCCGGGCGACAGGTCCGGCTTGAAGACGATGGCGTCCGGGTCGTACCAGACCGCGTGCGGCACCATGGTGTTGATGCCCTTTGCGAACTGGTCCATGGCCTCCTTGTAGAGGTTGGGCAGCGGCAGGTCCATGGCGCCGTAGCACTCGGTCATCACCTGAGGCCGGTCGTAGTTGCTCGCCGCAGAGCTGACCACCTTGTACGCCCTGGATGCGCGGCCGTAGGCAAAGACCTGGTCGATGCCGGGCATGCTCTGGTGCTTGAAGGACTTCATCAGATCGCCCACGGAGCCGATCACCGGGTTGACCAGCTCCTCCTGGTCCGCGTGCCCGGTCAGCCCCATGCGATGGGCCGCGCACCAGTCATTGAGGGTCTTCACGAACCCGTTGGCATACAGCTCGGCGCGCATGCCGAAGAGGGCATTGCGCGCCGCGGAGGTGTCGGGGCCAATATCGAACCAGAGCGCCGGGTAGAGCGTGATGGGATGGGTCCCGTGCCGGGCGCGGAAGGCGTCGTTGAAGCGATCGGTCCACGCCCGCCCGCCGGCGACATGGTAGAAGGCCGGCTCGTCGTAGAACGCTCCGTCGATGGTCGAGCCGAAGCGCTCCGGCATGGCGTCGTGGTACGCCTGATGGGTCAGCTTGATGAAGGCGTCCACCGCCTTCGGCTCAAGGTAGTCCACCAGTCCGTCGCGACCGTCGCGTACGCAGGTGAAGACCATGACCTTCCAGTCGCCGCCGGGGACGTTCCAGCGCAGCCTGCCGCCGCTGACCGCGGCCGTGATGTCGAGGCGCCGCTTGGTCGCCGCCTCCATGGCCACCGCGCCCATGAGGGTTCCCTCCGGCACGACCTGGGTGAACTCGCGAGGCCCGGTGACATCGGTTGCGAGCATGTCGAGGCGCTTGCTCAGGGCCTCGGGGCGCCGCTTGGCCAGCAGGCCGCCCGCCGATCCGCTGGGGAACCAGAACTCGTCGTAGAGGCACATCCTCATGCCCAGCCGGGCGGCCTCGTCCACGGCGACCCTGTATTGCCGCAGGAAGGCCGGGCTCATGAAGTCGACCCCCATACCGTTACAGGGAAGGATCCCCATACCGTAGTAGCCGGCCGCCTTGCATGCCGCCACCATCGTGCGCGTCTTGTCCGCGTCGAGCTTCCCGTTCCAGAACCACAAGGGGCGGGATTGCCATTGCGGCGGCGGGTCGGCGAAGTCCCGCCGAAGGTCGCCGGCCCCTGCCGCGGTTGCGGCTAACAACAACGCAACCGCAAGGCAGTTGGCTTGACGTCGTCGGTCCATGGCTTCACCCCCACCCCGCCGCCGCGCGCAGCGCCTCCACGACGCGGTCCTGCTGCTCTTCCGTGAGTTCGGGGAACATGGGCAGGCTCAGGGCCTCGTCGGCGGCTGCCTCGGCGTGGGGGAAATCGCCGCGGCTGTGGCCCAACGCCGCGTGGACCTCCTGCAGGTGGAGCGGCACGGGGTAGTAGACGAAGGAGCTTACCCCCGCTTCGGCCAAGCGCGCCTGGACGGTTTTTCGATCCTTTACCCTCACGGTGTACTGGTGGTAGACCGCGCGCACGTCCGCAATCTCCGTCGGAAGCACGATGCCGGGCGCTCCCTGCAGCAGCTCCGTGTAGCGGGCGGCATGGCGCCGCCGGGCGTCGTGCCACTCCTCGAGGTAGCGGAACTTCACGCGGAGGATGGCCGCCTGCAGATCGTCCAGCCGGCTGTTCAGGCCGATCTCCGAATGGTGGTACTTCACCTTGCCGCCGTGGCGCCGCAGCATCTCCACATGGGCGGCCGCCTCGGGGTCGTTGCTCACCACCATGCCGCCGTCGCCGAAGCAGCCGAGGTTCTTGCTGGGGAAGAAGCTAAGGCAGCCCAGGTCGCCCATCGAGCCCACCTTACGGCCCCGGTACGTGGCGCCGATGGCCTGAGCGCAGTCCTCCACTACCCTGAGCCCGTGCCGTTGAGCGATGTCGAGGACCGGCTCCATGTCGCAGGGCTGGCCGTAGAGGTGGACGGGCAGGATAACCCGCGTCCGCGGCGTCACGGCGGCCTCGAGGCGGGCCGGGTCCAGGTTGAAGGTCTCCGGAACGATGTCGACGAAGACCGGCGTGGCGCCCAGGATGCCGATCGCCTCGGTGGTGGCGACGAAGGTGAAGGGTGTGGTGATCACCTCGTCGCCGGGTCCGATGCCCAGCGCCCGGAGCGACAGATGCAGCGCGTCGGTGCAGTTGGCCACTCCCACGCCGTGCGAACACTGGCAGTAGGCCGCCAGGTCCGCCTCCAGGGCCTTCACATTGGGGCCGAGGATGTAGGCCGCCGCGGCGGCGCTCGCCTGCATGGCGGCGTCGATCTCAGTCTTGTGCAACTGGTACTGCAGCTTGAGGTCTACCAGAGGGATCATGGCTCTCGCTCCACGGTGTTCTGAGTGATCGTATACCGCCTGCCGCACCCGGTGCAGGCGGCGCGCCCGTCCTCGAAGGAGAGCCGGACGCCGCACTCGCAGGCCCATCCGCGCGGACGGGCCGGGTTGCCAACAAGGATGGCGTACGCCGGCACGTCGCGGGTAACCACGGAGCCGGCGCCGATGAGCGCGTGCTCTCCGATGGTGATCCCGCAAACAATGGTGGCGTTGGCCCCGATGGAGGCACCGCGCTTCACCAGCGTGGGATGATAGTCCGCGTCGGTGTTCCGAGGGAAGGCCGCCCGCGGCGTCAACACGTTGGTGAAGACCATGCTGGGTCCGCAGAAGACGTCGTCCTCCAGCGTGACGCCCGTGTAGACCGAGACGTTGTTCTGGATCTTCACATTCCGGCCGATGCGCACGCCGGGGGAGATCACCACGTTCTGGCCGATGCGGCAGTCGGGGCCGATGGCGCAGCCCTTCATCACGTGTGAGAAGTGCCAGATTTGTGTGCCCGCGCCGATCTCGCAGGGCTCGTCCACATAGGCGGAGGGGTGGATCTTCACGTCCAGGCGGTCACTCAAGGCTGCTGAGGCTCCTATCGCTGCAAGGCTGAGGCCGCCGAAGCGGCCCATGTTCGTTGTACCCGCTCCACGACCGCCTGTGACCGGCACCGGGGCGCCGGCCATCGGCGCAGTGTCGGCGGGTACATGCTAATATGCGTGCATGCGCACCACACTGGACCTCCCCGATGACCTCGTCAAGAGCGCCAAGATCGCCGCGGTGCGGCGAGGTATGACGTTGCGCACCCTCGTCGCACGCGCGGTCGCCCGCGACCTGGCCGAAGCCGACGCGCCGGCGCCTCCGGTGCGCCAGATGCGGTTCCCCATCTTCCACCCCTCAGTCGACGCACGGCCGCTGACCGCCGAGGACGTCCGTGCGGATGAGCTGGACGAAGACCGCAGGCTGGGCGCCCTCATCGCGTGAGCCGCTACCTGATTGATGTCAACGTGCTGATCGCCCTTCTCACGTCCGTGCATGCCCACTCCCGTGCGGCACTGGCCTGGCTGGCGCACTGGGAGGTCCCCGGCTCCGTGGGCGTCTGCCGCTTGGTAGAGATGGGCGCCCTCCGGCTCTTGACGCGGCGCGCCGTGATGGGTGACAACGTGCTCACCCCCCACCGATTTCTGGCGTGGTTGGGACGAGGCGCTGACCGATGAGCGCCTCGTCCGCGTCCCGGAGCCGCCGGGCCTGACAGGCCGGTGGCGCGCCCTGTGCGCCGCGTTACCGGCCGGCGCCTGCGCCGACACCGACGTCTACCTCGCCGCCCTGGCGGTTGCGGGCGACTTCACACTGGTCACGTTCGATCATGGCTTTGCGCGTTTCGCCGGGCTACAGACGGAGTTGTTTGGGTAGCCCGCCTCGGCGACCGACAGGAGGCCTCGCGCCACGCCGCGAATGCAGAGCCGGGCCGAACGGCCGCCTCCGGAGGGAACTCCTATGCTACGCAACGTCATCATGGGCCTGCGCCCGGTCACCTGGGAGAACCCGAGCCGCCAGAACGAGTTCGTGCAGTCCGTCATGTCGGCGCTGGGCGCCCTGGGCGAGGAGATCGACTACCCGTTGCTCTGCGCCGTGTCGGGCTGCGCCTTCCGCGCCTCGTTCTCCATGCCCTCGTCGCAACCCTGGAACCACGGCAACTACCACGTCGTCCACACGCCGCCCATCGTGGAGCACACGTTCCGCATGTTCGGCTACCGCGTCGCGCACCACATCCGCGGCGACTTCGAGCTGGATCGCCGGCGCATCGTCGATAGCATCGATAGGGGCGTCCCGGTGATCACGCTGGACGGTGTCATCAACTGCGCCGACGCCTGCGTCATCGCGGGGTACGACGACGACGGCAACGTGCTGCTGGGCTTCAGCCCCTTCTCCGATGTCGGTGACGACCACTCCGAACCCGACGATATCACCGGCGCCTTCCGCAAGAGCGGCTGGCACGGCGGCTTCTTCGCAGGCGGAAGCCAGGGCCGCGTCCTGATCATCGAGGGCAAGGCGGAGCGGCCGGACGACGCCACGGTCCTCGCCGAGACCCTCCGGCTCGCCGCGCGGCTGATCGGCGAGCCCTGCCTCGTCCCCGGCCAGCACAACGGCCTCGCAGCCCACCGGGCCTTCGCCCAAGCCCTGCGGACCTACGCGTGGGACGACAACTCCGAGCCCTACCTCAACGTCATGTGCAACTTCAAGCAGTACCTCGACCGCCGCTACGCCGCCGAGTACCTCCGCATGGCCGGCCGCAACGACCTGGCGGACCTCTACACCCGCATCGCCGCCACTGTCGACGAGATGGGCCACATGATCCCGCAGGACTTCTCGGCCGCCGACCTCTTCAGCAGCAAGCACGAACTCGAGCCCTACTGCCGGGCCATTGAGCAGATCGCCGAACTGGAGGAGCGGGCCCTGCCGCTGATGGCCTGACGCCGGCGCGGCCAACCGCCGCAGATTCCGCAGCCACGCCTTTCCGGTTTGGCGGGCGGTGCGGGAGTAGACCTCCAAAGCAGAGGCGCACGATGCCCGTCAGTCAGGCGCACCGGAGGGCGCGTAGACAATGGCCGCGAGGACCGACTACAATACACCTGTGAACCCTGAGAACGCATCGACCAACCAGTTGCGCAAACGTGTTCGGGTCATCGACCTCTTCTGCGGCGCCGGCGGGCTGACCGAGGGCTTCGCCCGGTGCCCGAGCATGGACTTCCGGCCGGTTTGGGCGAACGACTTCGAGGCCGCCGCCACACGCACCTATAACGCCAACTTCGGGCAGCATTGCGTTCACGGTGACATCTGCGACATCCTGTCCGATCCCGGTTTCGCACTTCCGGCGGCCGACCTTGTGATCGGCGGCCCACCGTGCCAGGGCTTCAGCCTCCTCAACAAGAACCGTGCCGGAGACCCTCGCAAGCAGCTCTGGCGGCCCTTTCTCGATGTCGTGGCGCGGGTCGAGGCCTCGCTGTTCGTGATGGAGAATGTGCCCCAGTTGCTCGGCTCGACGGAGTTCTGCGAAATCCAGGACGTCGCGCGCGGTCTGGGTTTCCAGTTGGCGTCTGCGAAGCTGTGTGCCGCGGACTATGGCGTCCCGCAGACCCGTACCAGGGCCTTCATCATCGGCTGCGCGTTTGCGGACCCGCGTTCAGTTTTCCCGCCTGCTCCCACGCACATTGTTCCCGTCGAACTGCGGCGCGGCAACGCACCAAAGGCGGCGCAGGGCTCGCTCTTTGAGGAATCCGAGTGCCCGACGTGGCCCCGCTGGCGCTGCGTAAGGGACGCGATCAGCGATCTCGACCCGCCCGAGGGCACGGAGCCTCGCGGCGTGCCACCTCCGTATGACCTGCATTTTGGACGAACGCCCACGGCGGTCAGCATGGCTCGGTACCGCGCCATACCGGATGAGGGTATGAACCGCGTCGACCTGCTGGCCCGCGCCCCGGAACTGACGCCGGGATGCTGGGTCCGCAAGGAAAGCGGGGGCACGGACCTGTTTGGCAGGCTCTGGTGGGATCGCCCATCGGTGACCATTCGAACGGAATTCTATAAGCCGGAGAAGGGCCGGTATCTGCATCCGGAGCAGCATCGGCCCATCACTCACCGTGAAGCCGCCCGACTCCAGTCGTTCCCGGATGGGTTCGCGTTTGTCGGCAGCAAGATCGAGATCGCTCGCCAGATTGGCAACGCCGTGCCCCCGCTGCTCGCTGCCGCCGTTGCCGAATGCGTGGCGGCGCTCATTGCCGGTGCATACACGAAACATGGCCGATACCTTCGACTATCAGAAGCGAAGCAGCATTATGTCTCGGATCAAGCAGAGGAGAGCGCGTGATGTCCGACCAAGCGGCGCTGGCCGCTCTGCGGCGCGAGTACCACGACGCGATCTGTCGCTCGCTGCTCACCCGCGATGCCGAGTACGGGCACTGGTCAAATGCGGACAAGTCGAGTCCGCTCTCCAGAGCCCTGGCCGAATCGGTGGCGAATCGAATGGGCGCGGCGGTCGGGACCGCGACGGCATCCGCCCAAACGAAGGGAGCCAACTTCGCGGCGCTCACACTCCGGTACCTGAAGGCATCGTTCGCCTTGCTTGACCACCTGCGGCCGGGCGCCTGGCAGTGGACCTGTGCGCAAGGCCGCGCGAAGACCTCGCGTTATCTGCAGTACTCGCACCTTGGCGATGTGGAGGAGCACTTACTCCAACACACAAGCATGCGGGCGAACTGGGGCGCCGACTACACCGTGGCGCCCGACGTGGTGGTATACCGGCATCAGCTCCACGACAGTGAGATAGAGACGTCCGACGCCGAGAACCCTCTGCTGACGCCCGATATCGCTACCCACACCGACCTTCGCGCCCAGCCGCACGCGGTGGCGCAACCGGTGATGCACGCCAGCATCTCGTGCAAGTGGACCATGCGCAGCGATCGGGCCCAGAACAGCCGCACCGAGGCGTTGAACCTCATCAGGGCCCGTAAGGGACGCGTGCCGCACATCGTGGTCGTGACGTTCGAGCCGCTCCCGTCCCGCATCGGTTCGATTGCATTCGGCACGGGCGATGTGGATTGCACCTATCACACCGCCCTCTACGAGCTTGAGGCGGCGGTTCGCGAGCGTGGCGATGAGTCCGCCCAGGAGCTGATGCAAACGATGGTTGAGGGACGTCGCCTTCGCGATATCAGCGACCTGCCGCTGGACCTCGCCCTGTAGTCGCCACCCCACGACAACCCCCTGCCCTCTTTGCGGAGACCCCTTGAAACCGCCGCCCCACCTTTCCGGTTTGCGGCCTGGTGCGGGAGTAGACCCGAAGAGCGCCATGACGGCCTTTCGAGCCACCGCAAATGGCCGCTCATACCGCGTCGCTTCGGGAGGGGTCTACCATGTTCCACCGGTTCATCACCTGTGCCGTCCTCTGCGTTGCCGCCGGGCCCGCCGCGCCGGGGCAAGTCCGGCCCGCGCCTGTGGGGCCCGTCGCCGGGTACGGCCGCATACCGATCACGTTCGAGCAGAACACCGGCCGCTACGACCATCGCGTACGCTTCCTTGCCCGCACAGGCGGCGGAACGCTCTTCCTCACCGACCGCGAAGCCGTGCTCTCGCTCTCGGTCAGGGCTCCGCGGGCGTCCGGGAAGGCTGCACCGCGCTTGGGTCCGCCCACGCCCGGTATGTCCGAGCCGCCCGCTCCAAGCCGCCCCGCCGTGCTGCGCATGAAGCTGGCCGGTTCGGCCGGCGCCGCCTCGGCCATGGGACTGCAACGGCAACCGGGCGTGGTGAACTACTTCATCGGCAACGATCCAAAGCAGTGGCGCACCCGCGTGCCCACCTTCGCCCGCGTGAAGATGGCCGGTGTCTACCCCGGCATCGACCTGGTCTACTACGGCGGCGGGGCGGCCGGAGGCTTGGAGTACGACTTCGTGGTGAAGCCCGGATCCGATCCCGGCCGCATACGCCTCGCCTTCAGCGGCGCACGCAAACTGGCGCCGGCATCCAACGGCGACCTCATCGCCAACACCGAGGCCGGCGACATCCGCATCAAGCGCCCCTACGCCTACCAGCAGATCGGCGGTAAGCGGGTTCAGGTGGCCTGCGGATACACCCTCCGACCGGACGAGGTCGGCATACGGGTTGCGCACTATGACGCCGCGCGGCCGCTGGTCGTGGACCCGGTGCTGATCACCGAGTACGCCACCTACCTGGGCGGTAGAACCACTGATGAGCCCAAGGGCATCCGGGCCGACGCCTCGGGTTCGGCGGTCATCGTCGGGACCACGTGGTCGCCGGACTTCCCGACACCGGGCGGCTACGCGACGACGCAGCCGGGCGGAACCTGCGATCTCTTCATAGCGCGCTTGAATGCCGCCGGCACGGCACAGGTCTACGGCACCTACTTCGGCGGAAGCGGAACGGACACTGCCGCAGGAGTGGCTCTCGGCCAGGACGGCAGCGTCTACTTCACGGCGACCACCGATTCGCCCAACCTGCCGACGCCCGGCGGCGCCTATACGCAGCTGAACCGGGGCAACTCCACCAGCGCCGACGACGCCTTCGTCGGGAAGCTCAGCGCGAGCGGCGACGCGGTGCTCTACGGCACCTATATTGGCGGCGGAGGCGATGACGACGCGGTCGGCGTCGCGGTCGATGCGGAGGGCTGCGCCTACACCGCGGGCAACACCTACTCGCGTGACTTCCCGACCGTCGCGGGCTCCTACCGCACGTCATGGGCGGTCGGCGGCGGCGAAACCTACGCCTGCAAGCTGAACCCGCAGGGCTCCGCCCTCGCCTACTCCACCTACCTGACCAAGTACACGGAACAGTGGCTTTCCGCGATCTGCGTGGACGCGGGCGGCAGTGCCGCGGTGGCCGGCACGGCGCACGAATGGGACACGCTCAGCAGCCGCATGTACGCCTATGCGGTCAAGCTCGATCCGGCGGGCTCGACCGTGCTGGTGCAGCGCTCCCTCGGAGGGCGTGACGCGGCCTACGGCAAGGCGGTCGCCATCGATGCGGCCGGGGCCGTCTATCTTGCCGGATACGCGGTGAACCAGACGTTCGGCATCGGCGACGGCGCCTACACCACGTTCCAGGGCGGGGTCTTCGACGCCTTCGTCCAGAAGTACGACGCACACGGAAGCACCGTCTACGGGACCTATCTGGGCGGGTCCGACACGGAACAGGCGACCGGCATCGCGGTGGGTTCCGACGGCAAGGCCTTTGTGGTGGGCTATACGCTCTCGCCGGATTTCCCTGCTCCCGGAGGCGCGGTTCGAACGCCCGGCGGCCACTACGACGGGTTCCTGGCGGTCCTGACGCCGCGGGGGGACGCCCTTCAGAATGGCACGTACCTGGGCGGATCGAACGACGAATGGGGCTTCGTGGTGGACGTTGACGGGGTCGGCGCCATCTACGTGGCGGGGTGCACCGCATCCACCGATGTCATAACCAGCCCCGGCGCCCCGCAACCGGTCGGCCGCGGCGGATACGAGCTCTACGCCGCCAAGCTGCGCCCAACCGACCCCATGCCGTCGACGCTTACGCTGAGGGATGCCGCGGGACGGCCCGGCTCATCGACAGCGCTGGAGGCCCGGTTCGCCACCACGGCGGCGGGGTGGCCCGTGGCCGGGCGCAAGCTGGCGTTCACGGTGGCATCCACCGCGGTCGGCTCCATGGTCACCGACGAGCAGGGCGTTGCGGCCCTGCCGTTCACGGTGACGGACACCATCGGTATGGGAGCCCTGCCGGTGCGTGCGCGATTCCCGGGGGACGCCGACTACACGCAGGCGGAGGGCGCCGCCACTCTCACCGTCACGCCGGCGCCGACGTTCGCGTACACGGTCGACCGCTACGCCGTCATCTCGGAGCCGGTACTCCTCAAGGCATGGCTCAAGCGGCTCACCGACAACGCCTGGCTCGCGGGGCGTACGGTCACGTTCGCCGTAGCCGGAACGCGGGTGGGCTCGGCGACTGCGGGCGCGGACGGCATGGCTGTTCTGGAGTGGATCGTCAGCGAGGCGAGCGGGCCGCAGCCCATCGAGGCCGCGTTCGCCGGTGCGCCGCAATACGAGCCCAGCGTCGCCACGGCGCTGCTGGTAACGGCGCCGGTCGTAGGCACCACCCTGACGGTACCCGATCGCGCCTGCGAGCTCGCCGACAGCGTGCTGCTGAAGGCCTATCTGCGCCGCGACGACGAGCTGCCGGTGGAGTACAAGGTCGTAACCTTCCACGTCGACGGCAGCGAAGTGGGTGCGGCGACCACCAACTACCAGGGCCGCGCGATGCTGGAGTACACGGTCGCGGGCTCGCTTGCCGTCGGGCGGCACGACCTGGAGGCGCGGTGGGCGGGCAACGGCGGCTATCTGGCTTCGTCCGGGCAGGGCGCGCTCCAGGTGAGCCGGGCGCCGGCCTATCTCTGGTTCCCGTCACGCTCCATCAAGCAGGGCGGCGCGGCCTATCTACGCTCCTATCTGCGGCGTCTACCGGACTACGTCTGGCTGCCCGGCAAGACCGTCGGCTACAAACTCAACGGCACCGCACTGGGGAGCGAGGCGACCGACGCCGGCGGCCGGGCCTCGCTGCTCTACACCGCGCCGCCCTCCATGGCGCCGGGCGACTACGGCATGACGGCGACGTTCGGCGGTGACGCCACCTACCAGGCCAGCGGCGCCTGGGCGCTCTTGAGCGTGGTGCCGTAGGGCGAAAGCGGCGCGGCGCGGGCAAGCCGGTGTTGCGATCGACCCGCACGGGGGGCTCTGCGGGTCGGTTGAGACGACGGTCGTGTTGCGTGCGTTGCTGGATGCTCTGCAGGGGATGAGGCGGCGACCCGCGCCTTCGACCGGGCTCCGTCGCCACTCTCCTGCCCGAGGGCATGGGGCGAACGGATGTCAGGATGACACGGCAGCGGGTACGGGCTCGAACGCCTCTCCCGCCCGCGTTCGGGCGTGCCTGATGTCGTTCCGGTCGAGCAGTGCAACAAGCGGACCCGTGTCACATAGGGTCACAAGGACCCCTCCCGATGCCGGCGCTCAAGGTAGCTGCTGAAAGCCGACTTGTCCTCGGACAGCCTGGAAGGCTTGCCGTCGGTGTTCGCGGCGCTGTCGATGATGCCGATGCGGCCTGCCAGCATCTGTGCCAGCGAAGGGACCGCCACCGGCTTCGCGTTCGCCTCGCGCTCGGCGATCTGTTGGAGATAGCCCGCAAGGCTCTCCCCCGCCTCAGCGGCGGCGCGGCGCAGATTGGCTTCAACCTGGGGCGGGACATCGATCGTAACAGCCATACGCTTGCCTCCTCGATCACTCCTGCACCAGATTATACAGCGCCCGTGCGCTCAGGTCACTCGGAACGCCTGGGAGCGCGGTTTCGAGCCTCGCGCCGCGCCGGCACTCCCCTATTGCTGCAGGATGGCGACGATCTCGCCCATGTACATCCGATGGTAGTCCTGATGCGGGTAGAAGGTCTGGAGCGTGGGGTCGAGGAAGCGGGCCGGGTCCAAATCCTGCGTGTAGATCTTGCGGCACACGATGGACATGCGCGCTTCGCGGAAGATGGTGCTGCCGGGCTCGGGGCCTTCCATGGCCGTGAGGCCGGCGGCCGCCGACTTCGAGGGGGTGTCGCGGCCGGAGCGCGTTCCGCAGAAGTTCAGGGCGCCGCGGTGGTCCTCATTGAGGAAGCACAGCGTGTGGAACCGGCTCCGCTCCATGTAGTCGAACGTACAGCGGGTGGGCCGGACCACACACCAGCAGACGTCCTTGCCCCACATGTGGCCCACTCCGCCCCAGCTGGCCGTCATGGTGTTGTGGTCGGATGGGGAGCCCGCCGTCACCAGCATCCAGTCGTCGGCCAGCAGGCTGAAGGGGTTCTCGACGAGCTGGCGGGGCTGTAGGCGGGTCATGCGCGTGGGTCTCCTTGCCGGGATTACACCTTACTGAGTCGGTCGCGCCGCCGGTTGATAGGGTGCGTTGGGGCGCGTTGGGGCCATACTTAGGGTGCGCCCGCGCCTCGCCGGACAGGGCTGAGCCGCGCCTTCATCTATGAGAGCATTCCGAAGACTTAACACCTTCCTGCGACCCTACCGCACGTGGGCCATCCTGGCGCCGCTCTGCATGGTGCTGGAAGTCGCCATGGACGTGCTCCAGCCGCGGCTCATCCAGAGCATCATCGACCAGGGCATCGGCCGGCATGACCAGGCGCTCGTCGTCCACACGGGGCTGGCCATGCTGGGCGTGGCTCTGATGGGCATCTTGGGCGGCGTGCTATGCACAGTATTCGCGGTCTGGGTCTCCGAGGGATACGCCGCCGACCTGCGCCGGGCGCTGTTCGCCAAGGTGCAGACGCTCTCCTTCGCCAACCTCGACACGCTGGAGACCGGCGCGCTCATCACCCGCCTCACCAACGACGTGACCCAGGTTCAGAACCTGGTGATGGCCATGCTCCGCTTCATGGTGCGCGTTCCGTTGCTGCTGGTAGGGAGCCTCACCATGGCCGTCGTCACCAGCCCAAAGCTCGCGACGCTTTTCCTGCCGTTGACCCCGCTGGTGGCCGTGACGCTGGCGCTCATTATTCGCAAGAGTTACCCGCTCTACGGCCTGGTGCAGGCGCGGCTGGATGCGCTGAACACCGTGCTGCAGGAGAACCTGGCCGGCGTGCGAGTGGTGAAGGCCTTCGCCCGGGCTGACCACGAGGGCCAGCGGTTCGGCCGCGCGAACGAGGACCTCGTGATCACCAACATCACAGTGGCCCGGATCGGCGCCGCCACCATGCCGCTGATGATGCTCTTCCTGAACCTGGGCGTCGTCTCCGTGCTATGGCTCGGCGGTTACTGGTCGGTACACCACGGGCTGGAGGTCGGCCGCATCGTCGCCTTCGTGAACTACATGGTTCAGACGCTCATGTCACTCATGATCGTGAGTATGCTGATCATGATGCTCAGTCGGTCCGAGGCCAGCGCCAAGCGGCTGAACGAGGTGTTCGACAGCGTGCCCCGCGTGACCCCGCCGGAGGCGCCCGAGGCGCCCGAGGCCCTGCGCGGACGGCTGGCCTTCGAGAACGTAAGCTTCGCCTACGACGGCGAGGAGAACCGGCCCGCCCTCTCCGACCTGAGCTTCGTCGTGGATCCCGGCGAGACAGTGGCCGTGCTGGGCGCTACGGGCTCCGGCAAGTCCTCTCTAGTGGGCCTGGCTCCGCGGTTCTACGACGTGACGGCCGGGCGCGTGACGCTGGACGGCGTGGACGTGCGGCGGATCGACCCCGACCTCCTGCGCCGCGCGGTAGTGGTGGCGCTGCAAGAGACGATCCTCTTCAGCGGCACCGTGCGCGACAACATCCGCTATGGCCGTCCCGACGCCACCGACGCAGAGGTGGAGGAAGCCGCCCGCGCGGCCGAGGCCGACGGCTTCATCCGCGGCCTAGCCGAAGGCTACGATACGGTGGTCGGCCAACGCGGCGTGAACCTCTCCGGCGGCCAGAAACAGCGCATCGCCATAGCCCGGGCGCTGCTGGTGCGACCGGCGCTGCTCATCATGGACGACAGCACCAGCGCCGTGGACGTGCGCACCGAGGGCCGCATTCGCCAGAACCTGGCCGCAACCGCCGGGGGGCAGTCGCGGCTCATCGTGGCCCAGCGCGTCAGCTCCGCCATGGGCGCCGACCGCGTGATCGTGCTGGACGAGGGGCGGCTCGTGGCCCAGGGATCTCACGCGGAGTTGCTGCGGACGAGCTCGATCTACCGCGAGATCTTCGAGTCGCAGATGGAGCCGGGGGTACACGCCGATGCCTCCGCCTAGTCGACCCGCGGCGCAGAGGCCCGAAGCGGCCCCGCCCATCTTCGGCCGCCACGGTCCGGGCCATGGAACGGGTCCCGGCGGCCGCGCCAAGGACGCCCGCGGAGCCGTGCTGCGCCTCTGGGGATATGTCCGCGGACAGCAGGCGCCGCTCGTCATCGCGTCGCTTCTGGCCATTGCAACCACCTTCCTGGGCCTGCTGGGTCCGTTCCTGATGACCCGCGCCATCGACCGGTGCATCATCCCGCGCGACCTGACCGCCCTGTCGCGGACCATGCTGATGATGCTGGCGGCCTATGTGTCGGGCTCGGCGCTCACGTGGGTGCAGGGCCTCATCATGGCCGGCGTGGCGCAGCGCACCTTCCAGGCCGTGCGGAGCGACCTCTTCGCCGCCATGCAACGCCTTCCGGTTCGGTACTTCGACACGAAGTCGCACGGCGACTTGATGAGCCGCCTGACCAACGACGTGGAAGCCATCAGCCGCGTCATGTCCGACAGCGTCACCGGGCTCGTGGCCGGGGTGCTGGGCATGGTGGGCGCCGCGGCCATGATGCTGAGCATCAACGCGCCGCTGGCCCTGGCCACCATGCTCACCGTCGTCGGCTGCACGCTGGTGACCAGCCGCTGGCTCGGAAGCCGCATCGGCAAGGCCATGCGGGCGCAGCAAGGAAGCCTCGGCGCGCTCAACGGGATCATCGAGGAGACCCTGGGCGGCCAGAAGGCGGTCATCGCCTACCGCCGGCAGTCGATCGCGCTGGAGGAGTTCGACGCCAGGAACGCCGAGCTTCGCAAGGCGGCCATCGGCGCGCAGATGTACGCCGGGTACATGGGGCCCTTCATGAACGGCGCCAACAACATCTGCATGGCCGTCGTGGCCGGGCTTGGCGGCCTGCTGGCCCTGCGCGGCGCGGCCACCGTGGGCGCCATCGCCGGCTTCATCTCCTATGCCCGCTACTTCGGCCGCCCGCTGGCGGAGATCGGCAACCTCTACGGCGGCATCCAGGGCGCCCTGGCCGCCGCCGAGCGCGTCTTCGAGGTGATGGACGAGCAGCCCGAGGAGGACGCCGCCCCCGGCTCCGAGCCGTTGGCCCTGCGCGGCGAAGTGACACTGGACAACGTCTGCTTCGGCTACGAGCCCGACGCGCCCGTACTCAAGGACGTGAGCCTCCATGCCGAGCCGGGCGAGACCGTGGCCCTGATCGGCCCCACCGGGGCGGGCAAGACCACCGTCATCAACCTGCTCACCCGCTTCTACGACGTGGACACGGGCCGCATCCTGATCGACGGTCGGGATATCCGCGAGCTACCCAAGGCAGAGCTGCGGCGGCAGGTGGCCCTGGTGCTGCAGGACCCCTACCTCTTCGCCGGCGACGTGCGTGAGAACATCCGCTACGGCCGCCTGGACGCCACCGACGACGATGTAGTCCGCGCCGCCGAGGCGGCCAACGCCCACGGGTTCATCGAGCGCCTGCCCCACGGCTACGAGACGCACCTCTCGGAGCGCGGCTCCAACCTGAGTCAGGGGCAGCGGCAGCTCATCAGCATCGCCCGGGCGATCCTGGCGGACCCGCGGTTGCTGATCCTCGACGAGGCCACCAGCAGCGTGGATACGCGCACCGAGCAGCACATCCAGCAGGCCATGGCGCGGCTGATGGAGGGGCGCACCAGCTTCGTCATCGCGCATCGGCTCAGCACGATCCGCAAGGCCGACCAAATCCTCTATATCCGCGCGGGCCGCATCTGCGAGCGGGGCAACCACGCGGAGCTCATGGCCCTGCGCGGGGAGTACTGGGCGCTCACCACCGGCAACGCCGGCGAGGCCGTAGACGAAGAGCGCGACGCCAACACGCCCCAAGCCGCGACGGCTACGGCCTGACCCTCGGCTCCTCGTAGATTTCCGCCGGGCCGATGGCATCCGGGTAGAGCGGACGCAGGAATCGACGCACCTGCCAGCAGAGCCCGCACTTCTGCGGGTAGCCGCCGCGGGGCGTGTAGCCGTGGCGCTCGGCAAGGCCCAGGAGGCCGATGGGGCCGGTGTGGTAGACCGCGTCCACAATGACGCTGCGCCCCAGGAAGCCCCGCGCCATCAGGTCCGGCAGGCTGATCTCCCGAGTATGGCCCAGGATGATGCCGCAGCAGGTGAGGATGTTGCCGTGGAGGTCGATATGCACCTCCCAGACGGTCTCCGGGTGGAACTCCTGTGCGCAGTGCGCCACTCCCGCGCCACCGTGCCACATGGCATCGACGAGTTGGTCCAACGGCTTCTCCGGGAACATGCCGTAGAGGTCGTCGCCCGCCCGGCCCGAGAGGAGCGGCGGGTTGCGCCGCGTGAAGTCGGCCAGTCGCGCGGGGTCGCGCGCGATGGCGGCGTTCTCGTCCGCCGCGGCCTTCGACGGCACGCCCGCGATGACGTTGCGCTCGCCGAAGACCTCGCGCGCGGACTCCAGGCAATGGCCGAAGTGGGCG
Organism: Armatimonadota bacterium; assembly: GCA_026392115.1. Lineage (GTDB taxonomy): Bacteria > Armatimonadota > Chthonomonadetes > Chthonomonadales > CAJBBX01 > CAJBBX01. Next base: position 21,256 of record JAPLCQ010000078.1, on the reverse strand, counting down.
GGCGGGCACATCGCCTGGTGGTAGGGGTCGGAGCTGATGAGCAGCCCCTCCACGCCGCAGTCGCGCAGTTCTGCCAGCCGCTCCTTGGCCAGACCCGGCGACGAGGCGAAGGTGGCATTGGTCTCGATGAAGTGGGGCGCCACGCCCTGCTCGCCCGCCTCGCGGCAGAGGCGCCGGAGCGCCTCCCAATGCATCATGGCCTCGCCGCCGGCGATGTGGACCACGCGGTCGATGGCGTGCATCTGGCGGAGGTGCTCCAGGGCGTCGTCGTGCGCCGTGTGGCGGTCGGGGCGGTCCGGGCAGCAGTTGAAGCAGCAGTGGGCGCAGGCCAGCGTGCACCGGTAGGTGTAGAGGACACCCACGACGTGCTTGAGGCCGATGGCGGCGGCGACCCCCTCCTCGTCAATGACCTGTCGAACGGGGCGTGGGTCGCGTATGGGCATGGCGCTCATGGGCGTCCTCTCTTTCGCGTCTACCGGGAGGTGAAGGGCATGGAGCCCTGCAGGCCCCGCTGCCGCATGAAGGTCACGTCGTCGAAGTCGCCCATGGGCTCAAGCTCCAGCCCCGAGCCGCGGAATGCCACGAACAGGTTGTCGTTCTCATCGCCATGCACATTCCCGAACCAACGGGCGGCGAAGGCGATATCGCCGCCGAAGAAGCAGGCGCCCGGCGCGGATCGGCTGCAGGTCCACTCGTCGTAGTACCGCCGCGTCAGCCATCCCCCATTGATGCCCTTGTCGGCGATGCGCGTGCAGACGAAGTGGCACGCCCAGGGCGCCCCCGGCTGGAAGAGCCCGGCGGCCATGAAGATGAGCTGCCCGTCCGGCTCCAGACCCTTGGCGGGCTGGTGCAGCAGGACCACTCGGCTGCTTCCGCGCTCGCCGCCCTTGTCGCCGCTCACCCATTCGCGGTGGGTCTCCGTCCAGCGGCCCGGTTCTCGCGCCAGGCGGCGCACCTGGAAGCGGAGCGGGTGGCCGCCGGGCACGTTCTGCAAGAGGCCCACCCAGAGCGTGGGGCGCCCCTTGGCGGAGCCGCCCTGCGCGGCGCCCGGCGGCGCCTCGCTTGCGAAACCCAAATCCTCCTCGGGCCCGAAGGCCAGGCCGCCGCGGTCGGGACGCGCCAGCCGCATCGCCAGGTTCTTGCCGGGGCCTCGCCAGAGCAGGATGGCGAGCTGCTTGCCGAAGGCCGTCACCGTCACCTGTGCGCCGGCGCTGTCCGGCACGCGCTGGGCCGGGCCGACAACGGGCTTGCCGTCCCGCATGGCGGTGGGCCGTATCTCGATGCCCTGGGCCAGCGGATAGGCCACCCATGCCGAGTTGCCCAGGGTTGCCGCGCTGGGGTCGCCCACCACGCCTGCCGGGGCGACCTCGATCTCGTCGCCCCACTTGGGGCCCTCCTTGACCGGGTCGGAGCCCTGCCAGAGACGCACGTAGAGCCTGCCGGGCTGGTCGGGCGCCAGGGTGTGCCGGACCGCCGCGGCCGACGACTCGGGCCTGGCCGCGCCGGGCGCCAGGCGGCCGCCGAAGAGGAGCAGCCGTCCGCCCACGGAGGCGGGGGCCGGCGCGCAGTAGGTCTTGCCGATGGTGTGGCGCAGGCCCGCCGTGGTGGAGTAGCCGTAGTCGATATCGGCCGCCACGCGCCGCTCGCCGAAGATGCCGTTCCAGTTCCAGTCCACCAACGTGCTCTTGCCGTCGGGACCGGGCTTGATGCGGTAGTGGTAGGGCGGCCCGCTGATGAAGGCGACCTTGTCCGGCGGGAAGGGCAGGCGCTCATCGAGTTGCGTCTCGCGGAGCACCAGCGACACCAGCTCGCCGTCGGAGTACCGGATGGCGCCCGGGTTGCCGTTGAGCTGGTAGCTGTAGGAGTAGCTCATGAGGCTCGGGTACGTGGGGCACCAGCTTGAGGGCCAGTGTCCGGTGTGGTCCAGGCCCAACTGGTGCCCGAACTCATGCACGAAGACGGCCACAAACGCCGCGCTACCGGAACTCCCCCGGTCCGACATCTCGCTGGACTGGCCGCCGCCACCGGCGTAGATCACCATGTAGTGCGTGACGCCGCGGTGCGACGCCGCGTGGTACCGGTCGCCCATCTCCCACCACGGACGGTTGCGGTCGGCCTCCGGTGCGCCGGGCAGCCAGATGGCGTGAATCGACATCCCCGTGCTGCCGTCCGGGTTGGCGCACTTGAGCTTGGCGTAGACCTCCTGAACCCGAGGCCACTCGGCCTGCAAGGGCGCCAACGGCTGGCCGAACTGCGGCTGGACCTCCACCACCACGTCGGCGCGTAGGACCGTACAGCCAAGCGCCTTCAGGTCCACGCCGCCGGGCTGGATGCGGCCGTCTTCCCAGCCGTTGAGCAGGCCGTCGGCATCCTCATCGCCGTAGGCCACGGACTCGGGCTTGCGGCCGTTGAGGTTGTAGTGAACGCGCACATCGGCGCCGGAAAACCGCTCCGTGGTGCGGTTGACGCGAACCTCGTCTGGTTTCCCATCCCCGTCCATGTCGCCCGTGAGCACGACGACGCCCTTGACGGCCGGGGCGCGCGGAGCCTTGCCGGAGACGGCAGCGTAGTGGAGGGGATCGCCGGGCGCGGAGGTGCGCCGAAGGAGCACGGTGCGCCGGGCGCCGCGGAGCAGCACATCCTGCAGGCCGTCGCCATCGTAGTCGGCGGCAGTCGCCGTGGCGGGCGCGCCGGGCAGCATCTCACGCGGAATGTCGCAGACCTCCACGGGAGCGCCCAGCGAGGCGGCGGACTGGCCGGGCAGGGCCGTCACCACGCCGTTGGCGCCGACCACCAGCACGGCGAAGCGCGCCGGGGCCGGGAGCGCGACCACGCCGGCGGCGACAGCGTCGATCCCCACGCCGCTTCGGAGCCGCGCCTGCCACGCGGGCTTGCCCACGGCCGTCTGAAGGCGCGCGTCGATGAAGCCGCCGTCGCCGGGGTAGTAGATCAGCAGGTCGTCCTTGCCGTCGCCGTCCACGTCGGCCACCATGGGCGTGGCATTCGGTGGGCAGTCGCCCCAGAACGCGCCCTGCTTGGTGTACTCATCGGCGCGGAGTCGGGCGGGCGCCAGGGCGCAGAGGGCGGCGGCGCCCAGGAGCAGCGAACGGAGTGGGGTCATTGTTTCACCAGATGTAAAATGTGTAGGTCTTCACGCCCAGGATGCCGCGCAGGAAGCTCCACATGCCCCCAACGGCGAACTCCCCCAGCACGAGCCCCACGAAGAACGGGATGGCGGCGCGGTACCCGGCCAGCCCCCGCCACCGAAGCAGCAGCGACTTGATCGCCCAGCTGATCAAGATGGGCATCCAGATGTAGTCAAGCCCGAACGACATGCCCAGCGCATAGCCCGCCGGGTGGAACGGGAAGCCGTGGAACGCCACGCTCATGCGGCCCAGCGCGACGGCGATGAGCGCGCCGATCGCCATGGCGAAGACGGAGGACTGGTTGGGCAGCACGGGCGTGGTGATCCACTGCTGCAGCCGTCCGTAGGTGTCCGCCGAGAACCCGGAGCCCGGCGCGGCGGGGTGGACCGCCGTGGCGTAGACGCGCCCATAGGAAAGGTGCAGCATGGCCCAGAAGGCCGCGATCACCCCCACCACACCGGCCAACGCCAGCGCGATGAACATGGCGCGTGTCCGCAACCCGCTCTGCGCCCCGGCCTTCAGGCACTCGACCTGCTGGGGCATCAGCAACCCGCGGTGCATGCGGTTCTGGAAGTAGAGCAGCGAGAAGACCGCCAGCCCCTTGGGACCGATTGCCGTGGTGCCCAGCGCCGCCACCAGCATCCCGCTGGGGCCCACCCAGCCGATCTCGTGCGCGGGCGGCCCCGTCTCGGCGCGCACGCGCGCGGCCGCGGTGCAGAAGGCCAGGTAGAGCAGCACATAGGTCACCGAGAGGACCGGAGAGAGCCCCGCCTGCATCAGGAAGACCGACATTCCCGCCATGCATCCCAGCAGCGCGAAGAAGGCGAAGGAGTAGGAGACGCCGCCGTCGCCCTTGCCGCGGAAGCTCACCGCCTCCTTCAGCACCCCGGCCAGGTAGCCCCTTCCGAACCAGAGCGACGTGAGAGCCAGCGCGATCCATCCGCCGAAGGACTGCTCGCGAAGGTAGGGATACCAGGGGTCCGGGTCCATGACGCCGATGGAGGCGCAGTAGATCTGCTGCGCCTTGCGGGCGAAGTAGAAGAACCAGCACGAGAAGGCCAGGCTGGTGGGCATGAAGAAGCTGAGGCCGATGGCGAAGGGATAGAACGACATGGGCGTCCAGCCGACGGCGTTCCAGGGGGGATAGGGCGCCAGCATGGGGCTCAGGTCCTGCACCTTCACGTTGATGGACGGCAGCGACGGGAAGAACTGCTGCAGGCCGTTCAGCAGGTCGATGCCCGCCGACAGCGCGAAGCCGCCCCACATCAGCTTGCTTCGGAAGATCGGATTGGACCCGCCGCCCTCGGTGATCATCAGCGGAATCTGCACCACGGGGTAGGTGAGCCGCTCGTTGTCGGTCCACTGCCTGCGCAGCAGCAACCCGATGAGCAGCGTGGAGCCCAGCGTGGAGAGGAGGAAGATGCTCCAGTAACCCATGGGCGCAAGCCAGGGCTGGATGTGGTCCCACTGGTAGAGGCTCGAGTATCCCTGCTCGTAGGCCTTGATGTTGTCATTCAGCTCCGTCATCGTGAGCCACGACGGCAGGAGCGGGGCGATCTGGCTGCTCCAGTTGTTGCCCGCGTTGGCGAAGTAGGCCACATGCGGGATGGACGGTACGACCATCTGCAGGGAGTCGTGGCCGGCGAGGCTGCTGCCGGTGGCCACCATGGCGTAGACCACCAGCATCTCCTGGCGGCGCAGGGCGATGCGGGGCAACCAGCGGCGCAGCGCGGCGTTGAAGGCCAGCAGCGCCATCAGCGAGAAGATAACGTTGTAGAAGAGCGACATGCACGTGGGGAAACCGGAGTAGTCCAGCGCCTCGGCTCGTGCGATCCAGAGACTGTTCGGCGGGATAAGCAGGGCTCCGAGCAGCAACGTCCAGGGCCGATAGCGCTCCGAGGCGACGGGTTTGATCCCCGCCTCGGAGCGCCCGGTCTCGGGACTGGCGCTCATACGGCCCTGCCTGTTCCCGGTTGCACCGCCTACTTCTTCAGAAGCTCGATGGCCTTGTCGAGTTGAGGATCGCGCTCGGCGAGCCAGTCCTCGGCGGTCATCTCAACCTGGTAGTCGGGCTTCTCGCCCATGTTCTCCAGCGGCGTGCCGTCCAGCCGGTAGACGCCGGAGCCCGGCATTCGGGCGCGGCTGCCGTCCACCAGGCCCAACTCCCAGGTCCAGATCACGTACCCCGGAGTCGGCATGCCGACCAGCTTTGCGAGGCCGGCGGTCCGCATGGCGCAGGGGAACATCTCGGCGTTGGAAAAGCTGTGCTCGTTCATCATGACGATGACGGGCTTCGTCCAGCCCCGGCCCGGCGCGGGTTCGGTCAGGCCGTCACGGGGCTTGTAGAGGGCGTGCGGCTTCTGCGAGAGCCAGCTCAACAGCGTGTCGGAGATGTTGCCGCCGCCGTTGAAGCGAACGTCGATGACCATCGCCTCTTTGCCGATGCTGAACTCGTAGAACTCGCGTTCGAAGGTGACCTGGTTCCCGCCGCCCATGCCGGCGATGTGGACGTAGCCCACCTTGCCGCCTGTCTGCTTCTCGGTGTATTCGCGAAGCCGCTCAATGCGGTTTCGGTAGTGGATGTCGCCCCACTCGCCGCCGCTCAGCGCGACGTACTTCACCGTGCGGGAGCCCTCGCGGCCGGGCTTGGTATTGACGGTGAACTCCAGCTCACGGCCCACCTTGTCGTTGATGACCTTGTAGAGGTTCTCGTCGCAGTTCACATCCTGGCCGTTGATGGCCACGATGAACTCGCCGGGCTTGATCTGGGTGCGTGCGAATGAGCCCGGGGCGCCGACCGGGACCTTGTCCACGCGGATGCCGGGTCCGTCATACGTGTAGTCGAACGTGAAGCCCAGCGACGGGGTCGAGGCGCTCGGGTTGCCGCCAGGCGCCGGTCCCACCTCGGAGTGCGACGCCTCGAGCTCTCCCACCATCATCTGAAGCAGGTTGGAGAACTCGTTGCGGGTCTCCACGCCGTCCAGCATGGGCTCGTAGCGCTTGCGCACGGTCTCCCAGTCGCGGCCGTGGAAGTTGCCGTCGTAGAACTTCTGGTTGTAGGTCGACCAGAATTGCGTGAATGCCGCCTGCCGCTCGGACCGGACGTCGCGGTCGAAGTCTGCGGAGAAACCGATCTTCTCCTGCGGGTTCGGCCCCTCTAGCCGGATGGTCCAAAGCTCGCCGTTCTTGATGAAGAAGCCCTTCTTGCCGTCCTTCAGCAGGCGGAAGGAGCTGATGCCGCCGCCGGCGGTGATCTTCTTGGCATCCTTGCCGTCGTAGGGGCACTGGCAGATGTCGCCATCGGTGACATAGACGATCATGCCGTCCGGCGTCACGGTCAGGTCGCCGGAGGGGGTGAGACCCGTGAGCTTGCGGATGCGGCGGGTGATGCCGTCGAAGTCGATCTCGACCTTGACGGCCTCCTTGGGCTTCTCGAACTTGAAGTCGACCTCGCCGAGCTTGAAGTCCTCTTTGGTCAGCGGAAGCATGTAGAGGCCCGCGCCGTCGCGGTCGCTGGTGAAGAGCAGGTACTTGCCGTCGGGCGTCCAGGCCACATTGCCGTGTCCGGCGTTGAGGCGGGTGACGTTCCTGGGTTCGCCGCCCGCGCTGGGCACGATCCACACGTTGGTGCCGCCCTGCATCTCGGAGACGGTGAAGGCGTACCACTTGTCCAGAAGGCGATCTCCTTGCCGTCCGGCGACAGCCGGAGTTGGCCCACGTCCTCGGAGCGCGTCCAGAGCGACTTGGCGGTCTGCGTTGCCAGGTCGACCTCGTAGAGGCGGGTCACGTAGTCGCGGTCGGAGCGGTAGAAGAGCTTCTTGGAGTCGGGGCTGAAGAGGAAGTCGAAATCGGAGCCGACCCAGTTGGTGATGCGCTTGGCCTGGTCCTGCGACCGTCCCGCGACGCCCTTGGCGCGCTCGACGGGCACGGTCCAAATCTCGCCGCGCACGCCGAAGGCAAAGGTCTTGCCGTCGGGCGAGGGCTCGGCCTCGGCGGCGCCGCCGGTGAGGACCTCGTGGCGGAAGGTGCTCTGGGCCTCATCGTCGGAGGCGATGAGCGTCAGCTTCGCGGGCTCCTTCTGGCCGGCCTTGAGGAGGTAGAGGTCGGAGCCGTACTCGAACGCGATGTCGCCGGACTTGGCCGCCACGGCGGGCCAGCGCACGGCGCCGCCGGTGAAGCGGGTGACCTGCCTGCCGTGCCCGTTCAGGTCGAAGAACCAGAGGTTGGGGGTGCGCTCGGGCGAGTCGACGAACTTCTCGGGCTTCTGGTCCAGCTTCCATGCGTTGGGTGTGGGATCGCCGTAGGTCACGGTGGCGATCGTCTTGCCGTCGGGCAGGAACTTGGGCCAGAGGTGCTGCTTTCCGTCGTTGGTCAGTTCGGTCCGCTTGCCCGTGGCCGGGTCAAGCAGGGCGATCTGGTGCGCGCCGGAGCCGTTGTAGCGGGGTCGCGACCAGTGGAAGAGGCCCCGATAGCCCATGACGACGGTCTTGCCGTCCGGCGAGTAGCTGGGGTAGGCCATGGACCGGTAATCCTGGGCCAGCTTCCGGAGGCGAAGCGTGTTGACGTCCAGCGTGAACATCATGCCGTCGTTGGCGTCGCGGCGGCCGGAGAAGATCAGGTTCTTGCCGTCGGGGCTCCAGCCGTAGGCGATGTCGTCCCCGGAGTTCCATGTGAGGCGCTTCACCTCGCCGCCTGCCGCGGGCACGGCGTACATATCCCAGTTCCCGCCGCGAAGGCTCGCGAAAGCCACCCAGCTCCCGTCCGGCGAGAACATGGGGTAGCCCTCCATCTCCACGTTGCGCGTCAGGGGCGCGGCGCGGCCGCCGGAGGAGTCGGCGATCCAGATATCGCCTCGGTAGACGAAGGCCAGCCGCTTGCCGTCGGGGCTCAGGGCGGGCATGCGAGCGCCCACCGCCGCCCTGGAAGTCGGCGCCGACAACTGGGCGGTAACCGTCGACGACCCGACAAGCGCCAGGACAGCCGCGACCGCGACGAACACGGAACGAAGGGGCAGTGACAAAATGGGACCTCCAAAGGGGCTTGAGCGCCCGCAAGCAGTCAGACGGCTCCGGACCGGGACCGGTGGCGCGCCGCCGCAACGCCTAGGTTCGCCGTGCGACCCGCACTTCCCTGTACGACCGCCGGTCTCTTGCTTACTTCACCTCAACGGTGACCACGCTACGGCCGGGCAGGGCGACGACGAGCGCGCCCTGCGCGCTCGTCCGGAGCACGCCCGGTTGCAGACTGCGCTGGAGGTGGCTGTCGCTGACCGTGACGCGCGCCGACGCGCCGGCGGGCAGGCCGGTCAGGAGGGCGCGCCCGGGGCCGATGGGGTTCACGACCAGCAGCGCCACATCGCCCCCCTTGCCCACCGAAGCGGCGACGCGAAGGTCGTCGGCTTCGGCATCGGCGCCGACGATGGTGCGCCCGGCGCCCAGCACGTCCTGCATCTGGCGGATCACATGGAAGACGGGGTAGGCCTGCTTGCCGTCGCTCGACGCCAGCGGGTAGTTGTCCTGATAGGTCCAGTAGTCCATGACGGCGGCGCGGGTCAGGGCCACGGTCTTGGCGTAGGCCAGGGCGGTGAGGAGGCCGTTGTCCCAGGAGATCCAGGGGTTCGGCTTCTCCCAGAGGGCCGAATCGTGGCCTGCCTCCAGGCACCAGACCGGCTTGCCCGATCGCCTGCCCACTTCGCCGATGGCGGCGTAGGTCTCATCCGGCGCGCTCAGGGCGTCCCAGCAGTGGAAGGCCAATGGCCCGAGGTAGGGTGCGATGCCCTTATCGGCCAGGAGCGCGCCGGCGTAGGCGGGGAAGGCCGCGCCGTTGGCGGTGTCGGCCACCACGAAGCGCGTCTTCAGCTCCAGCGCCGAGAAGAGCTTGCCCGCAAGGCGGATGAACTCCGCCATCTCGGCGGGCGCGAACTTGAAGTTGACCCCGTAATCCGGCTCGTTGAAGGAGAGATAGTCCACCGTGACGCCGAACCGGTCGCGCGCGGCAACCAGGAACGAGGCTATGGCCTCGATGCAGTCGGTGTACTTCTCGCGCGGCAGCACGCGACCGCTCTGCTCCCGGGAGCCGCCCAGCAGCCACTGCGGGCCCTCCCAGATCGAGACGACGATGGGAACCTTGAGCTTGCTCAGGCGCTGCAGTTGCTCCAGCGCGGCAAGCGCCGGGCCGCTATGCGCCTCACGGCCACGCTCGGGCGCCCAGTGGTTCAGCGGCAGGCCCACCCGCGCGTGCGCCACCTGCAGGGCCTGTAGATTGCGTTCGCCCACGGCGTCCATGGCGTCCACCCGACCGTAGCGCGGCTGGCAGAAGTTGCCTCCCAGGCCCACCATCACCTGCCGCCGGTCGGAGCGCAGCACCCGGATGGGCGCGTCGCCCAGCGGGTTCGCCGCCATGGCCATCGCGGTGACCTCTTCAAGCGTGCGCGTCTTGCCGTAGTTGGTCACCTGGAGGTCTGCCAACTCCACGGTCTGCGCGCCGAGCGCCAGACGAATGGAGACCATGGCATCCCCGGCGTCAATGTCCTCGGCGACCTGGAACGGCGCCACGATCCGCCGCCACCGGCCCGCCTGCCGCGCCGCGGAAGCCCCCCGGGTGAGGCTCTTGGTCCAGGGCGACCGGCTCCGCTCGAACAGAGCCTCCACCTTCGCGGGTTTGCCCGCTTCCGTGCGGCCTCGCAGATAGAGCGTTAGGATCGCCACATCGCCCCGCCTGGCGGGCGCCGCGATAGGCACGCAGAGCTGGGTGGCGTTGCTTTCGGATGCGCCGCGAGCCAGAGTGACCCGGAGCGCCTTGCGGAAGGGCGCTCCCGCCACATCGACCGTCGACGCCGCGGAACCGGTCCGCTCCAGACCGCCCACGGGTTGGGCGAAGAGGGCGTCCGGCGCGAGCAGGGGCCATCCGCCGGAGGGCAGGGCCGACTGCCCGCCGGCCGCGGCAACGGGCAGGAACGCCGCCAGAAGCGGCAGGTAGACGCGCACGGGCATGGGACACCCCCTTGGGCGGATCGGTGCCCATGAGTGTACTTCGTCGGCAGGGCATAGAATCGCCGAATCCGCGAGCGCCACGGCAGGCCATCGGGCCCGTCGTGCGGAATACTATGTATCAGCAACCAACGCGCCCGGCGCTTGGCCGTCTGGCCTGGGCCGTGCGGCGCGCACAAAGGAGCCATACCGTGGCTGACAGCCTATCACGTCGCGAGTTCGTGCAGTCTACGGCCCTGGTCGCGGGCGCCACCCTGGCCGCGCCGGCCGTCCTGGCATCGCCGGATCCCAATGCCAAGCTGGGTGTCGCCGTCATCGGCGTGGGCGGCATGGGCGGCTACAGCGTCGACGCCGCGTGCGGCGAGCGCGTCGTGGCCCTCTGCGACATCGACGATGGAACCCTCGCCGGCGCCCTGAAGAAGGTCACCGAGCGCAATCCCAGCGATCCGGCGCCCAAAACGTTCAACGACTTCCGCAAGATGCTGGACCAGTGCAAGAAGGACATCGACGTCGTCCTGGTCGCCACGCCGGACCATATCCACGGCCCCGCGTCGATCCGCGCCATCAAGATGGGCAAGCACGTCTTCTGCCAGAAGCCCCTGGCCCACAACATCTACGAGGTCCGCGCCCTGGCCAAGGCCGCCGCTTCCAAGAAGGTGATGACCCAGATGGGCAACCAGGGCCACTGCGGCGAAGGACTGCGTCGCGCCTGCGAGTATGTCTGGGACGGCGCCGTGGGCGGCGTCACCGAGACCCACACCATCCTCGGCCGCAACTTCGGCGGCACCGGCGCGCGCCCCGAAAGCAAGCCGGTGCCGGCCGGCGTCCACTGGGACGAGTGGATCGGCCCCGCCCCCATGCGCGAGTACCACGACGGACTGCACCCGTTCAGCTGGCGCTCATGGCGCGACTTCGGCACAGGCACCATCGGCGACATGGCATGCCATAACCTCGACTGCCTCTTCTTCGCTCTGAAGATCGCCGAAGCCAAGCAGTTCACCGTGACCTGCCTCGGCACCAACGGCGGCAGCGAGGAGATGTTCCCGCAGGACAACATCGTCGTCTACGAAGTGCCCGCCCGCGCCGGCATGCCCGCCGTCAAGATCCACGTCTACGACCACTCCGGCCTGAAGCCCGACATCATGAAGCAGACGGAGAAGGAGTGCGAGATCAACTTCGGCGAGTGCACCCTGTTCAAGGGTGACAAGGGCCTGCTCTGGACCACTGGCACCGCCGGCCAGGCCCGCCTGCTCCCGCTGGAGCGCCACGCCGACTACCCGGCTCCCGCCAAGACGCTTCCCCGCGCCCACGGCAGCGGCCCCATCGACGACCTCTTCTACTGCATCAAGAACGGCGGGACCCCGGCCTCCAACTTCCCCGGCGCCTCGGGTCCGCTTACCGAGTTCGCACTGCTGGGCTACCTGGCTCAGTGCGCGGGCGTCGGCAAGACCCTGACCTGGGACGTGGCGAAGATGAAGTGCACCAACGAGCCCTCGGTCAACAAGTACATCCGCCGCACGTATCGCCCGGGCTGGCAGGTCTAGCCCTCGGCCCTTCGCAGCGTTTCCGCCCGGCCTTCGGTCCCCCACGGGTTCGGAGGCCGGGCGGTTCTGCGTATGGCCTCTTACGCGTTGCAGTCGCGGCGCCGCGATAGGGTACAATGTCGATCAACTAAGTTGACTTCGTGCCGGCCCCAGCCCATGACCATGCCCGTCCGAGCCGCCCTCAGGCCGGCCGGCGCCCAGGAGAACCACATGCCACTCGACGAGAGCAAGCTCGCCTTTGACACACTGGCCGTCCACGGCGGCCAGGTTGCGGATCCGACCACCACGGCCCGCGCCGTGCCCATCTACCAGACCACCTCGTACGTCTTCCGAGACGCCGACCATGCCGCCGCGCTCTTCGGCCTCGCCGAGCTGGGCAATATCTACACGCGGCTGATGAACCCGACGCAGGATGTCTTCGAAAAGCGCGTCGCTCTGCTCGAGGGCGGAGCGGCGGGCCTCGCCACCTCGTCCGGCCAGGCGGCTGAGACGGTCGCCATTCTGAACCTGGTCACCGCCGGCGACGAGGTGGTCAGCTCCTCCTCGCTCTACGGCGGCACCTACACGCTGCTCCGGTACACGCTGGCCAAGCTGGGCATCAAGACCCACTTCGTCGATCCCGGCGACCCCGAGAACTTCGCCAGGGCCATCACGCCCAAGACGAAGCTGATCTATGCCGAGACGCTGGGCAACCCCAAGCTCGACACGCTGGACATCGAGGCTGTGGCCGCCATCGCCCACGCGAACGGCTTGCCGCTGATCATCGACAACACGATGCCCTCCCCCGCGCTGGTGAACCCGCTGAAGTGGGGCGCCGACATCGTGGTCCATTCGGCCACCAAGTTCATCGGAGGCCACGGCACCAGCATCGGCGGCGTCATCGTCGACGGCGGCACGTTCGACTGGGGCGGCGGCAGGTTCCCGCAGTTCACGGAGCCCGACCCGTCGTACCACGGCCTCGTGCTGAACAGCCTGCCCGAGCCGCTCCACACGATCCAGTACGCACTGAAGGCCCGGCTGCAACTGCTGCGCGACCTTGGCCCCGCCGTCTCGCCCTTCAACGCCTTCCTCTTCCTGCAGGGCCTTGAGACGCTGCACCTCCGCATGGAGCGCCACAGTTCCAACGCGCTGGCCGTGGCCGGCTACCTGCGGGATCATCCGCGCGTGGCGTGGGTGAACTACCCCGGCCTGCCGGACCATCCCTCGTACGCGCTGGCGTCGAAGTACCACAAGGGCGGCAAGTACGGCGCCATGCTGGGCTTCGGCATCAAGGGCGGGCTCGAGGCGGGCCGCAAGTTCATCGACAGCGTGAAGCTCGTCTCGCTGCTGGCGAACATCGGCGACGCCAAGTCGCTGGTGATCCACCCGGCCTCCACCACCCACCAGCAGCTCTCGCCGGAGGAGCAGGTGGCCGCGGGCGTGACGCCGGACTTCATCCGCCTCTCCGTCGGCATCGAGGATGTGAACGACCTGCTGGCCGACCTGGACCAGGCGCTGGCGCAGACGGCGTAGCCTCCCCGGCTTCAGGGGCGCGGCGCGAGTCTCATGTCCCCGCCGCGCCCTGTGGCCAAGGAGTCGGCGTGCCGCGCGGCGAACCTGAGGCCATGAGCACACTCGCAACCATTGCGGCGGCCCTGGCCCTGTCCGGCGCCGTGACGCAGAGCGCGACCGGCCGGCCTCTGATCGGCGCGATACGATGGGATGGCTGGTACGGCACCGAGCGCGGCCAGGTCTGCAAGGTCGTCACCGAGTGCCTGAGCCCGCTTCGGTACCGCCACCGCGCGCCCTTCTTCAGCAAGGCGATCGACAAGCGGCGCATCACCATCGGCCCGCTGACGCAGGCGATCATGGACCGCGAGATCGCCTACGCGCGCCGCGCCGCCATCGACTACTGGGCCTTCGTCGCCTATGACGAATCCGACCCGCTGGCCGACGCCCTGAAGCTCTATCTGGCAAGCCCTCGCTCCGCCGACGTTCGCTTCGCCATGCTGCTCGAGGCGGGACGCACAGGCAACGCCGAAGCCTTCCCGGGCAGAATGAAGCGCTTCGTGGACCTCATGCGCAGACCCAACTACGTGCGTGTGGCGGGCGGGCGGCCGCTCTTCTTCCTGGGCTTCGTCGACGAAGCCTACATCGCGTCTTGGGGCGGTCTGGCGCAGGGGAGGAGGCTCTTCGACCAGTTCCGCGCCGACTCCGTGGCCGCAGGCGCCGGCGACCCCTATCTGGTGATCATGGACTTCTCGCCCGCCCGCGGGAAGCAGCTGGCCGACGCCCTGGGCGCACAGGCGGTCAGCGCATACGTCGTGCCCGGCAACGGCGGCAACCGAAGCCCCTACAGCGACCTGACCCGCGCGGCGCGGGAGTACTGGGAGGCCGCGGCGGGCCTCGGGGCCAGAGTGGTGCCTACCGCGGTGACGGGATGGGACCGCCGCCCGCGCATCGAGCGGCCCCATCCATGGGAGCCCTGGCAGAAGCCCGGCGAAGGCATGGAGCGCTACTTCGAGGCGCCCACCCCCGCGCAACTGGCCGCGCATGTCCGCGAGGCCGCGGCATGGGTCCGCGACCATCCGGCCGCCTGCGAGGCCGACGCCCTCATCGTCTACGCATGGAACGAGCACGATGAGGGCGGCTGGATCTGCCCCACGCTGGGCGAGGGCGACGCCCGCGTCCGGGCTCTGGAGCGGGCGTCGCGAGAGGACGGGCCGCTACGCTAGGCGGAACCGCAGGGTGCGGATCTGGAAGGCGGAGAGCCCCACGCTGACCGTATCGCCGTCGAGGGCCAGCGGCCGGGCCTCCTCCTCCAGCAGGTTCACCTCCTCCACCGAAGCGACCGGCGCCGCGAACCGAACGCGCACGTCCGGAGCCGCCTGCCCGGCCGCCTCGTAGAACCGCACCACGGCGCCGCCGTTCTCGCTGTTGCGCACGGTCGAGACCAGCACGTTGGGCGCATCGACGGCCAGGAGGCCCCAGACCGGCGGCAACGCGCCCTCGCCGGAGGCGGCAGGCGCGGCACGCAGCGGCGAGTTCAGCGCCTGCCCCTGCTGCGGGATCTGCGCGGCGAAGGCGTCGCCGCCATGCGGGACGAGGGCGTAGTCGAATGTGAGCTCCTTGCCCATCATGTATCCGGAGTCGGACGACATGCCCGGCCCGTAGCCGCCCCCGTATCCGTACGCCACGATGCAGGCGCTGCGGAAGAGCGAGACCATCATCACCCCGTCGGCCGTGTTCGCGCCGGGCAGCCCCCGGTTGAGGATCGCCAAGCCCCGGCCGCCCTGGCCGGCGCTGAACCAGTTCTGCGCCGGGAACTCGATGCCCTCGGGCCGCTCGATGGCGCCGAAAGGAATCTCATGCAGGTTGGCGGCCTCGGTCATGCCCGTGGGGAAGAGGGCCCGGTACCGCACCGAGTGGTCGTTGTTCAGGAGGCTGGTGCGGACCTCCACCCGCGGCAATCCCTCGTAGACGCGGACCCTGGTGGCGAAACTGCCCTTGCCGAAGCCGTGGGCCACGGAGACCTCGGAGTAGACCGGCCCTCGCAGCACGGTGACGCCCTCGGCCGCCTCGTCGGTGCTGAACTCGGCCTCGCCGACCGCGGGCGCCGGGTGGCGATCGGTCATGGCGATGCGGCTGCCGCCGTCCAGCGGCTTGTAGGGCTCCCAGAAGTCGCCGCGATCCTCCTGCCGGGCCACCACATTGCCCGGAGCGGATAGGGCCTGCACGCCGTCGGCCTTGTTGAGCAGGCTCGTGATCGCGCCCGCGGCGTCCACTTCGACGCGAAGGAGGTCGGTCTCGATGCAGCTGGCCGGCTCGGGTGTCGGCTCGGGCCTGGCGCCGGGTACGGCCGTGCCGAGCGTCTCCAGGCGGTAGACGGCATGGCCCAGCGCGGGCACGTCGGCGGCCAGGAAGGCGATGCCGGCCTCGACCAGCGTGCCGTCGGGCCTGCCCGCGGCCTGCTCGATCTGCACCGGCGTCTCGCGGCCGTCGGGACCCGTCAGGCGCAGGCCGCGCACTCCGGGCGCGGTCAGGCCCACGGTGGCTCGGGCCACATCGGTCCGGGCGAAGCCCAGCAGGTTCGTTACGAAGATGGGAATGCCCGAGCCGCGCGTGTCGACGGCGCCGACGTAGGCCCGGAGCCGGTCCTCGCCCTCGGCCGAGGCGATGCGGCGCGAATGGTCGTAGCCGCCGAGGGTGTCTTCGTAGACACGGTCCGTGAGCACGCCGGACATGATGTCGTGGGCCTGGTTGAAGAGCATGGGCTCCCAGCCCTGCCAGAGCCGACGGTCATCGGTGGGCCTGCCGGCGGCCTGGAGCATGACCCCCAGCTTCTCGGCGCCCGTGAGCATCTCCTCGAGTTCGCGGGTGCGCTGCTTCAGCTCGATGCGGCTGCTGTAGATGCCCTGGAACACGGGGTTCAGCTCGCACTTGAGCGTGGGCGGTTCGCCGCGCAGCGCCACCTCCGCCTCGTAGTCCGCGGGAACGGACACGACCACCTTCAGGCCGGCGTCGGGGTCCGCGTTCATCCGCGCGGCCAGTCCCGGCACATGCTCTTCGGGTTCGCAGACGTCGGCGCCGGAGGGAGCCACGCGCGCGGCGTGGGGCGTGTTGCCGCCCAGGCTGTCGTAACGGCCGCGCATGAATGCGGTGAACTCGGGCAGCGTGTGCGGCGAGCCGTAGGCGACCGCGTAGCTGTGCTGGAGCCAGTAGGCGGGGATGCGCGTACCGTCGAGGCCCTCCCAGACGAACTCGCTCGGCGTCTGCCGGCTCGGGACGCCCCTGAAGAACCAGAACGAGTCGAAACCCGCCTGCCGCAGGAGCTGGGGCATCTGGGCGTGGTGGCCGAACGTGTCGAGCTGCCAGCTCACCTTCACGTCGACGCCCAGGGCCTCGCGGAACCAGCGCTTGCCGTAGAGCGCCTGGCGCACGAACGACTCGCCCCCTGGCATGTTCACGTCCAGCATCACATCGGTGCCGCCCACGATGGCCAGCCGTCCCTCATCAACAAACCGGCGGAAATCGGCCGCCTCGTGCGGGTGGCGCTCCAGGTAGGGCTTGACGTAGCAGACCTGGTCCAGCACGAACCGGGCGTCCGACCGTGCGCGGAGCAGGGCCAGCGCACGGGTGATGTTCGCCAGACCCATGTCGAGGTACGCATCGCGGGTCTGGAACACGGCGCCTTCCCAGTGGGTATGAGGAATGTAGTAGAGCGTGGGTTCGGACTCCGACATGAGCGCCTCCTCGTGGCTCCGGCCTCGTCTGGGCCGTTGGCATGGGCATACTACCCCGCCGAGCCGCTGCGGCCAAAGCCGGACGGCGCGGGGTATCCTTTGAAGTCCAGAGAGACAGGAGAGCGCTCGTTCTATGACTGTGTGCCCGGGCCAAGCCGACCACCTCTGCCCCTGTTGCGGGGGCGCAGGCAGCCGGGATCTGGGCCCCATCCGCGAGATGCACGCCGTCATCCGGCTGGCCGATCCGGGCAAGCTCTACCGGTGCCCGGACTGCCGGCTCCTCTACCGGTATCCCTACCCAAGCCCCGATGACCTTACCCGGCTCTACGCCGCCCTCCCGGCCGAGCAGTGGTGGGGCGAGGGCATGGACCGTCCGGACTGGGATATCGCCCGCGAGACGATCACGCGCCTGGTTCCGCCCTGCGATCTGCTCGAAGTGGGCTGTTTCAGGGGTGACTTCATGCGGTCGCTCCCCGCCGGCTATCGCCGTCACGGGCTGGAGCTCTCAGCGGAAGCCTCACAGGCGGCGGCGGCATCAGGCATCGAGATGCTCGGCGCGACCCCGGACGAGGCGCGCGCGACGGGTAAGCGCTTCGGCTGCGTCGTGAGCATCGATGTAGTGGAGCATGTCCAGAACCCGCTGGCGTTCGTGCGCGAGTCTGTTCAACTGCTGGAGCCGGGCGGCGTATGCGTGATGACCACGGGCGATCCCTCGTCGTGGCTCTGGCGCTGGAACCCGTGCGACTACTGGTACTACTCGCCCGAGCACGTGAGCTTCTGCGGCGGCGACTGGTGGGAGTGGGCCTGCGCCCGGCTGGGTTCCCGGATCGTCCACCGGCGCCGTTTCCGCCGAAAGCGCGCGACGCCGGGGCGACTGACCGGCATGGCGTCGCGGACGGCGGTCTATGAGGTAGCGCAGGCGGCCAAACGAACAGGTGGACCCGCGAACGTCTTGCGCCACATCCCCCCATTCTCGCTGGGCTGGACCCGCCCCGTTCAGCCCGACGGCTGGTGGACCCGCGACCACCACGTGGTGGTTATTTCGGCTCCCGCCGCGCAAGACGAGGCCGCGTAGGCATGGCGCGCGTGATCGAGGTGGAGGGCGTCGCCAAGGCCTACCGCCTGGGCGTTATCGGTCGCGGCACGATCCAGGACGACCTGAGCCGCGCGTGGGCGCGTTTCCGCGGTCTGCCCGATCCCATGCTGAAGCTGGGACAGGCCGACCACGGCAACCAGGTGGGCCAGACCGTCTGGGCCCTCCGCGATGTTTCGTTCAATGTCGATGAAGGCGATGTGCTGGGCGTCATCGGCCGAAACGGCGCGGGCAAGAGCACCATCCTGAAGCTGCTATCCCAGGTGACCGCCCCCACGCGGGGCGAGATACGGGTGCGCGGTCGCATTGCCAGCCTGCTGGAGGTGGGCACGGGGTTCCATCCGGAGCTGACCGGCCGCGAGAACGTCTACCTGAACGGCGCCATCCTGGGCATGACCCAGGCTGAGGTTGCCCGCAAGTTCGACGATATCGTGGAGTTCGCCGAGGTCGCCGAGTACATCGACACCCCCGTGAAGCGCTACTCCAGCGGCATGTACGTGCGGCTGGCCTTCGCCGTGGCGGCGCATCTGGAGCCGGAAATACTCGTGGTGGACGAGGTCCTGGCCGTAGGCGACGCCCAGTTCCAGCGCAAGTGCCTGCGGCGCATGAGCAGCATCGCCCGAGAGGGGCGCACGGTCCTTTTCGTCAGCCACAACATGGCGTCGGTCCAGAGCCTCTGCACCCGAGCCATCGTGCTGACATCGGGGCGCCTGGACTTCGGGCCGGGGCCAACCTCGCAGGCCATCGACAGCTACCTGCGGCACCTGCAAGAGCTCAGCGCCGTGGACCCCGGCGCGCGTACGGACCGGAAGGGACAGGGCGACATCCGCGTGGAGGGCTTCGGATGCTACGACCGTGACGGCCGGCGCGTCGACCGCCTGACCTGCGGCGCTTGGACCGAGTTCCGTCTGGACTACCGTGTGCGACCCGGCATCACACTGGAGCACATCGGCGTGGGGTTCCCGATCCGCGCGGCGGGCGGCCCATTCGTCACCATGCTGAGCAATGTGCTGGTCGGCGACGACCTCGGCCCATTGAGCGGTTCGGGACATGTATCGTGTATTCTGGAGAGGTTGCCTTTCGCTCCAGGCGCCTACGTGCTGAACACGGCCGTCTATGCCTCCAGCGTGATGCAGGACTGGATTCAGGAGGCCTTTACCGTGCAGGTCACGGAGGGCGACTTCTACGGCGTCGGCGCGCCCGCGGAGGGTGTGCCCGGCGAGGCGCTGTTCCCCTGCACGTGGCGGATCAACGGTGACCCGTGCCGCGCCGACGTCGATACGTGAGGACCCGCGAACGGCATGCGCATCCTGTTGATCACAACCGACTACCCGGACTTTCAGGCGGCCTTCTACCATCGAACTCCTGAACTCGCCGCATCCCCATACGCCGATCAGATCGCCGCGCGGGAGAAGAGCCACTTCGGCATCGTAGGTGGATACGCGCACTACCTGCGGCAGATGGGCCACGAGGTCGGCGTCGTCATCGCGAACTGCGAGAACATGCAACGCGCCTGGGCCCGTGAGCAGGGCATGCGCTTCTGCCGGGCGGGAGCGCGCCATCTCGTCATGCGCGGAGGCATCGTTCCCTGGATCGCCGGCTCGCCTACGCCCCGGTGGCGTCATGACATCGTGCTGGCGCAGGTTCGGGCGTTCCGGCCCGACGTGCTGATGAACCAAGCGCTCGTCGCGGTACCGTCGTCACTGGTGGCCTCCATGCGCAGGTACGCGGGCCTCACCGTCGGTCTCCATGGGGCGCGTATTCCCGAGAGCTTCGACGTGAGCCCGTACGACATCCTCTTCTCCGGCCACGCGGGCCTCGCGGCCGGCTTCAGGGAGCTGGGAGCCAAGCGCGTCGAGGTGCTGCCCCATGCCTTCGACGCGCGCGTCCTGGACGATATCTCCATCCGGCGCCCCACGATCCCTGTGACATTCGTCGGAAGCGTCGGCGCCATCTGGCCGGACCGCATGAAGTGGCTCTCGGCCCTGTGCCGCCGCCACCCGGTTTCGATCTTCGGGCCCACCCGCCTCGCATCCGAGGCAGACGGCGACCCGGCCGTGCGCAAGGCGTACCAGTGCGAACGGTGGGGAGAGGACATGTTCCAGGTGATGCGCGACAGCAGCATCGGCCTCAACATCCACGCCGCATTCGCCGGGCAGATCGCCAACAACATGCGGCTCTTCGAGATCACCGGCGTCGGCAGCCTGCTGGTGACGGACTATAAGCCGAACCTGAGCGACTGGTTCGATATGAAGAGCGAGGTGGTCCCCTATTGCTCCATCGAGGACTGCGTCGACCAGGTCGGCTACTACCTGGAGCATAAGGACGAGCGCGCCGCCGTCGCCGCGGCCGGCCAGCGCCGCACGCTCCGCAGCCACACCCTCGAGAAGAGGATTGAGCAGTTCGCGTCGATCGTGTCTGCCGCCTGACAGCCTGACGGCGGTGAGGAGGATCGGTGGCCGTCGCACTCGTTTTTTGCCCGAACTCCTCGGGCCATCGGCAGGTCCATGCCGCCATCTACGCGGACTTCCTCCGGCGGCGGGGCCTTGATGTGACCATGGCCCTGGGAGAGCCGACGCCGGGAGAGCCGCCGGCGGCCTCATCCGTCATCTGCGCGGCCTTGCGCGGCGGCGGCGTGCGGGTCCACGATCTCGGCGACTGCTCCAGCACGTTCCGCCTCCGCGGGTCCTGGGTCGAGCCGCTCCTCCGCCTCGAGGCCGACCTGCGCCCGGCGCTCACCGTGCTGCCCACCGGTGACGATGCCCGGCTCTGCCTCGCCGGTCTGGGACGCGCCTCGCCGTCGGACCGTCCGAAGCGCGCAGCCCTCTTCCTCGCCAACCGGTACGTCTACTCACCGGACACTCGGGCCCTCCCGTTGCCGGAGCGAGTCAGGCTTGCCGTGAAGCGTGCGCGGCACATGATCGACGAGGCGCACTACTACGGCGGCCTGATCTGGGATGACCTCGGGCTGGATGCGGGCCTCGCGATCAGCGAGGACTTCGTGCGCCGTCCGGAGGGCCGGCGGTACGGCTACGTGCCCGACCCGTACCGCGAACGGCTCTCGGCGACTGATGCCGCGGACCCCGCCCTGGACGACGCGGCGCGGGAGTTGGCGCGGTTCATCGAGGCACGGTCCGGCGCCGTGGTCCTGCCGTACTACGGCCTCCGAGCGGCCCGGCGCGGCTACGACTCGCTGTTGGCCCTGGCGGCCGGCCAGCCGGACAGCGTCGTCGTATCGGTAGGCCGCGAAGAACCCGGGGAG
>JAPLCQ010000115.1 GCA_026392115.1 Armatimonadota bacterium | reverse complement strand
TGAGCGGGCCGGAGCCGCACTTGACGTCATCCTGACGCGGAGCGGAAGGATCCCCCGGCCTGAGCCGCCGCACCTGCGGGACCACCCCGCCCCGCCGTTCAGCGCGACGCCAACGGAAGCGCCGTGCAACGCGGAAGCGCGCCGGGCGGCTTACGGGGGGTCCTTCGGCCAAACGGCGGCCTCAGTATGACGGCAAGGGAGGCAGGGCGCCTGTGCCCTTGACGTCATCCTGACGCGAAGCGGAAGGACCCCCCGTCCCGAGCCACCGCACCTGCGGGACCAGTCCGCCCCGCCGTTCGGCGCGACGCCAACGGAAGCGCCGTGCAACGCGGAAGCGCGGCGGGCGGCCTACGGGGGATCCTTCGGCCAAACGGCGGCCTCAGGACGACGGCCCCCGGTCGCCCGCGCCCGCCTGTGCCTTTGACGTCATCCTGACGCGGAGCGGAAGGATCCCCCGGCCCGAGCCGCCGCACCTGCGGGACCAGTCCGCCCCGCCGTTCAGCGCGACGCCAACGGAAGCGCCGTGCAACGCGGAAGCGCGTCAGGGCGGCTTACGGGGGTCCTTCGGCCAGACGGCGGCCTCAGGATGACGGCAAAGGCAAGCGGCGCCCCCGCCATCCTCGCGCGCACCCGCCGTCAGTCCGGTCAACACGGTCAACACCGTCAAGCCGTGGCCGTCATCCCGCCGCCCTCAGTCCGGCTCCTCCAGGTGGATCGTCTCGAAGAGCTCGAAGCGGGTGTCCGGGTCGCGCCAGAGGTCGCCGCTCCGGTCGCCCGCCTTGCGGCTCAGCTGGCTGAGGAACTCGGACTTCGGGTCCGCGCTCTGGGCGAAGTGCTCCCAGACCTCGGGGAGGAAGAGGGCGGAGCGGCGGCCGTTCCGCAGGATCACCCCGTGGCGCAGCGGCTCCACGAAGGCGACGAACTCCCGCCAGCCCCGCACGGGCGCGGGGACCGGCGGCGTGAGCACGGAGACGCTGAGGCGTATGGCCTCCAACTCGCCGGGCTGGACGCGCTCGAAGCGGGGGTCGTGCAGCGCCGCGTCGCCGGCGGAGACCACCACGGCCTCGTGCAGAGGCAGGTCGGGCATGGGTCGGCCGATGCAGCCGCGCAGCCGCCCGGCGACCATGAGCGTGACGAAGCAGCCCGCCGGGGCGAGGAGCGTCGGGGTGCGCTCCTCGACCGGCAGTTTGGGCTCGGGCTTGCGGCGCACGGCCGCCTCCAGACTCCGGCGCGCGAGGCGCAGGAGGGCGGCATCCTCGGCATGCGTCAGGAGTTGCGGCGCGTCGCTCATGTCGGTCTCCCCGGGGCGGCTAGCGGCGCGCCATCCCGGCGGTCAGCACCTGCACGAGCCGGAACTCGTACCCCGTGCTGGCCGGCGCGCGCTCGTTCAGCAGGCGGATGGTCAGCTTGTGCGGTCCGGGCTTCAGGTCGCGGGCGACGATCTGCGCGGCGTCGTAGCCTCCCCAGTCGGCCTCGAACCAGCCCTCCAGCGTCACGGGCGGCAGGTCGTCCACCTGGGCCAAAGCCCGGCCCATGGCGCCCTTGATGCGGAAGTAGATGACGCTGACCGTTGAGCCCTCCACCGTGAACTCCAGCGTCGAGCCGGGCTCGGCGGACTTCCAGCCCGCGCCGAACGCCCAGTGTTCCGGCCCGGGGCCCCAGCCCTCGGAGCGAGTGGGCTTGAGCGCGGCGGGTCCGAGCATGGTCGCGTACTGGAAGACGTCGGAGATCAGCGGCTTCGGCAGAGGCTTGATCGCCGCATGAGCCGACGCGGGCTTGACCGTCGCCTTGATGCCCTGCAGCACGCTTCCGATGAATCGCGCGCACTCGCCGTGGCCGCGGTCGTTGGGATGCACGATGTCGCCCTCGACATCCTCCCACCGGAGCCGCCCGGCCTGGATCTCGGGCCAGAAGGCGTCGCGGAAGCTCACCATGGGCAGGCCGTAGTGGGCGCCGACCTTGGAGTGCCACTCCTGGGCGTTGCCGCCGGCGTTGTTCATGGTGAAGAGGAGCATCATGCCCGGCTTGTTCGGCGCGCTGAGCACCTGGCGCACGATGCCCTCCAGCGTCTCGGCTGCGAGCTGCGTGTTCCCGTCATTCACCGCGTACTCGGCCACCACGAAGTCGGGCTTCTTGGCGAGGAGGTGCGCGGCGCAGCGGTGGGCCCCGATATCGCTGCCCGTGGCGCCGATGCCCGCGTTGACGAACTGGATATCCGCCTTTGGGAAGGCCTCGCGCCACCACTGGGCCACGCGGTTGCCCCAGCGGTACTCCTCCTTGCTGGCCGCGGCGCCCTGGGTGATGGAACCGCCGATGACGCCCACCACAACCTTGCCGCCGGCCTGTGCCCGGGCCATGACGCGCTGGATGCGCGCCGGGTCGCCCTGGCTGACGACGCTGCGCTTCAGCACCCCGGCCTCATCGACCTGCATCGCCCCTCCCGCCATTCCGGACACCGCGCAGAGCAGAGCCGTGATCATGATGCTGCCGCCTTCCTACAGATCGGGATTGCAGAAGAACTCGATGATCTCGCCGTCGGGCCCCTTGATGAACGCGATGGTGAAGTCGCGCGGCGGGTCGCCGGGCACCGAGACGGTGGCGGGCTCCATGTGGCTCGCGGCTCCGGCGGCCATGGCGCGCGCATAGGCGGCGGCGGTATCGGTGGTGCGGAGGGCGATGTGCATCCAGAGGCCGTCCGGCGCGGGCTCGGCGGGGTTCCGCTTGTTCCCGGCGAAGATCTCGATGTAGTCGCCCGCGCCGGTGTCGAGCATCAGCGCGCGGCTGTCGGCGCCGCCGTCGGCGCGGCCATCGACGCCCCAGCCGTAGCATGGGACCATGCCCAGGCCCCGGGTGTAGAACTCAACGCTCTTCTCGAAGTCGCAGACGCTCATGGCCACATGGTGGAACCCGCCGCCGGCGATGGCCCCGTTCTTCCCGCTCTCCCGCATTGTGTGTCTCCTTGCCGCCGCGGCGTTCGAGCGCCGCGCACATAACCCATTGTAGCCCCGCGCACCGCGCTGCGGCGCGCCTTGGTACACTGAGGCACATCGTCCGCCGAACCGGGGAGTGAACCATGCCTCTGCCCTCCATCCTGGCGTTCCTCGCGCTGAACGCCGCGGCCCTGCCTGACGCGCCCCGCGTTGCCGTGGCCTGGTTCACGGACGCTCCCGTGCCCGGCGCTGTGGCTTCCGTAACGCCATCGCCGCTGCCGCCCATGGTCGCAGGAACCTGCGGGCGCGGCGTGCGGGCCGACGGCGGGGTGGCGGTGGCGAACCCGCTGCTCCGGCGCGGCGAAGGGCTCATCTCTTTCTGGGTGCGTCCGCGCTGGTCCGGGGCCGACGGCGCGCGGCGGACGCTCCTGCGCATCGGTGACCCGGCCTCCAACGGGCTGGTGGTGGAGAAGTCCGAGGCGGGGCTGCTCCGCTTCGTTATGGCCGGAGGAGGCAAACGGACGGCCGCGCGCGCCGACATCCGCGGCTGGCGGCCCGGCGTCTGGCGGCATCTGGCCGTGGGCTGGTTCTCCCGCGACGGCGCGCCGCTGGGCCTGCCGATCTGGATCGACCGCGTGGCGGTGGATGGCCCCATCGCCGGCCGCAACCCCTTCCTCGACCCCGACGCCATGGCCGACCGCAGCGTCCATCTGGGCGGGCCCGGGTCCGACTGCGACATCGACGAACTGATCATGCGCGACCGCATCGATGCCTACGGCTCGGGAATGGTGGGAACCGTCTACCGCGACGCCCTCCTCACCGGCCCCTGCGCGGCGATCCGCGTGAACCCGGCGCCGATGTTGACGCCTGCGGACGCCCGCGTGGTGGCGGGCGGGCTGAAGCAACTGGGCCTCGAAGCGCGCACCGACCGGGGATGGCAGCCCGTCACCGAGCATTCCGTGCGCTACGGTCCGTGGGCCGACTTCGACATGAAGCCGCACATCCGCTGGAGCAGCTCGAACGCCGCTGTGGCCACCGTGGACGCCAGGGGCCGCGTTCGGGGCGTGGCGCCGGGTTCGTGCCGCATCGGCGCCGGGTTCCGCGGGATGCGCGCCGATTGGACCGCCCGGGTCATCAGCGCCGCCCGGCCGGACCTGGGCCTCATCTGCGTCGAGATGCTGCCCCGCTACCGCAGCGACGCCGCCAAAGACCGTCCCGCTCCCGGCGACGCCGTGACCGCCGTGGTGCGTTACGGCAACTTCGGCGCGGCCGACCTGCCCGCCGGCGCGCGGGTGCGGCTGGACCTGGTGGAGGACGGCGGCTCGTACCGCTTCGAGCCCGCCCTCCGCCGCACGGCCCGCTTCGAGGCGGCCACGCGGGAGCCGCTTACGCCGGGGCAGGAAGGGTCTGTGGAGTTCCGGTTCGCCTACCCCGAGCGGCCGCTCTGGATGCACGTCGCACTGGACCCGGCCAACGCCGTCGACGAGATCTGCGAGGCCAATAACGACGAGGCCGAGCGCACCGACGCCCGTCCCATCCAGATGGGCTACGCGCCGAAGGCGCTGCAGGCCTGCCTGCGCGACCGGACCATGAACCACGTGGGCTCATACAGCTACTACGACTGGCTCCGGGCCGAGAAGCGGCGCATGGACGTCATGCTCCGCGAGGCCGTCTGGCCCACCACGGGCCCGCACGGCGTGGAGGAACTCTACCGCATCGACCGGATGACGCCGCTGCAGGGCGGGCCGTGGGACGACGAGCCGTTCAACCGGGATGCGGCGCTCTTCGACGGCGGCTTCCCAGTGAACGAGCCGGTGGACCTGATGGCCATCGACCCCGCCATCATCCACGAGTTCGGCCACACCATCCTGAGCCAGCCGGACCTCTACGGCTACCCCATCAAGGCGAGCAACGTCTTCGTCACGGGCGGCGACGGCAAGCGGGCCGCCGGGACGCCGCTGCTGCCCATCGTCGGCTCGGGCGGCACGCTCAGCGCCTCCCACGCCTTCGACATCCCCTGCGGCGGCGGCTACACGTCGCTGATGAACTACTGCCACCTCTGGCTCCACCCGTCGCAGGCGGGGCACATCATGCACTACAAGGGCTACCGCGGCGACCGGTTCTGGGGCACGCAGGGGCGGCTCATCCCCACCCGGTCCAACGCGCTGGCGGTGACCGACATCGACGACCGCCCGCTGGCCGGAGCCATCGTGCGCGTCTACCATGTGGTGAACCCGGCCGTGCAGGACAGCGGCGCGAAGTACATCCCCGACCTGCCGAAGTTCGTGGGCCCGACCGACGCCGGCGGCCGCTTCGTCTTCCCCGGCGCCACCGACGCGCGATGGGACGACGCCGAGACCGACGAGGTGGAGGGCGAGATGCCCGTCTGGAACCCCTTCGGACGGGCGAAGCAGTCCGACGGCGGCCTACCCGATACGGCCTTCACGCCCAACGTCTGGACCGTGGAGGGCCTGCTCCTCCTGCAGATCACCTCGGGCGCAGAGACCGAGTACCGGTGGATGGACCTGACGGAGTTTAACGAGGCCTATCTGTCGGGCCGGACCGTGGCGGGCAGGTACGACATCCGCACCAGCTTGAGGCCCTCGGCCACGCCCGCGGAGGTCAGGATCCACGCAGAGGAGCCGGCCAAGCAGAACCTGCGGCCGGTGGCTGTGGCGCCTGCCGAGGTGCGGGTGCAGTGCGGGCAGTCGTTTGAGATCGACCTTTCGGCAAGCCATGACCCCGAGGGCAAGCCGCTGACCCTGGGCTTCAATGTAGAGGGTGAGTGGCTCCGCATGGAGGAGGCGGACGGCCTGCGCGTGCGCCTGCGGGCGCCGGATACGCCCGGCGTGCGGACCTACCGTTTCTGGGTGATCGACGGCCTACGGTACAGCCTGCCTATCTCTGTGAAGGTGGTTGCGGAGGCCGCGCCTCAGCCGTAGACGCCCACACCCATCACCGCCGCCGGCGCGCCCCAGGTCTCGTGGATCGTCAGGCGTATGCCGGTCAGTTCCCGCACGCCGCCGACGCGGTGGACGCGGCGGGTCTGGTGGTGGTCCGTCACGGACGCGATCACCTCTCCCCGCGCGTCCGCCAGCGTGTAGCGTCGGACGCAGAAGGGCGGCACGCGCTCGGGGTGGCCCCACTGCACGCTCTCCATGGGGTGGTCGAAGTCCGTGTCGAACTCCAGGACCACCTCGCGGGCGGACACGGGCCTCGCCCAATCGAGCCGCAGCCACGGCTCCACGTCGGCGGGGTCGGCCACCCAGCCGTTGGGCTGCGTGGTGGGCCGCGCCGTGCCCGTGAGGACCATCTCCGGACCCCAACCCTCCAGCGGCGAGGCCGAGGCCAGCGCCCAGTTGTGGCCGCCCGGTCTGCGGTCCGGGCGCCAGAAGTCGAAGGTCTCCACGCCGATGTCGCGCTTCGGCTCCTGGCGGCCGCGCATCGCCACGCTCAGGAGGCCCGTGACGCGCAGGTCGGTGCATCGCACGCGGACGCCCGGCGCCGCGGGAAGGCAGACGAAGGCGTAGCAGGCCTCGGGGATCGCCGCGTCGAAGCGCAGGTCCACCGGACGCTCCGGCCCGGCCGGAACCTCCAGAGCGCAGATCGCCAGCAACTGGTCGGGCGTGAAGCCGCCGGGCCGCGACGAGGTCCGCAACTCGCACCGCAGCGTGACGGGCGCATCGGCGGAGACGCGGATGGTGAGCGCCGGGACGGGTCCGGGCCGCAGCGGCAGCATCTGGGCGCGGGGCGCGTCCAACGGCTGTTCGGGGCCGTCGGCGGGCAGTTCGCGCAGCGCGAAGCGGCTGGAGGCGCCCACTCGCGCGCGGAGGGCCAGGTTGGCCTCGTCGCGCAGCTTCAGGTTCGGGATGTGCTGGCCCGAGCGGAGCAGGTCGGACTGCAGCCCGCGGAGCTGCCCGGCCTCCAGCAGCTTGCCCGGACGGATGCCCTTGGCGGCGCAGCGTGCGGCCGCCATGCCCGCGGCCTGCCCGCCGTGCGCGCAGGTGGCCATGACCCGCGTGGAGCCGAAGGCCACATGCGAGACGCCGATGTTGCGGCCGGCGAAGAAGAGGTTCGGCACGTCGCGGCTTATGTAGGACCGGAGGGGAATGCCGTAGACGCCGCGCGAGTGCCACTGGTCGCACGGGGCCCGGTCGCTGTAGATGCCGTCGGCCGGGTGGAGGTCGATGGACCAGCCTCCGAAAGCCACCGCGTCGAAGGGATCGCGCTGCTCGATGATGTCGGACTGCGTCAGCGTGGCCAGGCCGTCAAACCGGCGGCTCTCGCGCTTGCCGGGTATGAGGCCCACCCACTCCAGCGTCATGTCGGCGGCCTCGGGGAAGCCGCCCGAGTTCTTGATGTGGTCCCACGCGCCGTAGACCACTCGCCAGAGCTCCCACTTGATGCGCTCGGTGTCCAGCACGGTGTCGCGCCGGCCGCCGTATTCGAACCACCAGAGGCGGCAGCCGTCCTTGTCCGGCGTGATGTCGCGGTAGCGCGGAATGGCCGTGATGTCGCGCAGGGCCCACTCCGGCGGCACGTAGGTCACGGGCGCGCCGGTGCTGCGGCTATAGAAGTAGATCGTATGGCCCAGCATCTCGCCGTAGGAGGCGTCCGGTGCGAAGCGCTCGCCGTACTCCGAGGCGTCTTCCGCGCCCATGCGGTATCCCGCGCCGGCCAGGAAGGCCACTGCGCCGTCGCCCGAGGCATCCACGAAGAGCTTGGCGGAGACCTCGTGCATGGCGCCGGTCTGGCTGCAGACGGCCCGGACGCGCTGGATGGGCCCGTGGCGCTTCCGGTCGACCTCGTGCACCGCCGTGTTGAGCAGCAGGCGGAGGTTCGGCTCGGCGTCGGCCTTCTCCAAGAGCAGGGCGTCGAGGAGTACCGGGTTGCCCTCGCGGTTGCGCCAGAGGTTCTCGACCAGAATCTCGTCGATGAGGCCGCCCTCGCGGGCCCAGCGGTTGTTGTTGCCCATGTGGGCCGTGGCGCCCAGGATCCAGAGGCGCACCTCGCTGCTGGCGTTGCCGCCCAGCACGGGACGATCCTGCACCAGCGCCACGTCGGCCCCGGCGCGCGCGGCCGTGATCGCGCAGCAGGTCCCGGCCATGCCGCCGCCGATCACGGCGATATCCGCCGAGTGCATCTCACGATGAGGCCACCGACACTCCACCGCCATTTCGCGCCGCATGTTCGGACCCCCGTGCGGCCGTGATGCCGCTGGCGGTATTGTACTCAGGAAAGCGGCTGGGCTAACGGCGCGCCGGCGCAACTCGGCCGCGGGCGGGTGCGTAGCTCCCTATACGCCGGCATTGGCCGGATCGACGACCAGCCGCCACAGCGCGCGGCCCCGACCGGCGGTCGCGGAGGACCGATGCATGACACCTGACAAACCGATCAGCAGGCGATCGTTCGTGGGAGGGGCGGCAGCGGCGACCCTTCCCGCCATCGTGCCCGGCAGCGCCCTGGCCGGCCGAGGTCGACAGGGGGCCAACGACCGCATCCGCGTGGCCGTCATCGGCACCGGAGGCATGGGAACCGGCCACGTCGCGCCCGACACCGTGGCCCTGTGCGACGTCGACGACGGTCACCTCGCCAACGCCGCCAAGCGCGTGACGGAGGGGACGCCCTTCCTCACCAAGGACTTCCGGCGCATCCTCGACCGCAAGGACGTGGACGCCGTCATCATCGCCACGCCGGACCACTGGCACGCGCTGATGACCGTCATGGCCTGCCAGGCGGGCAAGCACGTCATGTCCGAGAAGCCCACGGCGAAGACCATCGCCGAGGCCCGGGCCATGGTCACGGCCGCGCGCAAGTACAACCGCGTCGTGCAGATCCACGCCCAGGGCCGCTCCAACGGCAACGCCCACGCCGCGTGCCGGTACGTGCGCAACGGCGGCATCGGCGACGTCGAGCGCGTGGACGTCTGGCACCCGGTGAACTTCGGCACGGACAGTTGGGGCGAGGAGCAGCCGGTTCCGGCGGGCTTCGATTACGACATGTGGCTCGGGCCAGCGCGCTGGGCGCCCTACCATCCGCAGCGGACGCACTTCAACTTCCGCTGGTTCATGGACTACGGCGCGGGCTTCATCCGCGACCGGGGCAACCATGCCCTGAGCATCGTCTCGTGGCTCACCGATAACGACGGCTACCGGGGCCTCGTCACCGTGGAGGCCAAGGGCGATCCGCACCTGAGCGGCTTCTACGACGCGCCGGCCAACATGAACGTCACCTGGCGCTTCCACAAGCCCGAGTGGGTTCTCACCTGGAGCCAGCCCGGCACGCCCAACCCGCGCTTCCCCGGCGACTGGGGCGCCACCTACACCGGCAGCAAGGGCGACCTTGTGGTGCTGGGCGGCGACGGCGGCTGCGACACCGAGCAGAAGGCCAAGGAGTTCACCGTCCCCTCCGGCGGCGTGGAGATCTACAAGAGCCCCGGCCACCGCGAGAACTGGCTCGACTGCATCCGCACCGGCAAGCGGCCGGTCATGGACGTGGAGATCGGCCACCACGTGATCACGATCTGCATCCTGGGCAACATCGCCTGGAGGCTCCAGCGCAAGGTGACCTACGACTTTGCCGCCGAGCGGTTCATCGGCGACGAAGAGGCCGACCGGATGATCGGCGAGCCCATGCGCGCCCCGTGGAAGCTGCAGGTCTAGCGAGGAGACGATGATGACATCCTACGAACTGGAGCTGGCCGGCCGGCAGTCGACGCTCGCCGCGCTGCTTGCGGACGTGCGATCGGGCGATACGGCGTTGCGCCTGCGGGCCGTGGACCAGGCCGCACTGGTGGGGGTCTCGGCCATCGTGCCTCTCGGCGACGTGTGCGGCGGGTCCGACCCGGCCGCCGCCAAGGCCGCGCTGGAGGCCCTGCGCCGCGTGGCGCTGCACGCCGGCCGTCCCGGAGCCAATGCCGAGCGCCGCAAGGCCGGCGGCGAGCTGGTCAAGCTGCTGGCGCCCGCGCGCCCAAGGCGGGTACGCGCCGAAGCGCTCTATCTGCTGGGGCACGTGGGGCTGGACGCCCACGTCGCGCCCATGGCCCGCCTGCTGAAGGACGAAACGCTGGCCGCCGACGCCCGCATGGCCCTGACGCGAATGCCCGGCAAGGCCGCAAGGAGAGCCCTCGCGGCGGCAGGCTGAGGACGCGGCTCCCTCCCCTTGCCGCGGAGCGGGAGGGGGAGGGCTGGGGTGGGGGTTTGGCCTTTAGATCAATCATTATCCGATTGATCGAACTTACACCGACCCCATCCCAACCTTCCCCCTCCGAGGCTGCCCCTCGCAAGGGGAAGGAGCACGGCCGGCCGTGGGTCGGCCTACTTCAGCGTCACCGGGCGGGCGCTCTCCAGCTTCACCGGGCCGAGGAGGCCCGACTCCAGGAGCGGGCTGTCCTTGCGGTAGAAGCGCCAGCTGGTGAAGGCCACCCGCTCCGTGGCCGGGCGCGTGCCGCAGCCGTAGAGCCAGGCGGGCCATCGGGCGATGGTGTCGCCCTGCCACTCCACCTCGTCGGGCAGCTGCTCGTCGCCGATGAGGCGGTTCGGCCAGAGGTTGGTCACCTTCACGGTCAGCGTGTTCGCGCCGGGTTTAACCAGCCCGGTCACGTCGACGACGAAGGGCTCCTTCCAGAGGGTGCCCGCGGGCTTGCCGTTCACTGCCACCTCGGCCAGGTTCTTCACGCGGCCCAGGTCCAGGCGCAGCACGGAGCCGGGGGCGACCTGCGCCGGCGCCACGCGGAAACCGGTGGTGTACGTTGCCGTGCCGGAGAAGTAGCGCACCCCGGCGTCGGCGTGGTCGGGCCACGAGATCAGGGCGGGCAGCGACACGCTGGGCGGAGCGCCCAGGCCGGGCGGGAAGCTGACGGACCACGGCCCGCGAACGGCCGCCGATGAGGCGCCGGTCGTCTTGACCATTACCGCCTTGCCGGCGGGCAGCTGCAGCGTGTAGGTTCCCGCCGCCCAGGCGGTGAGGCTCAGCCCGGCGGGCCCGGCGGCGAGTGCGTAGCGCGGCTTCACGACGCCTCCGCCCGGCCCCAGCACGGCCGTGCCGTTCTCCGGCGCCACCACGGTGGCCTCCTTGCCGTTCAGCCGGTACGTGACCGTGAGCTGCTTCACCACCAGCGGCGTGGGATCGCCGAAGGTGGCGTTGCTCGCGGTGATCTCGGTCTGGCCGGCGGCGACCATGCGGGTCACGCGGTCGGTGACGTCGGCGCCGGGGCGTCCGTCGACCGGGCCGTAGGTGGCGCGGACGACCTGCAGCCGGGGTGCGGCGGCGTTCGGCTCCGACGTGGCGAAGCGCACCGAAGTGGCGGCCGGCTTGCCCGAGGGCTTGCGGAAGACGACGAAGACGGAGCCCGCCGGGTCGAGGTCCAGCTGCACCTCGGTGCGGCCGGCGGAGGCGCTCCAAGCCGCGGCGGGGGCCATGCGGCCGCTGTCGGGCCACCATAGCTCGGGCTGGACGCCGGTCACGCGGAACGAGCAGCGCACCGA
Source organism: Armatimonadota bacterium (assembly GCA_026392115.1). GTDB lineage: Bacteria > Armatimonadota > Chthonomonadetes > Chthonomonadales > CAJBBX01 > CAJBBX01. Next base: position 8,836 of record JAPLCQ010000115.1, on the reverse strand, counting down.
GACGGCCCGCCTCTGCTGGTTGGAGACGAACCACCAGTCGCTCCGGGGCGTCAGCGTCCGCTTGCCGTCCTTGCTCATGACGGGGTCCTGCGTGCGGTGGATCGACATGAGGCGCGCCGCGGCGGGGTCGCCCAGCGCCTGGAAGTCCGGGCCCACCTTCAGGCCCTTCAGGACCAGGCCCGGCTCAATGCCCCAGATCACCTGTCCCTTGCCGTAGAGGTGCGCCCTGGTCGCCTTGCCGTCGGCGGCTCCCCATATCTGGTCGGCGAGCTGCTTCACGGCGTCGTCGCAACCGGGATAGCCGCCGAGGCCCGGCGCGAAGGCGGGCTTCGGACCCAGCACGGTGGCGCCCATGGCCACCATCTCGCCGATGCGCTTCAGCGTCTCGGGACGCATGCAGGGGCTGTCCGGCAGGACGAGCAGCCGGTAGACCATGCCCGACGGCAGCACGATGCGGCCGTCCTGCACGGTGGCGCGGGAGAGGGCCGAGGTGTCGCAGCAGTCGTAGTCGTAACCCGCGGGCAGCGAGGGCGGCAGCAGGTCGTTGGGCGCGTCCTCTCCCACCCATGCCAGCACGTCGGCGGAGAAGCGACCCGCCTGCAGCATCTGCTGGCACCGCGTGACGTAGCGGATCCACTCGGAGGCCAGCCGCCACCAGGTGACGGTCCGCTCGAAGTGGGTGCCCCAGGGGCCCATGGTGAGACCCGGCGCGAGGCCGGTCCAGGGCTGGTGCGCGTAGCGGTGGAAGATGTACCGGTTGACGCCCTCGCAGAAGACGGCGTCGCCCAGCGCCTTGATGGAGTAGGGGTCCACCAGCCAGCGGCCCTGGCGGTCGTCGGCCGTGAAGGACTCGGCGCCGATGACCCGGCGGCCGTAGACGTGCCCGATGGAGGCCGCCAGCTTCGAGTTGCCCGTGCCGCTGCCGACCCAGAACTCGGACATGGGGATGTCGGCGTAGCCGCCCGCCTGGATGTTGTCGAAGATGCCGTTGCCGTAGGGCTCCGAAGAGGCCTTGAGCCCGGTGCGCTTGCCGATGTCGGCCATGTAGCCGTAGTAGCTCTCGGACCAGAGGTCGGCGATCACCCGGCGGAAGTCCCACAGGAACCGCTCGCTCTCGGGCAGGCTCTCCACCACGCGGCCCGAGACCACCGGGAGCCAGGTGAGGAGGTCGTAGCCGGTGCGGGTGCGGAACTCCTGGCGCATGCGGCCGGTCCAGTTCTGGCAACCGGTCTCGTAGCTGTCGATCAGGACGTTGTTGAGCACCTTGGGGGAGAGCGGCCCCAGCGTCTTCAGCAGGTCCGCCATCATGCCCGTGCGCCAGAAGGTCTCCACGGAGTCGCGGTCCAGCTTGTCCACCTCGAGGCCCCGGGCCTCCGTGGTGGCGGGGGCGTTCTGGGCTCCGGTGAGCGTGTAGCCGAAGCGCATGACGGTCCAGTCACCCTCCGGGGCGTCCCAGAAGAGCTGGCCGTCCAGGTGGGTCCTGCCGCTCAGGTCCACGATGGAGGCCCTCGGCGTGACGGCGCCGTCGGCCTTACCCGTGAAGTTGGGTCGGAGGCGGTCGGCGCGGTCGAACCCGGCCTTCACGCGGATGTCGGCGATGCGGGCCGGCTCGCTCCGCGGCGTGGGGAAGGCCAGCACCGCTATGTCCTTGTAGTAACCGAGTCGCGACGGCGGCGCGGCCAGCGAACCGGCGAAGCGCTTGCCGCCCGCCACCTGCGTCTCGGACCAGGTGAGCATCTTCATGGCGTTGTCGGGCTTCACCCAGGGGCCGCCGCTGCTGGACCAGCCGCCGCAGTTGTGGGCGCAGATCTCGATGCCCCGCTTGCCGGCCTCCTCGACGGCGAACTTCATCAGCTCGCGCCACTTGTCGGACATGAAGGGGACCGGGCCCGAGGGGAGGCCGCAATCGACGTTGAAGATCTGCGCGCCGCCCAGGCCCACCTTCTGCATGGCGGCCAGGTCCGCGGCGATGCCTTCCTTGGTGATGTTGCCATTCACCCAGTGCCACCAGGTGTGCGGGCGCGCCGAAGGGGGCGGGGCCTTGAAGCCGGCCTCCAGCGCGTCGGGCGCGGCGTGGGCCAGGTTGGCGGCGAGGGCCAGCGCGGCCAGCGCCGCAGGCAGGGACGTTCTCATGGGCTGCATCCTCCCGTGCGGGTGTTACCCGGTTAGTCTAGCCCACGGGAGGATGCGGCCGCGACCCTCAGCGCACCGGCACGATGTAGAGCATGAAGACCCAGTGGCAGACGCTGCCGCCCAGCACGAAGATGTGCCAGAGGTCGTGCGAGCCGAAGACGCCCGGCCAGAGGCGCGGCCTGCCGCTGGCATAGACGACGGCGCCCAGCGTGTAGGTGATGCCGCCCGCCAGCAGCCAGCCGATCGCCTCCGGCGGCAGTTTGGCGCGCAAGCTGGGCACCATGGCGGACGCCATCCAGCCGAGCCCGATGTAGAGGACCAGGCGGACCCAGTGCGGCGTGCGGGGCACGAAGAGCACCACGGCCGAGCCGGCCAGCGCGATGCCCACCACGACCCCGAAGAGCGACCACCCCAGCGCCCCGCGCAGGGTCACCAGACACATGGGGATGAAGCTCCCCGCGATGAGCAGCGTGATGGCCGCGTGGTCCAGCCGCATCAGCCACTCCTGCGCCCGCGGAGAGACGGGCAGGCCGTGGTAGATGCCGCTGGCCATATAAAGCATGATAAGCGTGGCGCCGTAGAGCGAGAAGCTCACCACCCGCCAGGGCTCACCGTGGGACCAGACGATGAGCAGCACCATCCCCGCCACCGACAGCGCCGCTCCCGCGAAGTGCGATATGGCGCTGAAGGGCTCCCGAAGGCCCCGGCGCCGACGATCCGTCGTTGTATTGCTCAACGGAACACTACCCCTTGCTGCCGGAAAGGACCGGCCTCTGCATATGCTACCACCGCCCGGGCGGCAGGAGTTCCGCCGTGCGCCGTCGAACAGGCACCCGATATCGTCACGGGTGAGGTGAGAGACCATGAGCGCCGACAGTAAGCAGCAGTCCCTGAGCCGCCGGGCCTTCGTTGGAGGCGCGGCGGGAGCCGCATGCATGATCGGCGCGCCGGCATCGGCGGCCCGAACCTACCGCGCCAACGAGAAGCTGCGCATCGGCGTCATCGGCGTGGCCAATCGCGGTTGGGCCAACTTCGAGGGCGTCATGGGCGAGGAGATACGCGCCGTCTGCGATGTGGACGACAGCTACCTCTACTCCGTGGCCCAGCAGTTCCCCGACGCCGCCCAGTTCCGCGACTTCCGCAAGCTGCTGGAGATGCCGGGGTTGGACGCCGTGGTCGTCAGCACGCCGGACCACACCCACGCGCCCGCCACCGCCGCGGCACTCCGCGCGGGGCTCCACGTCTACTGCGAGAAACCGCTGACCCATACAGTGCAGGAGGCGCGTATCGTCGCCGGACTGGCCGCCAAGCATAAGCGCGCCACGCAGATGGGGACGCAGATCCACGCCGAACCCAACTACCGCCGCGTGGTGGAGCTGGTGCGGGCAGGCGCCGTCGGCACGGTGCGCGAGGTGCACGTCTGGTGCGGCGGCGCCTACAGCGGCGGGGCCCTTCCTACCGACCAGCCGCCCGTGCCCGTGGGTCTCGACTGGGACCTCTGGCTCGGCCCGGCGCAGCCCATCGCCTACCACCCCCGGTTTGCGCCCTTCGTCTGGCGCAGTTGGTGGGCCTTCGGCAACGGGCGCCTGGGCGACATGGCCTGCCACCACATGGACCTCTCCTTCTGGGCGCTGGGCCTGCGCCACCCGTCCACCGTGGAGGCCCAGGGCCCGCCCGTGGACGCCTACTCCTGCCCCGAGTGGCTGGAGGTGCGCTACGCCTTCCCGGCCACCGACAAGCGTCCCGCCGTGGAGCTCACCTGGTATGACGGTGACCGCCGGCCCGCCAAGCTCCCCGAACCGTACCGCGGCGAGTGGGGCGCCGGCACGCTCTTCGTCGGCGACAAGGGCATGCTCCTGGCGGACTACGGCCGGCGCATCCTGCTACCCGAGAAGCAGTTCGAGGGCTACCAGGCCCCGGCGCCCACCATCCCGGACAGCGTCGGCCACCACCAGGAGTGGATCAACGCCTGCAAGACCGGATCGCCCACCACCTGCAACTTCGACTATGCCGGCGCCCTCACCGAGGCCGTGCTGCTGGGCTGCGTCGCCTACCGCGCCGGCGCCGGGCTGGAGTGGGACGCCGCCAAGCTCACCGCCCGCGGATGTCCCGCCGCCGACAAGCTGATCCGCGGCGCACACCGCCGAGGCTGGGAAGTCTAGACAGACGACGCAAGGAGACGACGATGACACGAACCGCACGTCTGGCCCTCTGGGCGATGATGCCCGCGACCCTGCTGGCGATGACCGCCGTGCTGGAGTCCGGCATTCGGGCGCAGGCCAAGGCCCCGGCCAAACCCGCGCAGAAGGCCGGGCAGAAGACCGCCGCCGAACCCGCTGGCCCGCCCATCTCGCCCGAGGGCAAGCGCTGTCTGGGCTGCCACAACCAGGTGACGCCCGGGATCGTCAAGGACTGGTTGAGCAGCAAGCACTCCGCCATGGGGATCGACTGCGCCTCCTGCCACGTCGAGGCTGGCAAGGGTGATCGGCCCGACGCCAAGAACCACCACGGCTTCAAGATCGCCGTCATCGTTACGCCCAAGACCTGCCAGGGCTGCCACGCGGCCGAGGCCACCGAGTTCCAGGCCAGCCGCCACGCCGACGCCGCCAAGTTCATCGGCAGCCTCGACAACGTGCTGGGCGAGGCCGTGGGCGGCGGGCCCGTGGCCGACGCGGGCTGCAAGCAGTGTCACGGCTCCACCGTCGCCATGAAGGACGGGAAGATCGACCCGGCCACCTGGCCCAACACCGGCATCGGGCGCATCAACCCCGACGGCAGCAAGGGCGCCTGCACCTCCTGCCACTCGCGGCACGCCTTCAGCGTGGCCCAGGCCCGCACGCCCGAGGCCTGCGGCAAGTGCCACCTCGGCCCGGACCACCCGCAGAAGGAGGTCTGGGAGGAGTCGAAGCACGGCAGCCGATACCACCAGGCCCTGGCCCTGGGCGGCAAGCAGGGGCTCAACGACCCGGCGGGCAAGTGGTTGCCGGGCAAGAGCTACTCCGCGGGCCCCACCTGCGCCAGTTGCCACATGAGCGCCACGCCCAACATCCCGGTGACCCATGATGTGGGCAAGCGCATCAGCTGGACGCTCCGCCCGGCCATCAGCGCCAAGCTGCCCGAGTGGGAAGCCAAGCGCAAGGATATGCAGGACGTCTGCACCCAGTGCCACAGCCGAAGCACCGTGAACGGCTTCTACACGCAGTTCGACCGCGTGGTCGATCTGTACAACAGCAAGTTCGCGACCCCCGCCAAGGCGATCATGGACGGCCTCGCCGCTTCAGGCAAGCTGACGGCACAGCCCTTCGACCACAAGATCAAGTGGACCTACTACGAGCTCTGGCACCACGAAGGCCGCCGGGCGCGCCACGGCGCCGCCATGGCCGGACCGGACTACGCCTGGTGGCACGGCATGTACGAGGTGGCCAAGACGTTCTACACCGAGTTCATCCCCGAAGCCCGCGAGATGGACCCGGCGCTGGTGGAGAAGGTCATCAAGGATATGCCCGAGCACAACTGGTTCACCAAGGGCATGTCCAAGCAGGACCTGGAGGGGGTCATCAAGTTCTACCAGGGCCGCTACGCCCAGTAGCGCCGCGGACACCCCGCGCCCCGAGGGCCCCGCATCCGGCAAAGGATGGCGGGGCCCTCTTGCTTGTGTGGCCTCACTCCTTGGACAGTGCGGCCACCTCCGGAGAGCGTGCCTGCAGCACGTCGAGGATGCGCGCCAGGCAGGCGTCCGGCTTGGCCTCCCACTTCAGATCGGACCCGGAGGCCTGTGCGGGAAGCTGCAGCTGGCGCGCGCCGCCCCGCCCGGAGCCGTGGCCGGGGATCAGGAGGCGTCCGCGCCGGACGTCGTAGGGCGCGGTCAGGACCGTTAGGGTCTCGATCGCCGGGCCGGTCTTCGGCAACATGCGGGCGTATTTCCACTGGCCGAATCTGGGGTGGTCCGCGTTAACCCGGCAGTACTCCGCGTTCGGTGGCCCGCCCCACGACGCGCCCCAGCCCCACCGGTCCGAGCTATCGCCGTAACGCGCACGGCTCACGATCAGGCACCCGATCTGCGGAGCCTGCGCGCGGTCGCGGACCACCAGCGCCAGCGCCGTGATGCCGCGGTGCTGAACCTGGACGATGAGCGCCGCTTTGGAGAGGCGAGCGACGCGGCCCCGCGGCCGCACGGATCCAGGCAGGACAGGCGCCTCGTGGCCCAGCGCGGCCGCCGCCCGCGCACGGGCCAACGCGCCGCCCGCCAGACGCGCGGTCGCGGCGTCCGTGGAGCGCGACAGCGCGGTCAGAGCCGCCAGGGCGCTCGGGCTTCGAGTCTCGCCGAGCGCGTAGATGGCCGAGTCGCGCCACATTGGGTCCACCTCCGCCAGACGCGCCATGCCTGCGATGTCATTGGCCTTCTTCAGCTCCTCCAGGCCCAGGTCCACCACGCGCAGGGTCCGGACGATCTCGGCGGCGTTGGGCGTTCGCCGCGCCGCCTCGGCGTCGGGCTCCGGCAGGTTGCGCCCGGTTGAGGGCTGAGGCGCCACGCCGCCGCGGGCGCCGTACCGGTACTGCCGGCTGAGGACCGCGCTGCGCCGGGCCTCGACAATGCCCTTGGAACGGGCCATGGAGGCCAGCGCCGCGTCGGATCGCCGGTCGCCCGTCGCGAGGACCACCATGGCGACCGCAACGGCGGCCCGGTACCGGTCGCGATGGCCGGCTGAGCCCGCGATGGCGGCGAGCGGCCGCGCATGCCGGGCGTCGGCCTGCATCCCGGCGGCGTCGATGGCGGCCTGCAGCACGAGGTCGGGCTGGTAGGGCGCCAGGAGCCGGGGCTTCTGGTCCGAAAGCAGTCGACCGACCGCCTCCACCGCGCCGCCTTCGCGGAAGCTGCCCAGGGCGTGGATCAAGCGCGCCTTGTCGATCCGATCACCGAACGTGTAGGGCTCCCGCAACGCGTTGGGGTCGGTGGCGGCCCTGATCAGGAAAGGCAGCACCCGTGCGTCGCCCCGCTCGCCCAGCACGGTGGCCGCACGGTAGCGGGTCTCCTCGTCCGGGCACTTGAGCGCCGCCTGCGGGTCCAGGAAGGCGTAGACCTGCGAGGCCCGCTGCCTCTCGTAGGGCGACCCAAACGGGTCGGAAATGACCGTCTGCAGCGCGGCGACGTCGCCCGCCGCCTCCAGTTGGCTGACCGCCAGGACGCGGCCGCGGAGCGACGGGCCGCAGGCGACCCCGCCGATGATCAGCGCCACCAGCGCCGTGGCGGCAAGGGCGGCGGCGCTGCGCAAGGCTTTCGGGCGCCCCCGCAGCGACCGCGCCAATGCCAGTCCGGCCGCGCCGAGCAGGACGCCCACGACGAAGAGCGCGTAGACCGCCGTTGCCACACCCATGGACGAGCGCGGCAGGAGCAGGATCACCGGCCAACCGACGACGGGACCCGAGGCGAACCCGGCCAGCGCCCAGCGACGGACGGAGGGCTCATCGGCCCACCGGGCCATCGCCCGTCCGGCGAAGATACCGCCCGCCACGGCGCCGATAGGGAACCCCGTGATGAACCCGAGCATGAGGCCGATGGGCAGGTCGGCGTTGCGGCTGAGTCCCGCGGCCTCCAGCGCCCATCCGAGTCCGCCGCCCAGCGCCGGGCCCAACGCGATGGACCCGGCCACGGCGCCAACGGCCACCGCCGGGACGTGCGCACCCCGCTTCCGCCAGTAGAGCGACACCACCAGCGCCGTGACGCCGACGGGGACCAGCAGCAGCAGCAACCCGAAGAACACGCTCGTATCCATGGCCTGCCTCCTTGCCGATCCCCGCCGCCCGCCCCTCAGCCTGGGTAGATGCCCTCCAGTTGCCACAGGTCCAGCGAGAGCAGGGCCGCATCGGACCCTTGCGCCCGCAGCGAGAAGCCCGTGCTGTCCGTCCGACCGGGGTAGACGCGGACGGTCAGGCACTGGCGCCCGTTGACGAAGACCTCGACCACACTACGGTCCATGAAGACCCGCAGCTTCAGCGTCTCGCCCGGCTCCAGGTAGAACGGCGCGATCTCCGGCGCCCGGCATTCGGCGTCGGGCAGTTCCGATGAGCGGGCCGTGTCGACCAGCAGCACGCTGTCCCGCGACTCGTTGAAGCGCGTCCAGCCGTCGCTGCGGTCCCAGTCCACATAGCCGCGGTGGCGGTAGAAGGCGATCCGGGTGAACTCGGCCCGGTCCGGCGAGCGCAGCACGTTCAGCTCCACCCACTGCGCCGCCATGGGATCGATCTCCGCCGCGACCTCGGCCACGCTGCCCTGCAACCCCTCCAGCGTCACCTCGCGGTTGGCGGGCAGGGCCATGGGCGCCGCCTGCGCGTGGGCCCGGCGGAGCGACGCCAGGTCGCCGGCAGGCTCCATCCGCAGGTCGTCGCGCCCGGCAAGCGTCAGCCGCCGGGGCAGGCTCATGATCTGGTTCCATCCCGGCGTGGGCCTGGCCGCGTTGACATTGAAGAGCGCGATCACTCCGCCGCGCCCGTCCGGCGTGGCGGTAGGGGCGTGGACGCCGCCGGGGTACCAGGGGCCGAAGGTGAAGCGCCCCCCGCTGGTGACCACGAGTTTCTGCCGTTCCGTGTCGTAGTCGCCCAGCAGGTAGTGCGCGCCGCTCATGTGGCTGTAGTGGAGCAGGATGTGCCGGTCGCCGATGGGCCAGAAGTAGGGGCAGCCGCCGTCGTCGCCTGGCAGGCCGAA
>JAPLCQ010000180.1 GCA_026392115.1 Armatimonadota bacterium | reverse complement strand
GCGATGCCCTTGGGACAGGTTTCCCATGTGGGCCTGGCGATGCCCAGCGGGGCGAAGAGGCGCGGCATCAGGAAGTCCACCAGGCCCTTGCCTGTGAGCTTCTGCACGATGGCCGAGAGCATGTACGTCGCGGCGCTGTTGTAGACGAAGAGGGAGCCCGGCTCCTTCTCCACGGGCAGGCCCAGGAAGCCCTTGACCCAGTTGCCCGACGGCTCCTGCGTCGTGCCGCCTGTGGCGTCCTGCGCGTGGCCGGTGGACATGCTGAGGAGGTGGCGCACCTTCATGGCCGCCAGGTTGGGGCTGACGACGGCGGGCCGATCCTCCGGGAAGAAGCCGACCACCGGGTCGTCCACCGTGAGCAGGCCCTCGGACACGGCGAAGCCCACGGCGGTGCTGGTGAAGCTCTTGCTCAGCGAGTAGAGCATGTGCGGGCTGTGGGCCGCGTAGGGCGCCCACCACGCCTCGGCGGCCACCTGCCCTCGGCGCAGGAGCATGAAGCTGTGGAGGCCGCCGACGCGTGCGTTCACCGCATCGATGAAGGCGCCGACGGCCTCGGGCGCCACGCCCAGCGCCGCGGGGCCGGGCCGCCGCAACGCGCTCGTCCCGGCGGCCGCTCCGGCCTCGCCGGGTGTCGATACCAGGCAGACCGCCGCACCGGCGGCGACGCCCTTCAGCAGGTCGCGGCGCGTGGCGCCCGCGTTCGTCTCGTTCATCGCTGCTCCTCATCGCGCCCTGCCGTCGGCAAGGCGGTCGTCGTTACGCGGGGCCCGCCCGTCCAGGCTACTTCCGACCAAGAATCTGCTTCAGGTTCACGATGCAGCGCTGTACGCACTCCATGGGCGGGAATGCGCCGGACTCCTGCTCGACGATGTACCACTTCGCCTTGCCCGTGTTCTTGATCAGCGGCAGGAGCTCCTTCCACTTGATGTCGCCCTCGCCGATCAGCGCGTTACCGTTGGCGGCGGAGTGCTCCTTGATGTGCGCCGTGGTGGCCCGGCCCGGGTACTTCTTGATGAAGGGGGCGGCCTCGGCTCCGGCGACCAGCGCGTTGCCGGTGTCGAACTGCATCACCACGTCCTTGGTGGTGTTGCCGAAGAAGGTATCCCAGGGCATCTCGCCGTCCAGCGGCTTGAACTCCTCGGTGTGGTTGTGGTAGCCCACCACCATGCCGTAGGGCTTCACCTTCCGGGCGATCTCGCTGAAGATGCGCGCCGTCTCGCGCCACTCCTCTCGCGACTCGGTGCGCTCGCGCGGCAGGCCGGGCACGATGAGGAAGCGGTTGCCCAGGGTCTTGTTGAAGGCGATCGTCTTCTCCAGGTTGTCGCCCGTGAGCGACTCCAGGCCGGTGTGCGTGCCGCAGCAGACGAGGCCGTTCTCGTCCAGCATCTTGCGCAGCTCTTCGGCGGAGCGACCGTAGTAGCCCGCGAACTCCACGCCTTCGTAGCCCATGGCGGCCACGGCCTTGATCACGCCGGGCAGGTCCTTGGCGCAGTCGTCGCGCACCGAGTAGAGCTGCAAGGCGATCCTCGGGCCGCGGGCCGACGGCGCGGCGCCGGCTGTGAGCGGAACAAGGGCCGCCGCGAGGCCCAGCAGGACGGTCATTCGCATATCGGTTCATCCTCCCTGAAGCAATGGCTGCAATGCCGGAGGGAGATACGACGCCGAGGCCGCCGCATCCTGCCTGCGCCGGCGACAAGCGGCAACGTTGCCTGGTCCTGAGCATCGCGAACGCCGCCCTCCCGGGCTCGGGCACGGAGGCCCGAGCCACCGACAGCGGGCCGGAGCCGCCCTTGACGTCATCCTGACGCGAGGCGGAAGGATCCCCCGGCCTGAGCCGCCGCGCCTGCGGGACCGCCCCGCCGCCGTTGAGCGCGACGCCAACGGAAGCGCCGTGCAGTGCGAAAGTGCGGCGGG
>JAPLCQ010000028.1:21381-126163 GCA_026392115.1 Armatimonadota bacterium | reverse complement strand
GTCCCAGAACGACAAGGGGCTTGCGTTATCGATGTATGAGTAGCCCGTCAGCGCGGCCACCGGAGTGCCCTGGAAGTTGTACGTGTAGTCGGGCTCTCGCCAAATCTGGTGCTCCAGCGTGGTCGAACCCCACATGTTGTCGCGGTAGGTCACTCGAACCACAGGGGCGCCGCTGAGCGTCGTAGCCTCAGCCACAACCGCCGTCGTCGTCGAGTTCTTGCCACCGGCGACCGCTGCTACGACAACACCGCCGACCAGCAGGACTACCAGCAACTTGCCCAACGCCGCGACCGAGGAGCTGCCATTGCTGGGCGCTTTGTGCGTTACGTTCTTGAATCCGCTCACGTTGGGGAAGTCCGGCATCGGGAAGATGGCGCGAACCTTGTCCTCGGGCCGAATGCCGAGCGTGTTCTCCAACACCTTCGCCTCGGAATCGGTGGCGTAGACGGCCGTGACCGCGATCTTGCCAACCCGCTGCCGGTCACGAAGGACCAGCATCTGCATTCCCTCACCTACCCCGTCGCGGCTCCCCTTGTTAACCAGGATGCCGAGGTCCGTGCCGACGCGGCCCGAACCTACGGAGCTGATGATGGTGCCCTCCGGCAGCACCGTCTGCAGGATTTGCTTCACCGCCAGGTTCGCAGCGTTGTTGGCCGCTTCCTGCGCGAGCTCGTCCGTGTCGGTGACGCCGGCTCGGGCGTAGGCCACGCCAATTTGCGCGGCGCCGCTCGTCAACTGCCCAGAGGAGGCCTCCAGGATGCTGACCTTGAGCCAAACGCTGACGCACTTTGGACCTGTCTTCGGACCGGGCTTAACCGCGACGATCTCGCCGGTAACGATCCCGGTCGCACTAAGCGCGCCAGCCAGCTTCGACATGGCCACCATGTCGTAGGGCTTCTTGAGGTTGAGGTCACGCGCCTGGCGGTCTACCTCATCCCGGCGCAGGGGATCGAAGCGGGCGGAGTTGCCCAGCTCAACCGCAACGGCGTCGGTGGCGGTGCGGGCGAGCAACTCACCCGGTACACCCGACTTGTTGGCGAAGTCCACCACGACCACTGTCTGCATTCCACCCGTGGACGCCGCCGTCTGCGCGAACGCAGCCTGCGGGCGCAGGGTCTGACAGACAAGCGGCGTGATCATGGCGACCGTTAGCAGCCAGCCTATGATGCGGGCAGCCCTGCTCTTCCTGATCCGTTTCACTCTGAGAGTTCCTCCCTCGGTGGCGATGCGCGCCGCTCAGGCTGTCGGTCGGCCCAACGTCGGCGCCTGGCCTCCGCGCTACCCTGTCATTCTGACAGCACCAACACCGCTGTACGCTGCGGTTGCGTCCTATTACCGGAAACCTGACGGGGCCGCGCCATGCCGAGCATCGCGCGGCCCCTATCGGTTTTACCTTGTAACGACCAACGATGCGACACCCCGGACAGCCTGACCGTCCGCGGACTTGGCTCGGACCTCAATCAGGTACGAGCCGGCCGGGGCGGCAATGCCCTTGGAGTCTCTAAGATCCCACGTCGCCTGGTTCGTGCCTGCTGCCCGGGTGGCTGCACCGCCCAGGTTCCTGAGCACGGAACCGGTTGCAGACAGCACCCGAACCTCCACCGCTGCGGAGCCGGAGAGCGAGTACTGAATGGCCGCTGCGGTGCTGCGACCACTCTGGTGCGCCACCAGCCCGGTCAGCCGCAGAGCCGCCGACGTTGCCTGGCTTACCCGAACCTCAAGCTGCCTTACGGCTGCCTCGTCTGTGCTGCTCCAGGAATAGCCGCTGCTGCTGCGCATGTCCCGGACAGCACCGGTTGCCAAGTCGACCAGCGCGAACTGAAGGTCCTTCCGAACCCCAGCCAGCCCAGGCCAGGAGAGCGTCACCTGTCCCGCACAGCCCGCAGTCCGAACCGATAGCTCCCAGGTGCGTACCCCGCCCGCAGCGTTGCGGACGTCGACCCCATACGAGCCGGACTTGTCACCCCAATCGGAGTGGTCGAACGCGGCACATGCGTACTGGGTCCCGAACACCGGCGGCTTCTCAACCTTGAAGCCATCGTAGCCGGATTTCGCTGCGGCTGCCTCGCCAATGAAGTTGTCCATGTCACTGACATTGGCGCCGGTCACGGCCAGGTTCAGCACCCAGCCCGCGCTTCCGTTCAGCACACGGGCGGCAGGCGCAACCACCGCAACCGGTTTGGCGGTTACGGGAGGCGGCACCAGAAGCGTGATGCTGCGGTACGCACGGACCCAGTAGCCTCGCCACGGAGCCAGCCTGTACTCGAGGACATAGCTGCCGCTGGTGTAGCCATAGAGAGCGGCCGCCATTGCGCCGCCGGCGATGGCCTCGGCGTAGGTCTTGGTGGCGCCGGCGTCGATCACCGAGGTGCGGGTCCAGTCCACTTCGGATGTGAACGGTGCGCCCACCAGGTTCCAGCCCGGGTTGAGGCTGATGCTGAACGGACGCGTCATATCGGCCTTGGCGCCCTCCGTCGAGAGCGGTATGTTCGACCGGTAGCTCATGAAGTAGCCACGGCCAAGGTTGATCGAGGCGGCGTCGGCCCTCGGATAGAAAGCGTACTTGCCCAGCGCCCAGGTAGCCAGCAGGAACTGGCCGTTCGAGCGATCCGCAGACGGGATGCTGAGCAGCTCGCCCGGGTCGACCGCCTGGTAGTTGTACGGCATCGACATAAGCGACAGAGCCGCTGGGAACGTGTAGAGCGGCTGCATCGCGAAGTTGACGCTCTTCGTCTCGACTTGCGTCGTCACCGTGGCATTACGGAAAGCCGGGACCGTCGTGAAGCCCGTGAGTGTCGCCGTGACCTTGTAGGTAACGCCGGCCGGTACATCCGTGATGCGGTAGTTGTAGCGGTAGCCTGTGGCGTCCGTTGACGTGGCACCCGTCACTGCGCTAGCGAGCTTGTTGCCCGCAGTGTCGGTCAGATCAACTGTCACGCCAGCGAGCGGTGCTGCGTCCGACGTACGGATCACCAGACCCGACACCATACCCGGCGCGACGGTCTTGAGAAGGATATCCTCGACCGTGGTAGCCGCGTTGGACAGCACTACCGCGGTTACGGCCGTATTGGCCTGGAAGCCCGGAGCTGTGGCGACTATCGACCAAGAGCCGGCATCCAGACCATTCGGAGTGGCGTTGGCCTTGTCGAACGAGTAAGCGCCTTGGGCATCCGTTACGGCGATGACGGTCTGCGTGCCCAACGTCGCGGTCACTGTGGCGCCGGAGATCGGAGTCTTGTCGGCGTCCTTGATTACGCGACCGGTCGCCGAGCCCTGCTCTGCCTTCAGCTTGAAGTCGAAGCCGGTGTATGTCTTCGCCGGCTGGACCGTGGTGTCCGCATCGCCCGTCTTGGGTACCGAGTAGTTAACGGGCACGCTGGCTCCGTAGCCGGCAGCCACGCAGGTCAGGGTGTACTTGGTCTGGGACGGTACGTTCGTGATGGTGTATGCGCCATTCACGTCCGAGGTTGCCGTGAGAGACGCGCCACCGGGCAGGACGTCGACCGCGGTCACCACCGCGCCGACCACCGGTGTGGAGCCGTCCGTTCGAAGCACCGTGCCGCTGATGACCGCAGGCTGCGCCGCCGTCATCCGGAAGCTCACCATGTTCCGGGTGCTGCCATGCACTACAGTCGATGACGGCTTCTGGATCGTGTAGCCCGCCTTGACCGCCGTGATGTCGTACCCACCGGTCTCCACGCCGTTGAACTGGAAGCCCCCATCGGGACCTGTGAGCGCCGTGTACTCGGAAACCGGCTTGCCGGCGGTGTTCGTTCGGCAAGTCAGGCGAACCAGCACGTTCTCGATTGGCCGGCCGGCGCCCTCAAGGTCGAGGACGTTGCCGGTTACGATACCGGTACGGAACCAGCAGAGCGTGTTGTGGAACAGCTCGGCGCGTCGATTCTTCAGCAGCACAACCGTGGGGTTGGTGTTAGGGACCGAGAAGTAGTCCGGGTAGAGGGCCTCAATGCCCATCGGGCAGTAGACCAGGCGAGACCCGGTAGTCGTGTCCCTGTGATAGAGCACGGCCGTGTTGCCATTGGCGTAGGTGAGTACGTTGATGGCCCCGCCGGCAGGACGGACCTCGTCGGGATACAGGTTGCTTGGCGCGCCGAAGAGTTTCGGGTTTTGCGTATCGTTACCGCCCGCCACCAGATTGGTGTCGCGGGAGATGTAGTCGGCATTGCCGGGCGGGATCGGCGGACCGGGGTACTGGTGGCCACGGACCGAGAGGTACGTGCCCGGCCGATTCTCCCACGGGTCATGGCTGATCGGGTTGTAGGCGCCTGCGCCGGTCAACGCGTAGTTGCCGGAGATGCGGAACTGGCCGAACAGGAAGCCGAGGCGGATGCCGGCGCCGCTGGACGCGCCGGGGAAGTCCCGGACGTAGGTGGCATGCAGCGTGTTCGTAAGGAAGTCGCTGCTGACAGCGCCGTCCAGCGTCATCGCCCAGCCCAGGTCCTGGCCGTTGACCAGCATGCGGCCGCCGGCCTTCATGAAGGAGGTGATCTGCGTCTGCACAGACAGGTCGAGAATCGAACCCGGCCCGACGAAGATGTTGCCGGTGAAGGGAGCGTGCCAGAAGACAGCGCGCTCGGCGACCGTCACCGTCCGCGGGGCGGTCTCGCCCGCGATGGTGTCGGCCGGCTGCTGCTCCACATGCGGGAGGTACTGCTGAAGGACGCTGTCGGTTACAGGGCCTCGGCATAGGATGCGCCACAGGTCGTACTGCTGCGTCACCGGTACATCCACGCCGTCGGCCATGGAGCCATCGAGCACGGAGCCGTCGGAGTTCCACGCGGAGTAGTTGTCGGTGGGATCGTAGGAGCCGTACGACTTGACGCCCAGCGCGTTGAGGATGTTACCCAGCGGGCCGGTACCACTATCGGTCGACCAGGACGACGGGCGCAAGAGCCGAACATCAATGTCCGTCATCCAGCTCTCAGTGCCCCAGAAGGTGTGGTAGACGTTGTCAAGCACCTGGGTACCGTACCGCGAGCTGAAGAACTTCTGGCCGGCCGCGTGGTCACTCACGAAGAGTAGGCCATGCGAAGGCTGGAAGGCCGCAGTGGAGAAGCCCCAGATGTTGTCGTATATCTTCCAGTTGATCGCATCGCTGGTGAACGGATCCACCGCGTTATCGTATGCGATCACGTCGATCATGTAGTCAGACGGGTTCAGCGCGTCCGACACCCAGGAGGCAGTGTAGGTGCAGATACCCGTGGCCGGATCGCGGGACTCGAGCTTCAGCGGCAGCCAACCCTCATCGGCAGGGCTGGTGGCTCCGCTGAAGGCGTAGAAGTCGTCCACGCTAGTCATGTAGTGCGGATTGGCGTAGGTGTTGACGCGTGCATCGGTCGGATCGGCGCCGACGAAGACGCGCTGCGACTCATACTCGTAGGGCAGGCCATTCCAGCGGGTGGTGCTGTCTGACGAGGGATTGCCTCGGAAGAAGACCTTATGCTCCACGCCGTCGGCGGATTGGTACTTGCTGTTCGGGTTCTTGATCTGGATGTAGGCGTCACGGATGCCGGTTTCGAGATCGACCAGCTTCACGCTGAACTTCACGGTGGAGCCGGGACCGGAGAGACGCGGCTGGATGTTGACGATCTCGCCGGAGGACTCATCGAAGCGCACGAGCGTCGGTGCATTGAAGTCGAGGAGGGTGGACGAGAAGATATCAGTTGGCGTCAGGCCGGTCGGAGCCGGAGGCTGCGACGTCTCAGAGACGGAGTCGAAGGCGGTGCGGTTCGTCTGGTAGGCGACCCGGTACGTTGCAACAAACTGCGGCCAGGTGATGTGCCGGTCATCGTATATGTGGCCGGGGTCACCCGTTGGCAGCTTGTATGCCGCATTGAGCGCCGACTCCGGCGTCAGAACGGTGTAGGCCGGGTTGGTGGGATCGGTCGCATCAATGCCGAGATCGACCTTCAGCCAGTAGGCGTCGTGGGTCCCGTTGGAGGATATGGCGTCGGGCAGTCCGTCGTTCTTCGTGTCCACGCGGTTGCTTGAGAAGGCAAGCAGCTGCTGGCCGCCCACATACCCGCCGTAGTTGGCGTCAGGCTTGTTGGTACTCCAGGCGGGCTCGATGTTGCTGACGGCAACAGAACCAACGGAGAAGTTCGTCACCCGACGCGCCGCAATGTTCGGAGTGGTCGGGATGACCCAGATGTCGCGGTTCGGCTTCACCGTTCCGCCGTCCGCGGTGGCGCGGTTGGAGTCGAAGGCGATGATCGAATTGGCCTGGGTCGTACCGGTGGCCGGACTCAGCGATGGGTTGCGGTCGTCCGCGATGCCCTGGGTGATCTGTGTGACCACGCCCGACTGAGTGTCAACAACATACAGCTTGTACGGCGCGGTGGCGCTGGCCTTGCCGGCGAAGATCACGGCGGAGTTCAGGCCGGGCCATGACCCGTACTCGGGCCCATTCAGGGCGACGAAGCTGAATCCGCTCGGGTTGTTGCTCAGGATCGCCTTGCTGGCACGGGTTTCGAGGTTGAGCTCAACCAAATCCTGCGTGCCCGAGGCGGTGGTCTCGATGTAGATGATGGTGGACGCGCCCAAGCTGACGGCGACCTCGGACTGCGAGGTCGTCAGGCCCACCTTGACGGAACTCGTGGCCAACGGGCCGGTGATGGCCGTGACGCCGGTTCCGTCGGGGTTCATTCTATAGATGTGCGAAAGCGTTCCGACCGTGTCGCCGGAGAGGGTGGCCCGGTTGGAGTGGAAGAGGATGTGCCTCTCGTCCCGCGTCCAGTAGGGCGCCCCGTCAATGACGGTGGCGGTCTGTGGCGTCAAATCCACGGTGCGCGGCGTGGCGCCGGATGCACGCGTCTTCCGCAGTGGCTTCCGCGCTACCGAAGCCGGCATCGGCGCTCTGGAGTCCGTGAACGGCTTGCCCTGGCGCGCCACACTCGTTCCCGCGAGTTGCGCCCTAGCAGTGAGCGTGGAGGCGGATAGAAGCAGAGGAGACGCCAGTGCGACCAAGCAGAGATGGGTCAGCCTCACTCGTTTCAAGACGGATCGTACCTCCTTGCCAGAGTGCACGCAGATGAACCAGGGGCGGTCTGCATACGCCGGGGCGAACGGACGCCGCAATAGGGGCAATCCACCCAGCCGTTGGCGATTATAGCATACGGCCCGAGGGGGCGCAAGAGCGATTTTTGGGCGGGTCTGCCGCCGTGGTCCAGGTTTGGGCTTCGAAGGGTCATCTTGGACTGGTTTCTCCCGGATCCAAGCGGGCATTCAGGCCCGGACGGAGCCGCAGGAGCGTGGCCCGGACGGCCTTGCAGAGTTGCTCGGGTGAGCCTTCGTTGGAGATCACGGCTGTGGATCGGGCCATCTTCTCCTCCACCGGCAGTTGGGCGGCCATGCGGCGTCCAGCATCATCGGGAGCCAGCCCGTCGCGATCGGCCAACCGTTCAACCCGAACCTGGGCTGGGGCGGTTACACAGAGCACGATGTCGAACCAGTCGCCCATCCCGGCCTCGAAGAGCAACGGCGCCTCCACGGCCACCAGGAGGGCCTGCGGAACGTCCATCGCGGCAGAGCGCATCTGGCGCCGCAACAAGGCCAGGAGGAGTGGATGCGTTATAGCCTCCAACTCCCGACGCATTGCGGGCTCGGCAAAGACGCGGCGGCCAACGAAAGCACGGTCCATCGCGCCGTCGGCAGCCACGGCCTGGGGTCCGAAGGTTCGGGCCACGGCGCGAAGCCCGGGAGAACCGGGCCCAACAACGGCACGAGCGGCCTCGTCGGCACTGAAGACGATACCCCCCATGTGCCGAAGGCACCGCATCACGGCAGACTTGCCGGATGCGATGCCCCCGGTGACTCCGACGGACAGCATGTCAGCGCTCAATCGGGTCAGGGTGACCGCCGCGCCTGACCCGCGGCCTAGTAGGACTCGAAGTCCGGGTCGTCCCCGTCATGCTTGGCGCGGAAGGCATCGCCGATCGTGAAGCGGGGTTCGTCGCGGTCATTCGGAACCTGGAACTCCTCGGCCACCTTGCGCTCACGGCGGACATCCTCCTCCACGCGGGCCTGCCGCAGGGAGAGGGTCATCTTCCGCTCTTCGGGTCGGACATCCAGAACCTTGACCTCAACCTCGGAGCCCTGATGGAGGACATCCGAGGCGCGGGCGCCGCGGCGGGAGCCAGACTCGGCATTGGGGATGATTCCCTCGATGCCGCCCTCAACCTGCACGAAGGCGCCGAAGGGCACCACGCGGGTCACGACACCGGTGATCAGGTCGCCGGGGCGATACCGCTTGCTGATCTCGGTCCACGGATCCGGCAGAATCTGCCGCATACCGAGGCTGACGCGACCCTGGTCGAGGTCCATCTTCAGGACGACGACATCCACCTCGTCGCCCTCCTTGAGGACTTCCTGCGGATGGTTGATGCGCGTCCAGGACATCTCAGAGATGTGCAGGAGGCCGTCGATGCCGCCAAGGTCCACGAATGCGCCGTAGTTGGTGAGGCGCCGTACCACTCCGTTGCGGGTCTGGCCGACCTGCAGGCTGCCCACGGTCTCGGCGCGACGGCTCTGCCGCTCCTCCTCGTTGGCCAGCTTGTTGGACAGGACGACCTTGCGCTTGTCCTTATCGACCTCGATCACCTTCAGGTGAATGGTCTGGCCGATGTACTTGTCAAGGTTGGTCTTGAGCGAGCCGCTGCCGACGTGGGAGGCGGGCACGAAACCGCGGATGCCGAGGTCGACCACGAGGCCGCCCTTGACGCGATCGGTAACCATGGCGGTGATCACCTTGCCACTGTCACGGGCCTCAACGACCTGGACCCAGGCCTGCTCGAACTCGGCGCGCTTGCGGCTGAGGACGACGCGACCGTCGTGGCGGGCTTCCATGACGTAGACCGGGATCACGTCGCCGACCTTGAGGACGTCCTCGGCGGTAACGTTGGGATCGCGCGAAATCTCGCCCGGGCGGATGATGCCTTCGGACTTGGCGCCCACGTCGACCATGACGCCCTCTCGGTCGATATGGACCACGGTGCCCTTGACGACGTCGCCTTCGCTCAGCCTGGGGAAACTCATGGAGTACTGGTCCGAGCCGACCCCGGCCATGGCCGCCTCCATGGACATTTCCTCGGTGGCTTCGGGCGCGGGCGCAGCAACGACCTCCGCGGCTTCCGTCTCTACGGCGGGGGCTGCGGCAACTACTCCACCAACCTCCACCTCATCTGCTACTCCCGGCTGGACGATATCATCCGTCATGGCCTTGCGGCTCCTCTCGTGATGCGGGGGCTCCAGTGTAATGATCCCGCATCGATTTTCGATGTCTGCGCCCTCAGTCCGGCAACGAGACGATCACCGCCCCGATGCCGCCTAACACATGGCGCAAAGGCCCCGCCACAGGCGTACCTAGCCGCCGCGCGTGGGCACGTGGTCCTAATGTTATACTTCGTCCGGCGGCATTCCTGCGTTGGCCGGAACCCCAACCGGGGCAAATGAACCGCGATCTACCTGTACGGGCGTCATGTCGGCCCAGTTGGGCCCGCTTTTGGCGTCCACGCGCAGCTTGACGGAGAGGCTGGCCGCCTGCTCCATGGCCGGGACGACGATGGCCGCCATGGCTGCGACCGAGCCGTCGCGCACCTCGAACAGCAGTTCGTCGTGGACCTGCAGGAGCATCTTGCAGCACTCGGTGTACGGCCTGACGGCTTCTGCGACGGAGATCATCGCCAGCTTCATTATGTCGGCGGCCGTGCCCTGGATCGGCGTGTTGACCGCGGCCCGCTCGGCGCCTTGCCGCACGTTGAAGTTGCCGCTCCGAACATCGGGCAGGTAGCGCCTCCGTCCGAAGAGCGTTTCCACGTAGCCGCGCTCCCGGACGGTGGCGCGGATGTGCGCGGCATACTCGCGGACGCCCGGGAAGTTCTCGAAGTACTCGGCGATGAAGCGCTTTGCCTCGGCATGGGTGATGCCGAGGGTGTTGGCCAAGCCGAACTCCCCCTGGCCGTAGATCACCGCAAAGTTCACGGTCTTGGCCCGGCGGCGCATGTCGGAGGTTACCTCGCCCTGCGCCACGTCGAAGAGCTTCACCGCCGTGGCGCTGTGAATGTCCTCATCGGCCTCGAACGCGCGAACCATCTCGGGGTCCTGCGTGAAATGGGCGAAAACGCGCAGCTCGACCTGCGAGTAGTCGCACGAGAGGAGCTGCCAGCCCGCGGGCGCCACGAAGCCCCGGCGGATGCGTCGGCCGGCCTCACTGCGGACGGGGATGTTCTGGAGGTTGGGCTCGGTGGACGAGAGGCGGCCGGTTGCGGCCACGGTCTGGTTCAGCGTGGTGTGAATGCGGTGATCGAGCGGCGACACCAGCCTCGGCAGCGCGTCGACGTAGGTGCTCTTCAGCTTGGAGACCTCGCGGTACTCCAACAGGCGCCGGGCGATCTCGTGCTCGGCGGCCAGCCCCTCCAGGATGTCGGCTCCCGTGGAGTAGCCGGTCTTGGTCTTCTTGCCGCTGGGAAGCTGGAGCTTCTCGAAGAGGATGCGCTGCAGCTGCTGGGTGGAGCCGATGGCGAACTCCTCCCCGGCCAGCTCGAAGATGCGGGCGCTGAGCCGAACGAGGTCCTCGGCCATCTCGGCGGCCAAGCCGTTGAACCACGCGCCGTCGATGCCGATGCCCTGCTGCTCGACCTGGGCCAGCACCGGGATGAGCGGCATCTCCATGCCGGTCAGGACGCCGGTCAGCCCGTTCTCCGTCAATCGGGCAAAGAGGGGCTCGGCCGCCTTCGCCTGGGACAGGCAGAGCGCGGCGGCCGCATGCAGCGCATCAGCCGAAGAGGGCGCGAGCACGGCGCCGACATCGCGCGCCACCATCTCCTCGCCGTAGTCGCTACGGCCGGGATTGAGCAGGTAGGCCGCCACCATGGTGTCGAGCCGCCACGCTCCGGCGTCGAGCCCCAAGCGGCGAAGCGAGGGCAGCATGGCCTTGATGTCATGCCCCACCAACGCATCGGCGCAGTCGGTCAAGACCATCTGCACATCCGCAGGGGAGACGCAAGGCCGATCCTTGTCCGAGGCGCCGAAAAGGCCGCCCAGATCGTCGGCTCCCTCACCGCACCGCAGGGCCCAGACCGTGCCTGAGGGTGTCGCCAGCAGCAGGTCGGCCCCGCACGCTCCGGGACCGTGCGGGGGAAGCATCCGGACCGCGAGGGAGCCCTCCGCTCGAGCGGCCGCGACGATGCTTGCCAGGCCGGCCGCATCGGTCACCCATTCAACCGTCATCGTTCCGCAAGGAGCGGGCGCAGGCTCGGCCGCCAACGGCTCCTCGACGGGCGGAGGCGCAGGCACGCCGGCCAGCAGGTTGCGGAACTCCAGCGACGCATAGAGCTCGCGGAGGCGACGGCGGTCCTCCGGCGACGGGGAGAAGGGCCGGATGCAGCCGTCCAGGGGCACGTCGCAGCGAATGGTGGTGAGCTGTAGTCCGAGCCGCGCGGACTCGCGAGAGGCGATGAGAGCATCGCGCACCTTGCGATCGGTGGCCGTGCGTTGGGGCAACTCCTCGGCGGCGTCCAGCAGGGCCACAAGCGTGCCGTACTGGCGGAGCAGCTTCGCGGCGGTCACCTTCCCAACGCCGGGCACGCCGGGGATGTTGTCCGATGGGTCGCCGGTGAGGGCCTTGAACTCGGCGACCTGGTCCGGTCGAATGCCGTAGCGCTCCTCTACCTTGGCTGCATCGTAGAGGGTGCCCTCGGATGTGCCGCGCGCCATCATACGGACGCTGACGCTGGGGGTAACCAGTTGGAACTGGTCGGAGTCACCCGTGACGATCACCACGTTGTAGCCCTGCGCGGCGCCCTGGACGGAGAGCGTGCCGATCAGGTCGTCCGCCTCGAAGCCGGGCGACTCGACGGATGCCATGCCCAGCGCATCCACCAACTGCCGCGCCACGGGGAACTGGGCGATGAGGTCCTCGGCCACGGGCGGGCGATGGGCCTTGTACTCGCCATATAGCTCGGACCGGAAGGTGCGCTCCGGGCCGTCCCACGCCACGCAGATGGCGCTCGGCTTCTCCTGTCGGACCACGTTGGACAGCATGTTGGCCATGCCGTAGACGGCGCCGGTGGGGCGACCATCAGAAGTGGAGAGGTCGGCTCCTGGGGCCATGTAAGCACGGAAGAGAAGGCTGTAGCCGTCAACGAGCACCAGCTTGGGCGGCGCCGGCGCCTGTCCAGAATCGCTCATCTGCACCTCCTCGGCGCGCCGGGAACCTGATGCGCGCCTAGGGTATACTGCGCAAGCTCTGGCCGGAGTGGTGGAATGGCAGACACGGGTGACTCAAAATCACTTGCGGGCAACCGCGTGGGGGTTCGAATCCCTTCTCCGGCACACGACACCCCGAAATCCCACGCCTGAAGCCTCAAAACGACATGAGGGGCCAGGCGCGGGCCCGTCCCCTCATGCTACCAAGACCGATGGTCGTCGATTGCCAACCTTGAGCGCTAGTCGCGCTCCTTCTCGGCGGCCTTCGCGCGAGCGCGCTGGATCTTCCGGATGCTCGCCTTAAGTTCCCGGCGACGCCGGTCGCTGGGCTTCTCGTAGCGCTCATGCATGCGGGCTTCCTTGGTGATGCCGCTGTTCATGACCGCCTTCTTGAAGCGCTTCAGAGCGATATCAATGCTCTCGCCCTGCTTGACGATGACCTGGACCAATTCGGTGTCTCACCCCGTTTCAAAGCTGATTGTCCCTGAGGGACCGCCTGTCGAGTATACCACCCCGCCGGGCAAAGCCCATCCGCCGGCCGTTGCGGGCGCGCGCCGGATGTGGCATACTCCGGAGACCACTCGCCCGGCACCGCTGCGGCACCGCGGAGCGTACATACTCGCATGAGCACCCCCACCGAAGCCGAACCGAAAACCGCCTACGGCACCCTCTTTCGTGAGCGCGGCACCCGGCGCCTCGTCATCGCGGCCTTCATCCTGGCGGCGGCGTGGTTCGCCTTCTCCGCCGTCCGCACACAGCAGATGCGCCGGGTCAAGTGGCCCGCGCTTCAGGCGGTTCCCGGCGGCCTCACCGTGCTGGGCCTGCAGGACAAGGACCACCCCGGCCACCCACGCCGCTACATGGCCATCGAGGCCAACCGGTCCTGGCAGTTCCGCGTCCCCGACGATGCCGTGGAGGTCGGCGAGGACGAGTCCGCTTCGGCGGAGCGCACCGAGGGCTCCGACGACCGCGGCCAGGTTGCGTCCATCAACAATCGCTCCGCCGGCGGACGTCTCGTGCCGCTGGAGGAAGTGATGCGCAACAGCCCCGTGGTCCTGACCGGCGCGCACTTCACCTCGGCGCAGGTCGAGGAGCGCAAAGACCCGTTCCTTGAGCGGGCCTACTTCGTGGTCCACGTGGGCCTGACCGACGAGGGCCGCTCGCGCTACTGGCAGTTCTCGCGCGAGCATGAACAGGAGCGGCTGGTCTTCGTGCTCGGCAACGAGGTCATCACGTGCCCCAAGATGGTCCATATGGATGTGAGCAGCCTGACCATCGATCCCATCTGGGTGAAGGTCGACGCCGAGAAGCTGGCCGACGCCATCAACAAGGGTGGAGCGGCCAAGGGTCCATAGCGTTCCGAAGCGCCGAGGACGGATGCTGCCCGCGCCCCGCGGCTCGGGATGAGCCTCGGCCCTGTCGGGTAGCATTATCCCCAACGCAGAAGCAGACGGGGCCGACTCATGAGCATGGGCAGTATCATCATCCGGGGCGCTCGCCAGAACAACCTCAAGAACATCGATATCCAAATCCCGCGCGATAAGCTCGTGGTCATCACGGGCCTGTCGGGTTCGGGCAAGTCGTCGCTGGCGTTCGACACGCTCTACGCCGAGGGGCAGCGCCGCTACGTTGAGAGCCTCTCCTCATACGCCCGGCAGTTCCTCGGGCAGATGGACAAGCCCGACCTCGACTCCATCGAGGGCCTCTCCCCCGCCGTCGCCATCGACCAGAAGTCGACCAGCAGGAACCCGCGCTCCACGGTGGGCACCGTCACGGAGGTGTACGACTACCTTCGCCTCCTCTTCGCCCGCATCGGCCATCCGCACTGCACCCAATGCGGTCGCACCATCGCCCAGCAGACCGTCGAGCAGATGGTCGATCAGATTCTGGCCCTTGGCGACGGCGAGCGCATCCTGCTGCTGGCCCCGGTGGTCAGGGGACGCAAGGGCGAGTACCGCAAGGAGATCGAGGAGATCCGCAAGGAGGGCTTCGCCCGCGTGCGGATCGACGGGCGGCTCCTCGACCTGACCAGCGACGAGACCCCGGATCTGGACCGTTACAAGCAGCACTGGATCGACGTGGTGGTCGACCGGCTCGTGATCAGGCCGGACCTCGGGCGGCGGCTGGCGGACTCGCTGGAGACGGCCCTGAAGAAGGGCGAGGGCACCGTTGCGGCGGTCGTCATGCCCTCGGGCGAGGACGCCAAGCCGGGCGAGGACATCCTCTTCTCAGAGCACTTCGCGTGCACCGAGTGCGGGATCAGCATGGAGGAGGTGGCGCCTCGCAGCTTCTCCTTCAACAGCCCCTACGGCGCCTGCCCGGAGTGCCACGGACTGGGGTGCAAGACGGAGTTCGACCCAGACCGGATCGTCGCCGACCCGGCACAGAGCATCCGGGGCGGGGCGCTGGCCGCCGTGATGCCCAAGACGCCGGGCGCGAGCTACGGCGACTACCTGCTGGCCACCTTTCAGGGCGTCGCCGACCGTTACGGCTTTGACCTCGACACGCCTATCGGCAAGCTGAAGCCCGAGCAGAAACAGGCGCTCATGTACGGCGTGCCCGGCAACATCTCCGTCAAGTTCCGGAACCGGTTCGGCCGCACGCGAACCTTCGACACCGACTACGGCGGCGTGGTGAAGATGCTCCAGCGCCGGTACGACGACACCACCAGCGACTGGATCAAGGACGACCTGGAGCGCTACCGCACCGCCCGCACCTGCCCGGCCTGCCAGGGCGCACGGCTGAAGCCTGAGATACTCGCCGTCACCATCGAGGATCGAAGCATCTCGCACATCACGTCGATGTCCATCGCCGATGCGCTGAACTGGCTGGGCGGCCTGGAGCTTCGCGGTCGCGAGCAGACCATCGCGCATCAGATCCTCAAGGAGATCCGCACCCGACTTGGTTTCCTTATGGACGTGGGCCTCGACTACCTGACGCTGGACCGGGGCGCGGCGACGTTGGCCGGCGGCGAGGCCCAGCGCATCCGGCTCGCGACCCAGATCGGCTCGGGCCTGATGGGCGTCCTATACATATTGGATGAGCCCAGCATCGGCCTGCACCAACGAGACAACGCGCGCCTGATCACCACGCTGGAGAGCCTGCGCGACCTGGGCAACACCATCATCGTCGTCGAGCATGACGAGGAGACGATGATGGCGGCGGACCATATCATCGACATCGGCCCCGGCGCCGGCGAACATGGCGGCTACGTGGTGGCGCAGGGCAGGATTGAGGACATCCGCGCGGCCGAGGGATCGATCACGGGCCAGTTCCTCTCCGGCGCCAGGTCCATCGTGGCTCCCCTGGTGCGACGTCCGCCGCAGTTGGCCGACGAGGGCGGCAGGTGGATCGAGATCCGCGGCGCCACGGCGCACAACCTGCAGAACCTGACGGTGCGCATCCCGCTCGGCCTCTTCGTCTGTGTCACGGGCGTCTCCGGCTCCGGGAAGTCGACGCTCATCCAGGAGACGCTCTTCCCGAGGCTCATGTCCCGGTTCTACGGCAGCCGCGCGACCTGGGCGGCGCATGAGGAGATTGTCGGCATCGACCAGATCGACCGCGTGATCGACATCGACCAGTCCCCCATCGGCCGAACGCCACGGAGCAACCCGGCGACCTACACCGGCGCGTTCGACCGCATTCGCACCCTCTTCGCGGCCACACAGGACGCGCGGGTACGAGGCTACGAGCCGGGGCGTTTCTCGTTCAATGTGAAGGGCGGTCGATGCGAGGCGTGCAAGGGCGACGGCATCATCAAGATCGAGATGCACTTCTTGCCAGATGTCTACGTGCCGTGCGAGGTCTGCAAGGGCAAGCGCTACAACCGCGAAACGCTGGAGGCCCACTACAAGGGCAAGAGCATCGCCGACGTGCTGAACATGACGGTCACCGAGGCCTGCGCGTTCTTCGAGGCCGTGCCCGCGATCAGCCGCAAGCTCACTACGCTCCGCGACGTGGGCCTCGGGTACATCCGGCTCGGCCAGCCCGCCACCACCCTCTCTGGAGGAGAGGCCCAGCGCATCAAGTTGGCCGCCGAGCTGGCCAAGCGGAGCACCGCCCGGACGCTCTACATCCTGGACGAGCCGACCACGGGGCTCCACTTCGCCGACGTGGAGCACCTGCTGCGGGTGCTCGGCAGGCTGGTGGACGCAGGCAGCACCGTCCTGGTGATCGAGCACAACCTGGACGTGATCAAGACCGCCGACTACGTGATCGACCTGGGCCCCGAGGGAGGCGCACGCGGCGGCGCCATCGTGGCGCAGGGCACGCCGGAGGATGTGGCGGCGGTGGCGGAGAGCCACACCGGCGCCTACCTGCGCAAGGCGCTGGCCCCGCGATGCTGAGCCCCGCCATAGTCGCCGCGGCGACGCTCCTCTTCTCCCCGCCGCCGGGCGGCCGTCCGCAGGGCCAGTTCTCCGATGCGGAGAAGGCCACGCTGGTGGCGTACTGGGCCGAACCAGGCCGCTACACCGCCGAGCCAGCCTATCTGACGCCGAAGCGCGAGCCATGGCAGGTGCGGCTCACCACCCAGGCGTCGCGGTGGCTCTGGGACTACCAGAAGGCCGTGGCTCCACCGCTCATTCCGCCCACAGCCGACGCCGCGGCCGCTCCGGACCGGGCCTCGTGGGAAACGTGGGTGGCGGCCAAGGTAGCCTATGACCGAAGCATCGCGCAGGCATCCGCCGATGCCGCCAACGGCGTCCAGCCGACGCGCACAACGACGCCCGCGCCGCACCCCGGGCCGGCGCCAGCCGCCATGGTCGCTGCCCTGGGCAACCCACCGCCGTTCGCCTCGGCCGTTACGCCGCTGCGGCACACGGTCACCTTCGGCGAGGGCGACCGGGTTCAGATGGTGGACAACGTCGCCGTGCGGCCGCGCTACGCCTACTATCGCTTCGCGACGGGCGTCATGGACCCCGGCACGCCGGTGCGGGCCATGCAGGAGGCCGAGCTCGCCGAGCTATTCGTCGCCGCGGGACTCTCGGACACGGAGGCTCACGTCATGAGGGCTGTCTCGCCCCTGGAGGGCGGCTTCGACGCGATCAACACCTACGATACAGGCTACATCTCGATCGGATTCATCCAGTTCATTACGGGCGAGAAGGGCGACCGATCGCTGCTGGAGGTCCTGGCTGACGAGCGGTCCGCCGGCCCGGAGGCCTTCCAGCAGGACTTCCGCGCCTACGGCATCGACGCCTCCCCCGCAGGCGTGCTGACGGTCATCGATCCGACCACCGGCGCAGAGCTCTCCGGTGCGGATGCGGTGCAGAAGGTGATCGACGACAAGCGCCTGACCGCGGTCTTCGGACGAGCCGGCCGGAGGAGCCCGGCGTTCCGGCGCTCCCAGCTTCGCGTTGCCAAGGCCCACTACTGGCCCGGCGAGGATGTACTGACCGTCGGCGTCCCGGACGGCCCGGTCACCTGCAAGGTGAGTGACATCGTTCGATCCGAGGCGGGCCTGGCGACGCTGTACGACCGCAAGGTGAACCGGGGCACACTGGAACCCCTGCCCGCCGTTGTGGGGAAGCTCATGCGCGACAAGGGCCTCACTTCGCCGGCTGAGGCGGCGGGCTACGAGCGGGAGATCGTCACGGCCATGAAGTACCGCAAGGACTTCCTGGCGGACCGGACGCTGAGCCAGCCCAAGTAGGCCTCCGGCCCGGGCCCCGGCAACCCATGCGGCGCCGGGGCCCGTGCATCGGGTTACTCCATCTCGTCGACCTCGTACTCCGGCACGCCGAGGCCGGCGGCCGTACACTGGCGCACCTGCTCATAGGGATCCTTGCCGTGCAGGCGCTCGAAGAGGTGCCCGGTCTCACCCAGCGGGCGGAACTGGTCGGGCACCGTGCAGGGGATCAGGTCCTCCGCCCGCACCATGTCCAGCGAGGCCTGCTCGATGGCCACGATGTTGTCCGCCTGCAGGATGCCGATGTCCGGCACGAGTGGCCGCGTGGAGAAGCCCCAGCAGTCGCAGAGCGGCGTGATGTTCATCAACAGCGTCATGTATGTGACATCGCTGCGGTCGAAGGAGCCGAGGACGGAGCGGCAGACGGCGGCCATGCCCGCCTGAAACTTCTGGAACTTGCCCTCCGGGTGGTCCATGGTCAAGGCTCCGGTCGGGCACGACCGTGTGCAGTGGAGGCAGTAGCGGCAGTGGTGGGCGTTGATGCCCAGCTGTCCCTCGCTGTTGAAGGCTACCGCGCCCGTCGGGCACCCGGCCACGCACTGCTCACAATGCGTACAGGTGTCGGCCTGCCAATCGAAGTGGCTGCCCATGAGCGCGTGGATCTTGCCCCGCGTCCCGTAGCTCACGCAGCCCATGGCGATGTTCTTGATGGCCCCGCCGTAACCGGTGCAGCCGTGGCCCTTGCCGTGGCTCAGGACGATGAGCGCGTCGGCGTCCACGATATTGCCCGAGACCTCGATGGTCTCAAGGCCCGGAACCGACGTTTCACGCACGTACTTGTACTTGTCGTGCTCGCCGCCGGCGCCCACCACGCGCGCTCCCACCACCTCCGGCGTGTAGCCTCGCGCCACGGCCGCGTCGGTCGAGAACGAGCCGTCGGCCAAGAACGGATGCCCTCCGGCCTTGCGCACGGCGTCCACCACCATGCGGACGAAGAGCGGATGGATGGTGTAGAAGCCGATGTCGCCGCCCACGTGCATCTTGATGCAGACGCGCTTGCCGGCGAAGCGGTCCTCCAGCCTGCACGCAGTCAGCATGCGTCCGAACTTGGCGGGCAACGAGGCGTTGCGGTCGATGCGATCCACATGCGCAGAAACGAAACGTACGGTGTTCACTCTGTGTTCCCCCTTGGCGCCTGGCCTTCTCCGGGGTATCGTCCCACAGATCGGCGCTTCCTGCCCCGTATTGGACACATTGGCGGTAGATTCCTTTAGCAGCCGCCGTGCACGGCGCGATAGGGCCACTGACCGGGCGCCGAAGCCAGCCGCACAGCGCCCGCGCAGAGGGAGGACCGAACAATGATTGACCGATTCCCCAGCACCAGCCGCCGGCTCCGCCCGGTCTGACGCCGCCGCCCGAACAGGGCTCCCCTACGCACCCCTTCCGGTCGCCGACACGTGTCGGCGCCGGTCGCACACGGTCGCCGATTCAACTCGGCGCCGAACGGGCTCACCGCACTGGGCGGCAGCGTCTCCTCGCAGGAGCACGCCGTTTTCGCCGACCCAGCAAAGGGAGAGACCGTTGCCCCACGAACCGTACCAGCGCGCCCGCCTGGGCGATCCGCGCGCCATCAACCAGATCACAGAGCTGGTCCGACCCCGCCTCCGAGGCATGGCGCGCCACTACGCCAGGGTGACCGGCGAGGAGGCCGACGACCTGCAGCAGGAGGCCTGGGCGGGCCTGCTGGAGGCGTTGCCCGACCTGGATGTCACCATCGGCAGCCCCGAGCAGTACCTGATCCGACACGCCCGGTGGCGGCTGCTGGACGCCGTCCGCCGCCGCCGGGTGCGCCGCACGGAGCCGCTGCCCGAGACCGACGACACTCCCAGCCCGCACGGTAACCCCGAAGCGGTCATTGAGCGCGTGGCCGCCGGGGAGTTCCTCCAGAGCCTGCAGGGCGCCCAGCGCGCCGTGCTGGCTCAGCTCATGGCCGGGCGCACCTGGCGCGAAGCCGGCGACGCGCTGGGGTGCAGCTCCGCCAATGTGGCGTACCACATGCGCCGAATCCGCCGCCGCTACGCCGAATGGGAGGCGCCGCCGGTGTAGGCCACGGGGCCCGGGAAACCAAGCGCCCCCGTTGGCCGAAGCCTCCGGGGGCGCCCTTGCGTATGCGGCCGTGCCCGCTCGCGGGCCTACGGCGCGACGGTGAGTGTGCCGCTGCCGCTGCCGGTGTTGTACTCGGCGTCCGCCGCGAAGGTCACGTTAAACGGGAAGGCGCCGGCCGAAGCCGGGGTGACCGAAACCGTGGCCTTGCCCGATGCGTCACTGGTGACCGTGCTGTCCAGCGCCGCACCGGCGCACTGAAACCGGAGCGGCTTGCCGCTGACAGGCGTCAGCGTCCCGTTTTTCTGGTACCAGTAGAAGTAGGCGATGAGGGTGCCGGCCGCGCCCACCTTGCCGGTCCGGTTGATCGTGTAGATGTAGACGTTCCGCTTGGCCGCAACGGTGAGGTTGGCCGTGCCGCCGGCTACGGCGTACGCGGCATCGCCAGCGAACCGGGCGCTGATCGCGTAAGTCCCAGAGGCTGCCGGAGCCGTGACGGCGAGGGCGCCCTTGCCTGCGGCGTCGGTGAGGGCCGATGCCGGTGTCCAGACGCCGCCGTTGAACTGGAACTCGAGCGACTTGCCCGCGATGCCCGACCGGTCCTGCAGTTGCAGGTAGGCCGACAGGCTAAACCCGTCGCCGGGACCGGCCGTGCAGTCCTGCACGAGGACCGTGGTCGCGGTGAGATCAGTGGTCGACAGCGTGCCTGAGCCGCTCGCGGCCGGATAGCCCGCCGCCGCCTCGAAGCGGCAGGCCACAGTGTGAGAGCCGGCCGACGGAGCCACGATGGTGAGCGTGGCGTAGCCCGCTGCGCTGGTGAGTACCTCGGAGTTCGTCCAGCTACCCGCGTCGATGCTGAACTGAAGCCGTTGCCCGCCGATGGCCGCGCCTCCCGCCTCGGTCAGCCGGCCGCGCAGCGAGATGCTGCTTCCGACCGTGGCATTGAGACTGTCCACGGCCAGCGCGGGAGGCGGTGGGCCGAGGACGAACTTGGATACGAACGCATCGTCGCCGCCCACGGCGGTCGTCCGGAATGCACCGGCGGTCGTGGGAAATGCGATGCCGGCGTTGCCGCAGACATACACCGCGCCTCCGGCGCCGAGAGCCAGACTGCGCGCGGTATCCGTCTGCGTTCCGCCAAGGTAGGTGCTGTAGATCAGGTCCGTGCCGGCGGCGTTCAGCCTCGTCAAGTAGCCATCGCTGGCGCCTTTGCGCACGGACTGGAAGGCATCGGGCGTCGTCGCGTAATCGGTGCTCTGGGTCTCGCCGCATAGGGTGACCGCACCGGTGGCATCGACAGCGGAGCCCAGGAGCTCCTCGAAGCCTGTGCCGCCGACGAGCGTGCTATAGACCAGTCCGGAGCCGGCGGGGTTCAGCTTCGATACGAAAACATCGCCCGCTCCAATGATATTGGTCTGGTACGCACCAGGTGTCGTCGGATACCCCGGTTGCAGGGCGTTGCCGCTGACAACCGCCTGGCCCGCGACATCCACCGCCAGGCCGACCCCGTAGTCGAGGCCGGAGCCTCCCAGGTAGGTGCTGTACACAAGGGCCGTGCCCTGGTCATTCAGTTTGGTCACGAAAGCATCGCTTCCGCCTCCGAACACGGTCTGGTAGGCGCCCGGCGTCGTCGGGAACGCGCTGCTGATGGTGAACCCGCCGACGTAGGCCGCGCCAGATGCATCAACGGCGATTCCGGTGGCCTCGTCGTCGTTCGAGCCGCCCAGGTAGGTGCTGTAGAGCAGGCTGGCGCCGTCGGAGTTGAGCTTCGTCACGACAACGTCGGCCCTGCCGCCGGCGAAGTCGCGCTGAAAGGCGCCGGCCGTCGTGGGATAGCCCGCGTTGTTCGCGTAGCCGCAGACGTACACCGATCCGGCAGCGTCCACGGCGACCGCTTCGGAGTAGTCGCGGTTGATGCCGCCCAGATAGGTGCTGAAGACAAGGGTCGACCCTGTGGCGGTCAGCTTCACAACGAAGCCGTCCCTGCGCCCCCCGAAGGCGCGTTGGTAGGCGCCGGGCGTCGTTGGGAAATCCGAGCTTGTCGTCTCGCCGCAGACGTAGGCGGCGCCTACGGCATCGACTGCGATTCCTTTGGCATAGTCGCCGTCGAGCCCTCCGATGTAGGTGCTGTAGACCAGCCCGGCGCCTGCGGCGTTCAGCTTCGCGACGAACGCATCACCGAAGCCTCCGTCAGCCGCATGGGCGGTCTGATACGCGCCCGGCGTCGCCGGGAAGTCGTCTCCACTGGTCGCGCCGCAGACATACGCTGCGCCGGCTGCATCCACGGCGATGCCGTAGGCGTAGTCGTTGCTTGTGCTCCCGAGGTAGCTACAGTACTCCAGCGTCGGGTCAACCACCAGCGGGCGCGTCGTGTCGTAACGAGCTACCTGGAAGGAAACCGTGGTCCGCTCCAGCCTGAAGGAGCAGGCCACTCTCTGTCGCGCGCCGTTGATGGTCTGGTAGGCGTACGGCCTGTTCAGGACGACATCGCCGCACTCGGTGGATGCGATGAGCCTGCCGCCGACGGCCCGGAGCGACTTCGCACCCGAGGCCGCCACGCGAATCCTTCCGGGATCGGCTCCCGGCTTCACTACAAAGTCATACTCCAGTGCGCGCCCATTACCCGCACCATAGTAGACCAGGTCGATGCCGGGGTAGACGCCTGCCAGCTTTACGCGGGAGTAGGTAGGCACATTGGTGCGCCACTGCCTAGGATCGCTGCCGTCGAAGTGGTTCACGATGCCCGACTGCTTACCGAGACCAAAGGCCTGGGCCGTCCCCTTTGCGCCATGTAGCTTCAGGCGCAACGTAGCCTCCTTGCCGCCCCTCCTCAGTGCAAGGACCGCTTCGCGCCGGGTCAGGAAGAGCGTGCCGCCGCTGGTGCGCGCGACGAACTGCACTTCGCCGGGGTAGTGGCCGGTGTTCTTCTCGAAGCTCACGGGCAGGCTAGTCAGGCGCGGCGTCCGGACCGCCGCCGTCTGGGCTGCGCCGGCCGAAACGGTCAGTGCGAGAGCAAGCGCGGCAGGACACGCACGCAGAATCCGGGGCAGGCTGGACTGATGCGGCAATTGCTTCCTCCTAGTTGTCAAGAACCGGCACGCCCGCCGATTGGGGCCGTGCCCGGGTGCATCCCGTCCCGTCAATCCGCGCAACGCTCCACCGGACCGCATGCGCCGAGGCTAACCCATCCAGCTTATGATAACACTCACGGAGCAAAGCGCAAGCCCCTATCCTGCTCCATGACCAGCGCGCCGGAGCCTTCAGCATGTCGGAGGGTGCCAACGCCAGGCAGGAACCTGCGGCGCCGGGGGCGAAATGGCTGTGCGACAGCGTGACGCTGCGGCGCTACCAGGCGCGGGCAGATTGGGGGCGCGGGCATGAGGGGATTGGCTTTGGCGGCTCTGGCCGCACTGGTCCTGGCGGGATCAGCGGAGGGGCAGATGGTCCTATCGTCAAGAGGCAAGGCACGGTGCGTGATCGTGACGCAGCCGGGCGCGACACCCGCCGAGCAAACGGCTGCACAGGAGCTGGCAACCTGGCTGCACGCCTCAACAGGGGGCGACTTCAAGGTCGTCGCCACGTCGGAGCCGCCGGAGCGGGCGATCATCGTCGGACCGGGGCCTGCCGCGGCCGCCGCGTTCCCGCAGCAGGACCTGAGCGGACTGGGCGGCGAGGAGACCCTGCAGGCCGTCTCCGGCAACCGCATGCTGCTGGCAGGCGGAAGGCCCAGAGGCACCATGTACGCCGTCTACCGCTTCCTGCAGACCCGGTGCGGCGTGCGGTGGTGGGCGCCCTGGGCGACCAGCGTGATGCAGCGCGCCACACTCGCCGTTCCCGAAGGGGTGACGCAGGGCAAGCCCGCGTTCGAATCGCGAGATCCGTTCTGGTTCCCCGCCTTCGACGAGATGTGGGCGGCCCGCAACGGCTCGAACAGCCAGCACGCGCGCCTGACGGAGAAGACAGGCGGCAAGGTACTCTACAAGGGCTTCGTCCATACCTTCTTCCCGCTGGTCCCGCCCTCGGAGCACTTCGAGAAGCGTCCCGAGTGGTACAGCCTCATCGGCGGCAAGCGGATCGCCAACGGCGCCCAGCTCTGCACTACGAACCCGGAGCTGCGCGACTTCCTGACAGAACAGGTGCGGCGGTGGCTGCGCGAGACGCCCGAAGCGCGCATCATCTCCATCTCGCAGAATGACTGGTACGGCGCCTGCCAGTGCCCCGACTGCAAGGCCATCGACGATGCCGAGGGGAGCCACTCCGGCACCATGGTGGCGCTGCTCAACTACGTGGCGCGGAAGCTGGGTCCCGAGTTCCCCGAGGTGGCGTTCGACACGCTGGCCTACCAGTACACGCGCAAGGCGCCCAAGGCGATCCAGCCGTTGCCCAACGTCATTATCCGGCTCTGCAGCATCGAGTGCAACTTCGCCGAGCCGCTGGACCACAAGAGCAACGCAGCCTTCGCCCGCGACATCGTGGAGTGGAACAAGGTCTGCGGCCGCCTCTACGTCTGGGACTATGTCACCAACTTCGGGCACTACGTCATGCCGCACCCAAACTACTACTCGCTCGGGCCCAACGTGCGCTTCTTCCACCGCAACGGCGTCCGGGGCCTCTTCGAGCAGGGCGCGTACCAGTCCTACAGCTCCGAGATGGCGGAGATGCGCGCATGGGTGCTGGCCCAGCTCCTCTGGAACCCGTACCAGGACGACCGGAAGCTGATCAAGGAGTTCCTCACCGGCTACTACGGCCAGGCGGCGCCCTACGTACAGCGATACCTGGACCTGATGGCCAACTCGACCAAAGGCTTCTACATGGGCTGCTTCGTGGGGACCGGAGCGCCGTACCTGAAGTACAGCGTTCTCCTCAAGGCCGAAGGGCTCTGGGAGAAGGCTGAGCAGGCCGTGGCCGACGATCCCGCCCTGATCTGGCGCGTGCGGCAGGCCCGCCTGCCCGTCTGGTATGCCTGGCTGGTGAACTGGAAGCCCCTGCGGTTCGACTGCCTGAAGAGCGGCGGCGCATGGCCGGTACCCACATCGCGGAAGGCGCTGGCCGACCGCTGGCTTGCAGCCGCTACAGGCCCCGGACCCAGGGAGTGGTCGCCGATGACGCACCTGAACGAGGGCGGCCTCACCCCCCAGGTCTTCGTGGAGCGCTTCAAGGTGGATCCCGAGGAGATCAAGCCGCAGAACCTGCCCGTGCGCGCCTCGCGTCCGGCCCCACCGGCCGACCTGACGGCGACGGTCGGCAAGTGCATCGACCTGCAGGACAGCAAGGCCCGCCTCTGGAACGAGCCGGAGGGCGCCGAAACGCGAGGCGACGCCGCCGCGTCCGATGGGCTGGCAGCCTGGATGCCGGGAACGCACCACGAGTGGGCCTACCAGGCGCTGCTCGGCCAACTGCCCGCGTCGGCCATGGCAAGCAAGTGGAACGTCTACGCCGTGGTACGCGTGGAGCCGCGCGAGACCGGCCAACCGGCCATGGAAGCCTTCGCCGCCGGCGTCTACGACACAGCCACGTCGGCCGCGCCGGCCCAGATCAGCGTGCCGCTCTCGGCCTGCGGATCGGGGTACAAGTCGCACCTGATCGGGACGATCACACCGGCGAAGGGCATGTACGTCTGGGTGGCGCCAAGCGACCGGGGCGCGGTCGCGGCGGTATGGGTTGACCGCATCTACCTGACCCCGGCGGGATAGCCGCGTACAGAACGGCGCCCGCCCCGTAACCACAGGGCGGGCGCAGTCGAACCCTCGGCTCTACACCTTCGGCCCCACCAGCAGCACGGTCTGGCGCGGCGCGAGGCTCAGGGCGATCGAGTTGCCCGTCACGCCGGCGGAGCCCAGTTGGCCCGTGGCCGGGTCCATCTGGGTCCACTGCCCTGGGCGGCCCACCTCGAGCGCACCGGAGTAGGCCGAGCGGCCCACGTTGACCGCCAACAGCACCTGCCGCCCGCCGCGCACGAAGCGCCCCAGCACCACCTGCGACGAGGCCTCGGTAAGTCGGACCTCCGGCTTCAGGGCGGACCGCAGACGCTCACCGGCCAGGCGGTCGGCTGCCGCATCGCGAAGCACCAGACCGCCCTTCGCCTCGAAACGCGCCACGACGCGGGCCGCCGACGGCGGAAGCGCCACACCGTCGGGCAAGGCGATGGCACGGAATGCGCGCCCCTTGAGCATCAGACGCCCGTCCGACCGCACCGATGCCCCGGCCAGGAAGTCGTGGTCGATGAGGCAGAAGGGCGCCTGGTTGCGCGTGAGCGCCCCGCCCAGGGAGTTGAACGAGCTGACGATGCGCCGTGCCCGCTCGGTCTGGCGGCCCATGTCCAGCGGCTCGGCCACAGGGCGGTACTCGGCCCAGAGGTCGCGTACCGGGTAGTAGAGCAGCACGTCCGGGTCGGGCTTGGCGTCCTTCAGGATCGCGTTGAGCCGGCCCACATGGTCGCAGTAGGCGCGGTACTGCTCGACGGTGCGGCCCTGGATGCCGTAGTAGAGCGTGAAGTCCGTCACGCCGAAGGCCGCCTGCCAGGAGGCGGCACACTGCATCTCGGGTACGCCCGCGTTGCCCGCGCCGGCCATCTGCTCCGAGAAGTCGCTCACCTCGGTGAAGACGCGGCGGCCACCGTTCAGCAGGGCGGCGGAGGCGGGCAGGGCGGCCGTCATCCAGTGGCCGTTGATGACCGCGTCGGGGTTGGAGGAGAGCTCGTCCAGCCCTGGGATGTCCATGCGGCTGAGCGCTTTGAGCCCGTTGCCGTAGAGCGTGGGATGGTGCATGATCGCCTCTTCCCACAGGTTGTGGCCCGAGGAGGCGACGCCGTTGGCCCGGCACCAGGTGCGAATCTGACCGTAGAAGCGGTCGGCCACGAGGTCCGCGATGAGCGACCAGTAGCGCGTCCGCACGGCGTTGTCGGCATGTGTGTCGCCCACGAAGAGGCTACGGCGCTCGGCCATCAGGTCACGGTGGTAGCGCTCGCGATAGCGCTCAGGCAGGTCATACACCCAGGGCACGGCGGGCAAGGCCTTGACGGTGGGGTCCAGAGGGTCCTCGATGGGCACGTTCTTCCGGGCGGATTCGGGGATCTGGCCCAGGTTGACCGTGATGAGCGAAGGCTCGTCGGTGAAGAAGGCACGCACGGTGGAGCCGATCTCGGCGCCCAGGCGCTTGCGGTAGGCCTGGTGCGTGACCTCGATGAAGCGGCGCACGGCCCGGTCGTCGAGCAGGTTGATGTACCGGCGAGCAGCGGCGTAGTTGTTGCTGGCGTGAGTGAACTCATAGGCAGGGCGCACGCGGAACGGATCGGCCTGCGTGGGATCGTAGACCAGCGCCTGAGCCTCATACTCCGGGTGGCCTTCCAGGGTCAGGCCGCCGGCCGACCCCGACGGATAGCCCGCCTCGTCATAGATCCACGCCACCATGCCCAGCTTGCGACAGGCGTTGATGCCGGCCACAAGCGCCTTCCAGGCCGGTTCGGAGCGCATGTAGTCCTTGAACATCACGTTGCAGACCACGCCGCCCAAGCCGCGATCGGCGTAGGTTCGCATGCCTGCTTCCGCAGCCTCGTCCGCAGTGGGGGTCTTCACCATCTGGGCCATGCCCGAGAGGCCGTGGCCTGAGGGGTCGATACCGTGGATGATCTGCAGCGGGCGGTCGACGGCCCTGGGCTTGCTCCACCGTGCGAGCCAGGCTCCCGGCAGTGCGGCGGCGTCCGGCGCGCCGGAGGCGGCCAGAGAGGCGGCAAGGGCGACGGTCATGGCGATGCTCCTGACGAAGGCGGACGAAAGGCGAGTACTCACGGTGGAGGGCCTCCTGGCGGTCGCAAGGGCGCCCGCGGATACCCGTGAGGTTACCTTACGCCCGCGCCGCCGATCATCGCCGCGCACCCGCCAGCGGCAGTTCCGTGGCGCCGCCGAGGAAGAGGTCCATGCCACGGGCGGCCTCGCGCCCCTCGCTGATGGCCCAGACGATGAGCGACTGCCCGCGCCGCATGTCCCCCGCCGCGAAGACGCCGCGCACGTTGGTCATGTAGTTGGCGTCGGCCTTGACGCTTCCATTCGGGGCATACTCAACGCCCAGATCGTCGAGCAGGCCGCTGTGGGGCGGACCCACGAAGCCCATGGCCAGCAGCACCAGGTC
Organism: Armatimonadota bacterium; assembly: GCA_026392115.1. Taxonomy (GTDB): domain Bacteria; phylum Armatimonadota; class Chthonomonadetes; order Chthonomonadales; family CAJBBX01; genus CAJBBX01. The sequence continues at coordinate 98,079 of JAPLCQ010000028.1, read as the reverse complement.
GGCCTCGATGATGAACTCGGAGCCGGGGACCTCGCTCATCGGCCGGCGGCCGTCGGGACCGGGTTCGCCGAACTCCACGCGGACGCACTGCAGGCGCTCAACCCGCCCATCGGCGCCCTCGAAGCGCTTGGTGCTGACGCTCCACTCGCGGATGCCGCCTTCCTCGTGCGCCGAGGAGGTGCGCAGGATCATGGGGTAGGTCGGCCACGGCATGGAGGGCGTGCGGTCCTCGGGCGGCTTGGGCAGCAGCTCGATCTGGGTGACGCGGGCCGCGCCCTGCCGCAGGGCGGTGCCGAGGCAGTCGGCGCCCGTATCGCCGCCGCCGATAACGACGACGCTCTTCCCCTCGGCGTGGATCAGGCCCTCGGCGGACGGATCGTCGCCGGCGTTCAGGCGGTTCTGGCGGCCCAGGTACTCCATGGCAAAGTGGACGCCGCGCAGGTCGCGGCCGGGAACTGGAAGGTCGCGCGGGACGGTCGAGCCGCCCGTCAGGCAGACGGCGTCGTAGCCGGCGAGCAGCTCGGCGGCGGTCAGGTCGACGCCCACGTTCACGCTCGTTCGGAAGACAATCCCCTCTTCGCGCATGAGGTCCAAGCGGCGGTCCAGCACGCCCTTTTCGAGCTTGAAGTCCGGGATGCCGTAGCGGAGCAGCCCGCCGATGCGGTCGGCCCGCTCCAGCACCGTGACAGTGTGGCCGGCGCGGTTGAGCTGCTGGGCGCAGGCGAGTCCGGCGGGGCCGGAACCGACCACGGCGGCGGTCTTACCCGTTCGGCGGCCGGGCGGCTCGGGCACGACCCAGCCGTTGGCGAAGCCCGTGTCGATGATGGTCTGCTCGATCTGCTTGATCGTCACCGCCGGACGGCTGATGCCCAGCACGCAGGCGGTCTCGCAGGGCGCGGGGCAGAGCCGGCCCGTAAACTCCGGGAAGTTGTTGGTCGCGTGAAGCCTCCGCAGAGCGTCTTCCCAGCGCCCCCGGTAGATCAGGTCGTTGAAGTCCGGGATGATGTTGCCGAGCGGGCAGCCGCTGTGGCAGAACGGGATGCCGCAATCCATGCAGCGCGAGCCCTGCTCCTGCAGCTCTTGACGGCTCAGGGGCAGGTAGACCTCGCGCCAGTCCTGCACGCGCTCATCGACCGGCCTGCGCGGTGCGGTCTTGCGCTCATGCTTGATGAAGCCGTGTGGGTCGCCCATTCTTCTGTCCCTCGCTCGCCTACGCCCTATGCCGCGCCTTCGCCCGCCTGCTCCGCTTCGTGCGCCAACTGCTCCAGCATGGCCCGGTACTCGCGGGGCCAGACCTTGCGGAAGCGGCCCAGTTCCTCGGTCCAACCCTGCAGGATGGCCTGGGCCCGCTCGCTGCCCGTGCGCGAGTAGTGGTCCTCCACCAGGCGGTGGAGCATGGCGCGATCGTCCGGCTCCTCCACGGCCTCCACAAGGATGGAGCCGTGGCCCATGTTCAGCTGGTGCCTCAACTCGTCGGCCGGATCCCAGACATAGGCGATGCCGCCGCTCATGCCCGCGGCGAAGTTGCGCCCCGCCTTGCCCAGCACGACCACCACGCCGCCGGTCATATACTCGCAGCCGTGATCGCCCACGCCCTCAACCACGGCAATGGCGCCGCTGTTGCGAACGGCAAAGCGCTCGCCCACCACGCCGCGCAGGAAAGCCTTGCCGCGCGTGGCGCCGTAGAGCAACGTGTTGCCGGCGATGATGTTATCCTCGGCGGCGTAGGTGCAGTCCAACGGCGGATAGGCCACGATGCAGCCGCCGGAGAGGCCCTTGCCCAGATAGTCGTTGGCGTCGCCCTCCAGTGTGAGAGTGATGCCTGGAGCCAGGAAGGCGCCGAACGACTGCCCGGCCGAACCCTCGAAGTGGATGCGGATGGTCTCATCCGGAAGTCCCGCCTCACCGTGGCGCTTGGCGACCTCGCCGCTGAGCATGGTGCCCACGGTGCGGTTGCAGTTGCGGATCGGCCCGCTGATCTCCACGGCGGCGCCACTGTCCAGCGCCTCGCGGCAGCTCTCGATCAGGTGGTAGTCGATGGCCTCGTCGAGGCCGTGGTCCTGGGCCTGCACGCAGCGCGGCGCAAAGCTCTTGGGCACGTCAGGCTGCTCGAGGAGCATGCTCACGTCGACGCCTGAGGCCTTCCAGTGGTCGACGGCGGCCGCCTTCTCCAGCAGGTCCACGCGTCCCACCATATCGTCGAACTTCCGGAAGCCCAACTGCGCCATGTAGCGCCGGACCTCTTCGGCCACGAAGAGGAAGAAGCGGACCACGTACTCGGGCGTCCCGGCGAAGCGCGCCCGGAGCTCCGGGTCCTGTGTGGCGATGCCCGCCGGGCAGGTGTTCAGGTGGCAGACGCGCATCATGATACAGCCCAAGGTGACCAACGGCGCGGTGGAGAAGCCGAACTCCTCGGCGCCGAGCAGGGCGGCGATGGTGACGTCGCGGCCGGTCTTGAGCTGCCCATCGGTCTGGATCCGGACACGTCCGCGCAGGTCGTTCTTCAGCAGCACCTGCTGCGTCTCGGCCAGGCCAAGCTCCCAGGGGATGCCGGCGTGCTTGATACTGGAGAGGGGCGAGGCGCCGGTGCCGCCGTCGTAGCCACTGATGAGGATGTGGTCGGCATGGGCCTTGGCGACGCCCGCCGCCACGGTGCCGACACCCACCTCGGAGACGAGCTTGACCGAGATGCGCGCGCCGGGGTTTACGTTCTTCAGGTCGAAGATGAGCTGCGCCAGATCCTCGATGGAATAGATATCGTGGTGCGGCGGCGGCGAGATGAGCGTGACGCCCGGCGTGGTGTGCCTGACCTTGGCGATGTACTTGTCCACCTTGCGGCCGGGAAGCTCGCCGCCCTCGCCGGGCTTGGCGCCCTGGGCCATCTTGATCTGCAGTTCGTCGGCATTCACGAGGTAGTGCGCGGTGACGCCGAAGCGGCCCGACGCCACCTGCTTGATGGCGCTGCGGCGGCTGTCGCCGTTGGCCTCGCGCTCGTAGCGGACCGGGTCCTCGCCGCCCTCGCCGGTGTTGCTCTTGCCACCGAGCCGGTTCATGGCGATGGCCAGCGTCTCGTGGGCCTCGCGGCTGATGGAGCCCAGCGACATGGCTCCGGTGACGAAGCGGCGGGCAATCTCGGCGGCAGGCTCCACCTCGTCCAGCGGCACGGGATCGCCCTGCTTGATGCGGAAGAGGCCGCGCAGCGTGGCGAGTTCCTCGCTCTGGCGGTTGACCAGCGCGCTGAACTTCTGGAAGGTGGCGAAGTCGCCGTCGCGGACGGACTGCTGCAGCAGGGCCACCGTGTCGGGGTTCACCTGGTGGAACTCGCCGCCGCGGCGCCACTTGTAATGGCCGCCCGGATCCAGGTCCAGGTTCTCGGCCACGTGGGTGGACGGATAAGCGAACTGATGCCGGGCAAGCACCTCTTCAGCCAGCGTGTGGAGCTGCACGCCGCCGATGCGCGACGGGGTATGCGTGAAGTACCGGTCGATCAAGTCCGGGTGCAGGCCTACGGCCTCGAAGATCTGCGCGCCGCGGTACGACTGCAGCGTGGAGATGCCCATCTTGGCCATGGTCTTGAGCAGGCCCTTGTTCACCGCCTTCATGGTGTTGGCCTGCGCCTGCTCGTAGCTCAGCGACTCGGGCAGGTACTCGCCGTTGCGGGCCATATCGGCCAGCGTCTCGAAGGCCAGGTACGGGTTCACCGCGCTGGCGCCGTAGCCGATGAGCAGGGCGAAGTGGTGTACCTCGCGGGGCTCGCCGCTCTCCACGATGAGCGCGACGTTGGTGCGGCTCCCCTCGCGGATCAGGTGGTGGTGTACCGCCGAGACGGCCAGGAGAGCGGGTATCGGCGCGTTCTCGCGGTCGACGCCCCGGTCGGAGAGGATGATGACGCTGACACCATGCTCCAGCGCCTGGCTGGCCGCGCGGCAGAGGCGGTTGAGAGCCGTCTCCATGCCCGCGGCGCCGGCGGTCGGGTCGAAGAGCATGGGCAGTGTGCGGGTGAGGAAGCCGCCGGTCTGCAGGTTGCGAATCTTCTCCACTTCGGCGTTGGTGATGATCGCCGACTCAAGCCGCACCTCGCGGCAGTGGTTCGGCGTCTCATCCAGCAGGCTGGAACTAGGCCCAATATAATGAATAAGGGACATGACCAACTCCTCCCGGATCGGGTCGATGGGAGGGTTGGTCACCTGTGCGAAGAGCTGCTTGAAGTAGCTGTACAGCAACTGCGGACGGCTGGAGAGGACGGCCAACGGCGCGTCGTTGCCCATGGAGCCCAACGGCTGCTCGCCGCTGATGGCCATGGGCGCGATGAGAATCCTCAGGTCCTCCAGCGTGTACCCGAAGGCCTGCTGGCGGTCGAGGATCGTGTCGTGGTCGGGCATGTGGACGTAGGGCGGATCGGGCAGGTCGCGCAGGTCGATCTTGTTCTCGGAGAGCCACTGGCCGTAGGGCTTGCGATGGACGATCTTGTGCTTGATCTCGTCGTCAGCGATGATCCGGCCCTCTTCGGTGTCGATCATGAAGATGCGGCCGGGCTGCAGGCGCCACTTCTCGCGAATGTTGTCCGCGGGGATGTCCAGCACACCGGTCTCGGAGGCCATGACGACCAGGTCGTCCTTGGTGACGAGGTAGCGGGCGGGGCGCAGACCGTTGCGGTCCAGGATCGCGCCGATGCGGACGCCGTCGGAGAAGGCGATGGCGGCCGGGCCGTCCCAGGGGTCCATCATGCAGGCGTGGTACTCATAGAAGGCGCGGCGGGCGGGGTCCATGCGCTCGTTGCTGCCCCAGGCCTCGGGGACGAGCATCATCAGCGCGTGGGCCAGGTGGCGGCCACCCATGACGAGCAACTCCAGCGCGTTGTCCAGCGTGGCAGAGTCGCTGCCGGTCTCGGTGACCAGAGGGATGAGCTTCTGCACCTCGTCGCCGAAGAGGGGCGAACGGAGGCGGGCCTGCCGTGCGCGCATCCAGTTGCGGTTGCCGCGGAGCGTGTTGATCTCGCCGTTGTGCGCCACCATGCGGTACGGGTGGGCCAGCGGCCATGTGGGGAAGGTGTTTGTGCTGAACCGCTGATGCACCAGGGCCAGCGCGGTCACCATCTCCGGGTCGGCCAGGTCCAGGTAGAAGCCGCGCATCTGGCGGGCGAGAAGGAGCCCCTTGTAGACCACCGTGCGGGTTGAAAGGCTGCAGATATAGAACGAGCCGAAGTCGGGAAGCTCCTTGCTCTCCAGGACCCGGAAGATGGTCTTGCGGATGATGTAGAGGCGGCGCTCGAAGGCGTCCTGATCGGCCGGTCCGGCGCCCATACCCACGAAGAACTGGCGGATGACCGGCTTGGCCGCCCGCGCGTTCACGCCGATGCGCGTGTCGTCCGTGGGGACGTCGCGCCACCCAAGGAACCGCTGCCCCTCCTCGGCCACGATGCCCCGGATGGCGGCCTCGCAGAGGTCGCGCTGGCGGGCATCCTGCGGGAGGAAGACCATGCCCACGCCGTAGCCGCCCATCTCCGGCAGGGCGCCGGCCATGGCCTTCTGGAGCATGGCGTGGGGCGTCTGAACCAGGATGCCCGCGCCGTCGCCGGTCTCGGGATCGCAGCCGCAGGCGCCGCGGTGCTCAAGGTTGATGAGGATTTCAAGCGCCTTATCCACAATGTCGTGCGAGCGCTTGCCTTTGATGTTGACGACGAAGCCCACGCCGCAGCTGTCGTGCTCTTGCGCGGGGTCGTAGAGCCCCTGGGGCTCCGGAAGGCCATGGCGTGTCATAAGCGCTCTCTCGGGTTCTGATACAAGAACCGCCCGCAGGCCGCACCCCGACGCTGGTCGCGCCGGGCAGGCGCGATGCGTCAAGGGGCTGCCTCGGGCGTCGTTGGAACCGGGCAAAGTGGAAGGTTAGGATACCCTATCGCGCAGGCTCGGGGTCAAGTTGAGCAGCGCCCCCGCCTCAGGGCGCCAGCGTGGCGGTTGCCGTGGAGCCGGTGTACTCGCTCTCCCCTTTGAACTCCGCCTTGATGGTATGCGTGCCGGTCATCCCCACGGGCGCCGTCCAGTCGATGAAGGCCCAGCCGCCCTGGTTGATATTGTTGTTCAGTGTCAGTTTCTGGCCAATGAACGTGCCGTCGATATAGAACTCAATCCTCATGAAGTTCACGGGCGTATACTCCGGCAGGCGCCGCAACAAGGCTGAGAAGGTCATCGTCACCCCGGGCCGCAGTTGGCGGTCGCCCGTCCAGAGGTAGGTCTCCACGAAGAGGCCAGGGATCAGCCTCGCCGTGGCTGACGAGGCGAGGTGAAATGCGTCACCCGCGAAGTCTGCGCGGATGGTGTGGTTGCCCGTCATGGAGGCGGGGGTTGGCCAACTGACCTTGGACCAGCCGTCGGCGCCAGTGACCCCGGAGCCAACGGAGGTGCCGTCAATCGACATGATAATGGTCGCGCCGGCCACCGGCGCGGAGTCGGGCTGGCGACGCAGCAGGGCGATCAGATCCAGCACGCGACCGGGCCGAAGGGTCCGATCACCGGTCCAGAGAAACGTCGGCGACACGGTCCGCGGGCTCAGGCTTGCGGTTGCGGCGGCGGCGGCGTAGACGGCATCGCCCGGCGATTCGGCGCGGATCAGATGCGTGCCGGTCAGATCGGTTGGCACGGTCCAGGCGACCGCCGCCCAGCCCGAGGCATCGGTTACAGCGTTACCGATGGACGCGCCGTCCACGTGGAAAGCCACCGCCATACCCGGCAACGCCGCATAGCCGGGCAGCGACCGGTAGAGCGCCTTCACCTGGGTCGTCTCGCCCAGGTATGGCGTGCGGTCGCCGGTCCAGAGGTAGGTCTTCGCCTTGGATGCCGCGAGGACGGCGGTTGATGCGCTTGCCAAGTAGCCGCCGTTGCCAGCCCACTCGGCCCGGATCGCCCTGGAACCGGCGCCTTCCGCCGGCGGGACGGTGTAGTAGAGCTTGGCCTCTCCGCCAACAGAGGTGGTTGCCAAGCCCAGGTCCACTCCCCCGACGAGGAACCGGAGCGACCGGCCGCTGATCGGCACGTTGCCCGGGTTCTTGTAGAAGTAGGCCTTGAGCACGACCCCTTCCAGGATGGCGCCTGCCCGGTCCGGGACGTAGACCTTGGTGGCCGTCGTGAGCGCGGCGAGGAGCGCCGTGCCGGTGGAGCCCAGATAGGCGCGTTCACCGGCATAGGCGGCGACCAGCGGTCGCGAGGCGGAGCCCTCCGTGATGGTCCAGTCCAGATAAGCTTGGCCGTCGGATCCGGTGGTCCCAGAGCCCAGGGCCACGCCGCCGGCGGTGAACTCCACCGTGCGGCCCACCACCCAAGCGTTGTCGGTGGTGCGCTTGAGCCATGCCTTCAGGCGCACGGGGTCGCTGATGAGGCCCGAACGGTCCACCACGTAGACCGACGTGGCGGCCGGGATCACCCTCAACGTGGTCGATGCCGACGCCGGCCCCACGCAGGCATCACCGGCGAAGGAGGCCGTCAGCGGAACGTCGCCTCCGCCCACCGAATCGGGTACGACGAACTCCAACGAGGCCTTGCCGGCCGCATCGGTCGCCGCCGAGCCAACCGCCTGCCCGCCCAACGCGAACTGCACCACCTTGGCCTCGACCGGATTGCCTGCGGCGAGCAACGTGGCGCCGACACGGGTCCGCAGGCCCGGAGTGCCGGATCCGGCTTCGACCGAGATCTGGGCGGGGTCCTTGGCCGTGTACGTGAGGCGGACCTTGTACTGGACACCCATGGGAAAGCCGCCCGCCAGGAGCCCGACGCCGAACCTGTTCGTGCCACTGTGGACCTTGTCGGTGATGTCCACGGAGGCCGTTTTGACGGTCGATGGGAAGGACGGGCCAACACAGACCCTCTCGTTGACCCAGATCCAGGTTCCGTGGCAGACCGCCCACTCGATGTCCGCATGAACGCTGGTCACAAGGTCAGGCAGGTCGAAGTCGAAGTAGAACTGGTACGAGTAGGCATCGTGACTGCCCGTATTCCGGCCATTGGGGTAGCCGGAGACGTACTGGCAGCCATCGATGGGAGCGGGCCAGGTCGCCTGGGGCGCGACGATGAAGGGGCGCTGCAGGGGCAACGGTCCGGGCCACCAGTAGGGCTCGTCGAACGAGATGCCCTGCACCCAGGCGTTCAGGTCGCGCGAACCCAGTTCGCCGACGCCGGATTTGAACTCCAGCACGGTCTGAGCCGAGCCGGGCCGAGCCGCCAACGCGACAACAGCCGCCACCAGCGGCACGAAGGCCTTCCACAGTGAAGCTCGCATGGCGACCTCCCGGTGCACGCTCGGCGGCATAGAACGGACGCCGTCGTCCGCCGAGCTTGTCGCAACCATGACCTGAGTTTACCAACAATCCCGGTAGGCAATGCGGTTCGCCGGAGGCATTTGCAGAAGCCCGACCCAGAGCCACTCGTGCGCTACCTCTTGATGAGCCAGATCTCCGTGAGCCGCGACGCCAGGCGCCAGTTGACGCCCGGCTCGTCCACCTTGTCGAACGTGACCGTGATCGCGCCACCGGCAGTGAGGCCGCGCGGGACCGGAAACTCCTTGACGTCGCCCACCGCCCGGCCATCGCGGGTGGGCGTGAGGCGCACGCCGTTGACGCGGACGAGGCACTGCCCGCAGCCCGTCGTGCGGATGAGGTACTCGGCCTCGCGGTCCAACGCGACGTACTTCAGCGCCGCGGGCCAGTCCTCGGAGCTGATCCACGACTGCCGGGATCGGGCGAGCGGGCTGTCGCCGGTCCACCACATGAAGCCGGCCACCATGGTGTTGTCGGCATCCAGGATCGGCGCGGTCAGCCGCTCATTGCGGACCTCGTGCGGGGAGCGGGCCACGTTGCCGATGTCGTCATAGAAACTGCCGGGGCCCGGGTTCTCCCATGTGGCGAGTTCACGGAGGCGCGCCACGCGCGCGGCCTCGGTGGGCAGCGCCTTGACCTTGGCGAGCTCGTCCTCCAGCCACCAGCGGTTGTTCAGCGGGTAGTAGAGAAAGTCGAGCACGGCGCCGCGCTCCGAGCCGCTGGCCTTGTACTTCGCAACGCTGGTCTGGAGGCCCACGGAGCGCCACAGCGCCTCGCAGAGGCCCTCCACCGCGCCGCTCAGGTCCGGGCGCACCCGGTGCGTATCGGCCCGTCGCAGGGCGGCCAGAGCCGCGTCCGTGGCGGCTTGGACGCCGGTCGCAGAAGCGCCGAGCAGGGCCGCGTTGGCCTCCTGCTCCAGGCCGCGCTCAAAGATGAGCCGCTTGCGGGTGTAGAGGTCGTAGTCGGCCCGAAGTTGGCAGAGCTGCCAGCGCCAGTTGGACCGTAGGCCCGGCGCCCGGCGGTCCAGCGCGGACCAGAGCGCGTGGTTGGCGTCGACGCCGCCGTTGTCGGCCAGCGAGCCGTCCCAGCTCCGCTCGAAGGCGGCGATGCCGGCGGCGGCCCCTTCGGCCACATCGGGACCAAAGAAGAGGCGGGCATAGTCGCCCAGGATCGCGTGGAGGTCGGCCTTGGGATCCCACGCCAACGCGCTCCAGATGACCTTGTTCACGTCGTCGTGGCAACCATCGGAGTAGCTGATGAAACCGTCGGTGAAGGGCATCGTGTCGCGGATGACACGGCTGAAGTAGAGCGGGCGCGGGTTGACCCCCTCGCGGCCGAGGGTGAAAGCGAAGACCGGGTCGATCCACGGCACGGGGAACTGGCACCTGACCGTGTGGGTGATGTCCGGGTAGTCGCGGATCGGGTAGGACTTCGGCAGGCGCGCTCGGATGTCGGCCAGCGTCGGGCTTCCGGGGCCGGCGGCGATGCCTCCGAGCCAAGCGGGCTTCTCGTCGGCGATCCAGCGGTACATGGCGGCTTGGTCTTCAGGCTCGAACCCCTGCATGGAGGCCCAGACACGGCCGCGCGGGTGCGCCCTGGCCAGCAGGCCCGCCAGATCGCGCAGGTACGGGATTACGAGCCCCGGCGGGTTGCTGCCGGGATCGCCTCCGGGCACGAAGACGCCCGTCAGCTCCGGGCACTCATCGAAGAACCGGCTCAGACGCGCCAGGGCTTCGGCGCGCTTTGCGCTGTCGTTCAGGTCGAAGTCGGCCGGCGTCCAGACCCAGTAGTCCTGCCCGTATCTGGCGCAGATGCGGCTGATGTCGACGTTCATCTTGTCCCGCGGGTAGGGGTTCACGGTGGGCCGGGCGTCGTGGCCGGGGATGCCTTCCACGCTGCTGCAGCCGAAGAGGGCCAAATCGCGGATGTACTGGTCGTACTGGGCGGGCGTCCACGCGTCGTAGGAGTTGGCCGTGGCGCGGTAGCCCAGTTGGTGGCCGCGGATGGGGTAGGCCGGGGCGGTCGTCAGGTCCAGCGGCGCGGGAAGCGTGGCCGAGCCCTTCCGCATCTCGAGCGTCCGGAGGAGCTTGCCGACGCCGAAGAGCGCGCCACGCGGGTCGGCGCCGTAGACCCAGAGGATCGGGCGCTCCGCGTCGGTCAGGTCCGTGGCCAGGCCATAGCCCTCCGCCGTGGCGGTGAGCGCCAGAACCGGGACCCGCCGGCCGCCGACCTCGCTCCCCTGTCCCGATGTCACGGCAACAGCCCAGCCCTGGCGGGGCCAACGCGCCGCCACGCGCCACGGACATCCGGTCCGCTTGCCCGCCTCCTCGGCGAGCACGGCTGCGGCGGTCCGCTCCAGCTCCGGCGCGGCAGCGCCGCGGGTCACGATCACGGCGCGGGTCAGGTCCATGGCGGCTCCTCCAGTGGCTGCGGCGGGGCGGCTGAGGGCAGCCAGGGCGGCCAACGCCATGGCCGCTGCAAGGTGCTTGGGCACGCAGAGCATCTGCATCGGTGCGTCATCTCCTGTACGGTGTCGCTGCTGGTCTGTACGTGTTTCCTACTTCACCCGCACCACAGCCTCCCGCTCCACCTCGAACTCCTTCCCCGCCAGTCGGATGCGCTTGTCGCCGAAGCCGTGGTAGACGCGGACGCGGCTTGACTGCGCGATGGGCTTACCGTCGAGGCTTCTTGCGGTGAACAACGCGGGCTCGGGGTAGTCGACGCCGTTGTAGCGCGTGGCGAGGAACGCGATGAACGTGGGGCTCTCCACGAGGAAGCCGTTGGCGGGCAGCCGCGTGGCGCCTACCGTGGCCGGGCGGTCGTAGGCGGCGGTCACCGTGATGTCGCCGTAGGCGGCTCGTTGCAGGCGGCGGTCGGGCGTCAGGAAGCGGTGGTCGGTCATGGGCGTCCGTGCGGCGGCCAGGTTGAGCGGACTCAGCACCTCCCAGGCGTTCTTGATGACCCGGTCGGTGGCGCAGAGGCCCGCGCCCCAGCCGTCTTCGCCGCGGGCCCAGAGGCCGCCGGGCTGCATCTCGACGGCCTCGAACCTGATGGCGTCCTTTCCGACCACGAGGTCGCCGACATGGCAGCGGCCGCCCTCCTGCCGAACGCCGGCCATGTCCAGGCGCTGACCGTCGGCCAACAGTCCCACGCAGATGGCCACGCGTCCGGCCACGCCCGCGGGCGCCTCCAGTGTGTAGGGCCCGTCCTCCACGACGCCGGGCGCCCACTGCGACGGTTCCGGCGAGGCGACGTGGTCATGCTGGAAGGCGATCCCCTCGGCGCGGCTCGCCAGCGGGCTGGTGAAGTGGACGAAGCTGACCGCACCCGCGGGGGCCGGGCCGCTGACCCGCCAGCGGTAGGTGATGCGGAAGAAGCGCCCACCGGCGGGCTCGACGCGAGGCGCTAGCGGGGCCACGCGGACGCCGGCCGGCTGTGCTCCCTGCCAGTAGAGGTGCGGTCCGAAGCTCGGAAGCTGCATCTGGGCGAAGAGGACATGGTCGGTCATCTTCTTGTCGTCACCGGGACCGATGCGGTTGCCCTGATGGGTCTGAATATGCACGCAGTCGTGGTAGACCAGCGGGAAAAGGGGGATCGCCTGCCCCGGAGCCGCGTCGGTCTGTTGGCCGAAGAGGCCCTCCAGGTAGTCGGCGCAGGGGACGGCCCACTCGCGCCCCTCCTCGCTGCCGAAGAGGCCCATGTGCCGCTTGGCCAGCAGGCAGAGCTTGCTCTTCCACTCCAGGTCGTCCAGGCGGGTCATGGGGTGGGCGGGGTCTTCGCAGGTCACCAGCGGCCAGGCGAAGACTGTGTCGATGAAGTAGCTGGTCGGCCCGAACAGGCGCGCGATCTCGGGCAGGTTCGTCGCCTTGCGCCGGGCCAACTCAACCTGCTTGATGGCACAGACCTGCCAGGCCTGGCCGCCCGCCCAGTTGCCGCCCATCCTGGAGACGCCTGCAGCATCCTTGTTGAGCCACGACTGGCCGAACGAGGCGGCGTCGGCGTACATGTCCTGATAGTTGTCATGCAGGCCGAAGAGGAACCCACAGGCCTTGATGCGGCGGGCGGCGTCGGCCAACCCCTCGTTCCCTCCGCACTCCGGCGCCGCGGGCAGCACATCCGGGTGGCGCACATCGTAGCCGCCGTTCACCCAGCCCGCCAGCGTCACCGAGGCGCGGTCGATCTGGAGGTCCTTTCGCCAGTGCTCGGCCACACGGGCGATCTCGTCGAAGGTGTAGCTGAGGTAGCTGTGCTCCTTGCCGTCGGGGCTGTAGAACGAGGAGCCCACCGTCCGCGAGAAGACGAATGGCTTGAAGTTGGTCGCGCCCAGGATCTGCGACGTGCCCAGGAATGCCTTCTGCTTCTCGGCCCAGGTGCGGAGCCACCCCTTGGCGCGAGCCCAGCCGCGATAGGCGCGGGCGATCTCGACGTAGCCGCCCCGGCCCAGTGGCTGGAGTTCGCACTCCCCCGCCGAGCCCGCCACGACCAGCGAGAGGGTGCGGCAGCGAGCGCCGGGCGCGCGGCGGTCAGACCAGGAACCCCGGGAACCCAGCGTCGCGTCCACGCTGCGCCAGTTGACCAGCAGGGCGCAGCCGCGCTTCACGGCGCCGGCCATGGCCATGGTGATACCGTCATAGGTGCGCCACGCGCGCGAACTGGGCAGCTCGGTGGCCGGGTCGAGCTCGATGCCCAGCCGCTCGGGCACGTAGAGGCGGCCCGTCTCGGCGTCGGTGACGGCCAGGGCGTCGTCCAGCAGGCGCACGTCGGCCACGCGCCAGGAGCCGGCGGACCGGGAAGCGAAGGCGAGCGAGAGCGCCTGTGGCCCACCCGGCGCGGCGACGCGGGGCCGGGCGGTGAGCGTGAGCGTGACGCCGCACGGGGTCCCGTCAATGGTGGGACGCGCCGTCAAAGTCAGGGCCCCGCCCCGCTTCTCGGCGGTCTCAATGCGGTCAATGGGACGGACGACGGTCCGGGTGCCGTCGGTCAGGGTCACCCGGCCGAAGCGGTCGGCGCCCAGGTTGGAGGTCCAGAGCGCGCCTCCGACGCGGTCTGCGAGTTGCCAGGCGCCGGTCCGGCGGTCGATGTCGAAGCGCCACGCGGGCGCCTGAAGGCTAAGCCGCCGCGCGGCGGGGATGCGGGCGGCGATTGCGACGCGGCGGGCGGCCAGCGCACCGGCGCTCAGGGCGCACGGGCCGACGTCAGCGGTCTCAGGGGCGTCGTCGGAGACCTCCAGCGTGGCGTCGGCGTACTGGTCGAGCATGCGCTCGCCGGTGCCGCCCAGGTCGTACAGGCCCACGTGTACCTGGTAGGCATGGTCGGGATGGGCCGCGGGCGCGCGGAGCAGCACGGGACCGTCTACAACCTCCACACCGGGCTGCCAGAGCGAGGTGGGCTCGTCCAGCGGATGGTCGCCATGCACGGCCATCTTGGCGCAGAGGCGCTCAGGACCCTCGATGTGCAGGAAGGCGTGGTAGTCTCGCGGGGCCGGGGCAGTGCCTGCGTTGCGGTAGCGGAGCGTCACCGTGAAGGGCGCGCCGGGCCGGACGCGGCGAGGGGTCACCTCAACGCCGACCAGCTCGGCCTTGAAGGCGCCGGTTGCAGGCGTCTGGCGGGCCAGAGCTACGGGGAACAGCGCGCAGGCGAGGGCGAGGGCGACGAGCTTGGCGGACCTCATTGGTGCTGACGGCACGTTCAGAGGCTAGTTGGCCGCGGAGGGCTCTGGTTCCTGCCCGTCAGGCGTCGGCGTCGCTCTGCAACCGCCGCATGAGGGCGACAGCGGTCAGTGCGAGCAGCGCCGAGAGGGTGAACACCAGGGCGTAGGGCGGCGCCCCGCCGGCGCGTGCGAACTCGACCAGCCTGCCGGCGGTGAGCGGTCCCAACCCGTTCGTCAGTCCCGCCAGCGAGTAGTAGACGGCGATGTAGCCGGTCTTGTGGGCGGGCGGAATGCCCTTGACAAAGAGGTAGCGCTCCGAGCCGATGTACCAGCCGATCTGCGCGGTGCCCATCCAGAGCATGACCAGCAGGGCCACCCAGCCCTGGGTCACCAGTCCTGGCAGGGCCATGGCGGCGGGAGCCATGGCAGCAAGCGCCAGCCCGGCCATGAGCACGGGCTTACTGCCGCGGCGGTCGGCGCGGCGGCCCCAGAAGCCGGCGGCTGCCAAGCCTCCCACGGAGACGGCGGCGTCGAGCCAGACCACCACGCCCGGAGCCAAGCCCACGCTCTCCTTCAGATAGAGAGGGACGAACGCGCCGAGCGAGATGGCCAGGTTGGCCAGCCCGACACCCGAGATGTAGCGGACGAAGTTCGCGTCGCGGATGGCGAGGAGCATCTCGGCCCGCGCGCTGTGCCCCTCGGGTCCGCGCCGCACCGGGCCGCCGCCCTTCAGCGGCAGGAGCGAGACCACCGAGATCGCCCCGAGAAGCACGCCCACGCCGATGACGAGCAGGTAGCGCCCCGTATCCGGGTGACCGCGCAGGGCCCAGCCGGCCATCAGCGTGGCAACGATGCCCGACGCCGTGATCATGGCGTAAGCCAGGGCATTGAACTTGCCCCGGATGGCGTTGGGAACCAGCTCCTGGAAGAGGGCGTAGGCGCCGACCTCGCCGACTGCCCGGCAGACCGAGAAGACCACGATCGCGCCCGCCACCCAGAGCAGGCCGACGCCGGCGCCCCAGCGGGCGGAGACCCACGGCAGCAGGAGGACGAGGGCCATCGCCGCCTTGCGAACCGTGAAGAAGCCGATGTAGGCGCGCCGGAAGCCGACCCGCGCCACGAAGCCGGCGGCGACCAGGGAGAGCAGGCCCGCGAAGGGAATGAAGCCGAGCAGCAGGCCGATGCGGCCCTTGTCGAGCCCGCGATGGTCGAGGAAGAGGACGAAGGTCGAGCCGAAGACGGTGAGGCGGCAAAAGACGCTGTTGGTGAGCGTAGCGGCAAGCAGCCATAGCACGTTGCCGCGTTGCCGGGCGCTCAGCCCCCAGTCACGGAACCCGTCGAACGGCCTCAGCACGTTGGGCATGGAGTGGGGTCGGTTCGATGGGCCATGGCGGGCGCTCCTGTCTCAAGGCCCTGTAGTGTAGCCGTTACGAAGCCACGCAGCGTGTATCATATATCGGCGCAGGCGGGTCGCCTCCACCGGTGGAGGGGCCAATCCATGCCGCGCGCAAGCAGCCTGGAGCCCGGCGCATGCCAACGATCCGCTACACGTACACGTCCCGAGCGTCCCTTGAGGATGTGCTGGACATCCATTTCGGCACCGCCAACGTGACCGAGATGGCTCCGTCGTATCTGGCCGCCCGGTGCAACAGCGACGAGCCCGTCCTGAAGGGCGTGCTGGTCAACTACCGCTTCCGACTGGGCCTGATCCCGTTCAAGTGCACCGTCCGCTACGTCGGGGTGGACCCCGACTACGGCTATACCGCCATCATGTACCGGGGTCCGCTCAAGCGCTACGAGCAGCATGTCGGTATCACACTGAGCAAGACGGGCGGCGTCACCGTCTACCATCGGATCATCTACTCGTTCAAGCCGGGCCTCGGCGGATGGATCCTCAGGATGCTGCTGCGGCGCGGCCTCGTGCGGACGATCCTCCGCTCCTCGTGCAAGCGCATGGAGCGCATCCTGGCCAGGGCTGCCGCGGCGAAGGAGAAGCCATGAAGGGTCTGCGTATGCTGGGCGGCGGCCGCGTGGCCGTCGAGACCTTCCCCGATCCCGAGCCGGCGCCGGGCGGCGCCCTGGTCCGCATCCAGGCGTCGGGCCTCTGCGGCAGCGAGCTTCACGGCTACCGGGCCGACCACGCACAGGCCGCCAACGCCGGCCACGAGGCCATGGGCGTGGTGGTTGAGACGCGCGGAACCGCCCACCTGAAGACCGGCGACCGCGTGGGCCTCCACGCCGTGTGGGGATGCGGCGAGTGCGACTGGTGCGCGCAGGGCCGGTATACGTGGTGCCAGGCAAAGCTCGGGCCGAGCCCCTTCCACGCCGAGTACGTGGCGGCGCCCGAGCATGTGCTGCTCCCGCTGGCAGACGACATATCGGACCCCGTAGGCGTGCTCCTCTCCGGCGACGGACTGGGCGTTCCCTGGCACGTCCAGACGCGACTGAGGACCGCACCGGGAGACCTCGTCGTGGTTGTCGGATGCGGGCCGATCGGCTTGGGCAACACGCTGGTGCAGGTCGATGCGGGCGCGGAGGTGATCGCCGTCGAGCTGACCGACACTCGCCTCGGACTGGCCCGCGCGATGGGAGCCGCCCACACCGTGAACCCGGATCAGGAGGATGCCGTCGAGGCCGTGGCGCGCATCGCCGCCGGGCGGCAGGTGCGCGCATGCATCGAAGCCGTAGGCAAGCCCGAGACGCTGCGCCTCTGCCTGAAGCTGGTGGGCCTCGGCGGGACCGTGATGGCCGTGGGCGAGCAGCCCGCCACGCCGGTGGACATCAGCGAGGAGCTGATCCGCCGCGATATCACGCTCATGGGTAGCTGGTTCTTCCACTTCCGGGAGTTCGCCGACATGGCCGCCGCATACCGTGCGGGCCTGGCGGTGGACCGGCTCGTGACACACACTTTCCCGCTGGACGAGGCCGACAAGGCGTTCGCCGAGTTCGCCGCGGGGCGCACGGGCAAGGCCATGCTTGTGCCGTAGCGCGCGGCGCGCCCGCGTACTGCGCACGCTCGTTCCGGTCCGTCACCGTCGGTGGGGAGGACGCCCATGGCCACCAGCCTCGGCCTGCTGCTTCTTGTCCTGGCTTGCCTCGCGCCAATGGGCGCGGCCGCCGCCGGTCCGAGCCGCGCCGACATGGCCGCCCGCGACGGCTGGATGCGCGAGCGCCTGCAGGGCGAGGCCCTGCCGTTCTCGTTCCGGTACGGCGGCCGGGAGTTCGCTGAACTGGCGCCCGCGTGGCGACTGGCCCAGAAGCGCGAGCGCCTCACGGGCGGTCGCACACGGCGGACACGGACCTGGACCGATGGCCGGACGGGTCTGGAAGTCGGATGCGTGGCGGTAGCGTACAACGACTTCCCCACGGTGGAGTGGACCGTTACCGTACGGAACCGCGGCGCCACCGACTCGCCCCTGATCGAGGGCCTACAGGCGCTGGACGACCGCCTGATCCCGCCGCAAGGCGCCGACGTGATCCTCCACCGGTTCGTGGGTAGCCCATGTCAGGAGAACGACTACCAGCCCCTCGAGGAGCAACTTCCGCCTGGGTCCGAGAGGCGTGTCACCGCAGCGGGCGGGCGTCCCACGAGCAGCGACCTCTGCTACTTCGCGCTCGACTGGCGCTCCGGCGGCGCCGTCCTCGCGCTGGGCTGGCCCGGGCAGTGGGCCGCGCGGCTGGCGCGCGAGGCCGACGGCCGCATCCGCCTGGTAGCCGGTCAGGAGAAGACCCACCTGGTTCTGCACCCCGGCGAGCAGATTCGCACCCCGCTGGTTGCCCTGCAGTTCCGGCAGGGCGGCGACTGGATCGACGGCCAGAACGTCTGGCGCCGGTGGATGACCACGCACAACCTGCCGCAGCCCGGCGGCAAGCCCGTACCCACGCACTACGGCGGCTGCTTCGGCAATCCACTGCCCCGCGCCGAAGAGGAGATCCGGCAGATCGACGCCTACCTCAACGACGGCGTGACGCCCGACTACTGGTTCATCGACGCGGGCTGGTACCCCTGCCGGGGCGCGTGGCCCAACGTCGGCACATGGGAGCCCGACCCCGAGCGCTTCCCCAAGGGCCTGCGCGAGGTGGCAGACCACCTGCACGCCAGGGGGATCAAGTTCATCGTCTGGTTCGAGCCGGAGCGGGTGGCGGCAGGCACCTGGCTCGCCGAGAACCGCCCGCAGTGGGTGCTGGGCGGCAAGGCCGGCGGGCTCACCAACATGGGCGACCCGGAGGCCCGGGCGTGGATCATCGAGCGGGTCGACAAGCTGCTGGGCGAGGGCGGCATCGACGTCTATCGGGGCGACTACAATATCGACCCGCTGCCCTACTGGCAGGCCGCCGACGCGCCCGACCGCGTGGGCTGGGCCGAGAACGCCTACGTTACCGGATTCCTGGCCTTCTGGGATGAGCTGCTGCGCCGCCGGCCGGACCTGTATATCGACACCTGCGCCAGCGGAGGCCGCCGCAACGACCTGGAGACGCTCCGCCGGTCCGTGCCGCTCCTTCGCAGCGACTGGGCCGTGCTGGCCTTCAACGAAGCGGGCGCCATCGGCCAGCAGGCGCAGACGTACGGCATCTCGTTCTGGATTCCCTACCACGGCACCGGCGCGCCCAGCGGCGACCCGTACATCATGC
This sequence comes from Armatimonadota bacterium, assembly GCA_026392115.1. Lineage (GTDB taxonomy): Bacteria > Armatimonadota > Chthonomonadetes > Chthonomonadales > CAJBBX01 > CAJBBX01. The sequence goes on along the minus strand of JAPLCQ010000028.1, from coordinate 79,489 downwards.
GGAGCTCCTACTGCCCCGCCTTCCGACTGGGCTGGGACGCCGCCAACGCCCAGCGCGACCCGACCCTGCTGCGCAAGACCGTGGCCGAGTGCCGGGCCATAGCACCCGCCATGCTTGCGGACTACTACCCGCTCACCCCGTACAGCCTGGCACGGACCGATTGGATGGCGTGGCAGTACCACGACCCCAAGAGCGGAGAGGGCGCCGTGCAGGCCTTCCGGCGGCCGGAATCCGCCACCGACGCGCTCACCGTGCGCCTCCGCGGGCTGAAGTCAGGCGCCACCTACGTCGTCGAGGACATGGACGGCGCACCGACCCGTCACCTCAGCGGCAAGGCGCTGATGCGGGAGGGGCTCACCCTACGCCTGGACCGAGCCCCCGGTTCAGCCGTGCTCCGCTACCGCCTGAAGCAGGAACCTCGCCCCGCGCGGCGAAACTGAGGGGCAACCTACCGCCTGAGGAGATGCTATGAGACGTCTGATGCTCGCCAGCCTGCTGGCCGCGGCCCTTGCCGGAACGACCGCCCGCGCCGATGTGCCGCCCGCCCTGCGCGGCGTGAAGACCATCGTCTGCCTGGGCGACAGCATCACCCAGCAGGGCGAAGCTCCCGGCGGCTACGTCTGGCTCGTCCGGCGCGCGCTGCAGGCCATCTACCCCGAGCAGGGCATCGAGGTCGTCAACGCCGGCATCTCCGGCCACAAGTCCAACGATATGCTGGCCCGCTTTGACCGCGACGTGCTGGCGAAGAAGCCCGACCTGGTAACCATCAGCGTGGGCGTCAATGACGTCTGGCACGGATTCTACGATAACCACCCACTGGGCGACGGTCCTCGCGGCGTGCCACTTGCCGACTACCGCCGCAATGTCGAGGAGATGGTGACACGAGCCATGAAGGCCGGGGTGCGCGTCGTAATCCTATCCACAACGGTGATCAATGAGGCACGGGAGACACCGGAGAACGCCAAGCTCGCGGGCTACAACGCCGCCCTGCGACAGATCAGTCGGAAGTGCGGCGCCCGCTTCGTGGACTACCAGAACTCCTTCCGCACGGTCATCGATGCGTTCCGTGCGGCGGGCCCGCGCGACAACCTTCTCACCACCGACGGCGTCCACATGAACGCCGCCGGCAACAGCCTCATGGCCCACGTCTTGTTGGGCGGCCTGGGCGTGCCCATTGATGCGCGGTCGTCGGTCAAGGACTGACGGCTACAGGAGGACAAGTGATATGAGCCATCCGATCCGGGTAGGGGTCGTCGGCGTCGGCCGGGGACAGAGCTTCGCGGCGGGTGCCACCGAGGCCGTGGGCATGAAGCTGGTGGCGCTCTGCGACACGGCGGAGGCGCGGCTGGCCGAGGCGGGCAAGCAGTGGGGCGTGGCCACCTACACCGACTACGAGCGCTTCCTTGAGCACGACATGGATGCCGTGGTGCTGGCCAACTACTTCCACCAGCACGCGCCCCTTGCCATCCGCGCCCTGGACGCCGGCAAGCACGTGATGAGCGAGACCACCGCCGCCAAGACGCTTTCCGAGTGCGCCGCCCTCTGCCGGGCCGTGGAGCGGAGCGGCCGTACGTTCATGTTCGCCGAGAACTACCCCTACTCTGTCGCCGCGCAGGAGCTCCGGAGGCTGTACCAGGCGGGCGAGATCGGCCCCGTGCGCTACGCCGAGGTCGAGTACAACCACCCCGGCGAAGAGCGCTGGCGCCTCTCCATATCGCCCGGCCTGAACCACTGGCGGAACTGGTTGCCGTCCACGTACTACTGCTCGCACGCGCTGGCGCCGCTCATGTGCATCACCGACGAGACGCCGGTGCGCGTCAACGCCCTGGCCGTCAGCGAGGAGACGTCGCAGTCGCCCAACACGGTCAAGGTAGCCGACACCGGCAGCGTGATCCTGGTCCGCACGGGCGGCGGGGCGGTATTCCGCCTCTGGGGCCTCATGATGGGCTCCATCCATCGCGTTCGCTACGAGTTGCACGGCGAGCGGGGCATGATCGCCACGGCCGAACCGGACCATTGGGGATTCGTGCGGCGCCACACCGAGGAGTGGATGCGCAAGTCCGGCGACCCGAACGACATCACCTACCGGCCCGACTGGCCCGAGCATGGCGACCTGGCCCGCGCATCCGGCCACGGCGGCGGCGACTTCTGGACCAGCTTCCACTTCGCCAACGCCATCCGCGCGGGTGAGCAGCCCTACCTGGACGTCTACCGGGGAGCCGCCATGTCGGCGGTGGGCATCCTGGCATGGCGCTCCTGCTTGGCCGACGGCGCCCCGCAAACCGTGCCGGACTTCCGGGACGAGGAGGCCCGCAAGGCCGTGGAACACGACCACTGGTCGCCCTTCCCCGAGGACGCCGGCCCGGGCCAGCCTCCACCCTCTATCCGGGGCCTCATCGAGCCCAGCCCCGAGGCGATCGCCCACGCACGGGAGGTCTGGGACGAACACGGCAACGCCGTGAACTAGAGAGTGTGCATACGGCCCCATCGACAGCCCAGGCAGTGCGGTCAGTGATGTCGGGCCGCACTGACACCAGTGTCCTGGCTGCCGGTGGCGACGGGCGGGGTTTGGCCCTACAGGTCCTCCGGCCTAAGGCCGGTATGCCGCGCCACCCGGGCGAGCATGCGGGGCCCTATCTCTTCGCCATCGTGGAAGGCGAAGACGAAGTCAGGCCAAGTATCGCGAACCAGAACCCGGTGCGAGCCGGTGCGCCGAGCCTCCGACCAACCGATGCGCTGCAAGGCCGTCAGAAGGCGTCGGGCCTTGACTGTCGGCCAAATCGTCATGCCGCAACGGCGAAGAGCCCGCTCAGCTCGGGGACGTCCTCACCGTGGTCCAATCGGTCGGCCAGCACACGCAATGCAAGCGCTTTCGCCACCATCACCGCATGGTCCGGCGAGTTCCCATAGGCAAGCACGCCGGGAAGCGACGGCACCTCTGCAATCCAGCGGCCGTCCTCCTCGCGATCAGTTTCCACGATGATATCCAACGCCACACCTCCGTGCATTGCGGTGTCTCCCAGTCCGTCCGCAAGGCCCGTGCGTATTCTGGCGCAGACCTTGAGCAGGCACATGATCCCCTACGGCAACGCCGTGGACTGAGCGCCGCCCCCCGCCGCCTACTTCAGCGGCATTACCACCTTTACGACCAGGCGGTCGGCGTAGGTTTCGGCGTTGGGATCGCCCAGGATGACGAACGTCTCGGTGCCGCCGTAGCCCGACTTCCGGTAGCTCAGGTAGCCGTTGGTCTTGCCGTCGCGCCGCACCAGGCGGCCGCCGACGGCCTGGTCGCGGGACACGTCGTATGAGAGAGTGACGATGTCCTGCCGGTAGGCCCCTCCGGCGCTTATCACCTCGGCCGAGGCGCCCAGGGAGAGGCGGTTGAAGAAGCGCCAGGAGAGGGCCGGGCTCAACGCGCTGTAGTTGGCGCCGCGCCGCTGGCCCGTCGCCACCGAAATGCCGCCCCAGCGGAACTTGTCCTGCGACGGGTAGCGGGCTCCCAGCCGAACCACGCGGTCGCGGTTGCCCTCGAAGGTGCCGGTGTTCAGGTTCAGGTCCAGGTTCCACTGGTTCGCCGTGTCAAACGAGACGCCGGTGCCGATGCCGTCGCGGAAGGGGCGCCCATCCAGGTGGCTGTACTTGCTGGCGTTCCACCACCAGCTACCGGACCGGAAGGGGCCGGTGCGCCAGTTGGAGTAGTAGCCGCCCTCGCCCGTCATGCCCTTCTGGTCGAGGAACATGACGTAGCCGTCGCGGGCGCGCATATTGCGGCTCACCTGCTCGTAGTTGGCGCTGACGTACCAGGCCTTGGCGCTCCACCAGGCCGAGATGTCCGTGGTCTCGCCTGGGCCGGTATGGTCCGCCGACTTGCCGAAGGCCGCGTTCAGGTTCCAATCGCCGCGCCGGAGCTTGGCCTTGGCCACGCCCACCTGGTTGCTGATGCCCTGCCCCGTACGGCTGACGCCCTGGAAGACGACACTGTCGTAGGGCGAAAACTGGTGCGCCAGGTTCACGACGGCGTCGGTGCGGCCGTAGGCGTCGCGGCCGGCGAGCAGCCCCAGGTCGGTGCCTTGGCGTACGCGGCCGTAGAACTTGCCGCCCAGGTCCAGGTCGCCCAGCCGGACGCTGGCAAAGGGCCGGACACTGTGAAGCGGCGAGCTGAAGTACTCGGCTCCCTCATTGAAGAAGGGCCGCCGCTCCTCGGGCAGGCGCTCGGCATAGGAGAAGTCGACGCTGGTAACGGCGCCCTCCACGTTGGAGAAGTCCGGGTTCAGCGTGGCCAGGCCCGTCAGCAGGGGCGTGAACTGGTAGCGGGCGTCTAACCCTGCCCGCCCGGTCACGTCGCCGCCGTCGGCCCCGCCGAAGAGGTAGCCCAGCATCGACAGCTTGTCGGCCTTGGCGGCCTGCGGCATGACGACGTCGAGCCACTGCCCTCCCAGCTCGCGCCGCTCCTGCTGACCCAGGTTGCTCCAGTAGGACTTCACCCGGGTGCGGGCCTGGTAGCGGTCGAAGTTGATGCCTATGGTCGTCGGCTTGCCGGTTCCGGCCGGCCGCACGAAGACGCTCCAGGGCACGGCCATCTCGGCCACCCAGCCGTCCTCCACGATGGCCGCCGCGGCCTTCCAGTCGCCCTCCCACTCCTGCTTGTTGGCCCTGCCGCCGGCCAGTTCCGACGTCTGCGTGCCCAGCGGGTTCAGGTGGAGCTCGCTCTCGTCCTCCTCGCGCTTGCTGTTGAAGGGGTTGAGGCGCAGGCGGACGCGGTCCTCCTGGAAGAAGTCGGCGCCCCGCTTCGTCTCGCGGGCGACGATGGCCTTGGGCTGGCTGTCGAGGCAGTGGAACGAGACGTAGACGCACTTGTCGTCGTAACCCACGCGGACGATCGTCTGCTCGGCGACGGGCGTGTCCCACATCTCGTCCAGGAAGCCCGTGCATTCGGCGGCCTCCTTCCAGACCGGGTCGTCGAGCCTGCCGTCGATGACGGGCGCTGCGGAGAGCTTGACGGCGCGGACCTCTCGGCGGGTGGTGTCGCCGGCCAGGGCGACAGAGGGGACGAGCAGCGCCAGGAGGGCGGCGGCGATGGTGCATTTCACGATGGCGGAACTCCGTATCTAACTGTGCAGCGCTCAGACTGCCCGAAAGAGCCTACCCGCAACCGCCGCCGGCCCGGCCGCTCCGGGACCGGTATCCTGTAAGGTACGACGCGCCCAGGGACCTGGGCACGGGAGGAGACCGCATGAGCTTCACACTGCCCCTCGGCGCCCCGGCGCCCGACTTCGCTCTGCCCGCCACGGACGGCCGCTGCTACACGCTGGCCGACTTCGCCGACGCGCCCGTCCTCGTCCTCTTCTTCACCTGCAACCACTGCCCCTACGTGCTGGGCTCCGACGAGGCGACCCGCGCCACCGCCCTGAAGTTCGCCGACCGGGGCGTCCGCTTCGTGGGCATCAACGCCAACACGGCGCTCACCTACGCCGGCGACTCGTTCCTCAATATGATCGAGCGCATGGAGGAGCAGCGCTTCGCGTGGGTCTACCTGCGCGACGAGAGCCAGCGCACCGCCCTGGCCTACGGCGCCCTGCGCACCCCGCACTTCTACGTCTTCGATCAGGAGCGCAAGCTCGCCTACACCGGCCGCGCGCTGGACAACCCCCGCGAGGCCGAGAAGGCCACGGTGAACGACCTGGAGGCCGCGCTGGAGGATATGGTGGCGGGCCGCCCCGTAGCCACCGCGATCACGAACCCCATCGGCTGCAACGTGAAGTGGGAGGGGCGGGACGCCCACTGGATGCCCGCCGACGCCTGCGACTTGGTGCGGTAGCCGGCGGGCGGGCGGGGGCTGGAGCCGGGGCGCGGCGTCACCCAAGGCTTCGGATGGCGAAGCCGCCGTGGCTGGTCGACGCCTCGGCGGGCAGGCCGTATAATCGGCACAGGGAGGACTGGTCCCATGCGGCTTGCGTCTCTGGTACTTATTGCTACGTTGGGCGGCTCGACGCCGTCGATGGCCGGGACCGGCCGGCGCTGGATTCGCGGTCCGAAGGCGCTGGAAGCTGCATGGGGCCCGGACAGCCGGACGGTCGCCCTCCGCGACGGCGCCCTCGGCGAGCCGGGCGTGTTGCGAACCTGGAACGTAGTGACCGGGGCATCGAGCCGCCTGCACCGGCACGCGATCGGAAGCCCTGCGTTTTCCCCATCCGGCGACCGTGTCGCGTTCATCCGGGGCGGCGACAACGCGCTCTGCCTGCTGCCGGTCACCGGCGCCGGGACGCGGCCCGTCGTGCTCCGGTGGAGCCCTTGGCTGGCGGCTGAGTGGGCCCGCAGGAAGATCACGTTGGATGAGGCTGACCTCGCGAGCTGGAGGTCTCCGGGCCGCGTGACCATCAGGCTTCGGCTTGGCATGTCCACCGGAAGTCCCGAGCATCGTCTGGTGGACATCGACGCGCAAACAGGCAAGGTGAGCCGACTGCGCCAGATGGACTACGATGCCAGGGTGCCCGGGTATGGCTCGCTCGAGGCCGTGACCGAGTACAAGACGCCTTTGTGGGCGAGGTTCGAGCACGTCTTACCGAACGGCAGGCGGCGGCCTACGGGATCGGCCTTGAGGGGCTATGACTACTGTACAGCCGTCGCGGCCGGCGCCCATGTTGTGGTGCTAGGCATGTTCGGTGAGGAGCCCGGCGACCAGCAGCGGCCCCTACCGTACACCGTATGGCTGGTGGACATGCGGAACAGCCGGTCCGTCCGCCTGCTCCAGACCAAGCTGCACCCGCCCGATTGCTGCTGCGTGCCGGCGCCGCGGGTCACGCTCTCCGCCGATGGAACCCGGATCGTGCTCTGCAGCGTCAGTGGACCCCAGCGCCTGTGGCTTCTGGAGAAGTCGGTCGCACCCGCGCAAGGCGTGCGTGCGACGGGACCGAGCAAATTGTTCGGATCGCCCTGACCCATAGCGACCTCCCGCCGACGCCTGCGACCTGGTGCGGTAGGCGACGGACGGTGGCGCTGGAGCCGGGGCGCGCGGCGCCTTCGCACCCCGGTCGGCTACTCTGGGAGTGGCTCGATCAAGCTGGCGATGAGGTCGAGCCTCTCCCGCACCTCGGGCGGTACGCGGCGTGGCTCGACGAACTCCACCAACCGGTGGAGGTTGCCCTTTCGCAGCAGCATCGGCGCCCGCGTCGCCTCGCCCAGACGCCGGAAGAACTCCTCCGCGAAGGCGCTGAGCTTCAGGTGGTTCGTCTTGCCCTCCCAGATGAGCCGAGCGGCCGCAGGCGGCGCCGATGCATAGGAGCCGAAGTCCTCGGCGTTGCCGCCGAACACGCGGTCGCTGATGAGATCGGCGAGCAGACTGCGTGCCGTCACGAGCGTATCGGGCGCCTCGCGCTCAACGAACATGAGCAGCACTTCCGGCGATACGAAGTAGTTCTCGGCCTCGTAGCGCGGCCAGTGGCACGTCCGCAGGCCGCCGCCGTCTGCGTCACGCCGCTCCGTGTTGTCCCCGTCAAGCACCGCGAGACCCCTGAGCTCCGGTATCAGCCTGCGCAACGCCATGAAATGGTCCCGTGGCCGCTTCTCAGGTCCCCCTTCGACGCGGTCCTGTTCGGAATCCGCCGTAACATCAGGCGTTGAGCACTGAACATAGCAGACGTTGACTGCCCCTTCCAGAAGCCGCGCCGCCCGGTGCCCTATACGCGCCGCGAGCGCGGCGAGCATCTCAACATCCGTGGAGCCCTCTACGTAGAGGACGTACCCGCACACGCGCGCCTTGAGGTAATGTGCCGCACCGTATAGGCGGAGCGCGGACTGAACCGTGCCGGCTTGCTGGACCCGCTCTGCCCTGCCGGCAAGCAACAGACTTACATTCCGAGGGAGGCCCTGCTCGAGCAGCACCTCGGAGTGCGTCGCCATTACGACCTGGGCGCCAAGCTCGACGGCCACGTTGCTCAGCAGGACGTAGACCTGGCGCTGCCGCAGGATCTCCATGTGCGCGTCAGGCTCGTCGATCAGCAGCACGCTGCCCTTGTGTGCGTAGAGGTATGCCAGCAAGAGAAGCATCTGTAGGCAGCCGCGGCCAGCTAGTGAGAGATCGAGGTCGGCATGGGCGCCCGCCTGTTTGTATACTAGCTCGACCGCGCCGCGGGCCGTCTCAGTCGGGGTACCGAGTGAGACGCCGAACAGGCGACCCATGCGCTCGACGATCGCCTGCCAGTCGGCCGGGTCACGGTGATAGACAGTCAGGCAGAGGTTCCGCAGCACCTGGGAGCTCTGCCCCTGCCCTAGCAGGACATCCACGCGACCGGGCTGCAGTAGCGGCTCCTCCGTCTCAATACCCGACATTGGATAGAGCAGAGCCACATCAATAGCTGCGGCGTGTCGCACGACGCCGTCATTGCGGGCGGCCTCTTCGGCGACGGCGCAGTACAGCAGCTCGTCGCCCTGACTGCGAAGCCGAATGCAGACGGGCCTGACCTCGCCCTGCCACAGGACGCCCACCGTGATGGCCACGGTGACGGGCGTGTTCCTCTCCCGGACCACCATATCGTGCCAAAAGTGCCTGGCTGTCTGCACCGGTACGGAGACGACGGCCAGCCTGTTCACCGCGACGGCGGTCCGCCTGGTTGCGCGCGAGGTCGCTCGCCTGGCGTGCCAGGACCGTACCGCATGCGACCAGAGGGCGAGCGCCTGCATGGCGGTCGTCTTTCCGCAGTTATTCGGCCCAATGAGCATCGCCGGATGGTCAAGATCGATTCGCTGTCGGTCCCCGAAGCACTTGAAGTTCTCGATCTCGACATAGTGCAAGGGTTGCATGCGGCCCTCCGTTCGGGGCGCGGCGCGGAAGCCCAGGAGGTTCGAGCCGAGACGCGCAGACGCTGACGGCGTTAGGGTACCCCGCCCACCGCAACCGGCGGCTCCCTGCCTACTCCGACGGCCTCGGAGCGCTGGCGGGGTAGACGTTCCAGACCGACCAGAGCGAGGTGCGCTTGCCGTCGAAGCACCGGGCGCGAACCATGGCCCAGTAGCCCCGCTGGATGGGGTGGTGGGCGATCGGCAGGCGCACCTTGCCGCCCCCGGCGCCGAAGCCGGACACGCTGGACCAGCTGTAGCCTCCGTCGTGGCTGACCTGCACGCTGGTCCGGCGGACCGGCGCTCCTCCGGGCCGCGTGGCCACCGCGATGTCCAGCGCGGGACTGCTCGAGGCCACCTGCAGGTCCAGCGTGGGACGGCCCTGGTCTGCGGCGATGCGCTCGGCCGCGTCCCGGACGCCCTCCATCTTGCCCTCCACGGATCGGCCGCGCTCGTCTACCAGCGTGTAGTAGGTCCAGTCGTAGTAGCCGTCGTAGACAAAGAACGAGGCCCCCGACGCGCCCAGCCGGTAGGCGGTCATGATGTAGTCCGTGATGTCCGACCGGGTGCTAATGGCCTTCAGGTCGGCAAGCGTGGCTCCCTGCAGGCCAGCCGTCGGCAGTTCGGACTCACCTCCGAACTTGTTCGTAGACTGGGCGCCGTAGACGAACGTGAGCGGCCTCGCAGGCGCGCCGTAGGCCTCCCGATGCGCCGCCATGGCCTTCCGCAGGCGCTCCTCGGCGAAGTGGTTGGCCCAGAAGACCGAGCACCAGGACTCGTCCTCGCCGGCGCGAACGAACCTGCCGCCCCACTTCTCCGTGCGCGCGTCGTGGTTCACGATCACCCGGCGCCTTGGGTCCATGCGCCGGATCATGGCCACGAACCGGCGGGTCCGCGCCTCGTAGTCCGGCTCGGCCGTCGGGTCGTGTGCGCCCTCCACCTCGTCATCGGCGTACCAGCCGGCCACGGCGTCGGCGTCGGGCCTGCTGTTGACGAGGTCGATCAGCATGCGCATGTTGCCTTCGTCGGCCGCCGCTTCGGCGCGGATGTTGCCGATGTAGAGCTGGATGCCCCACTGCTTCGCCAGCGAATGGAGGCCCTGCGGCGCGAGCTGCATGTACTGCTTGGTCAGCAGCACCGCGCGGCTGATGCCGTGGGCCGCCATGTCGGCCATCATCCGCGAGGCCGGCAGGTTCTGCGGGTGCGTGTCGCCGTTCACATAGACCCCGATGCGGAAGTCGCGCGGGCCGGCCGCGAGGGCGCCGGGCGCTGCGCACAGAAGCATCGCGGCGAGTAGCCATGCCCGGCCCCGCCCGACCGTCGCCATCACCATCATGTGCCCCGTAGCACAATCTTGAACGGGTACAGCCTGGCCGACATCACGCCATGGCGCACCGCCGGGTCGTTCAGCATGATGCCGGCCTCGCGCTCGGTCGGCCCCTCCGTCAGCATCCCGACGCGCGTGGGCCGGATCACGAAGATGAACTCCTGCAGATCGGGCATATGGGCTCTCCTCGGAGTATCGTAGCATGCCAGCAAGACGATTCCTGGGCTACGATGAGTGCTGTATGCTCAGCCGACGAAGGAGAGAGCCCGTGACAGGACGGTCCGGCGTGTTGGCTGCGTGCGCGGCCTCTCTACTGGCCGGCACATGCCCGGCGAAAGGGGGCGCCATGCCCGCACCGACCGAGATCGTGATTCGTAACCGCGCCGTGGAGGCCCGAGTCGACCGGGCGACGGGCTCCTTCTCTCTGATCGAATGCTCGACAGGGCGCGCGTTTGTGCAGGGCGCACGGATGGGACCGGGCGAGGCGGTCTCCGTCCTGTCGCGCGCGGCTGCGGATCCCATCCTCGGGCGCGGGAAGGCCGTCGACGTTACCCGCGCCGATGGCCGCACGGACACGGTGCTGCTCTTCCCTGCACTGCCTTTCGCGCTGCTGCGGACCACGCTGCACAACGACCGCGCATCTGCACAGACCATTGAGCATTTGCTCGCCGCCTCTCTGCTCATCGACATCGGCGCGCCCATCGGCACGCTGGCAGCGCTGGGCACGGGCGGGCTTCGTCCCGCGGCGGAGGCGCCGGGCAGCTACGTCTGGATGGCCCTGGCCGACCCGGCGACACGGGCCGGCGTGGTATGCGGCTGGCTCACGAACCACCGCGGGAGCGGCGTGGTGCTGCCGTCGGTGGAGGCCGGCCGGCCGGTGCTGACCGCGCAGATCGACTACGGCAAGCTGCGGCTGGAGCCCGGCGCGACCGAGGCGCTGGAGACCTTCGCCATCTGCCGCTTCGCCGACGCGCGCATGGGCCTCGAGGCCTGGGCCGGCCTGGTGGCGCGGTTGGAGAAGGTGAAGCTGCCGCCGCAGCCCGCCGGCTACTGCACCTGGTACCACGCCGGAGCCTCGAACGAGAAGCAGCTTGCCGTCCAGTCCGAATTCGCGGCGCGGGAGCTGGGGCCGTTCGGCTTCTCCTTCGCGCAGATCGACGACGGCTGGCAGGACGGCGTTTCGCGCAACGGCCCGAACCGCATCTTCGCCCGCCACCGGCCCGACGGCCCCTATCCGAGCGGCATGAAGGCGACCGCCGACCATCTGCGCGGCCTCGGCCTGACGGCGGGCATCTGGTTCATGCCCTTCGCGGGCACCTACTACGACCCCTTCTTTGCCGACAAGCAGGAGTGGTTCGTGCGGAAGGCCGACGGCAGCCCCTACGAGACCGACTGGGGCGGGACCTGCCTCGACATGACCCACCCCGACGCGCGGGCCTACCTGAAGGCCAACGCCGCCCGCACCGCCCGCGAGTGGGGCTACGGCTACTTCAAGATGGACGGCCTTTGGACCGGCGCCGCCACCAAGCAGCAGTATGTCAACGACGCCTACCGCCCCGACGGCATCGGCGACGCGACGTTCCACGACCCGAGCAGGACCAACGTGGAGGCCTACCGGAGCGGCCTGAAGCTGGTGCGCGAGGCGGCGGGGCCCGAGGTCTTCTTCCTGGGATGCTGCATCCCGCAGAACATGCGCTCGTACGGCGCGGCGTTCGGGCTGGTGGACGCCATGCGGATCGGCCCGGACAACGGCCCGGACTGGGGCGGGATGCTCACCGGTCCGGCGTACGGCTCGCGCCACTACTTCCTCAACGGGCGCGTCTGGTGGAACGACCCCGATCCGGTCTACGTGCGGCCCGGCGTGCCCCTGGAGCAGGCCCGCGCCCTCTGCACCTGGGCGGCCGTCGCGGGCCAGCTCACGGTCTGCAGCGACTCGCTCCCCGACCTGCCCGCCGACAGGCTCGACCTCCTCAAGCGCATCATGCCCTACCACGGCCTGGACGCGCGCCCGGTCGACCTGTTCGACCAGCCGATCCCGCGCATCTGGGTACTCACCGACGACCGCAAGGGCCGGCCGCTGCGCCACGTGGCGGGCATCTTCAACTGGTCGGACCAGGACGCGGAGATCAGCGCGACGCCGGAGCAGCTCGGGCTCGACCCCGCCGCCGCATACGCGGCCTTCGACTACTGGGCGAACCGCCGCCTGCCGGACCAGAGCGGCGGCATCCGCCTCACGCTGCCGGGCCGCTCCTGCGTGGCGCTGGCCCTGCGGCCGCTGCAGCCGCACCCGTTCGTCCTCGGCACCAGCCGCCACGTAACCCAAGGCGTCATCGACCAGCTCTCGGAGAGGTGGTCCGCCGACACGGGCGCGCTCAGCGGGCGCAGCAAGGTCGTAGCCGGCGACCCCTACGAACTGCGGATCGCCTGCGGTACCGAAGCCGCCACGGCCACCGTATCGGCGGCCGACGCTAGGGCAGGCGTCACCATCGAGCTGCGGCAGGAGCCGGGGCTGGTGCGGGCCACGATACGGTCGAGGACGAGCCGGACCGTAGCGTGGAGCGTGGGGTTCGGGAGCGATGGCATGCCGCAGTGACTGCGGGCGATGCCTGGGGGCCGTGCCGTTGGAACGACCACACGGACGTCCACGGACCTCCACGGACCAACACGGACGTTTACCAGACTCCGGCCGCGCCTGTGTCGTCAAGGAGATCGCCATGCCTTTGTCCGTCGCCGTTCGCGGCCTGGCCTGTGCGTTGGGATTGGCCCTGTGGGCCGGGCCGGGTAGCGCGCAGCTTTCGCCGCCGCCGCCGAAGTGGCTCTATGGCGTGACCCGAGTGGCGTACACCGATCTGCCCGACTCGCTGCGCTATGCCGACTGGCCGGAGAAGGTCATCGCGGACTTCGGCAAGGCCGGGGTGCAGATGATGTTCTCGCGCGTTCACAACGGTAGCGAGGCGCCCGGGTTGGCATGGAAGAGCGCCTACGGGCCTGTGGACCCGGCCATGCAGGGCCGCGACGGGACACGCGAGGTGGTGGCGCTCTGCCACAAGCGGGGCATCCGGTACATCGCCTACTACTGGGCGCAGCGCGAGGCCGCCTCCGTGGGCGTCGAGCACCCGGAGTGGTGCGCCATCAACAGCGCCGGCCTGCCAAACGGATACTTCTGCGGGAACACCGGGTACCGCGATCTGGTCAAGAGCCGGATCGTGGAGCTGGTCCGCGAGGTGGGCGTGGACGGCATCTTCTTCGATATGTACCACGTCGTCGGCGACGCCTGCTACTGCGCCGCGTGCAGGGCGAAGTTCCGGGCCGAAACCGGGCAGGAGCCACCCGTGCGCGAGGAGTTCGACAACCCGCTCTGGCAGAAGTGGGTCGAGTTCCGGTTCCGATCAAACGAGGCGGCGCTCCTGGAGTACAACCGCGCCATCAAGGCCGCCAACCCCGACGCCGCCCTTCTGGTGAACTCCTGGAATGCCTGGGTCTACCGGAACCCCGGCAACCTGCGCAACTCCATCCGCGTGGCCGAGTGCGTCGACGGTCTGCTGGAGGAGACCGGCTGGTACGACACCGTGGACCCCTCCTTCTTCGCGTCGCCCGCCCACATGGCCTTCATGAACTGGCACCTGGCGGGCCTCTGCAAGGGCAAGCGCGCCTTCATGTGGGGCTCGCCCAGCGTGCCGGGCTGGATGCCGCTGGGCTACCAGGAGCCCGCGATCCGCGTGATGACCATGCTGACCAACGGGCCGTCCCGGCGCACTCCGTACCGGGCCGCGACGCCATGGCGCGGTACCTGGCGGACATCGCCGTCCGCGAACCCTACACCCGCAACGCGCAGATCGCCCCCTGGTGCGGCCTCGTCGTGTCGGAGAAGACCGAACTCTGGTACGGGCGGGACGACCCGAAGAACCGCTACGTGAAGGGCGTCTACGGCGCCTTCCAGGCGATGCTCGAGCGGCATCTGCCGGCCTCGCTGGTGACGGATCGGGAGTTGGAGACCGGCCTCAAGGAGCGGTACCGCGTGCTCTTCATGCCCAACTGCGCGGCCATGTCGGACGCTGAGATGGAGACCGTGCGGCGCTACGTGCACGACGGCGGCTCGCTGGTGGCCACGTACGAGACGTCGCTGGTCGATGAGCGCGGCAGGCCCCGCAAGGACTTCGGGCTGGCGGACCTGTTCCACTCCAGGCGGCTGAAGTCCATCGACACCCGGTCCATGGCCGCCTTCGGGGCGACCGGCGGCGTCGATCTGGTGATGCCGCCCGGCAACGCGTGGAGCGCCGATCCGGTGATCCGTCGGGCGCTGGATGTGCGCGACGTCAGCGCTCCGGTCAGCGAGCCAGCGCCGTCAGTGCCGCTCCACTCCGGCGTGCTGCTGGTCGCGCCCACGAACGGCACGGCATCGCCCCTGCGGCTGCGTGCGACGGCACGCGACGCCGCAACCGGGGCGGCGTCCGTGACCAACGCCGTAGCCGTCGTCGAGTCGAGCTACGGCAAGGGGAAGGTGATCTACATCCCGTACGACGTCACCTGGTCCTACTTCCGGTACGGTCATGAGCTTCTCGGCCGCGTCGTCGAGCTGGCGATCCGCTCGGCTGCCTCCGCGCCGCCGCCGGTCGAGGTAGAGGCGCCGACCATCGTCGAGGCCATGCCGCAGGTGCAGGGCGACCGGCTGGTGGTCCACCTGTTGAACGACATCTCCTCGTCCGGCCGCTCGCAGACCGTGGCGGGCGAGTCGCTGTACATCCGCCGCGAGGTGATCCCCATCCACGGCATCCGCCTCACATTCCGCGACCACTCGTTCGGCCGCTTCCGGCTCGTGCCGTCCGGCAAGGCCCTGGAGCCCGCCTGGACCGCCGGCGGGTGGCGCGTGACCGTGCCGCGACTGGACCTCCACTGCATGGTTGTGGCCGAGCGCGGCGGCAAGGCCTGGCAGGCGCGCCGAAGCAGCGCGATCCCGAAGGCGCCCGCTAGGCCCGCGCCGGGCGCCACGCCGGCGGGCTCGGCGAACCTGCTCCGCGACGGCTCCTTCGAGGCCCGCGACGGCGCCGGTCTCACCGCTTGGCATCTGGCGCAACCGACAGCGGGCACCGTGAAGATGACAGCGTCAACCGACGCGCCGGTGGCGGGGTCATCCTGCATGGCCATGCGCGGCGCATCGGACTGGGCCTGCGGCGAGGGCCAGCGGGTCCCCGTTAGGGCCGGGGCGACCTACCTGCTGCGCGGCTCCGCACGGGCAACTCGGGGCGATGTCTTCCTGCAGATATCCTACTGGCAGGGCAACGAGTGGCTGGGCATGACTCAGTCGAACGCTGTGACCACCGACGGGACCTGGCAGGCGTGCGCGGCCATCTCCGAGCCCGACAGGTTCCCGAACGCCACGCACCTCACCGTCAGCGGGACCGCAAGGGGCGGGGCGGTGGAGGCATGGTTCGACGACCTGTCATTGGTTGAGCTGGCGGCAGCTAAGCCGACCCGGTCGGTGAGCCGTGCAGGACGCTGACCGCAGGGCGCAGAATGATTGCGCCGCTGAGCCGTGACGGCGGCCATCGGAGCGTCGCTCAGCTGCCCGATGGCACCATCATCGGCCTCACCCGCTGGTTCGACGCCACCGACCTGCCCGGCGAGCCGCAAGTGATCGCCGTCCTGTTTACCGAGACGCAGCTTCTGGAGGCCTGACTGATGCACTATCGAGTCGCTCGACGCAGCCTTCGGCTGCTCGCCGCCCTGACGGCGCTGTTCGTTTGTGCGCCGCCGACCGCCTACGCCGACCTGATCTGGTGGGACGGGTCGCGCGATGCGGCTGTCGGTCCGCCCGGCAAGCTGCTCAGCGACAATGAGGGGTACTGGGGCGACTGCGTGTTGACCGGGGTGGACTACACGTATGAGACCGCTCCGGACAACCCGGCCGACGTCTACCGGGAAGATGCCAAACGCTTCGGGCGCCGCCTGCTGGACGGCCGCCCCGAAGGCAACTGGTGGGTGCCGGTAGGCACGGCGCGCGGCCCCCTCGTGGTGGTGTTCGATTTCAAGCGGCAGTGCACCTTCAGCGAGGTCGACCTTTGTACGCGCAGCAGGCAGACGGCGGTTCTGCTGCAGGTCCGGGGCGATGAGGCCGGCGCATGGCAGCCGATCACTCAGCGCAGCCGCTCCGAGTCGCCGGATGCTTCCTTCCATCGGTTCAGACTGCCCGCCAGGCCGCGAGGGCGCTATCTGCGCGTCAGCGTGGAGGCGACGGGCATCACGTACCTGGACGAAGTGATCGCGTGGGGCGACGCGCAGATTTCGGCGGCCCAACCTGAAGCCTACCGCCCAACCGTTCCCACGCCGGTCGCGTCAGAGATCGCGTTCAGCTCGATCCCGGGCATTGAGAAGACCGCCTTCTCCGATGCCCGCTTCTGGGATTGGCAGGCACGCCTCGGTGCATGGTCCAAGCAGCCGGCAGTATGGTCGCGCGCCGCCACATGGGACAGCATCAGCCATGCGCCCTTGCTTCCGGTAGCCGGTAGCATCTGCCGCGTCGTGCAGAGGACCATCCCACGCAACGCGACCGACAACCTGGCCCTCGCGCTTACGAGCACGACGAGCCTGAAGCCGACCACCTTCACACTTGCCGTGGGCCGCTTTCACAGACCGGGAGGTTCTGCGGCCATTCCCGGCCTCACCGGTGAGATCCGCGTTGCCGGCGCCATGGGGTCGCGCTATTACGGCGCCAACCTCGGGCCGCTGTTCGGCGCGGGCAACGTATTGCCCGCAAGCCTGATGCAGCGGTACCTGACGAATGGCGCGGGAATAGCCGGCTTCCCGCGCGTTACGCTATCACCGGCAGGTTCAGCGGTCTTCTGGCTCTCAGTTACATCGGCCGGAGTGAAGCCGGGCGTCTACGAGGCCCACGTGACGTGTACACCGGGACCGCCGCTCACGGTCCGAGTGGAGGTCCTCGACGTTACGCTCCCACGTCCGCGCGTCTGGCTCCAGACATGGAGCGACGGCACCACGATGTTCCCGTTCGTGTACGCAGACCGAGCGGAGCAGGAAGTCAAGTACAAGCAGTCGCTGGGGGTCACGGTCTGGACTGGATGGCCGCTTCCGGGCAGTCCGGCGGGACTGGCCCACAGGCAAGGCACGACGATACACGACATCTGGGGCATCGGCGACTACGGGCACCGGCTCTACGGCGGCGCGATCGACGCCGACAAGCTGACAGGCGAGGACGAGGCCAAGATAGCGAGCCTCATTCGGGGCCATGTGGCTCAGGCCAGGGCGCTTGGGCTCGGGTACGACGACTGGTACGTGCAGCTCACGGATGAACCGGGCAAGAGCAACTCTCGGGCGTTCGGCGCACTGGCCCGGCTCATACGCAAGGTCGATCCGCGTGTCCGCATCTACTGCAACCCCAGCTTCTGGAACGGTACCGGCGTCGAGCCCGATGCGGTGGTCAGCGCGGCATTGCGTCCCTGGTACCGGGAGGCCGTCGACATCTCGGCGCCGATCTACCTGCTGCTCCGCGACCGCCCCAGGGCCCTCGAGCTGTTCGACGCTCCTCGGTCGGTGCGCGCCTTCTATACCGTGAGCACGCAGTCTGCCAAGAGCGAGAGAGCAGAGCAACTTGACTTGTACACGCGGCAGGCGTGGGACGCCTTCAAGCGCGGATGGAACGGTTGGGGCTTCTACTCATACTATGCGCCGCGCGGCAACCCGTGGAACGACATGGACGCCGAGTGGCTGACCGGCGAGGACCTTCCCGACTACCTGATGGTCTACCCCGGCCCGCACGGCCCCATCCCGACCCGGCAGTCGGAGGCCGTTCGGCAGGGATGGCAGGACTACTGCCTGCTGACGCTGCTGAAGCGGCAGGGCAAGAGGCGAGAACTCCAAGCGATACTGAGCGACTACGACCGCGGGGTCTCGCCTGAGGCGCTGCGGTTGCGCGCGCTCCGCGTGGCCGCCGACCGCGCCAACGAGGTGCGCAATCCGACCAAGGCCAGGCGACCATGACCCAACCTACAACCTGACGCAGGCCTCCACGGACCACCAGAGGAGGCGCTCGGCCATGGTCTCTACGTGGTCCGCATGCTTTGGTCCCCAGACCTCGCCGCTCACATCGTCGCTGATCGCGAGGAGCTGCCCGAAGCGAACGCCGCGAAACCGTGCGACGGCGATGAGGGCGGCGCACTCCATCTCGACCGTGACGCACCCCTCGGCGGCGCGGCGAGCGATCCGGTCGCGTGTCTCGCGGTAGATGGCGTCGGTGGTCCACGTCTTGCCGACCCGGTATGCGGCGCCCTCTTCGCGCAGCACGTCCTCGATCACCGCGACGACTGCCGGGTCGGCGTCGATCTCTCTGGCCGGAGGCGCGTAGTGGTAGGACGTGCCCTCATCTCGGACGGCGCGACTCGGTACCACGACCGCGCCCTTCGGCCAGCCCCCATCGACCACCCCTGCATCACCGCAAGCGATAAAGGTCCGGCATCCGAACGCGATCAGTTCCTCCATCACTGCCGCGGCCAGCGGAGCCCCAAGGCCCGGATGGGCTACAGCGACCTGGATGCCGCGGTGCTCAAGCCGGTAGACCGGCAGCGCGCCCATCGAGGAGCCCATGTCGGTGACATGCATCAAGAGCCCGCGATCCAGCAGGTCGCGGACCACCGAGTCGTACATCGGCAGTACGCAGCGCTCCGGCATGCCGGCCACCGGCCGCAGCACTCTCGATGGCTCGATCAGCGCTTCAGGTGCGGGGTCGTATTCGAGTATGGGGTAGTCGGTGAGATGAATCGACATGGTATGGGCGGGCCTCCTTACCTGGCTCCAACTGCTGCGAGCGCCGCCGCCGCACAAACACCAGACAACTGCTGTCAGAGGTCCGCGGCGTCTATCCAACGATGAGGCGTGCTCCCTCGAGCCGCGCCGCAGCCTTGTCGAACGTTAGGAGGCATGCCTCCAGGTCGGCGTACTCAGCGTGGATGAGCCGATCGATGAAGCCGGCGCCGGTCGTCCGCGGCTCAGACAGGACGCGCTTGGCGGCAGGCGTGACCGCAAGGCGGACGTCATGGGCGAGACGAGACAGGGCCTGCAGGGCCTCGGTCTCGGGCACGTGGTAGTGGTGACGCAGGGCGAAGAACGTCTCGGCCATCACCAGGTCCGATACCAACGGCGGCGGGATGTCCTGCTTCAGCAGCCTATAGAGGGCGTCGTCGAACTCGACAGTGGCTTTCATCAAAGCAGCATACCTGTACTCCGGTATGCCGATCCGACCCCGATCGGCGGCCGGTACCGGTGTCGTGCCGACGGCGAAACCGCACTGACCGAACAGCGCTCCACGCCGCCGGGAGCGCCCGGCATCGCCGCACGCTGCGGGCGTCCGTTCGGCGCTCCGGATGGGGCCTCGGTCGATGTGCTAGACTGTATGGTTACTGAAGCATCGGGAGAGTGGGCATGGAGCCCACTCTCTCTGTGCGATTCGCCAACTCTCCAGCACTCATGTGCGCAGCCTCCCGGATGGGGCCTATGCGCTCGGAGACACCACAATGGAATGAGGTGACCCACCCATGACGGGATCTCGTGTCAGCGATCTTGCGAAGGAGCTGGGCATAGCCCCGGCCGACCTTGTAGCGACCCTGAATGACCTCGGCGTAGCCGTGCCTGGAATAGCCGCCATCATCGACGGCGACACCGCACAGGCCGTGCGCGAAATGTACGCCCAACCGGCCGACGGCGGCCGCGTGGCCGAAGTGGCCGCATCCGCCACCGTGAAGGACCTGGCCACCGCCCTGAACGTCTCAGCGGCGGACCTGCAGAAGAAGCTCATGGCCATGGGCATCCTCTCTGGCATCACCCAGCGTCTCGCCCCCGACGTCGCGAAGCAGCTTGCTGCAGCCTACGGCTACACCCTGAAGGTCAAGGCGCCGGAGATCAAGGCCGCAGCCGCCGCGCCGCAGAGGCACAAAGGCCCCGGCGGCGGCCCCACGGTGCGCCCGCCGGTGGTGACCATCATGGGCCACGTCGATCACGGCAAGACGACCCTGCTCGACGCCATCCGGAACACCAAGGTGGTGGACGGCGAGTTCGGCGGCATCACCCAGCACATCGGCGCCTACCAGGTTGAGGTCGAGTACGAAGGCGAGAAGCGCAAGGTCACGTTCCTTGACACGCCCGGCCATGCGGCGTTCACCGCCATGCGAGCCCGAGGCGCCAGCGTCACCGACATCGCGGTGCTGGTTGTGGCGGCGGACGACGGCATCATGCCGCAGACCGTCGAGGCCATCGACCACGCGCGCGCGGCCGAGGTGGCCGTCATCATCGCCATCAACAAGATGGACCGCCCCGACGCCAATCCGGACCGCATCAAGACCCAGTTGATGGAGCACAACCTCGTCCCGCGCGAGTACGGCGGCGACATCGAGTGCCTGCCCATGAGCGCCAAGACAGGCCAGGGCATCGAAGAGCTGCTCGAGCTGCTCGCCTTCCAGGCCGACGTCATGGAGCTGAAGGCGGACGCCCACGGCAAGGCCTCCGGCGTCATCGTCGAGGCCCAGCAGGAGGCCGGAAAGGGCCCTGTGGCCACCGTGCTGGTGCAGGAAGGCACGCTCCGCGTGGGCGACTGCATCGTCTGCGGTCTGGCCCATGGCCGCATCCGGGCCATGATGAACGAGCGCGGCGACCGCCTGACCAAGGCCACCCCGGCCACGCCTGTCGAGGTCCTCGGCCTCTCCATGGTCCCCATGGCCGGCGACAAGATGATCGTGGTGAAGGACGAGCGCGAGGCCCGGCAGACGGCCGAGAAGCGCGCCGAGCACCAGCGTGCGGCCCGCCTGACCAAGGTCACCCGCGTCACGCTGGAAGACATCCGGCGCAGGATCCAGGAAGGCGCCGCCAAGGAGCTGCTCATCGTCCTCAAGGGCGACGTGCAGGGCTCCGTGGAGGCCGTGGCTGGCCAGCTCCAGCAGCTCCCGCAGGAGGAAGTCAGCCTGCGGATCCTGCACAGCGGCGTGGGCAACATCGGCGAGAACGACGTGATGCTCGCCTCGGCGGCGGAAGCCGTGGTCATCGGGTTCAACGTTCGCGCCGACCAGCAGGCCCAGATGGCCGCCCAGCGCGAGAACGTCGACGTCCGCACGTACCAGATCATCTACGAACTCACCGAGTCCGTCGAGCGGGCCATGAAGGGCATGCTGGCTCCGATCTACGAGGAGATCGCTCTGGGTACCGCCGAGGTCCGGGCGCACTTCCGGACGCCGCGCGGCGTCATCATCGCAGGCTGCTACGTCACGTCGGGCAAAATCCTGCGCAACGCCCAGGTCCGCATCCGCCGCGGGCGCGACATCATCCTCGAGAGCCGTATCGACTCCCTGAAGCACATCAAGGACGACGTCCGCGAGATGGCCCAGGGCTTCGAGTGCGGCATGGTCATCGGCGACTACACGGAAGTGCAGGCCGGCGATATCATCGAGGCCTACCAGATGCGCGAGGTCGAGCGCTAGCCCTCGCGCCGCAACGCAACGCCCCCGGGGCCAACCACCCCGGGGGAACCCAACACCATGCACGTCGGCATCATGACGATTGGGCTGGGCATCCCGGGCGCCGCATCGCTCAAGGACAAGCGCCACGTCCTGCGCAGCCTGATCGATCGGGCGCGCCGGAAGTTCAACGTGTCGATCGCCGAAATCGACGATCTGGATTGCTGGACGCACTCCGTGATCGCCGTGGCCGCCGTCAGCAACTCGCGGCAGCATACCAACCGGGCGCTGGACTCGCTGCTGGACCATATCGAGGCCAACCCCGAGGTCGACGTCGAAGGCGTGGACCTGCAGATCGACTAGACGCACGGGCCGCTCGCCGGCCGTAAGGACAGACCGATGCCTTCCGTACGCCAGGTACAGGTGCAGAACCTGATGATCCAGGAGATCAGCGACATGCTGTACAAGGATCTGAAGGACCCACGCCTCGGCTTCATCACCATCACCGCCGCTGAGATCACGCGGGACCTCCGGTATGCGAAGGTCTTCGTGAGCATCATGGGGTCGGAGGACGACTGCGCGAAGGGCCTTGCGGCATTGCGGAGCGCGGCCGGCCGGATCCGCGGCGAGTTCACACGGCGCGCCCACCTGCGCGTCGCACCGGAGATCGACTTCCGGGCGGACGAGGGCATTCCCCGCGGCGCCCGCATCTTCGAGCTCCTCCACAACATTTCCACGGAACCAACCACACATGAGAGTCCCGTACCGCCTGGCGACGGACGCGATCCTTAGCGCCGACAGCGTCGTACTGGCCGGACACGAGAACGCAGATGGGGATAGCCTTGGGTGCGTGCTGGCGCTCACGTTAGCCATCCGGGCCCTGGGTAAGCGCGCTGTTCCGCTCTCAACCGACGGCGTGCCCGAAATTTACCGCTGGATGCCGGGGCAGGAGGATATCCGCCCCACCACCGATGAGCGCGGCTTCGACCTCGCCATCGTCTGCGATACGTCGGCCTACGCTCGGCTCGGCGCGGCGGCGGAGCCCATGCGCTCGGCCCGCGTGAGCATGCGCCTGGACCATCACGGCGACCAGGGCGATCCGTTCGACATCGCCTGCGTGAACTCCAAGGCCGCGGCCACCGGTGAGATGGCGTACCAGCTGATCCGGCGGCTGGGCGTCCCCATCACGCGGGATATGGCTGAGTGCCTGCTCTGCGCCATTGTGACCGACACCGGCTCGTTCCGTTTCATGAACACCTCGCCTTCCACGCTGCAGGTCTCCGCAGACCTCATGCGGCGAGGCGCCTGTCCCGCGTATATCAGCGAACTGGTGTTTGAGAGCCGGTCGCCGGCCAGCGTGCGCCTGCTTGCCCGCGCCCTCTCCTCGCTCCAGTTCGCCCACGAGCAACAGGTGGCCTGGGTCCGTCTGACGGCCGCCGACTTCGCGGAGACCGGGGCCGACGACGCCGACAGCGAGGGCGTGGTGAACCACGCCCGCTCCATGCGGGGCGTCCGGGTGGGCATGCTCTTCCGGGAGGCCGGCGAGCGGGGCGTCCGCGTCAGCCTCAGGTCGCGCGACGGCGTCGACGTGGCCGCCGTGGCCCGGCGGTTCGGCGGCGGCGGGCACGTCATGGCGGCGGGATGCACGGTGCACATGGGCCTTGCGGCCGCCGAGGCCGCCGTCCTTGCCGCCGTGGAGGCTCAGCTCTCCCGTTGAGCAGCGTGGAGCGCATCATCCCCGCCGCCGGCGGCGTCCTGGTCGTCGACAAACCCGCGGGCATCACGTCGCATGACGTGGTCGACCGACTCCGGCGCGTCCTCGGCACCAAGCGCATCGGCCACGCCGGCACCCTTGACCCCATGGCCACGGGTGTCCTGGCGCTCTGCATCGACTCCGCCACGCGGGTCATGGAGACCCTCTCGGCCTCGACGAAGGAGTACGTGGCCGGCGTACGCTTCGGGCTGACCACCGACACGCTGGACACCACAGGGCTGACGACCGGCGAGGCAGACGCGTCGGGCCTGACGGCGGAGCAGGTGGAGGCGCGGCTACCCGCGTTCCGGGGTGTTGTCCTGCAAGTTCCGCCCATGGTCTCTGCCCGGCACCACCAGGGGCGCCGCCTCTACGACCTGGCTCGCGAGGGCGTGGAAGTGGAGCGCGAGGCGCGGCCCATCACCATCTCCCGGCTCGAGTTGACGGCCTTCACTCCGGGCCCGGCTCCCGAGGCCGTGCTGGAGATCGAGTGCTCGGCGGGCACCTACATCCGCACGCTGGCCGCCGACCTGGGCGCAGCGGTCGGCGTCGGCGCCGCCATGTCGGCGCTTCGGCGCACGAGGTCGGGCTCCTTCGCTCTGTCCGATGCCCTGCCGCTAGACTCCGTGGAGCGGACCGAGGCGCTCGCCAATGCCGCCCGGGCCCGGCTCCACGCTGCCATGGGCTCGCATACGCAGGTTATGGTGAACCTCGACGACGCACTGGCGTTCCTGCACGGCCAGGCCGTGGGTGAATGCAGCGCCGACGAGGGGGCCATCCTCAGCGTCTGGCACGGCGAAGCGCTGCTGGGCCTGGGCAAGGCCGTCGGCTGCCACGTGCAGCCCTGGAAAGTACTGGCCTCCATCGGACAGGGCGAGGCGGCATGAAGCGCTGGTTCGGCCTGGAGGCGTTTCCGGCCCCGCGCGCCGGCGCCTGCGTGACCATCGGCGCGTTCGACGGCGTCCACCTGGGCCACCAGTCGCTGATCGCACAGACGATCGAGGCCGGACGCCGGCGCTGCGTGCAGTCCGTCGTGTTCACCTTCGATCGGCACCCCGCGGAGCTCCTCCGACCGTCCGCCGCGCCGCGGTACATCACCTCGTCGGCCCGCCGCGCCCGGTGCATCGGCGCTCTGGGCGTGGACCACCTCATCGCCGCCACCTTCGACGCCGCCCTCCGCGACATGGAGCCGCTCACCTTCGTGCGACGTGTGCTGGTGGATGGCCTCAACGCGAAGTGCGTGGTGGTGGGCGACGGCTTCCGCTTCGGCAGCGGCGGCTCGGGCGACACCGGCATGCTGGCGGACCTGGGCGCAAGCCTGGGCTGTGAGCTCATCGTGGTCGCGCCCGTCCGGTTCCAGGGCCGGATCGTCTCCAGCACGCTGGTCCGGGCCATGGTGTCGGACGGCGACGTGGCCGGCGCGGCGGAGCTGCTGGGCCACTGTTACGTCCTGGACGGCGTGGTGCAGGAGGGCGACCGCATCGGGCGCACCCTCGGCTTCCCCACCGCCAACCTCAGACCCGCCAGACACCTCCTGACGCCGGGCGACGGCATCTACGCGGGCTGGGCGCAGGTACGAGGCAGGCAAGCGCCGGCAGCCATCAGCATCGGTGTGCGACCCACCCTGGCCTCCAGCAGGCGGCTGGTGGAGGCGCATCTGCTCGACTTCGACGGCGAAATCTACGGCGAGGCCATCAGTCTCGCATTTGTTGCCAAGCTACGAGACCAGCGGCGCTTCGCCGACCTG
Organism: Armatimonadota bacterium; assembly: GCA_026392115.1. Classification (GTDB taxonomy): domain Bacteria; phylum Armatimonadota; class Chthonomonadetes; order Chthonomonadales; family CAJBBX01; genus CAJBBX01. Next base: position 54,374 of record JAPLCQ010000028.1, on the reverse strand, counting down.
CAGGCGCTGGCACAGCAGATCGGCGCAGACACGGTCCAGGCCCGGCGACTACTGGCGCAGAGCGGGCCGCCGCCGGGGTTCTGACCCCGCCCCTCAGTCGGCGGCATGGGCGCCCAGCTGCGCCCCCAGCTCCTTCAGGAAGAACTCGCAATCCGTCACCAGCCCGAAGGCCTGGTGCGTGCCCCGGTCCATCAGCTTGATGACGGTGTCGGCGCCGGCATCGACGCAGATCGTCGTCACGGAGGCCGGCAGCAGGTTGCCGGTGGCCACCGAGTGGAGCGTGGTCGCGACCATGATGGCGATACCCACCCGGCGCACGCGCTCGCGCATGGCCTCCTGGGCCACCATGGTGTCGGTAATCACGTCCGGCAACGGGCCGTCGTCGCGGATGCTCCCAGCCAGCACGAAGTCCACGCCGTGCTTGATGCAGGCGTGCATGACCCCCGTGGTCAGTACGCCCTGCTCCACGGCGCCCCGGATGGAGCCGCAGCGACGGATGGTGTTGATGGCTCGCAAGTGGTGCTCGTGGCCGTGCGCCACGGCAAGCCCGGACTTGAAGTCGACGCCCAGCGAGGTGCCGTAGAGGGCGCTCTCGATGTCGTGCGTGGCCAGCGCGTTGCCGGCGAAGAGGACATCGATCCAACCGCTCCGGATCAGCCCTTCCAGGTAGCGCCCCGCGCCCGTATGGATGATGGCCGGTCCGCCCACGAGCAAAATGCTCCTGCCGGCGTCGCGCGTCTCGCGCATGGAGCGTGCCACGGCGCTGACGACCAGCTCCTTGCGCCGCTCCGACGAGACCCCGCTCCCCATGAAGTGGAACGCGCTGCGGGGCTCCACGCGGGCCGTGGGGCTCACGCGGACGCCCACATCGCCCACCACCACGCGGTCACCCGCGCAAATCCGCCCGATGGGCACGCAAGCGGACGTGGCCGCCGGTCCCGATCCGGTCACCACGATGGCGCAGTCCATCTCAGTCTCCGCCACAGGCAACCACCTGCCGTCGATGTAGACCGCGGTCTCCAGGTTCGTGGTGGAGTAGAAGCCCTCGGGGAAGACGCCCGCCGCCGGGGCCGGCTCCACCCGGGCCTGCCTCGCCTGCCGCACGGCTCCGATCTGGCCGACCTCGTGGAGGATGCGCTCCAGCGCGTCGTCGGACTGGGCATGGACGAGAATCTCGGCGTGGCTCGGGTCGCCCTTGGTGCGGCCTACCCGGAAGTCGGCGATCTCATAGGTGCCGTCGAGGAGCAGGATCTTGTCCATGACGCGGGAGAGCGTCAGGGAGTCGATGATGTGCCCGTCGAGCGAGACGGTCTCGGATACCATCAGGCGTCCGCCGGCTTGGCGATGAAGAAGGGCTGCGTCCAAGCGCAACGGGTTCCGCGGCCGTAGCACTCGACCCGGATGTAGGTTCCCTCTTCGCCGGTGACCTCATACTCCAGCTCCGAGTCTTCCACCATGCACTTCACCGCGCCGTAGTCCGACAGCACGCGGATACACTGGGCGCGCGGGGCGTAGACAAAGAGCATGCCGCTGCGAGCCACGAGCCGGCTGATCTCGACCCCGGTACTGGCATAGAAGCGGCCGGCCTTCAGGGCGTCGCACACCGCCTGCGGTCCCTTGCCGGTGACCTGGACCACGTTCCACGCTCGGCCGATGTTCCCCGGCCAATGGGCGTCATCATGTGCGAAGCCCCAGATGCGCCGCCCGGAGGCCAGTAGCCGGTCCCAGCGATCGGTGGCCACGGGCGAGCCGGGCAGCTCCTCGACGACGCCGTTGTAGATCTCGATACCCGTATAGCCTGTCAGCCGCTCCATCAGATCGTGCGGATAGTGGGCGTAGTTCGGCTCCCAATTCGGGTGGTTCAGGACCGTGAAGCCGCCTTGCGAGTTCGCAGCGTCGATGACGACCTGACGATCGGGGTTGGGCTCGATGGCTGAGGCCACGTTCACCGTCAGGAGATGCGGGCCGCGGGCGCTCACCTCGTTGGCGTGGATGAGTGTCAGCGCCGTCTTGCGCTGCAGCGCGTCCAACGGGGTCCGGTTGTCGTGGTCGGAGATGGCCAGGAACTGGTGCCCCAGCTTCTCGTAGGCGGCTATGACGTTCTCCGGCGACAGGGCGCCGTCGCTGACCGACGTATGCGCGTGCAGGTTGCCCCGCATCCACTCGAATCCGGAATCCAGATAGGCGCTCTCGATCTTAACGGCCATGCGACTCCCCCTGACACGCTGTTCGTCTGACGCTCTGCTGTGAAAACGGGCCAGGCCCGCAGGCCCGGCCCTGTTGGTTGCCGCTACTCGACGCTGGGGACGAAGAACTGCTCGAGGTACTTCTTGCCGGAGAGGAAGCCCTCTTCCCGGCCCACGGCGCCGTCCTCATGCTCGATGGAGAGGACGCCGTTGTACCCGTTGCGGCGCAGGGCGGCGATGTACTCGCCCCACCGGACGATGCCCAGGCCCGGGATCACATACCGCCACCAGCCGCCGCCGTCCTGGTTGCCCACCCAGACGCGCTTGGCCGTGTTGACCTCGGTGTCCTTGGCGTGGGTGTGGAAGATGCGGTCGGCAAACCGGTCGACGGAGGCGATGTAGTCGATCTCCTGCCACGCCAGGTGCGACGGGTCGAAGTTCAGGCCGAAGCTCTTGTTCGGCACCACCTGGAAGAGCCGCTCCCAGTGACCCATGTGCTGGATGTTGGTGGCGTACCAGTTCTCCAGCGCGAGCTTCACGCCCTTGGACTCGGCGTACTCGGCCAGCGGGGTGAAGGCCTCGGCGCAGTCCTCTTCGATGGTCTGCATCTTGGACTTGCCGGGGACGGGCATGCCGGCCAGGGTGCAGACGACGCTGGCGCCAAGAAGGACGGCCGCGTCGATGCCCTTGCGGACGGTGTCGTTGGCCGCCTTGCGCCGCTCGGGGTCGGCGTCGGTGTTGTTGGTGTAGGCCGCCACAGAAGAGATGGTGAGCGCGCGGCGATCCAGCAACTCGCGAATGCGGTCGGCATCGGCCTGCGTGAAGTCGGTTAGATCGATGTGCTTGCTTCCCGGGCCTGCGATGATCTCGAGGCCGCCGAAGCCGTACTCGCCCGCGAAGGCGACGACGTGCTCCAGCGGGTCCGACCCGAACGGCGCGGTGAGAACTCCAACATACATGGACCATCTTCTCCTATGCGAAGTGCATGTCTCCGGCATGTCCCTCCGGCCGCGTAACCGAACACGCCCGCGGAGGGTTCTGCTTGCGCCGCCGAGACGTCGACGGCGCGGCGTTGTGTTATAGTAACACAGCGGAACAACGGCATGCAAGGCGACCGGACCTTCGGGGCCGGACCTTTCCCATGGGGCACCCAATGGCACGTATCGTCGGCAGGAAGCAGATTCGCGAAGGACGGGGGCTCGGAGAGCGGCTCACCGAGGTCATCGTCTGGATCGCCATCATTGCGGGCATCATCTACGGGGCCCGCTGGTACTTCACGGTGTACCTTGTCAGCCCTCGCACCATCCTCTCCAAGTACCTGGGCTACGTCAAGGCCGGCAATCCCGAGGCGCAGTACGGCTACCTGGCCAACAGCACCAAGGGCATACTGCCGACCCAAGCCGCCTTCGAGAAGGAATGGAAGGGCGCCCGCGGATTCGCCGGCAGGATTTCGGACTACAGCATCACGTCGATCACCGAGACGGGCTCCGACGCCAAGCTCACCGTCAGCGTGGGCGTCACGAAGCCGGGCCAGGAGCTCTACCAGGCCGCTGCCGACAGTTTCAAGGATGTCTACGTGATGCGCAAGGAGGCCTCCGGCTGGAGGGTGGTGCTGGAGAAGAGCACCGTCCGATCGCTAGCGGCTGCCGGCACACAGCCGTAACACTACTCTGCCAGAAGGACGAGCGCATGATTGTCTGCCCGAAGTGTGGGTCCACCGTTCCCGATGGACGGACGACCTGCCAGATTTGCTCCGGCCCGATCGACCCCGTGAAGGACCAGGGCGGCCCCATCGGACTCAAGGTTCCCGAAGCCAGGACGGCCCCGCCCGCGGGAGCCGGCACCATCGCGCCCGTCTCCGGCGTTCCGGGCCTGGCCCAGCCGGCCGCGACGCCCGGCGTCGAGCGCCGGGTCTCGCTCTCGGGCGAGGTGATAGAGGTACCCATCGTCCAGACCCGCCCGACGGCGGGTCCGCCCACCGCCGGCGGTCCCCGGCCGCCTTCGGGAGGGCCGGCCGGCCCGGCGCCTCGCGCGGCCGGCGGGATCGGCATGACCCGCGATGAGCGCCTCGCGGCGGCGCGCGCGCCGGAGCAGAAGTCCTACGCGGGGCTCATCAGCGCCGTCGTCACGCTTCTGGTGCTGGCCGTGGCCGCGATGGGCGGGCTCATGTGGTACAGCAACACGGCGTTGCCCGCGAACACCGCCACGGCCTTCCTGGAGGGCATCAAGGCGCAGAAGTGGGCCGAGGTCTACGACATGGTGGAGTTCTCCGCCGCGGACCGCGCCAACACGCCGAAGGACAAGTTCGTGGCCCAGATGGAGAAGATGGGCAAGCTCGCGACCGTCACCGGCTTCACCGTCGGCGAGGCCACCGTCGAGGGCGACACCGCCAAGGTCAAGGCCGATGTGAGCGTTTCGATCCCCATGCTCGGGGTCAGCAACACCAACGCGCAGAGCATCCCGCTGAAGAAAGCCGGCTTCCTCGCCTGGAAGATCGACGCCGAGGGCGCCAAGGCCCTCACCAGCGCGGCGAAGATGATCCCGGGCAAGTAGCCTCCCGAGCCGCAATCCGGACATGCGCGAGGCCCGCTCTCATCTGGGGGTGCGGGCCTCGGCCTTTGGCGGCCGGCCTATTCAGCGGCCGGGTATGAACCCAGCACGGTGACGAAGAGCGCCTGCTCACGCAGGAGCCCCAGCGCCTTGGTGACGTTGACGTCCTGCGTGTGGCCCTGGACATCCACGAAGAAGACGTACTCCCACGCCGCGACCTTGGCGGGCCGCGACTCGATCATCAGCAGGTTCACGTCGTACTTCTCGAACGCGGCGATAGCGCGGAAGAGCGCGCCGGACCGGTGGTGCACCGAGAACATGACCGAGGTCTTGTCCCGCCCCGCGGGCTCGGGCTGGTTGTATCCGAGCACGAGGAAGCGCGTTCGGTTGCTCGGGTTGTCCTCGGTGTGCTCGACCAGGACCGGCAACTGGTAGGCCTCGGCGGCCGGCAACGGGCAAAGGGCGGCCGAGGTCGGCTCGCCGGCGGCGATCTCCGCCGACCGCGAGTTGCTGCTGGTCTCCACGGTCTCCACGTTGGGCAGGTGGTTCCGCAGCCACTGGCGGCACTGAGCCAGGGCCTGCGGGTGGCCGTAGAGCTTCTGGATCTCCTCCAGCGTGGAGCAGTGGGAGCCCAGGTTGTGGGTGATCCGCACGAAGACCTCGGAGACGATGCGCAGGTTGGTCCGAGTGAAGGTGTCCAGCGTCTCCGGCACCACGCCCGCCAGCGAGTTCTCCACGGGCACGACGCCGTAGTCGCAGGCGCCCCGCTCAACCTGGGTGAAGATGTGCCGGGCGGCCCGAGGTAGGCCACGGAGAGCGGCTTCTCCAACGCGCGGCTGGCCGAGATGATCTCGCGGTAGATCGCCCGGACCGCGTCGGCGCTGAGGGGGCCGCGGTCGGCGGCCAGGAGGCGCTTGAAGACCGCCTGTTCACGTTCAGGGGTAAAATAGTGTGATCGCGCATGTGTCTTGTGCAGGCCAACCTGAGTGGCCAGCGCAGCGCGCTTGCCGAGCAAGTCGATTATCTGCTCGTCGATCCGGTCGATATCCTTGCGGAGTTCCGTCAGGGTCATGGCATCCTCGCGCCGCTGGTGTCCGCCGAGAGGCCCGGGGAGGGCTGTGCGCCGGCGGTGCACGCCTCAACCACAGCGCCCGGCGCGGTTCGGCCGTGTTGCGGCCCCTCACTCGACGTGCAACGACTCTACCCGCAGGCAAGGTCCGCCGCGCATGGGTCCGTTTCGATATCGCCCCAATTGCCGGGCGGGCGCAAGGATGGTGTTATGGCAGCAGGATGGTTCGGCCGTCGGTCCAAAGCAAAGGCCATGGAGAGCGTGCCGGAAGGCATCGCCACCAAGTGCGGCGGCTGCGGCGAGATCGTGTTCGCCAAAGACCTGGACCGGAACATGCAGGTCTGCCTGAAGTGCGGGCACCACCACCGCCTCAGCGCCCGGGCGCGGCTCGCCATCACCGTCGACGAGGAGAGCCTGGTCGAGTACGACCGGGACCTCGCGCCCAGCGATCCCCTCGCCTTCCCGGACTACGTGGCCAAGCAGTCCGCCGCCGAGGCCAAGTCGGGCCTGCGCGACGCCATGGTGACCGGAGTGGCCACCATCGACGGCGCGCCCGTCAGCATCGGCGCGGCCGACTTCGCCTTCATGGGCGGCTCCATGGGATCCGTCGTCGGCGAGAAGGTGGCGCGGGCCATGGAGCGCGGCATTGAGAAGCGCCTGCCGGTCGTGATCTTCTCCGCCTCGGGCGGCGCCCGAATGCAGGAGGGCCTGGTCGCCCTGATGCAGATGGCCAAGACCTCCGCCGCCGCGGCAAGGCTGCAGGCGGCTGGATTGCCCTTCATCAGCGTGCTGACCGATCCCACCACGGGCGGCGTCTTCGCGAGCTACGCGTCACTGGGGGACCTGATCCTGGCCGAGCCGGGGGCCATCGTCGGCTTCGCCGGGAGGCGCGTGGGCAACCAGGACCTGGGCACCCACCTACCCGCCAACTTCCAGACCAGCGAGTTCCAGTTGGACCATGGCATGGTGGACCGGATCGTACCCAGGAAGGACATGCGCCCGACGCTGGCGTACCTCCTCTCGTTCCTCAGCCCGGAGGAGACCCATGGCCGTTAGCGCATTCGAGTTCGAAAAGCCCATCGCCGAGCTTGAGGAGCTCCTGAGCGCGCTCAAGGCCCCGGAGAAGCGCGCCGAGGCCGAAGCGCAGGGGATCGACCTCGACGAGGCCATCGCCACACTGGAGGGTCAGTTGCGGCAAGCCATGCGGCAGGTCTACGGCCACCTCACGCCGTGGGAAAAGACGCTGATGGCGCGGCACAAAGACCGCCCCTACTCCCTGGACATGATCCGCCTGATCTTCGACGACTACATGGAGATGTCGGGTGACAGACTCTGCGCCAACGATGAGGCCATCGTGGCGGGCTTCGCGCACCTGGCGGGCAAGCCGCTGGCCGTGACCGGGCAGCAGAAGGGCCGGGACCTGAAGGAGCGCCAGCGCCGCAACTTTGGCAGCGCCCGCGCCGAGGGCTTCCGCAAGGCGCTCCGGGTGGCCCAACTGGCGGCCCGGTTCGGCAAGCCCGTGGTCTCGTTCGTCGATACCGCCGGCGCGGCCGCCGACCTTCGAGCCGAGCAGCACGGCGTCAGCGAGGCCATCGCGCGGAACCTGGCGGCCTTCTCGGTGCTCCCCGTCCCCACGGTCGCCGTGGTCATAGGAGAGGGCGGAAGCGGCGGGGCCATCGCGCTGGGCGTGGCCGACCGGGTCCTTATGCTGGAGCACGCCATCTACTCCGTCATCGCGCCCGAGGGGTGCGCCGCCATCCTTTGGCATGACAAGGCCAAGGCCGCTGAGGCGGCCGACGCCCTGCGCCTGACCGCGCAGAACGCCCTGGAGTTGGGCCTGATCGATGAGGTGGTCGCCGAGCCGCTGGGCGGCGCGCACCGCGACCCGGCGGCCGCCGCGGCAGCCGTGCGGGAAGCGCTGGAGCGCCACCTGGCCGAGATCGGCGCGATGGACCGACAGGAGCTTCTGGACCGGCGCTACAAGCGCCTCCGCTCCTTCGGCGTCTTCGGCGCGGTTGCGCCCGACGCGGAAGCCCCGGCGGAAGGCGAGTAGCCATGGCCTTCTGCGAACTGCGCTACTTCAGCCCGGCGCTGCAGAAGCAGACCGCCGCGAATGTCATCCTGCCCGACCCCGAGGCGGGCCCCGGCCCCTACCCCGTCCTCTACCTGCTGCACGGGCTCAGCGATGACCATACGATCTGGCACCGCCGCACCAGCATCGAGCGCTACGTGGCAGGCCTGCCGCTCATCGTCGTGATGCCGGACGGCGGCCGGGGTTTTTATGCCGACGCCGTGCAGGGCTTCGCCTACGAGACGGCCGTCGCCACCGACCTGGTGCAGCTCATCGACGGCACGTTCAGGACGCTGCCTGTGCGGGAAGGCCGCGCGGTGGCCGGGCTCTCCATGGGCGGCTACGGGGCGGTCCGCTACGCGCTGAGGCGTCCCGACCTCTTCTGCACCGCCGTGAGCCACTCCGGAGCATTGCTCTTCGGGCATCGGGCGCTACCCGGGCCGGAGTCCGGCAACCCAGAGTTTGCTCGCATCCTGGGCGAGTCGCCCGCCGGCGGGCCCAGCGACCTGTGCGCGGCGGCGGCGGCCCTGCCCCCGGAGCGGCAGCCCGCCCTGCGCATCGACTGCGGCGTGGACGACTTCCTGCTGGAGGACAACCGCACGTTTCACGCGCACCTTGATGCGATCGGCTACCCGCACGAGTATGCCGAGTTCTCCGGTGCGCACCAGTGGGGCTACTGGGACACCCATGTGCAGGAGACGCTGCGCTTCGTGATGGCCCGGTTGCGGGGTTAGGTCGGCTCCTGCCCGCAGCCTGCAACCGCAACGGCGGCGTCTGCGTAGTTCCTTGCGAGGCGCCCACGGCTGGCGCTCGCCGGCAAGTGGGCAGGAGGCATCTGTGTACTCGATCGTTGGCGCTGACGGAGCGGACTACGGACCGGTTGAGAGCGCGACGCTGGTGCAGTGGGCGCGCGAGGGCCGCGTGGTGGCCAAGACCACCGTGCTGGACCATGCCACCGGCCGGCGGTTCCTGGCGTGCGACCTGGCCGAGCTGGCACCGATCTTCGACGGGACGCTCGTAGCCGCTGGTCGCTCCGATCTGGGCCCGTCGTACCGGGCCGCCCCGCCGGTGATGGTGGAGCCGATCCTGCCGCCCACAACCCTGCGCCGCCGCAACCGGATCGTCGCCGGCCTGCTGGGCGTCTTCCTGGGCGCGTGGGGCGTCCACCGCTTCTACCTCGGCTACACCAGCGTGGGCACCGCCATGCTCGTCCTCGGCCTCACCGGCTGCGGGACCGTCGGCACGGCGGTCTGGGGCTTCGTGGAGGGCGTACTATGCCTGCTCGGGGCTATGAACGATGCCGACGGACAGCCCCTGATCAACGGCTAGAGCGCGCTACGAGCTGTAGTAGACGTACTTGCCGGACGAGCGGAAGACCGCCAGCGTCGCCAGCACCACCACCACGAACATGAGCCACGCCATGGCGCACGCGTACCCCATCTTGAAGAACTGGAACGCATTCTGGAAGAGGTACATGGGGTACATCATGGTGGAGTTGGCCGGGCCGCCCGTGCCGTTGGTCATGACCCACGCCTGGGTGAAGTACTGGAACGAACCGATGAGCCCCATGACGAACATGAAGAGGAAGTAGGGGCTGACCATGGGCAGCGTCACATGGCGCGTCTTCTGCCAGCCGCCCGCGCCGTCCAACTCCGCAGCCTCGTAGAGCTCCTCCGGCACACCTTGCAGGCCCGCCAGGAAGATCACCATGGAGTTGCCAACGCCCCAGACGCTCATGAGGATCAGGGCGGGCTTGGACCAGTCCGGGTCGGCCAGCCAGCCTATGGGCACCTTGATGCCCAGGCCCCCGATCAGCGTCTGGAGCCCCGACCACTGCAGCATCATGTTCACCAAGCCGTGCTGTGGGTTGAGGAGCCAGAGCCATAGCACCGAAGAGGCCACCACCGGCACCACCGAGGGAACGTAGAAGATGGTGCGGAAGATGGTCTGGCCCTTCACCTTCTGGTTCAGCAAGAGCGCCAGCCCGAACGCGGTGATGATGCCCAGCGGCACGGCGATGACGCTGTAGTAGAGAGTGTTGCCGATGGCCTCGTAGAGCAGGCCCTTGTGCATCAGGTCGCGCCAGATGAGCTGGTAGTTTCCCGAGCCGACCCACTGCGGCGGCTTGAGCGCCGAGTAGGTGCAGAAGCTATAGTAAAGGGACGCAGCCAGCGGGTAGAGCGTGAGCCCCACGAGGCCGACAATGGCCGGCGCCGTGAAGAGCAGGCCGTTGAGGTTGTGCTGACGCTCCATTCGGCTGGCGGATCGAGATGACATGGAAGTAGGTTCGTCGGGCAGTCCGGCGATTCCTCTTTGATGCGGCGCTGAACGCTGGAGGCACGCCCGGTGAGTACGTCCCATCGCCTCTCCCACCTGACCGACCCGACGGATCGCGTCGCACTCCTTCGCGAACACGCGCTGCACACGGCCCACGACCCTTCCGCCTGGTCCGGCGACGAGGTCGACCTCGCCGAGGGGCGGGCCTGGCTCGCGTCGGCCGGCGAGCCCTCCCACATCGTGCGCCGGGGCATGCTGGCCGCCGGCATCCTGCGACGGCTGGAGCCGGCCATCGGCGACGGGGAGCTCGTCGTCGGCAAGTACGCCCGACGCGAGTTGGACGCCGAGGAGGCGGCGTTCACGGCGCAGTGGCGCGACATGGGGCGCAAGTCGGTCCCGCAGGCTCTGGGCCAGCGAGCCCACATGGCCATCGACTACGAGCGCGTGCTGCAGGAGGGCATCGGCGGCGTACGTGAGGTCATCGCCCGGCAGCGGCGGGGCCTGCGACTGACGGACCCGTCGGACCTGGCCCGGGACTGCTTCTACCGGGGAGCCCTGGAGGCGCTGGCTGGCATGGAGGAGCTGTCCCGGCGCTATGCCGAAAGGGCAGAGGCCATGGCCGCGGTCGCGGCCGATCCTCGGCGGGCAGCCGAGCTCCGGTCGATCGCCGAACGGTGCCGGCGCGTGCCGGCAGAGCCCGCACGGACCTTCGCAGAGGCCGTGCAGGCGGTCAGCTTCGTCACGTTCTGCCAGTGCGCCGGCAACCGCATGCTCCTCTTCCAGCTCGGCAGGCCCGACCGTTACCTGCTCCCCTTCTACCTGCGCGACCTGCGCGACGGTCGCATCACCCCGGGTGAGGCGCAGGAGCTGCTCGACTGCGCTGGCCTCATCCTGAGCGAGTACACGCCGCGCGGGCTGGCCGTGGGCTGGATGTGCGGCGGCCGGGACTCCTCCGGCGCCGACGCGACCAACGACCTGACCTACATGATGGTCCAGTGCGCATGGCACATCCGGCTCCCCTACCCCGGCATCGGCATCTGCCGCACCTCGGAGACGCCCGACGACCTCATGGAGATGGCCTGCCGGGCGCTGGCTCGGGGCTGCTCGCATCCGGCCATCTTCGGCGACGAAACCATCACGAAGGGGTTGCTGCGGGCCGGCCTGCCGCACCGCGACGCCTGCCACTACGTCCACAGCACCTGCGTCGAGATCACACCCGTGGCCATCAGCAATGTCTACGTGGCCAGTCCCTACTACAACCTGGGGCAGGCGCTGAACGACGCGCTGGGCGTGCCCCGCGGTGGCCGCGAGGAGGCTCCGCTCTGCCGTTGCGCCTCCTTCGAGGAGCTCTTCGAGCGGCTCAAGGAGGCCGTCGCCGCCGAGGTGGAGGTGGGTGTCCGCGACCAGAACCTGGCCATGATGAGCCGCCACCTCTCCGGCGGCTACCCGCTCCTGTCCTGCTTCGTGAACGACTGCCTCCTCACGGGCAAGGACATCGACCACGGCGGCGCGCGGGCCAACTGGGTGGAGTCGTCCTTCGTGGGGCTGGCCAACACGGTCGACGCGCTGGCGGCGATCCGCCAGGTGGTCTACCAGCGCGGATCGGTGACGCTCGCCGAGCTACGGGACGCCCTTGCGGCCAACTTCGAGGGCCACGACCGCGTGCGCGCCCTGCTGGCCGCCGCGCCCCGCTACGGCAACGACGTGGCTGAGGTCGATGGCCTCGCCGACGAGTTGACGCGCTTCCTTCACGACGTCTGCAGCCGCTACCGCACCTACTGGGGCGGACCAGTCATCGCTGGGTTCTTCTGCTGGATCATGCATGAGCACCTGGGCCGCCACACCGGGGCCACCGCCGACGGGAGGCCTGCGGGCTTCCCGTTCGCGGACGGCTCCGGTCCGGCGCAGGGCCGCGAGCGATCGGGGCCCACGGCCATGGTGCGCTCATCCACGTCGTGGAGCCACTGCGACATGCTGGGCGGCATCGCGGTGAACATGCGGTTCCAGCGCACCGGCGATCCGGACGCACTGGCGGCGGCCATGAAGCCGCTGATCGGGGCCTTCTGCTCCATGGGCGGATTCGAGGCGCAGGTGAACGTGGTCAGCCCCGACATCCTGCGCGACGCCGTGGCGGACCCCGAGCGGCACAGGGACCTGGTGGTGCGCATTGCAGGCTACAGCGACTACTTCGTCGGCCTCTCACCGCAGATGCAGGCAGAAGTCATGGCGCGGACGGAACTGGAGTGCGCGTGACGGGATAGCGATCACGGCTCCACGCTGCCGCTGTGGTCTCCTCCGCGCAGGTTCACCGTGGCGAAGCGGCCCCGCCGCCGAGCGGCCGGGCGCGGCTTGCCGTCCAGGGTCAACCTGGCGCCCGCAGTCGGCATGGGCAGGGCGAGTTCGGCCGTAACGCCCTCGGGCACGTTGACCCTGAACCGCAGCCCGCCGGAGAGGGTCCGCTCCCACGAGACCGCCACGGGTCCATGGCGGGTGCAGACGACGCCCTCGGCCTGTCGGAGATCGGCCAGCCGGGGCTCGATGAGCAGGCGCTTGCGGTCGGTCGGACCCACGCGGCGAACGCCGAGGACGCGCGTGGCGAGGAACGCCGCCGGGACGGGGCCGAAGTCGTGGCAGTAGTAGCTCTCGTCGCCGAACTGCTCGCCCAAGGTGCCGGGCATCGATCTGCCCACCATGGTGGCCCAGCGCCGCCGCATGGTCTGCAACGCCTCCAGGTCGGCCGCATCGGTGTCCATTTGGTACATGGCATCGAAGGCGAAGAGGTACGAGACCGGGCTGATGAACTCGGGGTGGCGCTCCATCAGTGTTTGCCGCACGGTCGCCAGCCGGTCCGGCGGGACGAGCCCGCTGACGAGGGCCATGACGGCGGCCTGCGGCGTGGGCGGGAAGGCCGGGCTCGACTGGTCGATGGCGGCGTAGTAGCGGTCGAAGCTGGGGTCGGGCCAGCGCGTGAGGAGCTTCTTCTCGCCCTCCTTCAGTCCGGCGAGGTAGGCGCCGGCCTTGGGGTCCCAGAGGTGACGGTTGAACGCCGCCGCCAGGTCGCGCGCCGCACGGCTCCAGCGAGACGCCTGCGAACGCCTGCCGGCGGACGCGGCCAGGCCGGCGGCATCGCGCAGCATGGCGTATGCCATGGCGTTGAGCGTGGCGCCCTCGCACTCGTGGTAGGCGATGGGGTTGTCGAAGTGGAGGTAGAACTCCCGCGCCCGGACCAACCCGCGCTCGGTGCGCCGAGCCAGGAACCAGGCGACCAGCCGCTCCAGCACGGGCCACAGGCGATCCACCAGCGCGCGGTCGCCCGTGCCCTCGTAGACCCGGCGCAGGAGGCTGACCCAGCAGCAGGAGCTGTCCTCAATGAAGTTGTGGATGCCCCGCTCCATGTCGCGCGGGCCCAGGTTCCAGTCCGTGGGGTGCCAAGCGCGGAGGAGCTGGTCGCCCTCCTGGCTCAGGGACATCCGCGAGAGCTGGTTGGCCAGCAGCCGCATGTCGCTGTACTGCGGCCTCCCCGCATCGTCTTCGGCCGCGAAGGCGACCTCGGTCACCGGGTAGTCGATGTGCCCCGTCACCCACTCGCCGCCCTCGGAGCCGTCGATGTAGCCGTCCACGGCGTTCACCTCGGCGGTGCGGACGGCCATCTCCCAGAGGCGGTTGAGGAACTCGTCGTCGCTGTGGAACGAGCCCGCCCGGCGGAAGGGGTATCGGCGCTCCACGGCGCCGAGGCCATGCAGCGTGACGCGCCCCCGCAGGACCCGGAAGGTGACCAGCCGGCAGGTGGTCTCGTCGGTGGTGCGGTAGAGGCGGCGGCCCGGCCGGTCGGCGGCGACGTAGCGGCTACTGCCCATGAAGGCGGCGTCGCGGCCTGAGGCGCACTGGCGCGGGAGCAGCTCGACCTCGGCCTCGCCGTGGGGCTCGAAGGAGGCCTCCAGCGACGCCCGGCACATCTTGCCGAGGTCGAGCGTGACGGCTTCATCGGGGCCCAGCGCCAGCGGCAGGGCGGCATCGATGGGCTGATCGAGCGGTTTGGAGCCGCCCTTGCGGACGACTGCCACCAGGCGGCCGCCCGTGACGCGGTCCTGCGTCAACAGCGGGATGGCCCGAGGCTGGAAGGCGCCCCACCGGTCGCCGGGCACGGCCACGGCGTGGGGCCAGGCCGCATCGTCGAAGCCGGGCGCGGTCCAGTCGCCCGCCTCGCGCCGCTCGTCCACGCGGTCGGCCAGGCCGCTGATCAGAACCTCCGGCGGACCGAAGCGCGTGGCCGCGCTGGTGCGCCATGTGGCGTCGGTCAGCAGGCGCTCCGTGCGGTCGCCGGTGCGAACCTCGAGGAGGCAGCCGAGGCCCGGCTGGTGGCGGATGAACCGGTAGTTGGAGAGGCGCGCGTAGACCAGCACAGCCAGCGTGTTCGGGCCGGGGGCCAGGTACTCGGTGACGGGAAGCGTGTCGACCTCGGGGCGCTTGGGGTCGAACCGGTTGGGGCCGCCCGCCACCATGACGCCGTTGATCCAGAGCGTGTACCGCGCGTCGGCGAAGACGTGCAGCACCGCGCTGTCGGGCTTGCCCTGCAGGTGTATCGTCTTGCGGAAGGCGACGGCCGTGGGTGTGGCGGTATCGGCGGCGTCCCAGATCATGGCTTGCTGCAGGGCTGCGAACATGGCGTTACTCCTCGTCTCCCGGCTTGCGGCGCTCCAAGAAGCGTTGCCAGGCGTCCATGCGGACCCAGAGCTGGGCGAAGACGCCGGGCCGAACCTTGTAGAAGCCGGTCATCAGGTGGTCTTTCAGCTTCGCGGTAAGGGCCTCGTCGTGGTCGTTGTGGGAGATCACCACCGGCGCGTCGGGACTGGCGGGCACGGCGTCGTAGTAGGCCACATTGGCCATGCCGCGCAGGTACCAGGGCAGCGGCCAGTAGTAGTGGTCGGTCCATATCACCTTCACGACCATGGCGTGGCCCGCCGCGTTGGCGTCGGCGATCTTCAGCACGCGCCGTTGGAGGCGCAGGATGTCGGCCTCGGTATGCGCGTAGACATAGGGAGAGCGGGGGTCGGCCGCCAGCGGGCCGGAGGCATGCATGGCCTGCGCCGTCAAGTTCGCCACGGCGGCGAGCAGCGCCAGCAGCGGGACCACGCGGGCCGGGGCCGGCAGGCGGTCCCAGAGGGCGGAGAAGGCGGCTCCCGCGGGCACACAGAGCAGGGCGACCAGCGAGACGACGCACCAGGGCGTCTTGTAGGGGATCACCGAGTAGGCCGACAGCATCAGGAGCGCCTGCACACCCGTGAGCCGCGCCAAGGAGGCCCGGTCGGCGGCCTTCGGCGTGGCGGGCCGGGCCGCGAAGGCCCAGAGCAGCCCCAGCAGCGCCGTGCCGGCGATGGCCGCCTCGGTGAAGGCCGGCCCCTCCGGCTTGCGGACCCAGAAGAGGAGGCTCAGGTAGGTCCACCAGGGGTGGATGTGCTCCGTGGCGCCGCCCGCGCGTTGCAGCCAGGGCAGGTAGGTGCGGACGATGTCGACGGCCGCCTGCGGGTTGCGGAAGCCGCAGCTCAGGAGCCCAACGGCAGTGAGGGGGCCCAGCAGCAGAGCGCCGAGCCAGACGCGCCACGACGCCGGAGGCCAGGGCGAAGGAGGCCCGTCGCGGCGGAGGCGCCGGAAGCCGGCCTCCAGCGCAAGCGAGGCTCCGGCGGCTGCCACGGCTACCACGGCGGTCTCCTTGGAGGCCTGCATCAGCCCGGCGAAGACCGCGGCGGCCATGAGCCAGCCCGTCCTGCGCGTCTGCAGCCATCGCCAGCCGCAACCCACGGCCACCACGGTGAAGAGGGCCAGGAAGGTCTCCTGGATGTAGTACCGGCTGTAGTAGACCATGGAGGGCGAGGCCGCCGCCAGCAGCGCCGCCGCCGCCGCGCCCGAACGACCGAGGCCCGGCGCGAAGAGCAGGTAGGCCAGCACCAACAGTGATCCGGCCAGCGCCACCGGCAGCCGGAAGTCGCGCTCCCGCGTGCCCGCGAAGTCAGCGCGGCGGGCGGCCAGGACCGAAGGGAGCGTCGCGTAGTAGAGCGTGGGGCCATGGAACTCATTGGGGTCGTAGGTGTAGCGGCCCGTGGTCCATAGCTCGGCGAACTTCACGGTATGGACCGACTCGTCGGCATGCATGGGCCGGGCGCCCAGGTGCGGGAGCCGCAACGCCAAGGCCAACGCCAGCGCAAGGGCGAGGAGAGCCGCCGATCCCGCCGCCGCCAGAGCTCTACTTGCCAAGCGCACTCCCCCTTTTTTCTGTGACACCCTCGGGAGTCTACCCATGCGGCGCGCCGGAAGGGTATGTTAGGGTTCCGTTAGCGTTTGGGCGATGCCGCCCGCGACGCCCGCCAAGGAGTGCCGCATGAACCTGCCCGATGCCGTGGGCCACCTCGGGACCGCCCTCCCGCTCCTCTGCGCGACGCTGGTGTTGGCCTGTTGCGCCTGCGCCGAGCCCGCGCCCGTCCGCCCGCTCTGGCCCGGCGCGGCGCCCGATGCCCGCGGCGCGACCGATGCCGACCGGCCGGAGATCACCGTCCACCTCGCCCCCAGGGCAACGGCCACCGGCGCGGCCGTCATCGTCTGCCCCGGCGGCGGCTACCGCGCGCTGATGATGAGCTACGAGGGACACGACATCGCCGCCTGTCTCAACGCGCACGGCGTGACCGGCATCGTGCTGAAGTACCGCATCCAGCCCTACCCCGCGCCGGTCTCCATCGCCGACGGCCGCCGTGCCGTGCGTCTGGTCCGCTCGCGCGCGAAAGAGTGGGGGCTCGACCCCAAACGGATCGGAATGATGGGCTTCTCCGCCGGCGGACACCTGGCATGCAACGTCGGCACCAGCTTCGACAAGGGCGACCCCAAGGCGGTCGATCCCGCGGAGCGCCTGAGTTGCCGGCCCGACTTCCTCGTGCTGGTCTACCCGGCCACCGACTACGCGGGGATGCCCCGGACAGAGGGCAACGTGACCGCGCAGACGCCGCCGGCCTTCCTGACCCACTCGGTGCAGGACCAGACCGTACCCGTGGAGCAGAGTCGCCGCTTCTACGCCGCGTTGCAGCGGCACAAGGTGCCGGCCGAGTACCTGGAGTTGCCCACGGGCGCCCACGGCCTGGGCTGCGGCAAGGGCCCGGAGTGGATCGCCTGGCAGGAGGCGTGTATCAGGTGGCTTGCCGGCCGGAAGGTAGCCAACGCGAGCAAGTAGGCCGCTGCTACGCACTGGAGCGCTGATCGTGGAGCAGACAGACCCGACGTACGAACCGCTGAAGATGGACCCGGAAATGCGGGCGCAGGTGACCGAGATCGCGCAGGTGTTCGCCACCAGCCGGCGCCTGGTTGCCGCCGTGGACGCCGTGCTGGAGGGAAGGCCCGACCATGCCTACGGCCCGCTGATCCACATCCTGCGCGGCCCCAAGGTGCGGCCCATGTGGGACGTCTGCCTTGCGGCCAACTGCCTGCCCTACGCCGTTACCACGCCGGACCGGGCCCGGGAGGCGGGGCGCGTCCTGGTGGAAGCCTGCTGGCGACGGTTCCGCCGCCCGGCGGTGGTCATACCGCCCGCGGTCTACGTCGCCACGGGGCTGGGCCTCTTCATCCGGTTCATCGTCAAGATGGGACGCGAGATGAAGATGGCCGAACTACCGTTCTACATCGCCATCGCGGCGTTCCCGCTGATCTGGTACGTGGTCGCCAGGCTACTCCCGGTGAATCGGCAGCGGCTCAAGCTGACCTGCCTCGGCGCACTCGCCGATCTGGAGGCGCCGGAGGGGCTGGCCCTCGCCATACAGTGCCTCAGCCGGAGTTCGTCGAGCGAGGTCCGCAAGGCGGCTCGGGCGCTGCTCCGCGCCGCCGGCGCCGGTGCCTGGCCGGAGGACTACGACCGCGTGGGCCCGCATGTCATGTCCCTCCTCGCCAAGCGAGCGGCCGACAAGCGCGACTGGGACCTGGTCCAGGTGGTGCGGGCCATGGGCCGCGGCGAGTCTATCGCAGCCATGGAGCGGCTACTCCGCAAGACGGAGCCCGGACGACGACGCCAGATGGCGCAGGCGGCCCTCGATGCCGCGAGGGTCCGGGCGGATGAGACCGCGGCGTCAGGGCAACGGTAGCAGGTCCACCAGCAGCCCCCGGCGCAGCAGCAGCACGGCGCGGGCGGAGCCGTTCGCGGCGAACTCCGTCGCGCCGGAGGGTCGCGCCAGGACCGCGCCGGCCAGCTCCTCGCCCTCGGCCCCGGCCAGCGCGATGCGATCGCCCTTCCGAGCGCCCGCGGAGGTGACAACCAGCCGGTCGCCGCTTCGCCTAACCGAGAGCATGCGGGGCAGACGGGCAAGGCAGGCCACGCCGTCCCGCGGGAGCGCCAGATGTACCGCGCCGCCGGGGCCGGGCCGCACCTCGCGCTGCGCCTGCAGGTCCACCAGATGCCTGTCGGAGGCCAGGGGCGCGTCCAACGCGGGACCGGCGAAGGTATGGCCCGTGGCGTTGTAGATGTGGAAGAGCGTCTTGGACCCGGCGGAGAAGCGATTGACGGCGACCCCTCGGCTGGGCGCGGTGATCAGCGCCCGGCAGTCGCGCGAGTTCAGAGCGTCCTCGTTGCGGCGCAGGTAGAGTATGTGCCGCCGATCCCACGCCGTGGCGAACGAGGCCACGCCGTTCCAGAGCTTCTTCGCCATGGATGCGGGGCGGCCGGTGTAGTCCAGCTCATAGGCCTTGCACTCGGGGAAGTAGAACCGCTGCAGGTTGCACTCCAGCGGGCGCAGGGGCGTTGACTGCACCGTCAGGTCGTAGGTGATGCAGCCGTCGATGCTCCGCATCAGGTAGTCGTAGCCGGGATGCTCGGTGGTGAGAACGAGGCCCGGCCGGATGCGGTCCATGCGGCGGCGCACCTCGGCGGTCGTCTCGGCCACCGCCTTGTTCCACTGCGAGACGCCCGGTTCGGCCCAGGTGTGCCGGTGCGCGGGGCTGAAGCAGGCCCAACCCATGTGGCCATATTCGTCCAGCCTGAGGCCGTCGGCGCCGGTCTCGCGGAGCACGCGCTCCATGGTGTCGGCCACCCAGCGGCGAACCTCGGGCACGTAGTGGCAGGGGTTCAGAACGTCGTAGACGTGGGTCACCTTGCCGTCGACGCCCACCACGCCCCACCGGTCGCCCACCTGACGACCAAGCGGGCAGAACTCGTCGAAGCGGAAGGGATCGGTGTAGGGCGTGACCAACGCGCCCTGCCGCTTCCAGCCCTCCACGGCGCGGCGGAAGGCGGGCAGGCCGCCGAAGCGATCATTGTAGCCTGCGTAGTCGCCGGGCTGGTTGTTCCACATGCGGGCTCCGGTGACGGGGTCCCGCACGAGGTAGGGCTCGCAGGCGCGGACCTGCTCCGGCGTCAGCCTGGCGGCCAGGTTGTCCATGGGCGCTCCGAGCGGACCCAGCGGCGACCAGTCCCACCAGGACATCAGCTCCAGGCAGTCGGTCATGCTGCGGCCCACGCCGGGCAGGGCCGGGTCGACCAGGTCGGACCGGTAGGCGCCGTCCCTGAAGAGTTGGTCGGTGGACCAACCGCGCGGCGTCATCGTGTGGACCGAGCGGAGGCGCGACCCCATGGGTCGGAAGCGCCAGGCCCGGTGCGCCCAGGCCGCGTAGGCCTCCATGGCTTCGTGCCAGTCGCCGGGATGCGCGGCGAGCAGCGCGGGCGACGTGGGGAACGCCGCTCCCGGAGCGCGGGTCCGCAGGGAATACTCCACAGCCATGCCCACTCCCGGCGCGCCCGAGAGCGGATTGGCGCCCCTAAACTCCTCTCGGGTGAGCGTGGCCACGCGGTCGCAGTTCACCTCGGGCAGGCCGGCGACGGCCTTGCGCAGGGTCAGCGCCTTGTGCATGCCCTGGGCGTCGTCCACGCGCAGGTAGAGGCCGCCGCCCCGGGTGGGGCTGTGGAGGTCCATCACCTGGTAGAGGGCCTGATGGTCGCCGTAGACCGCCCGCACCAGCGAGGGCGTCCCGGCCATGATGCCTCCACCCAGCGGGTAGAAGTAGCGGTCGTCGCGCGGGTCGGGCGATGCGGCCAGCCCCTCCAGGTGCGGGAAGACGACCGATGCGGCCACGTCGGCCGAACCGGCGGGCCGGAGGTTCAGGCCCAGGCGCAGCCCCTCGGGCTCCATGTGAGCCGTGAGCTCGGCCCGCAGCGGCGGGTCGGCCAGCGCCAGTTCCGCGCGAAGCCCTGCTCCATCCAGGCACATCGAAAGCAAGCGAAAGTCACCGCTCCCGCTGTAACGCCGTCCGTCGACCATCACCGTGAAGAGCGGAGGCGCCCCGGCGCGGAGCATCTCCGTGCCGGTGACCCGATTGCGCAGCGAAACGAGCCGCAGCCTGCCGCCGGCCTCGAAGCGCGCATCCAGCCGGCTGCCCAACAGCGTCGCGCCGGAGCGGCCCACGACGGCCGAGGGCGGACGCGGCTTGGGAATCGCGAAGGGCGCGGCCATGGGCGGGCAGGGGTCGATGGGAGCCGGAGGCGGCCGCAGGGCGCGGCAGGCGCGCAGCGTCACGGAGCGGATGCCAGCCTGCCCAAGCCTGCGCAGCAGCACACCGCCCGGTCGCGGCGCCCCGCCCGCCTGGAGCGCCAGCCGTCCGCCGCGCGAGGCCTCGCCCGTGGGGTTGCCCTGGCCGTCCAGCCAGAGCATCTCGGCGTCGGCCGAGCCGTCGAACGAGACTTCAACCGGCTCCCGCGCGTCCAGCGCAGCCGGGTTCCACTCCAGGCGCACGGAACCGTCGGCGGCGGCGCCGACGGTCGGACCCGCATAGCCGATGATGCCGTCGGGGTCTTCCAGCGCGGGCGCCGCATGGGGCCGCCATGTGGCCGCGACGGTGCCGCTCTCGGTCACCAGGTAGGCCCGCACCATGTACTCGCCCGAGCCGCCGGGCACGGTGAGGGCGTCCGTGCGCCACGAAGAACCGTCAAAGGCCACGGCGCTGTGGCCGCGATGGGCCGTCAGGTCGATGCAGAGATAGAGGTAGTCGTCGTACCCGCCCCTGCCCGGCGCCTTGCGGATGAGCACCTCATTGGGGCCGCGGCGTAGTTCGGACGGCGGGATGTCGTGGTCGAACCACTCCGGCGCCTGCGGCGCGCCTTCAGCGAAGGGGGTTGGGCCGCCGCTGGTGGGGTAGGTATGTACGCGACCGTTGACGATGACCTGGTAGGCCTCGTCGAGCCCGTCAACCGTGCCTCCGGCGACGCGTGAGTAGTCGCGCACCATGAACAGGGCCGAGATGCGGACCGCCCGGACGCGCGCCCAGAGCGCCTCGGGCACGGCGGAGAGGTCCAGCGTCTTGCGGGCCGTGTAGGCGGGCTCGACCTGGTGGGTGATGTCCTTGCTGCAGTCGGCGGCCCAGGCGCCGTTGTCGTCGCGCACCACGGTGACGCCGCGCCCCACGGTCTCAACTAGGGACGGCCCCGCCCTCGCCCCCGCGAGGCTCCACGCGGCGCAGGCCAGCGCGACGGCGTAGACCATGAGCCGCCGTGCCGCCATGGCGCCTACGCTCCCAGCCGGATGAGGGCTTTCACATGCTTCCGCGCCGCCAGGTCGTCGAAGGCGCGGCTGATCTCGGACAGCGGGTAGGGGTGCGCCAGGTTGAGCCAGACCGAGGCGTCCAGGTCGCCGGACCGCATCAGGTCAATGACGCGGTGATGGGCCTCGGCCTCCTCGTAACCGCCCTGGTAGAGGGTGAACGTTCCCCGGGCCCGCGTCGGGTTGAGCATGCACTTGCCGAAGTCATCGACGCCGTAGATGGTGAGCATGCCGCCGGCGGCCACGTGCGGCAGGTAGGCGTCCGCCACGCCGGACTTGCCCACGGCGTCGATGACGAAGTCGAACCCGCCGGGCCGGGCATCGCGGAGCCGGTCGTGCGTATCAGAGGCGGAGTAGGCCAGAGCAAGGTCGGCGCCCGCCGCCCGGCAGGTCTCCAACCGGCCGGCGCCGCCCACCATGGCCACGCTCTCGGCGCCCATGTGCCGGGCATGCGCCGCGAAGGCCAGGCCGTTGCCCCCGGAGCCGATGACCAGCGCCGACGCGCCGCGGCCCAGGCCCATGCGGGTGATGGCGCTCAGCGTCTCGCGCCACGTGACCACCATGGTGGCCGACGCCGGGTCGATGTCCGGCGGGATCGCTTGGTTGATGGAGTGGCCGCGCCACTGGGCCTCGGGCAGGCCGTCGTCGCGCATGGCCATCCAGTCGCGGGCGACGCCCTGTTCGCTGAAGCCGCCCCAGTTCACGTCGAAGGAGCCGTCGGGAGCGGCGGGCAGGCCCACGCGGGAGACCAGGTCGCCGACGCGAAGGCGGCGCACCTCGGCGCCCACCCGTACGACACGGCCGACGCTCTCGTGGCCGATCACGGTCGGGTAGCGCACGGGCCACGGGAAGCGGCCATGGATCAGGTGGCCGTCGGTGCCCGTGCAGGTGGCCCCCCAGAGCATCTCGCAGAGCGCATCGTAGGGGCCGAGCGCCGGCGGCGGCAGCTCGCGCACCTCCAACCGTCCCGGCTCAACGACGACTGCAGCCTTCATGCTTCCCCTCCAAGGTGTCGCTGGGCGGCGGCGACGATGCGGGCGACCTCGCGCTCCAGGTCGTCGGGCAGCGGCTCCGGCGTGTGGGTCGCCAGCAGCTCCTCGCGGCGCATGCGGCAGCGCTGCTCCAGCGTGGTGGCGCCGTAGACGAGCCACTGGTCGTAGAAGTAGCGGTCCAGCAGCTCCGGGAACCAGAGCTCCTTGCGGAAACGGCGAGCCGTGTGCATCTGGTCCAGGAAGCGGCCTCCGGGGCCGACCTCCTCGATGACGTCGAGGCCGAACGCCGCGTCGCTGAAGTCGATCTCGCGCAGCGTGCTCTCCACGTAGCGGACGATCTCGGCCTGCAGCACCAGCATGTCCAGCGATGCGGCCTGGTCCACGCCGCTGATGCCCAGGTGCCCGAAGATGTCCGCCCCGGCAGCGGCGCCGTAGGCCAGCGTCACGCCCGCCTCGAGGCCCGCCTGCGCGTCGGCGACCTTCGAATCGGTGAGGCCCACGTTGATGTAGACGGGCAGGCCCCAGCTCTTGCCGATCTGCGTCAGCGCCACTCCGAAGAGCGCCTGCTCGGGGCCGCTGAAGATGAGCTGCGTCGTCCGCATGTCGAAGGCGTGGCAGATGCCGCCGTAGACCACGGGGACGCCGGGCGAGATGAGCTGGACCACGCAGATGCCGGCCAGTATCTCGGCGTTCTCTTGGGCCAGCGTCCCGGCCACTGTGCCCGGCGCCGAGAGGCCCATCTGCGCCATGGGGCCCACGGGCACGGGGAGGCCCAGCTTGCCGGTCTCGAAGAGCAGGTCCACGCCGTTGTGCGGGAAGCGGAGCGGGCTGATCGGCTCGAGGAAGGGGTAGGCCAGGGGCATTGCCCGTGCGGCCGCCTCGGAGCCGCGCACGGCCACCATGATCTCGTTGACGAAGCGAGCCGACGCCCGGTCGTGGTACCAGAAGGTGATGGGCTTGGTTGTGTTCCGCAGCAGTTCGGCCACCACGGCCACGCAGCGGGCGGCGGGCGGCAGCTCCCGCGGATCGGCCATGGCGCCCACGACGTTGATCGGCGCCAGCGCGTCGCCCAGCCGGGCGGCGGCGGCCACGTCCTCCAGACGGCAGTAGCGGCGCGGCGCGCCCAGCTCGTCCACCCAGAGCGCCTCGCCCGCGATGGAGTTGTAGTTGCGGCATCGCTGCCCGAAGCGGGCCGTGCGGCCCTCGTCGCGGCCGTAGAGGGTGAACTCCTTGCCCGCCTGCTCCACGCACCGGCGCACCAGGTCGGCGGGGATGCGGACGCGCTGGGCGTCGCGATCCGCCGTCGCGCCGGCCTCCTCGAAGAGCCGCAGGGCCTCGGGATGGGGCAGGTGAACGCCCACGCGCTGGAGGATCGTCAGCGAGGCGTCATTCACCCTGGCGATCTGGGCATCGGTGAGAACGGACGTGATCACTCGGCAACCTCCCATCGCGGCGATTCGGCGAGCGCGACGCGCCTCATGCCTGCGCCAGCCACGCCCGGGCCGCCTCTTCCAGTGGGAACATCCGGACGGTGAGGCCGCGGTTCACGGCCACCGTCTCCCAGAAGTGCGCGTCATCGGCATACCGGGGGTCGCAGACGATCGCCACGCGTTGGTGTCCCCCGCATCGCCCGCGGTCCCGGCACGGACCGGTCGGGCGCGTCAGGTGAGCATTGTGCCACAAACGGCGGGGTGGGAGGGGCGACCTGGGCGCTTGGACGGGCGAGGGCTCGCCGCCGAGGGCGCCCGAGCCGCCGAATGGCCGGGGTTCAGCCTATCACGCGGTGGAGCGCCACGCCGAGCACCCGCGCGTAGTGATCGAAGTCGGCGTCGGTGGTGAAGATGGCCAGGTCGCGGCGCAGGGCGGCGGCACAGATCACGAAGTCCGTAGCTGAGCCCTGGATGCCCGCCGAGCGGCATCGGTTGGAGCATCGGGCCGCTTCGACGTAGTCGCTTGGTTCCAGTGGGATGTCCGGGAATGCGGCCAGATGCGTACGCAAGCGCTCAAAGCGCTGCTCGTCGCGGATGCCCGACAGCAACTCCTGGCGTATGGGGCCTAGAATCTCGACCCGCCGCTCCCTGACGAGGTCCCTGAGGGCCGTCACCTCGGGTCCCGGCTCCACCGCGCACCGCCGTAGGGCCAACGACCAGACGCAGGTATCGACGATCACCCTCACGGACGGCTGCGCTCAGCCTTGTAGTTGTACTCGGGGTCGAAGTCCATCTGGCCGAACAGGTCCAAAATGCGCTGCTGCCGCAGCAAGGCCACGTAGGACCGCAACGCCTCGTTCACGGTCTCGCGCTTGGTCCGGTGATGCCCGGCCTCCATCGCCTGCGCGATGAGGTCGTCGTCGAGCATCAGGTTGGTAGCCATAGGGCGCCTCCGTGCTACACATAGTACCGCACATCGATGTGTGCGGTCGCGCCGGGGACCCGCGTGCCGCCTCGCCGACCGGCCCAAACGGTAGGGGGCGGCCGCAAGAGGGCCGCCCCCTACGCCGACGGCATACGGTTACGGCGTAACGGTAAGCGTCCCGGAGCGCTCGGTTGGGCCGTAGAGCGCATTGCCGTAGAAGGTGCAGGTGAACGTGTGGTCGCCCACGGTTGAGTTCAGCGGCGCCACGTAGTACCAGTCCGCGCGGCCGTCGGCGTTGGTCTTGGCCATGCCCACGTCGGTGCCGTCCACCGCATAGCCGATGGCCAGGCCCGCCTTCCAGTTGTAGTAGGGCAGGGACCGGGCATAGGCGCGGAGGTAGACGGCGCCGCCCCTCGTGACGGAGCGCGGCTCCAGCAGCCAGAGGTAGATCGTCCCCGGCGTGACCGTGAGGGTAGAGGAGGCGCCGGCTGAACCGTAGGCCGTGTCGCCCGCCCAGGCCGAGGTGAGAGTGCGGGCTCCGGGCCCCGAGCCCTCCGGGAGGATGTAGGGCAGGACCGCCTGGCCGCCTGCATCGGTGTCGGCGGAGCCCACGGCCGCGCCGTCCACGGCGAAGGTGATGGTCCGTCCCGCGGGCCGGCCATGGTCGTGGCGGCGGTAGAGATAGGCCTTGAGAAGGCACTCCGTCTCGATCCGCGCGGTTCGATCTGGCAGGAACAGCCCGCAAGCGGCCTGCGCCACGATGAGGCCGGCGGTGGCGCGCGTCGCGCTGTAGGTGGCGTCACCGGCGAACTCGGCGGCAATCTCCCGCGTTCCGGCGCCCGCGCCCTCGGGCACCGTGTACGGCAGGGCGATGTGGCCGGCGGCGTCGGTGGTTGCGGAGCCCAGCGCCACCCCGTCGATGCTCACCGTGAGCGCTCGGTCGGCCACGGGCCGCCCTGAGTTCCAGAGGTTGGCCGCAATGGTGACGTTTTCGCCGATCCTGCCGTTGACGGTGGGCAGGTCGATGGACGTGGGCGCCGTCGGGCCATAGGGATTGCGCGCCAGCACCAGGGCGGGCTCGGCGCCGCGCGTTACATAGCTGATCATCGACTGATCGGGCGAGAACTTGGCGTCGAGCACGCAGTGGTTGACGTCGGACGGGTCCTCCCACACGCGCAGCAGCTCGCCGTCTGAGACCCGCCAGAAGAGGACGCCGCCCGTGGCACTATTGCTGGCCGCATTGGTGCTGTAGCTGCCTCCGCCCGCCATCAGCACGGTCCCGTCGGTCATGAACGCCAGGCTGTTGGCCGCCAGCGTGGTGCCCGCAAGGGTCCGAACCACCGTGCCTTCCGCCACGCTCCACAGGCGCACATAAGGTCTGCTTGACAGGCCAGAGGCATACAGGCCGGCCCCGGTGGCCAGGAGAGTGTCATCGGGTGAGAAAAGGACGGCCTTGGTGTGTTGCTCATAGCCGGAGGCGTTCGGTATCGGTATCAGCGTGTTGTCTGCCAACCGACAGAGCGTGAGGGCTCCGTAGTTGCCGACAGCCAGCAGAGCACCGGAGTTTGAGTAGGTGATGGACTCGGCGGACCCGTTACGCTCGAAATACCGATCCATAACCTTGTTCGTTGTGTCGTAGATGCCGATCGTGCGGTAATCCCATCCGTTGGGTGTTGGATTCACCTTAACTGGTGTTGCCCCCCATGCTATGTAGCGACCGTCCGGGCTTGTGGCCAACGACCATGCTTCTCCTGCAGGGATCTGCGTGTGGAAAGTCTCCTCGACCTGCCCGTCAGACATCCGGTAGTAGCCGACAAACCTGTTACTGGCGGTATTCATGCGACGACTGACCATCAGGTACTGCCCACCGCCGGCAAAGGCCAGTGCCAACACCTCCTTCACCGCACTTGGTGCCGTAAGGGTATGCACCATGGCGCCGTCTTCGGTGCGGTGGACGGTGACCAGGCTGTTCTCGTAGCCGCAGGCGAGGAGTGTGCCGTCCGGCGAAACCGCGTAAGCAGTAGGCTGGGCGGCCAGAGCCACCTTCCAGACGGTGTCGGGCCGGCTCTGCGCGAGGGCCGACGATGCGACCGCCACGACAAGGGCCAGTAGCAGGGGGCGCAGGAGCCGCGGAAAGGCGCGACAGATCATTGCTGCGCTGCCCGCGGCGTCCATCACACCCTGCAGTAACCTCTGTAGTTCCGTCATCGGGATGCCTCCTGCACGGGGCAGGACTGAAGCCACGGCCGCGCCATTGACAGCCCGGCTCGCCTGCGCCATCTATACTATAGACGCAGCGATCGCGCGCTATGTTGCAGCATAACCGGCAATCTCTGGGGCCGTTCCGCGAGAATGGACTAGGACAGGATGCGCCGAGCTTGGGTGGTGTCATGTTGTGTAAGTGGTGGCGATCTATGGCGGCGCGGTGGCGGTGCGCAGGACTCGGGCGCGGAGGCCGGAGCCACCGAGTGCGGTGCGGCGGCGCCTCACCGACCCGCCTTCGTCAGCCAGACCTCGCTGCAGAGGGTTCCCCAGCCGCCCGTGTTGCGCCACTGCTCCACGCTCACGCGGTCGCCGGCGGCCGCGTCGGGGCTCTTTCGGAAGCTCAGGGCGAGGGCGCCGTCGGCGGTGGCCTGGGGCGGGATGTCGAAGGTGAACTGGTCGCTCATCTTCTCGGGCAGCTCCAGATCCAGGGCCAGCGGCAGGCCGTCGGCGTAGAGGCTCTCGGACTTCTGGTTCATGCGCTGGACGTAGCGGGGCTGGAACCAGGGGCGCACCAGCGTAACGCGCACGCGGTACCGCGCAGCCGGGTCGAGGCCCTCGTAGCGCAGCTCCAGGCCGCACGCCTCGTCCTGCGTGCCGCACATGGTGCGCTGGCTCAGGCGGTTGCCCTCAGAGAGCATTTCGGAGACGTAGGGCTGGCCGTGGTCGTAGGGGGCGCCGTTGACCAGGTGCGGAGCGGCCTCATAGCTGCCCAGGTTGTCATAGAAGCCGCCGGGGCCGGCGTCCTCGTAGTCGGCGATCTGGGCGAGCAACTCCCGCCTGGCGTCGGGAGCGGCGGCAAGGGCGCGCTGGAGCTGTCGCTTCAGCCAGCCCAGGCCCACGAAGTCGTGGTCCAACGACCGCAGCCCCTCGGAGCGGACGCCGTAGAGGGCGTTGCTCTCTTCGCCCAGGCGCTGGGCCTCCTCGCGCAGGCGGCGCATGGCGGCGGTCTCGCGCCGGGCGGCCAGACGCGCAAGGCAGAGGCGGATCGCCTGGTTCGGGTCTCCGCCCTTGAGCGCCCGGGCGCACGCCTGCTCGATGCCCGCCTGCAGCGCCATCTGCTGCGCCACGGCGAGCTGGGTGCGGCGGTCGATGGCCGCCTTCTGGGCGTACTCGCGCCAGAGCCAGCTCTTGTCGCGCAGGAAGCCCGGCATGGCGCGCCCGGCGGCCCGCACCGCGTCGCGGTAGCGCCGCAGCGAGGCCTTGCGCGGGAGCGGCGTGGCCGGGTCCCACCGCAGGTACTCCTCCATCGCGAAGAGGGCCAGGGCCATCTGCGGCGCGGCCTCGGGACCGAACCAGGCGCGGGCGTACTCGTCGACGGCCTGCCGCACCGTCATCTGCGGGTTCCAGAGGAGCCGCTGCCATATCCACTGGTTCGCGTGGTCGTGCGTGCCGCTGGAGTGGGTGCAATCGCCGATGGAGTAGCGCATCGTCTCGCCGAACGCCCGATGCACCCAGCGCGGGCAGGCGAAGAAGGTGAGGCGGTCGTAGACCTGCGTCAGGTAGGGGTCGGGCATCCGCTCGTAGACGCCGTGGCCCCAGTGCGGCGGCTGGGCGCCCTCCTTGTCGGGCCGCGGGTAGGCCTGCGCGAAGCCGTTCTGCGAGTAGCGCCAGTGGGTCAGCTCGGTGTAGAGGGCGAGGTCCTGCTGCGGCGGCAACTCGTGGAGGATCTCCTGCAGGTAGCGGCCCGGCGGCGCGAAGCCGGGGTAGCGAAAGAGGTCCATGCGGTGGTTCTGGCGGTGGCCCGGCTGCCAGGACATGGCGTCGGAGCCCGGCCCGCAGACGAAGGCCCGGAGCCACGTGCCGGGGTGTTCGCGCAGGTAGCGGAAGATGGCCAGGTCGTCCTCGTTGCTGAACTTCTGGTTCGTGACCATCACCTGCGCGTCGGGGTGGTAGCGGTGGACGATGGCCGCGTAGTCCTCGCAGAGCCGGATGAAGGCGAGGCCGTAGGGCTTGCAGCGGTCGCACTCGCAGCCGCCTCCGTCGCCGCCGGCGAAGCTGACATAGTCGAAGTGCGGCGCGTTGCGGAAACTCGCCTCCATGGCCCGGAGCAGCTCCGCCCGGGCTTCGGGCACCGAGGGGCAGAGGTAGCCATCGCGACCGATCGACTCGGCGGCGCGCCACTCGGGCGGACCCGAACCGGCGTTGGCCGATATGTGGACGATGGTCTTGAGGCCCAGCCCCTTGATGTAACGGTAGGTCGGGTCGCCCTCGGCGCTGGTGATCGGCGCCTGCAGGGTGTTGGCTCCGGCCAGGGCGAAGTCGGCGATCTTGTGCTCCGTCTCGGCCTGCGTCCAGGGGCGCGCACCGGCCTTCTGCAGGGCCACGCCGCTCTGGCCGAACTGCGTGCCGCGCAGCTCGAACGCGGGCGCCGTGCGGAGGCTCAGGTGCGCCGGGAAGCGGATCCCGCCCGCCGTGAAGTGAGCCCGCCGCAGTATCTCGCCGGCGGCGTAGACGGCGCCGCGCTCGTCCACGGCGGCCGCCAGAAGCCCCGGCGCGCCGTCGACCAGAGCGGTGCGGAGGAGGAAGCCCTCGGGACCGGGCGCCAGGCCGGTGAGCGGCGCGAGCCCCAGGTCGGCCATGAGGCGCCGCACGCCGCCATGGTTGGCCGGGATGCCGAGCAGGATGGCGAACTCGCCGGGCGCGGGCGGCGGCGCCGGCGGCTCGGCGGCCACTCGCACGGGCAGGCCCGCGGGCTCGGCCAGCCGCTGGGCCAGCAGCGCGGCCGCGTTGCGCTCCACGGCGCAGGCCGCCGAGCCGATGACGATGCGGACCGAGCGGAACTCCGCGCCCTGCCCCACCGAGGCGTTCAGCGCGGCGACCGCGCCGGCGGCCCATAGCGCGCCCAGGCCCATCTCCACCTCCCCCTGCCCCTCCGTCATCGGGCCTGCATCAGCTCCACGATCTCGCGCTTCCATGCGCCGTCCAGCCGCCGAACGCCGCTGGCCGAGGCGGGCGTGTCCTGGTAGGCCCATATCCACCAGCCGGCCATGCCGTACTCGCGCACCTTCGCCAGGTGCCACGCCAGCGCGTCCCTTCCTGTGCGGCTCGCGGGGCGCAGGATCGTCCCGGTCAGCTCATCCTCGTGCCCGACGGCCTTCAGGTCCGTGCTGACAAGCCGCCGGGCGCTCCCCTTGCCCAGGATGCGCACGATCTCGCGCAGGTAGCTGAAGCCGTCCGGCGCCGGGTCGCAATAGGGATAGGTGCTCATCACCCAGAGGTCCGGCGGGCGCTTCAGGTCGTCCACGAGCCAGCGCTTCAGGTTCGCGAAGCCGCTCAGGCGCTCGGCGGGCGTCCGCTTCTCCCAGTAGCCGCCCTCGGCGAGGATCGGCAGGAGGATGGGCGCGGCCTTGGGCCTCCTGCCGGCGGCGCGGAAGGCGGGCCAGACGCGTTTGACGAACCGCTCGGTCCACCGCAGAATCTCGGGCCGGCCCTCGTCGTTCCATAGCACGGGCTCGGCGGCTCCCCAGTGGTAGTTGCCCATCATGCACCAGAAGGCGATGGCCTCGGGGTGGCGGGCCCGGGCCTCGACGGCCGTGATCACCTGTGCGTACCAGGCGGCGGCCTCGTCCCATGGCGTCTCGTCGGCGGTGGGCCACCAGGGGCTGTCGGGCCTGCCGACGTGCCCGGCCGGGTCGACGCTGTAGGGTATCCATCGGTTGTCAACCAGGTCCAGCTCGGCCGAGAGGCCCGCCTCGTGGCAATCATCCACGAAGAGCGCCACGTTGTCGAGGAAGCCGAGGTTGGCCCAGGCCTCCAGCGGCTCGCCGGCGCGGTTGCCCCGTGCGGGCGTGCGCAGGGAGTTGGGGATCATCACGAAGAGGTCCACCAGGTTGGCGCCCGTCTCCGTACGAAGCTCGCGAAGGGCGGCGCGGACGGCGGGGCGGCAGGTTGCGTAGTGGAGCATCCAGGGAAAGTTGGGATCGGCCCGCACCTGCGGGTTGAAGTGGACCCCGCGCCACCGCGCCCCGCCTGGCGCCGCCGCGCACGAGGCCGCCGCCGCGAGCAGCGCGGCCAGCAACGCCAGGCGCCTCACGGCAGGCGATCTCGCACAAGAGTGGGCTGCGTCTCGGTCCAGTGAGCCATGCAGCATGATGCGCCGCCGGGGCCGGCCTTGTCAACCGGGCGCGCCCGTGCCGCCGTCAGTCCGGTCAACACGGTGAACACGGCCAAGCCCCTGCCGCCTGTGCCATTGACGGTCGTGCCGAGCGAAGCGCAGGCCACCGGGCAAGCCACCGCAGCGCCGGAGTCGGGGCCCTTCACTTCGTTCAGGGCGACGGCAGGGGTCGTCAGTCCGGTCAACGCGGTCAGCACGGTCAGGCCGTGGCCGCCGTCAACGAGGCGCCACCTCGTACCCGAACGCCGGCAGTACTCCCAGCGGCAGCCTCCGCACGGCTGCGGAGCGTGGCCTGGACCCGACCGGGACGGTCTCGCGGAAGGCCTCCAGCACCAGGTTGCCGCGGTCGCCGGGCTTGGCCTTGCCTGCCACGGCTCGAACCTCGACCAACAGCGCGCCGCCGGAGACCTCGGTCCCTGCGATCTCGATCCCGGCCGGCGGGTCGTACAGCCCGAACTTCAGCGTGTCGTTCAGCAACCAGGCCGGGGCCGTCACCTTCACCTTGGCCGACGCGCCCACCCGCAACGCCAGCGGACCGGGCTCGGCCAGGCGGATGGCGGGCACCGTGGCGGGCGCGATGCCGGTGGCCACTAGCCACTCCTGCGCGGGCGTCAGGTGGCGGTAGGCGAAGGCCTGCATCCGGTCCTCGGCGGGCGTGGCGGCCCTGCGCACCTGCACGCCGCCGATGGTGGCGGTCCCCTCCAGCGTCAGCGCCTCGGGCAGGCCGGGGCGTCCGGTCGGCGCTCCCAGCGTGAGCTGCGCCTTCTCCTGGCCCGCCGGGATGCGGGCGCCGGAGAGCGTGTAGCGGCGCAGCGAGCCGGTCAGCCGGAGCGTGATATCGCCGTCGAAGCCGTCCTTGCGGACCGCGAAGACGGTGAACGGGACGTTCATGCCCGCGCGGACGCCCAGACCCGCGGGCGTCACACGCAGTGCGAAGTCGGGCTTCGGACGGCTGATGCGGAGGCGATACGCGTAGTCCGGCCCGCCTTCTCCTCGGCTGTCCCGCACGGCGACGAGGCAGACGCCGCCGGGCGGCGCCTTCAGCTCCACGCGGGCGTCGGCATGGTGCGTCGCATCGCCGGAGGCCTTGTCGACCCAGTCATCGCAGAAGGCCAGCGTGGCGCCGGTCGGATCGCTGACGCGGAGCGACGGATCGAGGCGCGATCCCAGCCGCCGCGCGGTCACCTCCACCACCAGCGGCGTCCCCGCCGGAGCCCGCACCCGGAACCGGTCGATGTCGCCCGGCCGGTCCATGCGCCCCTCGACGACGGCCTCCGGCGCCACGGGTTGCGGCTTGCCTGCGGCGTCGTTGGGCTCCTTCTCGCGAACGGTGGGCAGGGCCTCGACCATGAACGGGAGCTGGTTCAGCGCCGCGCCCTCGGCGGGCAGGCGAACGACCCCCGGCTCCATCCTGGACGTATCGACGACAACGGGCGCCTCGGGGAGGTTCCAGCCGTCGAGGCGCACGGGCGTGGCCGGGCCCCGGCTCGCGCCCATGGGCTCCAGCCGCGTGACGTATGGCAGCGCGCCCAGGCTGATGCGGTAGACGAAGTCCT
>JAPLCQ010000028.1:0-21369 GCA_026392115.1 Armatimonadota bacterium | reverse complement strand
CCCGGTAGATCGCGTCGCGCATCTCCAGCGTGTAGTCGCCGTCGCGGGGGATGTCGCAGAGGATGACGGGGTCGAGGCCGCCCCGCGAGGTGTCGTCGTAGGCGATCTCGCGCCCGTCGGGGTCCAGCAGCCGTAGCGTGGCCTGGAACCATCCCGGCACGGCGTCGGCCAGGAAGGGCGTGAGGGAACGCGTGGCGGCAGAAGCCACCAGCCGCATGCCCTTGGGCGCCGCGAACCGGAAGCGGTCCACATCGCCGGGCATCACCTGGCCGTTGATGACCGCGGGCAGGGCCTCCACGCAGGTGTCGGCCATGGCGTCGTTGGGCTCCACCTCGCGCCGCTCGCGCAGTTCGGAGACCACGAAGCGTACGGGCGCGCTGAGGCCCGTCGGGCCCGCCAGGCGGATCTCCCGCACGCCCAGCGGCGCATCGGCCGCGATCTGCACGGACAGGACGAGCGTCTCCTCGATCTGCGGGTTCTCCTGGCGCTTGGGGTCGGTGCGCCGGCGACGGAACTCATCCAGGTCGGCGATCTCCTCGGGCGTCAGGCCCGCCTCCCTGGCCAGCACCGAGAACACGGCGGGCAGGTTGACGTTCTGGCGTCGAGCGGTGAGGGGGTTCTTCTCGATCAGAGCCGCCTGGGCCTCCTCCAGCCGTTCGCGGAGGCGGTTTGCCTGGCCGGGGTTCAGCGGGCGGTGGAACTTGCCCACGGCGGCCGTGACGCCGAGGCCGGTGACGAGCGCGCGCTGTACGCCGGCCAGGGCATCGCCGCCCAGGGTGACCTGCACCGTGGTCCCGCGCTCGCCGCCCGCAGGGTAGAGGTAGCCCGCCCTGGGCCCCGGGGAGGCCTGCTGCGCCCCGGCGGAGGCCGCCAGGAAGAGCAGGAAGCCGGGCGCCCACCAGCCGCGCACACGATTGGTCACCACTGACGCCTCCTCCCGCCTGGGCCGCGCCGGCCGCCGGACCTCTGACCTTATTGACAAGCTGACAGTACTGTCAGTAAGGTCAAAGGCAATCACATGATCTCCTGCAAGACGCCCACGGGCCCGCCCGCCTCCAGGGTCGTGGGAGCCACACGCACGTCCAGCCCCTGCGGGTGCGGCAGCTTGGCGTTCGGGTCGATGCCCATCTGCGTGTAGATGCTCCGCAGCACCACGGCGGGATGCACGGGCCGCTCCTTCACCTCTTCGCCGCGGGCGTCGGACGCACCGACCACCTGCCCGCCCCTGAACCCCCCGCCGGCCAGCACCGCGCCGAAGACCTGGCCGTAGTGGCTGCGCCCGCCGTCCCACGGGGCCTCCCACTGCACGACCGGCGTGCGGCCGAACTCGCCGCCCCACCAGACGATCGTGCTCTCCAGCAGGCCGCGCTGCGAGAGGTCGCTGATCAGGGCGGCCATGCCGCGGTCCATCTCGGGAAGCTTGCGCCGCATGGCCGGGAAGTGCTGCTTGTGCGTGTCCCAGCCGGGGTAGTTGATGGTCACGTACGGCACGCCCTTCTCGACCAGCCGCCGCGCCATAAGGCATGACTGGCCGAAAGTGCTCCGTCCGTACGCCTGACGCACGTCGTCCTTCTCCTGCGAGAGGTCGAACACCTTGCCCGCGTCGCCCAGGATCATGTCGTAGGCCTGCTCCTCGCACCGGCGCAGCTCGGCCACGCGGGCGTCGCCGGCCATGGCCGCGCCGAAGGTGTCGAGCCGGTGCAGCAGGTCGCGGCGGGCGCGCTGGCGCTGCTCGCTGATGCCCTGCGCCCCCGGCGTGCGGCCGGTCTGGGTGATGTAGGAAGCGGTCTCGTGGCCGTTGTTCCAGTGCGTCATGCTGCGGATGATGGAGTACTTGTCGGCGATCTTGGCCAGCTCGGGCAGGTTCTCGTTGATGCGTATGCCGGCCACGTTGGTGGCGATGGGCGCGTTGAACGGGCCGCAGTAGTTCTGCCCCGCCTCGGGCTTGGGGTCGAAGGTGTCGAGGTTCGACGGCCCGCCCCAGACCCAGATCTGGATGACGCTCTTGGCGCGACCGGGGGCGGCGACCGCTCCGCCGGCTCGCGCCTCTGCGCCCGTGGCGGCCATCCCGGCCAGCGCGGCCGCGCCGCCCAGCAGCGCCTCGCGGCGGCTCACTCCTCGTCGGTCGTCCATGGTGGAAGTCCTTAAGTCTAAAGTCTAAAGTCGAAAGTCGCAAGTCGAAAGTCTAAAGGCTAAAGGCGGGCGGGCCGCTGGTCACTGCTCGCCCTCAATGCTTGCACAGGAACTCCGGGCCGTTGATCAGGGCCCAGGCCAGGTCCACCAGCTCGGCCTTGGTCAGGCTTGGGCCGGCGTAGGACTGGGCGGCTGCCCGCTCCGCGTCGGTAGGTAGGCGGGAGAGGAGCGTCAGGTAGAGCCGCTCGATGCCGTCTGCGGTGTTGCGCGCCTCGATGTAGAGCTGCTGCATCTCCGGTCCCCGCTCCAGCTTCTGCAGGATGTGGCTGGAGTTGAGCAGGTGCAGCGACTGCCCGGCGGTGGGCTTGCCGCTTCGCTCCAGCGCCATGCCGGTGTCGCGGGCCGGACGACCGAAGAGCTCCAGGAAGGCGCTGCTCGTGCTTCCGTCGGCCAGCGCGATGGAGCGCTTGCTCTCTGGAATGAAGGTGTAGGGCTCCGGGATGGGGCTGGAATAGGTCTCGGTGGTGCCGGTGACCTGGTTGATGGCGTCCACGAGGACCTCCGCCTCCAGCCGCCGCACGGGGTAGGCGGCGAAGAGGGCCTCGGCGGCCGGGCCCGTGGAGCGCGGAATCGACGAGAGCTGGTACGCGGCCGAGTTCATGATGGTCCGTATGAGCGCACGCAGGCCGTGCTTGCCCGCCGCCAGTTCGCGCTGGAGCTGCGCCAGCAGGGCCGGGCAGGAGGGCGGGTTGTCGGGTCGCAGGTCGTCGGGCTCGTGGACGATGCCCCTCCCCATGAGCCAGAACCAGACCCTGTTCGCCGCAGTCGCCGCGAACCATGGGTTGCCGGGCTTGGTAAGCCAATCCGCAAACGCGAAGCGCGGGTCTCGCTCGGCGCTCAGGGCCACGCGGGAGCCGTCGGGCAGCACGGCGGATCGGGGCGCCTTCGGGACGAGGGCCTTCGCCTGATCCCAGACGATCACCTCCTCCTTCCACTCCAGCGTGTGCTTGAAGGCGATCTGGGAGAAGAAGAGGGCCATGCCGTCGAGCCGCGCACGGGGCCATCGGTCGGTCCGGCAGCCCATGAAGGTGAGCGCCACCGTCCGCGCGATGCTGGCCGGATCCTTGCTCTGCACGGCGCGGAAGAAGTTGACGGAACCGTTGCGGAAGTTGCTCCCCGAGGCGGTGAGCAGGGCGCGGGCCATGCGGTCGTACGGCATGTCGGCGCGAACGGCCTCGCGGACCCAGCGGTGGTAGGCCTGCACGGCGTTGGGCCACAGGTTGATGGGGAACTCGGCCTTGACGCGCAGCGTGTCGCACCAGCGCAACGTCCAGAAGTCGACGAACTCCTCGCGGGCCAGCAAGCCGTCCACCAGCCGCGCGCGCTTGTCGGGCGCCCTGTCCGCCAGGAAGCTCCGTGCCTCGGCGGCGGTCGGTAGGGTGCCGGCGGCGTCCAGGAAGGCGCGGCGGAGGAAGACCGCATCGGAGCAGGGCCGCGCGGGCTTCAGCCCCTTGCGCTTCAGTTCGGCGAAGAGAATCTGGTCCAGCCTGCAGAGCGGCTGGGGCTCCCGGGCCTGCTCAAACGGCGCCGCGGCCTCGGTGGAGGCCCTGGACCTGGGGTCTTGCGCGGTCAAACCGGCTTGGGCCACTCTCGCCACCTCTCGCGCCGGGATCGCACCGCACGGCGCACAGTGGTAAAGACGCCGCCGGAGGCCGTTTGTTCGCCTCAGACGGGTTGATGGGCGTTGTTCACGTAGAGACTCAGGGCCCCGGCACGCTCGCCGTCGATGGCCACCTCAAACTCGTAGCTGCCGTAGACCGGAAAGGCGATGTTGGCCATCTCCAGCACGAACGTGTGCTCCGGGTCGGGCCTGGGGTCGGCCTCGGGGAATAGGATCGGCATCTCCGGCGGCGCATCCAGCAGCTTGCCGTCGGCGTCGCGCAGGCGGATGCCCAGGCTGTGCGGCTCGCCCTTCTCCCCCACTTCGGCGCGGACGCGTATCACCACGAACATGCGCAGGTGGTGGCACGGCACGGCCGTGGCGTGGATCATGTCGAAGACGCCGAGCAGGTTCAGCTTGCCGTCGCCCGTCGTGTTGACGGCATCGGCCAGCAGGGCCAGGCTCACATACATGGAGGTCCTCCCGCCATGCAGGTTCGCCTTCGAGGAGCCGGACTCCTGCCCGCCGGCGTCGGGTACAGTGAGCCGACCCGCCCCACAATGACCCGCGAACAGGTGCTCGCCCATGAAGCTGCACGCCCAGACCGCCACAGCCCTCCTGCTTGCCGCGACGCACCATGCCGGCGCCGCGCCCGATCGCCTGCGCCCGCCCGCCGTGCCGCTGGTGGTTCACGCCCCCTACTTCAGCCTCTGGTCGCCGTCCGAGCGGCTGGCCGAAGCCGACACGATGCACTGGACCGGGAAGCCGCAGCCGTTGAGGCTCACGATCACGGCGGGCGGCAAGACCTACCGGCTACTCGGCGCGTCACAGTCCGGCGCAGCCAGTGAGCCCGCCGAGCAGACCGACCTGGAGGCGCTGCCCACCCGGACCATCGCCCGCTACAAGCTGCCCGGCGTCGAGGTGACCCTCACGTTCCTCACTCCCGCCCTACCAACCGATCTGGAGGCGCTGGCTCGGCCGGTGACCTACGTCGCCTGGTCCGCACGCTCCACCGACGGCAGGCCCCATGGTCTCACCGTCGCGCTGGAGGGTTCGGCCCTGACGGCGGTGAACGAGGGCACGCAGCAGGCCGTGGCCATGCGGACGACGCTGGGCGGACTGGCCACA
The DNA here is from genome assembly GCA_026392115.1 of Armatimonadota bacterium. Taxonomy (GTDB): domain Bacteria; phylum Armatimonadota; class Chthonomonadetes; order Chthonomonadales; family CAJBBX01; genus CAJBBX01. The sequence goes on along the minus strand of JAPLCQ010000028.1, from coordinate 16,448 downwards.
TGCAGTGCGGCCTCGGTGGAGCAGCCCGTGCTGGCCAAGCGCGGCGACGATCTGCGCATCGACTGGGGCCGCTTCTGCATGGCCGCGCCGGCGCCCGCCGCTACCGGCTGGTCGATCCGAGGCGTTGCCGGCCACGCAGGCGAGTCGCCCGAGTCCCCGGCCACCGACCTGGCGCTGCGGCTGACGGCCCCAGCCCGCATCGCTGCCGGCGGCGGGGCCGCGTCGGGCTGGTTCATCCTGGCCTACGACGACGAGTGGTCGATCCGCTACTTCCGCACGCGCCTGCGGCCCTACTGGCGTCGGAACGGCGACGACCTGCCCGCCCTGCTCCGCAAGGCCGCCGCCGACTACCCGTCCCTCGTCAAGCGCTGCGAGGCGTTCGACGCGAAGCTGATGGCCGACCTGCGGCGCGTGGGCGGCGAGAAATACGCCCGGCTCTGCGCGCTGGCCTACCGTCAGACGTTGGGCGGCAACAAGATCGCCGCCGACGCGGCAGGCAAGCCGCTCATGTTCCCCAAGGAGTGCTTCTCCAACGGCTGCATCGCCACCGTGGACGTGCTCTTCCCGCAGGCGCCCTTCTTCCTGTCGCTGAGCCCGGCCCTGACCAAGGCCATGCTGCAGCCCGTGCTCGCCTACTCCGCCTCGCCGCGCTGGCCCTACCCCTACGCGCCGCACGACCTGGGCACCTACCCATGGGCCACGGGGCAGGTCTACGGCATGGGCGGAACCGACGCAGACCGGATGCCCGTGGAGGAGTGCGGCAACATGCTCATCATGCTGGCCTCGCTGGCCGGCATCGAGGGCAACGCCGACTTCTCGCGGCCCTACATGCCCATGCTGGCCAAGTGGGCCGATTTCCTCGTCCGCGAGGGGCTGGACCCAGTCAACCAGCTCTGCTCGGCCGACATGTTCGGCCATATGCCGCGCAACGCCAACCTTGCGCTGAAGGCCGTCATCGGCATCGGCGCCTACTCGCGGCTCTGCTCCGCCACCGGACAGGCCGAGGAGGCGGCCCGGACCATGTCCATCGCCCGGGACTACGCCGCGAAGTGGCAGGTACTGGCGGCCGGCGACGGCCATACGCTCCTGGCCTACGACAGGCCCGGCACATGGAGCATGAAGCACAACCTGATCTGGGACCGTGTGCTGGGCCTGAACCTCTTCCCCGAGGCGCTGGGCGACGCCGAGGCGGCCTGGTACCGCAAGGCACAGGGCAGGTACGGCCTGCCGGTGGACAGCCGCACCGAGACGAGCCTGATCGACTGGGCGCTCTGGAGCATCGCCCTGGCCGGCAAGCCCGCGGACTTCGAGGAGATGCTCGAACCCATCTACCGCTACGCCCACGAGACGCCCACCCGCGTCCCGCTCTCCGACTGGTTCGTCACCACCACCGGCAAGCGGCAGGGCTTCCAGGCCCGGCCCGTGGTGGGCGGGCTCTTCATCCGGCTGCTGGCCGAGCCCGCAACCCGTGCGCGCTGGTCGAAGGCTGCTTCCCGCGTGGATGGCCCCTGGGCGCCGCTTCCGGCGGGCGGGACCGTCCGCGTGGTTGCGGCCACGGCGCAGACCGAGCGCGTGCTCTGGCGCTACACGCTGACGGAGCCGGCGTCGGGATGGACCGAGCCGGGTTACGACGACAGCGGCTGGCGCCAGGGCCCGGGCGGCTTCGGCACGGCAGGCACGCCCGGCGCCCTCGTCGGCACCGAGTGGAACACCAAGGCCATCTGGCTCCGCCGCGAGTTCACGCTGCCCGACCGCCCGCTGAACGACCCGCGGCTCCTGCTGATCTACGACGAGGACCCCGAGGTCTGGCTCAACGGCGTGCCCGCCGCCTCGGCCAAGGGCTGGGCCACCGGCTACGACGAGATGGAGATCAGCCCAGCCGCCAGCCAGGCCCTGCGCCCCGGCCGCAATGTCATGGCCGTGAAGGCGAGCCAGACCTACGGCGGCCAGTGCATCGACGTGGGCCTCGTGGAGGATGCGCCGAAGTGAGCGCCGCGGGCCGCCTTCTCGTCACCGGCGCCTCGGGCTTCGTCGGCGGCAACGTCGTGGCCCGGGCCGGGCTGGAGTGGGAGGTCCACGCCGTGAGCCGCCGAGCGGTGGCGGGAGCGCCGCCCGACGTGGCCTGGCACGTTGCCGATATCGGCGACCCGGCGACGCTGCACGCGCTGTTCGAGCACGTCCGGCCCACGGCGGTGATCCATGGCGCCGCGGCGGCGGACATCGACTGGTGCGGCCGCAACCGCGCCGAAGCATGGCGCATCAACGTCGGCATCACGGCCGGCCTGGCGGAGCTGTGCGCAGCCGGCCGCGCGCGACTGGTCCACATGTCGACCGACAACGTCTTCGACGGCAAGCGCGGCATGCTCACCGAGGCCGACGAGCCCAATCCGGTCAACTACTACGGCGAGACCAAGCTGGAGGCCGAGCGCGCGGTCGCATCCATGGTTCCGGCCCACGTCATCGCGCGGCTGGCGCTCGTGGTGGGCCTGCCCGCCTTCGGCGAGGGCAACTCATTCCTGAGCCGTATGCGGGCCGCGTGGGAAGAGGGGCGGACCGTGGTGATGCCGGACGAGGAGGTCCGCTCGCCCGTCGATGTGGTCACGCTATCTCGTGCGCTCCTGCACCTCGCCAACGGCACATTCACCGGCGTGCTCCACCTGCCGGGCGCCGACAGGCTGGACAGGGTAACCATGGCCCGCCGCATCGCCGCCCGCCTCGGCTACCGCGCCGACCAGGTCGTAGCGCGCAAGCCCGATCCGTCGCCCGACCGGTCGGACCGCCCGCTCGACGTATCGATGAGCGGCACGCTCGCCGCCGCCATCCTGCCGACCCCTCTACCGGGCCTCGACGCGGGTCTGGATCTGGTCCTGGCGGAGGCGCGCAACCCTCCCTGACTCGGGAACGGAGGCCCGCGCCACCGACAACGGCGCGGGGCGCCCCCGGAGCCGCCCTTGTCGTCATCCTAACGCGAAGGGGAAGCCCCCCCGGAGCGGTGCGGCGCGCCGACGGTCAGACGCCTGCTGTCCAGGGGTCCACGACCTCAAGGCCGGTGATCAGTTCGAAGTCTGTGGTGTTGCGCGTGGCGAGGGGTATCCGGTGCGCCACGGCGATCGCGGCGATCTGAGCGTCCTCGACACTGATGGACCGGCCTGCCCGCGCCCGAACGGAGACGATACACCCATAGTGGCGGGCAGCGACCTCGTCGAACGGCAGGCAGCGCCCGGCGAAGTCGTCATCGAACATGGCCTGTGCTGCCCGGCTCAGGGCGTCCCGACGCCTGCCCTCGGGCATCAACGCCAGCCCAAGCTCTATCTCGGCGCGGCTGACCGCGCTCGTGCAGACCTCTCCCGCCGCCTGCGCGTCGAGCCAGGCAACGACACAGGCCGCCGGTTGGGGACGCATGAACTCGGAGAGGACGTTGGTATCGAGCAGGATCATACCGGCTCGTCCCACTGCGGTGCGTGACGCGGCTTCTGCCGCTCAGGCAGGGCCAACTCGTCATCAGCCAGACCGGCGAACCGGCCCAGCAGGCGGTGGCCCAGCCTGGATGGCGCTCGCGCCGGCGCCAGCGCATCGTTCAGGATGCGCCGAACCTCCTCCTCCATCGAGACCCCGTGCCGCGCGGCTCGAAGGCGCAGCGTCTGCTTGGTCTCCTCATCAACCCTGCGAATGGTCAGGCTAGCCAAGACCGCACCTCCCGGCGACTACGATAGCAATGCAGTCATTGTACGCATTGCGGGCATGGAGGTCAATACGAGCGGCGCGGCGCGACCATGAGCGCTGCTGTGGCATCGTTGCGCCGCCCCGAGGCAGGAGCCTCGGCCGTCCGCGTCGAACGGTAGTGTAGCGACCGGAGGAGATTTGCCATGGATCGGCGCACGTTCGTTTGCGGGATGGGGGCTGCGACGCTGGGCGCCGCAGTCGAGGCGGAGCCGTCGGCCCGGAGGCCCAACATCCTCTTCTTTTTCACGGACCAGCAGCGCTGGGACACCGTGGACTGCTACGGGCGGCCCCTCTTCCCGGGCCTCACGCCGAATCTGGACGCCATGGCCCGCGAAGGGGTGCGCTTCGATCAGGCCTTCACCTGCCAGCCCGTCTGCGGCCCGGCCCGCTCGTGCGTGATGACCGGCCGGTGGGCGACGCAGACCGGTTGCTGGCGGAACGACATCGCCCTGCCCGCCGGCGAGGCGACACTGGCAACCATGCTGGGTCAGACCGGCTACCGCACCGGATACGTGGGCAAGTGGCACCTGGCCTCCAGCGGCGAGAGGCAAAACTACCAGACCCGCGCCGTACCGCCCGAACTGCGAGGCGGCTTCAAGGACTTCTGGATGGCGGCCGACGTGCTGGAGTTCACCTCGCACGGCTACGGCGGCCACGTCTACGACGGCGACGGCTGCCGCGTCGACTTCGACCTCGCCCGCTACCGCCCCGATATGCTCACCGACTACGCGCTCCGCTTCCTCGAGCAGCAGGACGGCGAGCAGCCCTGGTTCCTCTTCCTCTCCTACCTTGAGCCGCACCACCAGAACGACCGAAACCACTTCGAGGGCCCCGAGGGCTCCAAGCAGGCCTTCGCGGCCTTCCGCGCGCCGGGCGACCTGGCGCCGTTCAAGGGCGACTGGGCCGGGGAGATGCCGGACTACCTGGGCGCCTGCGCCGCGCTGGACCGCAACCTGGGCCGCCTCCGCGACGCCCTCCGCAAGCGCAAGATGCTGGACAACACCCTCATCGTCTTCACGTCGGACCATGGCTGCCACTTCCGCACGCGCAACAACGAGTACAAGCGCTCGTGCCACGACAGCTCCATCCGCATCCCCATGGTCCTGCGCGGACCGGGCTTCCGCCGCGGCCGGGTGGTCCGCGACCCGGTGAGCCTCATCGACCTCCCGCCCACGCTGCTCGCCGCCGCCGGGGTGGCGCCGTCGACCGCCATGGGCGGCGGCCCCCTCCAGCCGGTGGCAGCGGGAACCGAGCGGAGGTCAGACGTCTTCCTGCAGATCAGTGAGAACCACGTCGGCCGCGCCGTGCGGACCCGCAGGTGGAAGTACGCCGTCCAGGCGCCCGACAAGAAGGGGTGGCTGGACAGCGGCTCCGACACCTACCGCGAGGCCCACCTCTACGACCTGAGCGCCGACCCGGACGAGTTGCACAACCTCGTGGCCGATCCGGCCCACGCCCGAACGCGCGCCGAGATGGCCGCGCTCCTGATCCGTCGATTGCGGCAGGCCGGCGAGCCCGAGCCCGCCATCCTACCCGCCCTGTGACCCATGGAGAAGAGCATGCCAACCCGCGACCAGAGCTCCAACGCCAACCCGAACCGCCCGCTGCCGACCCGCCGCGAGGCCCTGTTGAGCATCGGCATCGCCGCCACGGCCGCCGCTGCCGATGGCGCCGTCGCGGGCCCCTTCGAGCCGGATGAGGCGCCCGTCAGCACCGCTCCGGTCGACAAGAAGCTGGCGCCCGCCTGGGTGCGGTCGCTCACGGCCAAAGGCGCGCCCACCGTCTACAGGGGCGCCGCGTTGCGGTACATCGGCATGCCCGTGGGCGGCATCGGCGCCGGGCAGGTCTACCTGGGCGGCGACGGCAGGCTCTGGCGCTGGGACATCTTCAACCAGCACATGCCCACCGGCGACGCGGGTTATGCCCATCCGCCGCAACCCGACTACCCCTTCGAGCAGGGCTTCGCGCTCCGCGTGAAGGCTGGAGGCAAGGAGCAGACGCTGCGGCTGGACCGGCAGGGCTTCCCCGACGTCGCCTTCCGAGGCGAGTACCCTATCGGCATCGTCGACTACGCGGGTCCCGGCCTGCCCGTCAGCGTCCGGCTGGAGGCCTTCTCGCCCTTCATCCCGCTCAACGCCGACGACTCCGCGCTGCCGGCCACCGTCATGCAGTACACCGTCCGCAACGTCACCTCGGCGCCCATCGAGTGCGAGGTCGGCGGCTGGCTGGAGAACACCGTCTGCCCCGGCAGCGGCGTGCCCGGCCGCACCACCCAGGCGACCCGCGAGGCGGGCATCACGCTGCTCGAGCACTCGATCCGGCTCCAAGCCGCCGAACAGCCCAAGGACCCCCGGCCCGAAATCCTCTTCGACGACTTCGAGAAGGAGACCTACGACGGCTGGACCGCCACCGGCACGGCCTTCGGCTCCGGCCCCGTGGAGATCAGCAAGATTCCGGAATACCAGGGCGACGTGGCCGGCAGGGGCAAGCGAGTGGTGAACTCCCACGCTGCCGCACCGGGCTCCGACGTGGGCGGCAAGGACGGCGCCGTGGGGACGCTCACCAGCCGCCCCTTCACGGTCGAGCGCGACTATATCCACATGCTCATCGGCGGGGGCAGCCACAAGGACCGGACCTGCGTGCAGGTTCTCGTCGACGGCACGCCTGTGGCCGCCCTCACCGGCGACGCCAACAACCGCATGACGCCCAAGAGCTTCGACGTCCGCGCCTACGCGGGCAGGCAGGCCCAGATCCGCTTCGTGGACGACGAGCGCGGCGGCTGGGGCAACATCGGCGGCGACCACATCGTCTTCAGCGACGTGCCCGCCCGGCCCGAGGCGTCGCTGCCGGAGCGACCCGACTTCGGCACCATGGCCCTCGCTCTGGCGGCGGGCGGCGGCACGGCTACCGAGCGGATGCCCGACGGCGAGCCCGCGCAGGCTCTCTTCGACACGGGCGGGGACGCCCGTACCACCGAGAAGGCATTGGCCGCCAAGCCCGTAGGCGGGGTGCGAAAGACGCTGCGCCTGGCGCCGGGCAAGTCGGCCACCGTGAGCTTCGTCGTGGCCTGGCACTTCCCCAACCTGGACCTCTCGCCCCTGCCCCGCGGCCGCCACTACGCGGCGAAGTTCGGCTCCGCGGGCGCGGTGGCGCGGTACGTGGCGACGAACCTGCCGCGCCTGGCCCGCGAAACGCGGATCTGGCGCGACACCTGGTACCGCTCGTCGCTGCCGGTCTGGTTCCTGGATCGCACGTTCGCCAACGCCTCAACCATGGCCACATCCACCTCCTACTGGCTCCGCAACGGTCGCTTCTACGGCTGGGAGGGCGTCGGCTGCTGCGCCGGGACCTGCGCCCACGTCTGGCACTACGCCCAATCCGTGGCGCGCCTCTTCCCGCAGTTGGAGCGGGCGGCACGGGACATGGGTGACTACGGCGCCGGATTCGAACCCGCGACCGGCTGGATCAACTTCCGGGGCGAGTGCATGCGCTACTGGGCCGCCGACGCCCAGGCGGGCTGCATCCTCCGCGCCTACCGGGAGCACCAGATGAGCGCCGACGACCTCTGGCTCCGCAAGCTCTGGCCCCGCGTGCGCAAGTCGCTGGAGTTTCTCATCAGCCGCGACGCCGACGGCGACGGCATCCTCGACGGTCCGCAGCACAACACGCTGGACGCCGACTGGCACGGCCAGGTGGCATGGCTCAGCGGCCTGTACATGGCGGCGCTACGGGCAGGGCAGGAGATGGCCGGCGACATGGGCGACCCCGACTTCGCGGCTCGCTGCGGCGGGCTTTACGAGACCGGACGGAAGACCATCGACGCCAAGCTCTTCGACGGCGAGTACTACGTGCACATCGGCGACCCGGCCCACTCCGACGCCATCGGCTCCTACGACGGCTGCGAGATCGACCAGGTGATGGGCGACAGTTGGTCGCACCAGCTGGCGCTGGGGCCGATCATGGACCCCAGCCACGTGCGCTCGGCGCTCACGGCGCTCTGGCGCTACAACTTCGCGCCCGATGTAGGTCCCTACCGGAAGGTCCACGCGCCGGGCCGTTGGTACGCCATGCCGGGCGAGGGCGGTCTCCTCATGTGCTCGTGGCCCAAGGGCGAGGCGAGGCGGCAGAGCAAGGGGTTCGACTTCTACTTCAACGAGTGCATGAACGGCTTCGAGTACCAGGCCGCGGGCCACATGCTGGCCGAGGGAATGGTCACCGAGGGACTGGCCGTGACGCGGATGATCCATGACCGGTACCACGCCACGCGCCGCAACCCGTACAACGAGGTGGAGTGCGGCGACCACTATGCGCGGAGTATGGCGAGCCACGGCGTCTACCTGGCCGCCTGCGGATTCGAGTACCACGGCCCCAAGGGTCACATGGGCTTCGCGCCGCGGCTGTCGCCCGAGCGATTCGAGGCCGCATGGACGGGCGCCGAAGGCTGGGGCTCCTACGGCCAGAAGGCGGTCGGTGGCGCACTGAAGGCGTCACTGGTCACGCGCTGGGGTTCATTGCGGTTGCGGACGCTGGCGCTGGGCGCGCTTGAGGGCTCGACCGGCAAGCGCGTCACGGCAACGGCTGGAGGCGCGCCCGCAGCCTGCCGGGTGGCGACGAAGCAAGGGCGAGCCGTCATCACCTTCGCGCGAGACCTGGTGCTGAAGGCCGGCCAGACGCTGGAGATCACGCTGGCGTAACGCCGACACACCGAGACACGTATCCTATAGGATACACCGGGAGGTAGGGTGTGCCCTACGAGGTACGCGTCCTGGTTCTTCCGAGCGGGCGGTCGCCGTTCCGCGACTGGCTACGTGAACTGCGCGACATCGGGCAGCCGTAGTCGGGATCTTGGCCGGGGGCGCAAAAGGTACACAGGAGCGGGATATTTCCCAAGCCCAGGCTTGGTGGAAGGAGTACGGACATGCCGACGATTGACCTGGTGGAAGCGCTGCGAGACGAGTTCCGTGACCCCGAGTTCGCCGCTGGGTACCTGGGGGCGGCGCTGGAGGACGGCGGCGTTGAGGCCTTCCTCGTTGCGTTGCGCAACGTCGTACGGGCGACCGGCGGCATGACCGACGTGGCGCAGCGGGCCATGCTGGGTCGTGAGAGCCTGTACAAGGCCCTGACCGAGACCGGCAATCCCGCGTTTCGCACGGTCGAGACCGTGCTTGAGGCGGTCGGCGTGCGGTTGGCGTTCGCGCCGGCCGCGGGTCGTGCGGCCCATGGCGTAGCCGCACCGGTTTAGCCCGGCCAAGGAGACCGAATGCCGATCTTCCGGTACGAAGCTGAGGACCCGCAGGGGAAGGTGATGTCCGGCGCCATGGACGCGCCGGATGCCCTGGCCGTGGAGGCGCGGCTGCAGGGGCGCGGGTACCGCCACATCGCCATCCTGCCGCCGGGCGCGCAGGCACGTCCGACCGCCCCGCCCACGGCGCAGGCCGCGCCCGCCATATCGGCTCCGAGCCCGGCGCAGCCCGTGGCCGCGCCGCCGCCGGCGGGCGGGCTGCCGTCGCCCGGCCATGCCGAAACCGCGCTCTTCTTCCGCCAGTTCGCGCAGCTCCTCAAGTCCGGCATCTCGCCCTACCAGTCGCTGGAGAACCTGGGCCCCCGCACGCGCCAGAAGGGACTCTCGGTGGCGGCGCGGGAGATGCTGGATGCCGTGCGCTCCGGCGGGCGCATGTCCGACGCCATGGCGCGCCGGCCCGAGGTCTTCGCGCCGCACGCCGTGGGCGCCGTTGCCGCCGGCGAGCTGGGCGGCTTCGTCGAGATCGCACTGGATGAGCTGGCCACCGAGGCCGAGCACGCCGTGGCCATGCGCAAGGGGCTCTGGTTGCCCATCGCGTTCGTCCAGCAGGCCATCGTGGCGATCTTCATCGCCCAGCCGGTCTTCCCGCACATCTTCCCGAGGAACGACCTGCGCACCTACTTCATGCTGCTCTGCCTGCGCAACCTGCCCATTCTGGCCGCGCTCTGGCTCGGCTGGACCTTCGCCCAGAAGCGCATGATGCGGTGGGACCGGCGGGCCTGGCGCGACAGGATGGTGCTGAAACTCGGGCCTGCGGGCGACCTGGAGCGGCAGCGCTCGCTGCTGGCTTTCCTGCGGGTGCTGCGCCGACTGACCGCCGCCGGAATGATGCCCGACACCGCCTGGGAAGGGGCCATGAACGTGGCGCCCAACGCCGAGGTGCGGCAGCGGCTCAACGAGGCCTACGTGCTGATCCGCGGAGGGATGCCGCTGCACGAGGCCTTCGCGCAGACGAGGCTCTTCGCGGACCAGACCGAGCAGATGCTGGCCACGGGCGTCGTCTCCGGTCAGGTCGTCGATGCGCTGGACAGCATCTGCGCCTACTACCAGCAGCGGGTGGAGCACTCCGTAGGCGCCACGCGGTACCTCATGTTCCGCATCGGCTCGGTGCTGACCATCGTCCTCACCGGTGTGCTGCTGATCGTGCTGATGAAGCTCTACTTCACCTCGGTCTTCGAGTTCGCCGACACGTTCTCCGCCGGCAACTAAGCCGGCTCGGGCGCGGGACGACCCAGCGTCAGTGCGGCCAGCACGGCGAGGCCCATCAGGCACGCGGCCAGGTAGTAGGGCGTGGCCGGACTGAACCGCTGGAGGAGGTAGGTGCCCGCGGGAGGCGCCACCATCCGGGCCAGGCTCCCCAGGCCCTGTTGCACGCCCAGGACCCCGCCCCGCTCGCCTTCCGGCGCCCGCTTGCTCACCAGGCTCAGCAGCACCGGCTGCACCATGGCGCTGCCGACGGAGAGGGCGGCGGCCAGGATCGTCAGCGTCGCCATGGTGGCCGCGCCGGCGATGCCCAACAGCGCGCCGGTGAGGATCAGCGTGCCCAGCGCCACCACGCGCGCCTCGCCCGCCCGCTGCGCCAGGCCGCTCATCACTGCGCCCTGGGCCACGATCGCCGTGAGCCCCACCACCATGAAGACGTGCCCCGCCGCCCGTGCGGCCTCCTGCTCCAGCACGGCGTGGGGCGCCCCGGCTCCCAGCGACGGCTCCACGAAGCGGAACAGGATGAGCCAGGTGAAGGTGGCCTCCATCATGGCGAAGGAGAAGGTCGATAGGCTGAAGACCGTCATCAAGCGGCCGATGGCCGGGTTGGCGAAGGCGGCCATGAGACGCGCGGGACGCAGCGCCTGCACGGAACGGGTCTCGGTGGCGCCCTCTGCGTGCTCACGCGGCTCCGGCAGGGCGAAGAAGGACCAGACGAAGTTCGCGGCCGCCAGCCCGGCCACCGCGAACGCCGGCGCCGAGAGGCCGTAGCGGTGCCCCAGCCAACCGCCGATCATGGGGCCGCCCGCGAACCCAATGCCGAACGCCATACCGATCAGGGCCATGCCGCGCGACCGCTTCTCCGGCGGCGTCACATCGGCGATGTAGGCCTGGGCGGACGGCAGGCTGGCCGCCGTCAGCACACCGGCGGCGGTACGGGCCAGAAAGAGCATCCCGAGCGAATGGGCCAGACCGAAGATGAGGAACGAGAGCGCCGACCCGGCCAGGCTCAGCAGGATGAGCGGACGCCGCCCCCAGATATCCGAGGCGCGGCCCCAGATGGGCGCGAAGATGAACTGCATCACCGAGAAGACCGTGGAGAGCCAACCGGCCACGACCGGGGTCCCGCCGAACTTGTCGATATAGAGCGGCAGCAGCGGGAGGATGATCCCGAAGCCCAGCAGGTCTATGACCACGGTGATGAACAGGATCAGGAGCGGCGATCTCTTCATGCATTCGCTTTCTGCGTCGGAAGCCATGCGGTTCCAGACGGCGCGAGCCACGGCGATATCGTGCCATACGAACGACCGATGCCCTGTATCGCCCGAACGGACGCCGGCTGTGGGTAGACTTCGGTATGCACGCATCCCTGCAACCGCAGCGGCTCATAGCGGCCTACTGCCAGGCCGCCTTCCCTATGGCGGAGCCGGAGTCTGGCCTCATCTATTGGTTTCGACCGGATCCCAGGGCCATTATGCCCTTGGACGGCTTCCACGTCTCCCGCTCGCTGGCCAAGACGCTTCGCCGCGGCTGCTTCACCGTCACCATCAACAGCGCGTTCGAACCCGTCATGCGGGCCTGCGCCGACCGGGCCGAGACCTGGATCAGCGAGGACTTCATCGAGGCCTACTGCGCCCTCCACCGGATCGGCGTGGCCCACTCGGTGGAGGTCTGGGCCGACGGCGAACTGGCGGGAGGCACCTACGGCGTGGCGCTGGGCGGGGCCTTCATGGCCGAGAGCATGTTCCACACCCGTACGGACGCCTCCAAGGTCGCCCTCGCGGCCCTCGTCGACCGGCTCAACGAACGCGGCTTCAGCCTCATGGACGTGCAGTACATGACCGACCACCTGGCCACGCTGGGCGCCGTGGAGATACCCGGCCGCAAGTACGAGCGTCGCCTGGCAGTTGCCCTAGCCACCGACTGCACCTTCGACTAGCTCGGGCTACCGGGCGATCGGGTCCCTCGTCGGCTCGCCGTCGATGATCCGCTCGAGGCCCAGGGGGTTGGCGTCCTGCAGCGCCTGCGGCAGGAGTGCGTCGGGCAGGTTTTGGTAGCAGACGGGCCGCACGAAGCGGCGAATGGCCAGCGTCCCCACGGAGGTGGAGTTCGCGGCGGTGGTGGCCGGGTAGGGTCCGCCATGCACGATGGCGCCGCACACCTCGACCCCGGTCGGATACCCGTTCATGATAAGCCTGCCCGCGCGGCGTTCGAGGATCGCCGCCACGCGCCGAACGTCGACGTCGGCATCGCCCGAACCTGCAAAGACGGCGCCTGTCAGCTGCCCGTCAAGACAGGCGATCGTGGCGGCGAGGTCACCGACGTCCCGGCAAAGCACCAGCAGCGTGCAGGGACCGAAGGCCTCGGCGTGGAGGTCGGCGTTGGCGCGCCAGACATCGCTTCTTACGGCGAAGAGGCGTGCGCCGTGCCGGCACGGGCCGTGCCGGCAACCTGCCACCAGCGTCGCCACGCCGACGGCGCCGCCAAGCGCCACCGCCCGGCGATGGAAGTTGTCGGATATGGACCGGCTGAGCAGCGTGGTCGGCGCCACCCGGCGCATCTCGCGACCCAGGGCCTCGGCGAACCGGTCAGCGTCGGGACCCGCCGCAAGGAACACGAGCCCCGGCTTGGTGCAGAACTGGCCCCCGCCGTTCGTCACCGAGAGGCATAGGCCCGCCGCGATGGCGTCCGGCCGCTCGCGAACCGCGCCGGGCAGCAGGACGATGGGGTTCACGCTGCCCATCTCGGCAAAGACGGGTATGGGCCGGGGCCGGGCGGCGGCCCGATCGAAAAGGGCGCGACCGCCGGCCAGCGAACCGGTGAAGCCCACAGCCTCGCAGGCGGGATGCTCCACCACCGCCGCGCCGACCGCCGTGCCCGATCCCTGGACGAGTCCGAACATCCCCGCCGGCAGTCCCGCATCGCCCAGAGCCCGCAGGACCGCCGCGGCGCACAACTCGTCGACCCCCGCGTGGCCGGGGTGGCCCTTCGCCACCACTGGGTTGCCGCAGGCCAGGGCGGAGGCCGTGTCGCCGCCGCAGACGCCGTACGCGAAGGGGAAGTTGCCCGCGCCGAAGACCGCCACCGGTCCGACGGGACGGAAGACGCGCCGCAGGTCCGGGCGGGGCGCGGGCTTCCGGTCCTGGTCGGCCCTGTCGATGACCGGCTCCAACCACGCCCCGGATCGCGCGAGGTCGGCGTAGAGGCGAAGCTGGGTGACCGTGCGCGCCAGTTCGCCGACCAGCCTGGCCTCGGTGAGCGCGGTCTCGGCCATGGCCCGGCTGATCAGTGCGTCACCCAGATCCATCAGGCGCACTGCGACGGCCTCCAGCAGGTCGGCCCACCGATGGTGCGGGAGGCCCCGAACCTCCTCGAAGGCGGCCGACGCGGCTGCATAGGCCGCCTCCACCTCGGCGCTCCCCGCCTCCCACACGACCGGTGGCAGCGCCTCGCCGGTCTCCGGTGAACATGGCTGGGCGAAGGCGACGCCCGCAGCCCTCCATTCGCCGTTGATCAGGTGCGCACCCGTGAGCGCATGTGTCCAGCTCATCGCAACCACTCCCCGTACATCGTCGATGGTGCCTGGGCCGATTCTACCAGACCGTTCGGGCGGCGATCTGGAGCATGGGTCGGGCCTACGGGGTACTCTCGAACCAGGCCCAACATGGGCGAGGAGGCCTACCCGTGCATCGTGACGCCGACACCCCGACGCGACATGCCATCCAGGAGCGCGCACTGGCGCCCAAGCCCGCCTCGATGAAGGAGCGGCGGCTCTCGGAGGCCTTCTTCGACCTCTACGCAGGCCTGCCCCATCGTGAGCGCCACGCCCGGTCGCTGGCCTACGCGCTGACACATGAGCCGGTACGCGTCTACCCCGGCGAGAGCCTCGTGGGTACCATCCACCAGGCCTGCCCCGGCGGCGGATGCCCGCAGTGGGGAGGAGGAGGCGACCCGCGCTGGGATGGCCTCTCCGTGGTGGCGGAGGGCTTCCGCCGCGTGGCCGAGGAGCTGCCCGAAGACGCGGAGCTGACCGGCGACACGGGCGGCGCGTTCCTGATCTCCGGCGGCGCATTCCCCGGTCACATAGGCTGGGACTGGCGCCTCATCGTGGAGCAGGGGGTTCAGGCCCTCATCGACCGGTGCCGCCGGCGCGCCGCCGAGGACCCGGCCCCCGCGCCGTTCTACGAGGGCGCGGCCATCGCATGGGAGGCCGTGCTGGCGTGGAACGAAGCCCACGTCGCGGCTATGGAGGCCTGCCTGCCGGACTCCGAGCCGGACGAGCGCGCGCGCCTGGAGCGCCTCATCGCCCTCTGCGGGCGCGTCCCGGCGCATCCGGCCCGCAGCTTCCACGAGGCGCTGCAGGCGTTCCACTTCCAGCACCTTGCCGTCATGTACGAGAACCCGTTCGGCGGCAATGGACCGGGGCGCGTCGACACGGTGTTGGGCCCCTACCTCGACCGCGACCTGGCCTCGGGCGACATCACGCCGGCACAAGCGCGGGGCCTGGTCTCCGAGATGCTGCTCAAGTTCCACGAGCGGCTGGCGCCCGCCGACGGCTGGGTCGAGACCGTCATGGTCGGCGGCGCGGACGCGCAGGGGCGCTGGACCGGTAACTCCCTCTCCAGCCTCATCGTCGAGTGCTACATGGAGCTGAGCCAGACCCACCCGGCCGTCTACATGCGGCTGGCGAAGGCCGCGCCGGATGAGTTCGTCCGGCTGGCGGCTAGGTACATGGCGGCCGGCGACAACCGGGCGCAGATCCTCAACGACGACGCGATCGTCCCAGCCATGGTCGCCGCCGGCGTGGACGCCGACGATGCGGCGGACTACATGTGCGGCGGATGCATGGAGATCAGCGCCCAGGCGAAGGCCGGCGACCTCCGCTTCACCATGATCCACAGCATCCCCAAGGTCGTCGAACTGCTGCTCGCCGGCGGTGAATGCCTCGTCACAGGCCACCGCCGCTCAGGCTTCGGCCCCGGATTGGCGGGCTACGCCTCGTTCGAGGCGCTCTACGCGGCGTTCGAGGCGGAGCTAGCCCGCGAGGCCGCCGTAGCGGTCCGAAGGCTCGACATCTGGGGGGAATGCGTCTCCGAGCGGCGGCCAACGTTCTTGATCTCCAGCCTGGTGCATGACTGCATGGAGACCGGCCTCGACCTGCACGAGGGCGGCGCACGGTACAACGACTACGGCGCGGCCCCGGTGGGCATCCCCAACGCCGCCGACGCGCTATACGCCGTCCACCGCGCGATCTTCGCCGACGGCCTCTGCACCGCCGACGAACTGCTGGCCGCCCTGCGCGCCGACTTCACCGGCCACGAGACGCTGCACCGCGCCCTCTGCCGCCTGCCCCGGTTCGGCCGGGAGCACTCCGAGGCCGACGCCATGGCGGCGCGAGTGCTGCAGAGCGTCGCCGACGCCTATGCATCGACCCGCGGCCGGCTGGGAGGGCGGCTCCTGCCCATGGTCTTCAACTTCGTCTGGACGCCCATGGTAGGCCAAGCGTTGGGGGCTTCGCCGGACGGCCGCCGAGCCGGGGCGGCGGTGGCGCACGGGCTCACACCGCAGGCATCGGGCATGGCCTGCGGGCTCACGGCGGCCATCAACTCCTGCACCTCGCTCCCGCAGGGGGCCATCGCCGGCGGCGCCACCACCATGTGGGACATGGACCCGGCGTGGGCCGACGATGCCACGATGGAGGCCGTGATCCGGGCCTTCGTCAGCCGGGGCGGCCAGATCATGCAGGGGAACACCACCTCGGTTACCGACCTGGAGGCGGCGCTGGTACGCCCGGCGGACTACCCGAACCTGACGGTCCGCGTGGGCGGCTTCTCAGCGCGCTTCGTGGGCCTCGACCCGGCCGTCCAGCGGGAGATTGTGACGAGGTACCGGCACCATGGCGCCTGAGGGTCATCGGCTCGGCGCGCTGCTCATGGCGCTCCTCTGCCTCGTCGCCCTGGTTCCCGCCGCCCGCGCCCACGACGCCGACGACGGCGCGCCCACGGCCGGCGAGATCGCCCGCGCGCAGCCGCCCATCCCCGGCTCAGAGGAGTTTATGCGCACTCTCCTCCCGGCCATGCGCGGGGGCCTCTCCGAGGCGGATGGGGCGCGCGTGGTAGCGATCGGTGCGGCGCTGGCTGCGCGGGACGCCGCTCGCGACAGCCGCGGGTTCGGTGGCCCGGCAGCCGCCGAGTACCACCGTTGGCGGGCGGAGCACGCC
>JAPLCQ010000023.1 GCA_026392115.1 Armatimonadota bacterium | reverse complement strand
GAATGATCTCCAGTGGCGTCTTGTTTCCGACGGCCAACTGCAGGTAGTTCCAGCCGATCCCGGCGGTCAGGCCGCAGGAGCTGGCATAGCCGGCCCGGAACGAGACGGCTCGGGAGGTGTACTCGATGCCCATGCGGGCCTGCGCGGGCCCGTAGGCGCGGGTCAGGTCGACGCCGTCCAATGCGGCCAGGATGCGGCCCGACGCGTAGGCCAGGCCCACGGCCGCGGAGCGGGGCTGCAGCGTGTAGCGGGTTGGCGCACCGGCGGCGTTGGTCCCGTCGAACGTAAACTCCGGTCCGACCAGGTTCGCCACCACCAGTGCGGCGGAGAGGCCCTGACGGTCGCGCGGGTGCATGAGGAAGCCCACATCGACGCCGAGCCCCTCCTTGCTGAGGCTCGTGCCGCCTGCCAACTCCGGCGCCGGGGTGCCCTGGGTGTTGTTCCGGATGTTGTCCGCCGAGGCGAGGTAGTGCGTGTAGAGAGCTCGGGCGAACTTGATCTTGGCGCCCATGTCGACCCGCGTGGGGCTCATGGCCGGTGAGACGCGCTCCGCCACCGCGAACGAGGGGAGGGAGTAGACGGCCGCCCCGAGCAGGTCTGCGCGCTCATCACCGGTGAGGGCCGCCAGGTTGCCGTTGGCCGTCTCAGCCCAGTGGCGCAGCGCCGCGTTCGGGATCACGTAGGCCGTGGCCACGCCCTCGGCTCCCAGCGTCAGATGGCTGTAGGAGACCATCGCGCCCAGGCTGCAGCCGAACTGAGACGTGTCCTTGCCGAAGTCGCGCGCCAGCCCCACGGCGTCGTTCAGGTCAGGATTGCCCGTGATGTGCTCCCAGGCCTGTCGGATCGGGATGCCCGATGCGCGAAGTCCCAGGCTCGGAATACCCATGCGGAACGAGCGGCTCTGCAGCGCCAGGGATGCGGGATTCGCCGTGGATGTGCGCCCGAGCTCGTCGACCACCGCCAGGCCGGCGCCGCCCATGGCGAAGGCCCGTGCATTGCCTCCGAAGGTGATATCGCCCTCGGCGCGGACCACGAGGGCGCCTGCCGACAGCAGGATTGCGGCTGCTGTAAGGAACTTCATGCGGTCGCTCCTTGGTGTCTGCCGCGCGACCGTGTTGCGGCGACCGCGCGGCGAGTGGGCGGGGGCCTTAGCCCTGGTCCATGGCCTTCAGGTTGTCGAAGCTCAGCTTCACGCTCTCGAACGCGGGTCCTGGGCAGACATCCTGCTCGACGATGTACCAGGCCGCGCCGGCTTTCTCGCTTTCAGCGAAGATGGCCTTGAAGTCGAGGATGCCCGTGCCCACCTCGGCGAAACCGCGGTCGTCGGCGGCCGCCATGTCCTTTAGGTGCACCAGTTCCACGCGGTCGGCGTACCGGCGGATGTACTCGGCCGGGACCTGGCCGCCGTGCTGCACCCAGTAGGTGTCGATCTCGGCCTTCACCAGCGCGGGATCGGTGCCGCCGAAGAGGATGTCGAGGCCCGCGACGCTGTCGAAGGTCTCGAACTCAAAGGAATGGTTGTGGTAGCCGAAGAGCAGGCCGCGGGCGCAGCAGGCCTGACCCACGCTGTTGAAGAGCTCCGCCGTGCGCTTCCATCCGTCGCCGTTGCGGCGTCGCTCTTCGGGCATGTAGGGGCAGACCACGCGCTTGTTGCCCAGCGCCTCGTTGAAGTCCAGAGCCGCGTTCAGGTCGCTCTCGAGCTGCTCGACGCCGACGTGGCTGCCCGCGACGGCGAGGCCCAGGTCGTCGAGCACCTTCTTGAGCTCGGCGGCGCTCATGCCGCCCGTACCCGCCAGCTCGACGCCGGTGTAGCCGATCTCGGCGGTCTGCTTGAACGCGCCTATGAAGTCCTTGGCGGCTTCGTCGCGCACGGTGTACATTTGCAGGGCGATGGGAATCTTGGCCATGATGGGTGTCCTTTGCCGATCGTGACCGCACGGCCTCCGGGCAGGAAGTCGCCCGCTGGGAGTGGTACTCTCCGAAGACCGGCGTATGGCGGACCATTCGCCGCGGGAGGGCAAGAATCCTTGTATCTATCAACCGGCTTCCGATGGGTCTGCTGTGCCGCACTCGCGTTCGCCGGCGCGGGCATTCGCGGCACGCAGCCCGGCAGGCAGATGGCGACCCTTCCCTGCGTGGCGGACACGAACCTGTCGTCCTACGAGGGCGAGGCCGACCAGAACTACGGCGCCTCCACGCGGTTCCGCCTGAAGGGCATCCAGATGATGGCCCTGCTTCGGTTCGATGCGTCGCGCATACGTGGCTGGCGCGTCGCCGGCGCCACGCTCCGGATGCGCTACGCCGGAGGCGACCGCAAGCTTCGCACCCTGGGCTTCTCCTCGGTCGCGACCGACTGGGAGGAGGGGACCGGTTCCGGCTCCGCCCCGGCTCAGGGCTGCACCTTCAACCGCGCCGCACCACCGACCGGGCGATGGGCCGGGACGGGCATGGACTTTACCGACGCCTCGTTCGGCATGGCGGGCACGGTTGAGGGCTACTCCGACGTGCGCGAGACAGGCGACGGCTGGCTCGAGGCCCCGGTGCCCGTTCCTGTCGTCGATGCCGCCCTCGCCAACGGACGCGGCATCGCGGTGACCGATGAGAAGGGCCAGACGGCGGCGAACAACGACATCTACTCGCGCGAGCAGTCGGCCTCGCAGCCGGTACTCATCATTGAGGGCCAACCGGCGGGCCTCGAGTGGAAGGCGCCCGCACCGCCGCGTCCGGCCGCCGCGGCTCCGAGCTTGCCTCCAGCGCTGCCCGTCCAAGCTGGGCCGCGTCCGGCGGGCGACTGGGTTGGCGGAGGGACGGGACTGCGTGTGGCCGCGTTGCCGGAGACCGAGAAGGCGCACCCCGTCACCGGTGCGGTGTTGGAGCGGTGCGGCGCCCAGCGGTACGGCGTGCCCGGCATCGGGCCGGAGGTGGGCGGCGATGGGATCTGGTACTCCGGCGCGGTACACCTGCGTGCGGCGCGGGGCGAGGTCGTGGCCTTCCAACTGCTGCTGGACGCCCAGCGGGGACCGGTCTCGGGCGTCAGCGTTCAGGTTGCACCGGACCTCAAGCCCGAGCGCGGCGGACCGTTGCATGCACTGCGTTCATGGGTATCGCGCCTCTGGTCGGTGAAGGGCAACAAGTGGGCGCCGGAGTACTGCGTGCCGCTGACGGGGGCCTTTGACATCCCGTGGCGGGCCAACAAGGTGCATGGACAACGTTTCCAGTCGGTGTTTGTGGAGCTTCTGGCGCCGGCGAACGCGCCGCCGGGTCTCTACCGCGCCGAGGTGGAGGTCCGCCACGGAGCCGATACCGCCCGTTTACCCGTGCTCATGGAGCTCAACTCGCTCCGGATGCCCGATGCGCCGCGGTTTGATGTGAGCCTGAACACCTATGGTCCGGTGAGCCGCGCCTGGCGCCTTCCCGACGAAAGCCCGCGCGCCCTGGCGCTTGAGCGCGAGTTCCACCGCATGGCGCACCTGCACCGCGCCACGTTGGCATCGCTGGGCTATTCCCATGGCGGCGATGTGACGGCCGGGTACGCGCCGCCGGTGGCCGGGACCGGGGCCGACCTGCGCGTGACCGACTGGTCGGCGTGGGACGCCCGGTGGGGGCCCTACCTGGATGGCCGCGCCTTCGACGGCCTGCCCCGCGGCCGGACGCCGGTCACGCACCTTTACCTGCCGATCCACGAGGCGTGGCCCGCCGACATCCGCGCCGACTATGCGTTCAAGGCCTCCACACGCGACTACCCGGCCTGCATCATCGAGCATGCGCTCAAGGCGCCGGCCATCGCCGATGCGCTTCCGGCATCGTATGGCGACGCCGTAGCGGCTGCCTCGCGGCTCTTTGCCGACCACGCCCGACAGAGAGGCTGGAACCGCACGGAATTTCAGTTTTATCTAAATAACAAGAATATGTATCGCGATCCGGCCATGGGCGGCAGGGGCGTCTCGTGGTGGTTGCTGGATGAGCCCAACTACAGGGACGACTGGCTGGCCCTGGCCTACTTCGCCCGGCAGATGCGCCGAGGCGCACCGCGCGGCTCAGTCGTGCGCTTCCGGGAGGACTGCTCGCGGCCGCAGTGGCAGCGCAACAGGCTGGATGGGCTGGTCGACCTGATGGTGGTGAACGAGGAAATCTACCATCGCCCGGCTCTGATCGAGACACTCCGCACACGGGCGGGTACAAGGTTCTGGACCTATGGCGAGGCCAACTCGCCGGAGACGCCCGACATCGCCGCCGAGGGTTGGTGCGTCCGCGCATGGCTGGCAGGCGCGGATGGCGTGGCGCCCTGGCAGACCGTGGGCGGCGAGGAGGCGTTGACCACGCCCGACCCTACGGCCCTCCTCGTGCCCGGCCGAGCGTTCGGCATCGACGGACCCGTAGCCAGCATTCGGCTTAAGGCGCTTCGGCGCGGCCAGCAGGATGCCGAGTACCTGGCCGCGCTTGCCTCGGCGCGGGGCTGGAGCCGCCGGCAGACGGCGGCGGCCCTGGCTGGCGCGTTGCGGGCCTGCGGCGTCAGCCTGGAGGGCTTCACCCCCGGCAGGCATGCCGGAGCGGCCTTCGCCGATCTCCGGTCCGCGGCGGCTCGGGCTGTGGGGACAGGCAGGCGCTGATGGAGCGCGCCCGTGAGCTTGCCCAAGCCGTGAAGCGCGCCGCGGCTGAACTGGGCTTCTCGGCGTGCGGCATCACCACGGCGGAGCCGGTCGCAGGCCGGGAGGCGCTGGAGGCATGGCTCGCCGCCGGTCTCCACGCGGGCATGGCCTATATGGAGCGCGATCCTGCCGCGCGATGCGAGCCCAGAGCCCTGCTGGCCGAGGCGCGCAGTGTCATCGTCGTCGGAGCAAGCTGCAACGCCCAGCCGATCACGACCAAGGCTACTGCCGGCGAGGCCCTCTTCGCGCGTTATGCCGGCAACCTGGACTACCACGACGTCCTCAAAGAGCGGCTTCGGTCGCTCCGCTCCGTCCTGGAGGCGGCCGCCGGCGGCCCTGTCCGCGCTCGCGTCTGCGTCGACAGCAGCCCGTTGTTGGAGCGTGCGCTGGCGGTTCGCGCCGGGCTGGGTTTTGTTGGGAAGAGCGGCATGCTCATCCACCGTCGCTTCGGCACATGGCTCCTGTTGGCCGAGCTGCTGGTGGACGTGGATCTGGCGCCCGATGCCCCGGCGGCCGGTCGCTGCGGGCGCTGCACGCGGTGCATCGACGCCTGCCCGACCGGCGCCATCCTCGCGCCCGGCGTCATCGACTCCACGAGGTGCATCTCGTACCTGACCATCGAGCACCGGGGTGGGTTCGCTTCCGAGCAGGCCGCCCGGCTGGGTCGCCGGGTCTTCGGGTGTGACGTCTGTCAGGAGGTCTGCCCATTCAACGGTCGCGCCGAGGCGATCGCCGATCCGGCCTTCGCGCCCCGGCCCGCCACGACGGCGCGGACCCTCGCGGAACTGGCCGAGATGGACGAGGAGCAGTTCCGCGAGCAGTTCCGCCGTTCACCGGTAAAGCGCGCCAAGTGGGCCGGCCTGCGCCGGAACGCGGCCGCCGCGTTGTCTTGCAATAGCCCTGTACGGGACCATCAGAGGGCAGTTGTCGCCGATGGGGAGTTGGTAGTCGCGGACGGGGCTGCATAAGCCCTGCGCACTGCGCGGTCTGCGTCCCACGGAAGGGCTTCGGGAACACGCGGTTCACGCCCTGATCGCCTAACCCCGCTCCAGCCGCCTCCTCGCGTCTGCCAGCGCGCCGAGCATCGCCGTCGTCTCGCCGGGCCGTTGCGATGCGAGGTTGTTGCGCTCTGCCAGGTCGGCGACCAGATCGTAGAGCTGCGGTTCGGGCGCGTTGCCCAGTTCCGTGTCGGTGGCCGCGTGGTAGGCGGCTCCGACGCTCGGTTCGATGGCCTTCAGCGCGCCGCTGAGCAACGCCAGGCATCCCGCCTGCTCGACGAGTTGATCGCGGCCGATGGGCGACTGGCCCAGGAGCGCCGGCAGCACGTCGAGGCTGTCGCGGGCGTGGCCGTCGGGGATGACCGATCCAGTGAGCGCCGCCATGGAGGCCGTGAGGTCCATCAGGCAAACGAGCGCATCCGATACGCCGGGCGGCACGGCAGAGGGCCAGCGCAGCGCGAACGGGATGCGCGTCCCGCCTTCGAAGATGCTGTACTTGCCGCCGCGCAACGGGCCTGCGGGCCGGTGGCCGTTCAGGTCCGCGACCGCGTTGTCCTCATAGCCGTCATCGACCACGGGTCCGTTGTCGCTGGTGACGATGACGAGCGTGTCGTCGGCCACCCCTTTCCGCTCCAGCGAGGCCATGATGCGCCCGACGCAGTCGTCGAACTGGACGATGGCGTCGCCGCGCACGCCGCAACCGCTCCTGCCACGGAAGCGCGGGTGCGGCACGCGCGGAACATGCGGGTCGTGCGTGGCGAAGGTGAGGAAGAAGGGGCGTTCGTCGGCCCGCTCGATGAACTCCACCGCGTGTTCGGTGAAGGTATCGGCCATCTCCTCGTCGACCCATCGCGCACTGTGGCCGCCGGTCATGTATCCGATGCGGCCGATGCCGTTGATGATGGTCTGGTCGTGCCCGTGGCTCGCCTGGAGCTTGAGCAGGTCGGGTCGCTCGCGTCCCGTGGGTTCGTCGCCGATGGGGCCGTCGTAGCGCACCGAGATCGGATCGGCGGGGTCCAGGTTGGCGACGGCGTGATCCTGCACATAGACACAGGGCACCCGGTCACAAGTGGCGGGCA
Source organism: Armatimonadota bacterium (assembly GCA_026392115.1). Taxonomy (GTDB): domain Bacteria; phylum Armatimonadota; class Chthonomonadetes; order Chthonomonadales; family CAJBBX01; genus CAJBBX01. Next base: position 2,598 of record JAPLCQ010000023.1, on the reverse strand, counting down.
TGATAAAGCAGGTGTCGAAACCGACCTCCAGCGGCCCCGGCCTCAGGTCGCCGTTCCAGTCCGGCCCATCCGGCCCGCCCAGACCCAGGTGCCACTTGCCCACGGCGGCCGTGCGGTAGCCGGCGTCTCGGAGCAGCGAGGGCAGCGTTGTTCGATCCGCGTCGATTATCAGCGCCGCGTTGCCGGGGAGGATGCCCGTGCCCTCCTTACGCCAGGGGTACTCGCCTGTGAGCAGCGAGTAGCGCGACGGCGTGCAGACGGCCGACGTGGCGTGGGCGTTGCGGAAGAGCAGCCCCTCGCGCGCCAGCCGGTCGACGTTCGGCGTCGGGATGCGCTGGGAGCCGTAGCACCCCAGGTCGCCGAAGCCCAGGTCGTCGGCCACGATGAGGACGATGTTGGGGCGCCGCGGCTGTGCTGAACCGGTCACGTCTGCCTCCTCAAGGCCTCCATGGCCCCGATGTTTGACCCCTCTGAACGCGCGCGGCTATAATGGCGCCGACTGACTACTCCACGAGGTCATAACGATTATGAGCGTTCCGTCGGCCTTCCTCCTCCAGGCTTCCGACATCCCGACGCATTGGTACAACCTCAATGCCGACATGCCGGAGCCCATGGCTCCTCCGCTCCACCCCGGCACCAAGCAGCCGGTCTGTCTGGAGGACATGCTCCCCATCTTCCCAGAGGTACTCGTCCAGCAGGAGATGTCGCAGGAACGGTGGATCGAGATCCCCGAGCCGGTCCGCGATATCTACGCGGCGTGGCGCCCTGCGCCGCTGTACCGGGCGGTGAGGCTGGAGAAGGCGCTGGATACCCCCGCGCACATCTACTACAAGTATGAGGGCGTCAGCCCGGCCGGGAGCCACAAACCCAACACGGCCGTGGCGCAGGCCTACTACAACAAGATCAGCGGCATCAAGCGGCTCGCCACGGAGACCGGCGCCGGGCAGTGGGGCTCCTCGCTGGCCATGGCCTGCCAGATGTTCGGCCTCGAGTGCACCGTCTACATGGTCAAGGTGAGCTTCACGCAGAAGCCTTACCGGAAGTCCATGATGGGCGCATGGGGCGCAAACGTCTTTGCCAGCCCGTCGGAGAACACGGCGTACGGGCGCAAGGTTCTTGCTGAGTCGCCCGATTGCCCGGGTAGCCTCGGCATCGCCATCAGCGAGGCCATCGAGGATACCGTCAGCACTCCCGGCACGGAGATGGCCGGTGAGATGCCCGACGTGGTGCTCGGTTGCGCGGGCGGCGGCAGCAACTTCGCCGGCATCTCGGTCCCGTTCATGTACAAGAAGCTCACCGAGGGTATGCCGGTCCGCATCGTGGCCGTGGAGCCCAGCTCCTGCCCGAGCCTCACCAAGGGCGAGCTGCGCTACGACTTCGGCGATACGGCGGGCATGACCCCGCTGATGATGATGTACACCCTGGGCCACGACTTCATGCCGCCGAGCATCCACTCGGGCGGGCTGCGGTACCACGGCATGGCGCCCATGGTCAGCCACCTCTACAAGCTGGGCCTGATCGAGGCCGTGTCGGCCCCGCAGACGGCCATCTTTGAGGCGGCCGTGACCTTCGCGCGTTCCGAGGGCATCATCCCCGCGCCGGAGTCGTCCCACGCCATCCGCGCCGCCATCGACGAGGCGCTCGCCGCCAAGGCGGAGGGCAAGCAGAGGAACATCCTCTTCAACCTCAGCGGTAACGGATATCTGGACCTGGCCGCGTACGACTCGTACCTCGCGGGCAGCATGAAGGGCTAGTCGCGAACCGTCCGGCACTAAGGCGAGGCCCGGGGCATGGCGTCCCGGGCCTCGCCGCGCTTCTGCCCGTGCATCTTCGGGCTGATGGACCGACGGTAGCCGTAAGGGCCGTTGTACTCCGACGCGGAGTTGTAGTGGCACGCCAGGTCGACGTCCATCCCCGGCGACGAAAGGTTGATATCCGGGTCTACCCGAAGGGAGCCGTCCAGCTCGGGCGAGGGCCGATGCTCCAGGCAACGGTCGCAGCCGCCGGACGCGGCGAAGGGAGGAGAGCCCGGCGCGTTCACGCCCGGTATCCTCAGCGTCGCATATCCCGAGGAAACGGGATCAACATGGGCCGTCATGGCACCGTCCGCGCTACGGAACGGCTGGCCCTAACTACGGCGGCGCGCCCTCCGGCCACGAAGATGGCACGCTTCATCAACTCGGCGATCCACTGGCCTCCCTCTTCGGCGTCGTTAGCAATCTCAAGCCAGGGACGTATGACGACGCCGCCGGGCGCGAGCACATTCGCCTCGAAGACCTCTCCCTCCTCGTTGTACACAATCTGCCACGTGCCAAGAACAGCCCGCACAGCCGTCTCCCCTGCATATGCGACGAGATGCGCGTAGAGCGAGGCATCGCCAGAACGCTCGGGCAGGCCGGACCGGCCGACCTTCCGGTCAATGGTGCGGAGGCTGTCAATGGTGTAGTCAAGCGTGGTCGGACGCAAGCGCAGCAACACACGGAGCTCCGAGACAAGCCTTGGAACGAGAGAAGGAGACTCGTGTCCGTAGGGAAACCTGCCATACGCCAGATGCTCTCCTCGCCAGCCGCGCGCCCTGCCGCGCACCCTCTGTGTCAA
>JAPLCQ010000176.1 GCA_026392115.1 Armatimonadota bacterium | reverse complement strand
GCCGTCGGCGTCAGCGAGCATCTGGTCGAAGTAGGTCTTAGGCGGACCGTTCATTCCTGTGCTCCGTTGCAAGAGAACTCCGGTACCAACACGTCTATGGATCAGACGTTCAAGCAACAAAAAGGTTCCCGTGGTCCAGTGATCCCGCGGGCGCGTAGGTTCGGAAGCTACAGAACGGTCTGGCGCGGTGGCGCGGCCCCGAAGAAGCCCTTGGCGGCATCGTTGAGCCAATCGTCCTCGACGCCGAGTCTCTCGGCCACCGTGCGGGCCGCCGCCCGGACCTCCTCGGTGGGCTGAAATGCCGCATCGACATCCTTGGTGGCTGTTCGCGCCTCAAACACGAGGCACATGACGGCTCCGCCGCACAGGAGCACTTCGCCTACGACGCCGCGAGCGGCGAGTTCCTCGTCCAACGCCCTGAAGAGGGTCCTGATCTGCCCCGAGGTCAGCATTGCCTAGGCCCTGCCCAGGAAGTTGCCCTGCACGAAGACGTTGCGGCGCCGGAACCAGACTGGTGACTCTACCAACGCCATGACCTTCAGGTCCTCCAGACCGGCCACGAACCAGGGTTCGGCGAGTGCCGCCGTTTCCCAACACCATTCCGGTACCGGCAGATGCAACTCGGCGCACAGGGCCTCTACGGTACTCGCCACGAGGGCGCGCATTCGGACGCCCAGGCCCGGCGCCGGCGGCTCCACGATCCGTTCGGCGTCACGACGCTTGCGCAGGTCGTCCACCAACTCGAAGAGCCACAGCGGCCACGAGCCTTCGCCGTCGCTGACGATGCCGTGTGATGCCGCAGCGGCGGTCAAGCCTTTCGGCTTGCGTTCCGCGTCCCGCGCCGTCACTTGCGTTTGCCTCCATGCAGCGGCGTTCCTGTCATGGCCTATGGTACCCGTCGGCAGGAGTTCCACCCCTCTGCCTCGTATCTGTGAGGTCGGAGGGTCCCCCAATGGTATTCCGGTCCGGCAGGATGACACTCGGCGTTCTTGTGGCGGCGGCTTCGGCGGCGCTGGCCGTCGTGGCTTCTATGGGCGATGATCAGCCCTTGCCGGCCGAGGCGCTGGCCCGTAAGAGCGGCACGCCGCTGGCGGCACAGCTCTCGTCGGCCTCCGTGGCCCCGTTTGCCGCCTACTCGTCGCGCCCCTTTACCTTCGAGTGCCTTGCGCTGGTGCGTTCGCGATCGGGCTTCAACATCCTCGTGGCGAATGAGGACAAGCCCTCTGCCACGCACTGGGAGCTCTTCACGTGGCCCGATACCGGCGCCTTGACCGCCTACCTGCCCGGGTTCGCTCCGGACCATGTCCGAACGCAGCGGGACATCGGCGACGGTCGGTGGCATACCATCGGCTTCGTGCTGGAGGACCGGCGCGCGCGCCTCTACGTGGACGGCAGGCTGGAGGCGGACCAGGCCATGACGCCGCCCGCCCGCCCCGGCGCCGCAGGTCCAATGGCGTTTGGCTCGCTGGTGAACGGCGAGATCGGCTGCAACGGACTGATCCTGCGTCCCAGGCTCTCGGCCGGGGTGCGCGAGATCGACGGCGTCCCCGCTGAGCCCTGGCAGGCCGATGCGGCCACGATCGGCCTCTGGGACTTCGGCGCGGCCGTCGATGGAGGCTTCGCGGATCTCTCCGCCAACCGACGCCCGGCCGTCTCCAAGGCTACGCAGGAGAACGGGCTCTGGCCCAACAACTTCCTCGGCGGCGAGACCTCGGAGTTTCGGCCCATGCCGCCGCGTGAGCCGGTGGCCGCCCAGCGCGCACTCATGG
>JAPLCQ010000159.1 GCA_026392115.1 Armatimonadota bacterium | reverse complement strand
CCGGGTGCTGCTCTACCACGGTCCAGCCGAGCGCGGCGTTGCGGCGGCGCGCGCCGCCGGCGGATTTGATCTGGTCATTGTCGCCCACGGCGCCGAAGCAGCGGGCCGCAGCGGCGGCGTCCGAACGCTCTGCGCCGGAAGCAACGGCAAGGCCATCGCGTGGGCGGGTCTGGGGGCGGGCGCATCGGGCGGAGTCGTGCGGCTTGGCCCCGACATACCGGAGAACGCCCCCCAGCGCCGAATGCACGCGGCCTACGTTCGGCGCGTGCGCGAGGAGGGCCTTGCAGACCAGCTGCCCCGAATGCCCTTGCCGCCTGGAGCCGGGTACGTGGGAGCGGCGGCGTGTGCGCCCTGCCACCCGGCGGCGCAGCGCGCGTGGCAGGGCAGCCGTCACGCCAACGCGCTCGAGGCGCTGCGCAAGACCGGACAGGAGAGCGACCCGGAGTGCCTGCCCTGCCACGTGGTCGGCCTTGGGACCGCCGGCGGGTACGCTCCGGGCGCTCGGACCGGACTGGCCGATGTGGGCTGCGAAAGCTGCCACGGCCCGGGCAAGGCGCACGCGACAGATGCAAAAATGCCCATGCGACCGGGCGCCATGGGGGCTTGCGCCGGTTGCCATGTACCTGAGCACAGCCCCAGGTTCAGCCGAGACGCCTACTGGAGCCGCATACGCCACTGACAACGCGGCCGTTGCCGCAGCGAGGAGTTCAAACCGATGCTGATCTGCGCCCTATGCGACAAGGAATGCGACGATGACGCCCAGAAGTGCCCCGAGTGCGGGAGCGAACTGCTGATCCCGCTTCTGAGCGACGATGATCCGAACTCCTTGCTCAGCGCGCTGGGCATGCCGCCCAAGGAGGATGAGCCCCGGCGGTGAGCCGGGGCCACAGCACTGACGCGGCTACTTGCCGGCGGCGGCGCGTTCGCGGCGCTGGAGGTCGCGAAGCTCGCGGTAGCCGATCCGGATGATACCCAGGCGCTTCAGCAGGTCCTTCATCTCGGGATCGTGCGTGAAGAGCTCGTAGTCCTCAGCCCGCTCCTTCGACGTGTTGGTGGTGGCCTTGGACTCCTCCGTCAGCGTAGCGGCGTGGATGTAGAGTTCCGTAACGCCGGGCTTCAGGTCGGTCACGATGCGCTTCCAGTAGGCCCTGCGGGTCTCGCCGGGCTTCGGGCTCTCCTCGTGCACGAGCCGGTCAGGGAAGACCAGACCCAGGGCCTGGGTCTCCTTGCGGATCGAGGGGAAGCCGGCCTTCTCGTAGGTCTCAGGCGAGCCCATGCGAACCGGCAGATTGCTCTCGACGGCCAGTTGCAGGTAACGGCGATGGAACTCACCGTTGTACTGCATGGCGCCCATATGGGAGTCGAGATGCGTTACGTCGATGCCGGCACCCAAAGCCCGCTTGAGCTGGGCGCGAGCTTCGGCCAGGGCCTCATCGGCCTTCGCGTGGCCGTACACTTCCTCAACGCCCTGCCAGAGGTAGCCCTGCGGGTCCACGAGGCCGGGCACCGAGGCGGCGGGGGAAACCGGCCCCCAACGGTAGACCTGCCACTCGCTCGTATGGGTGAGGTGGACGCCGATGTCGGCCTTGGGATTGGCCTTAGCGAACCGCACCACCTCGAGAAACCATGGACAGGGCACCATGACGGTCGTGGAGGTCATCAGCCCGTTGGTGAGCGAGTCGATGGTCGCCGTGTTGGCCGAGTGGCACATGCCGAAGTCATCGCCGTTGATGATCAGCAGACGATCAGTCGCCTTGTAGCCCAGCCTCTCGGCCAGCGACCGGCCCGGCGGCGGAGCCGCTTCGCAACCGGCGGCCATCATCAACAGCAGCGCCAGCGCGGCAACGGGCAGCCGCAGTGCAATGAGGGACAACGCGAAACGCTCCATATGCCCACCTCCACGGCGCCCGGCATCTACCGTCGCGCCTGATCGCGCAGAGCGCAAATGCGCTCCGAAGTCAGCGCTACCCTGGCCTTGGATGCCTCCCGGGTGCCGGCCTCCGCGTAGACGTGGATGCACGGGTCCGAGCTGTGAGGCACCACCAGGGTCCAGCCATCGGCATCGATCACCTTGACGCCGTCGATGAGCTCCACCTGCCCGGACTGCTCGGCCTCCTCGATGAGGGTGCGCATGATGATGCCCTTGGCATCCCAGGGGCAGCGAATCTCCGCCAGTTCGGTGGTCGTCTCGGGCAGCTCGGCCACGAACTCATGCAGGTTCAGCCCCTGCTCCTTGAGCATCTTCAGCAGCTTGCCGAAGGAGTAGATGGCATCGAACGATGTGGTGAAGCCTGGGAAGATGAAGCCGCCGGAGGCATCGGCTGCCAGGTGCACATCGCCGCCCGCCTGCTTGGACGCAGCCGCCATCAGCGACCTGACATCCGTCTTGGTGCGGACCACCGCGGCGCCGTGAAGGGCCGCGATGCTCTCAACGCAAGAGGGAGCCGAGACGGGAACCGCGATCGACGCCGGCTTGACGGTCCTGCCCACCAGCGCGACCATGAGGAGCAGGAGCTTCTCGTCCTCGATCACCGCACCGGTGTGGTCAACCGCACAGAAGCGCTCGCCGTCGTTCTCAAACATGACGCCGACATCGGCGCGCAGGGCCGTGACGATGCTGGCCAGGTTGCTGAGAATCCCCGCCCGGTCCTCCACCTTGCGCGGCGTCTTGCGCGGGTCGGTGAAGGCATTCAGCGAGGTGACGTCGAGGCCCATGCGACCGTAGGCCTCCGCGTTCACGTTGGCAACGCGCGCGAACGAGAAGTCGGCCACGACCTTCTGCGCCAACGGCTCGTCGTCGCCCTCCTCCGACCGCAACTGGCCCACCAACGTATCGTTGTAGACCTCCAGGTTGCGTACGCCGTACTCCAGCGAGCCGATCTGCTCGGCATCGGCGCGGGCATAGTCTTCTCGGTAGAACACCGACTCGACCTTCCGCTCGGAGGCTCGGGAGAGGTAGACGCCGTTCGCGTCGAAGATCTCGATCATCAGCGCGCGCGGATTGTCGGGCGCCAGGCGAACATAGACGCCGCCGGCGGCAGACCGGCTCCGGTTGAGCGAGAAGCGCATGACCGGGAGCGGCGTCGAGCGCAGGTTCACCACGTTGCATCCGACGGACATGAGGCCGGCCACCATGGCGCGCTTCACCATGCGGGATGCGAGGCCGGAGTCCCGGGCCACCATGACGTTGCTGCCCGGTCTCAGGGTGGCGCCGAACGCCGCGCCCAGCTTGGACGCGAACTCCGGGTTGATCTCGATGTTGGCGATGCCGGCCACGCCCAGGTCGCGGAAGAGGGCTCCAGACCACTTGTTGCCCCAAACGAGGCTCATGGTGACGGTGGAGCCGGCCTCGACGACCTTGTCCGGCCAAAGCTTGATGTTGGAGCGCACGGTGGACTCGCGGTCGATGCGGCACTTCTCGCCGATGGCGGCGCCTTCCTGCACCTCGGAATCGCGCTTGATCACGCAGCCGGAGCAGACCGTGGCACCCGACACCAGCGTGTTGGCGCCGATGTAGTTGTTCTCCCAGAGCACGCTGCGAACGACCCTGGCCCCTTCCTCGATGATCGTGTTGTCGCCGATGACGCTGGAGGGTCCAACGCGGGCGCCGTCCTTGATGGTCACGTTGTTGCCGATGAGGACCGGGCCATCGATCACCGCGGAGGGCGAAATGCGGCAACCCGCTCCCGTCCAGACGTCGCCGACCTTCACGCCGGGCACCTGCATCTGGACGCGGCCGTCCAGGGCGGCATACTGCGCCTCACGGTACTGGTTCAGGTTCCCGACGTCGCACCAGTAGCCGTCCATGATGTAGCCGTGGATGGGCCGCCCGTCGGCCAGCATGGCCGGGAAGATGTCCTGGCTCCAGTCGTAGTTCTGGCCCAGTTCCATGCGCTCCAGCACGCTGGGCTCGAGGATGTACATGCCGGTGTTCACGGTGTCCGAGAAGACCTCGCCCCAGCTCGGCTTCTCCAGGAAGCGCCGGATGCGGCCCATCTCGTCGGTGATCACGACGCCGAACTCCAGCGGGTTGGGCACCTGCGACAGGACCAGCGTGGCATCGGACTGCCGGTCGCGGTGGAACTGCAGGGCGCGGGTGATGTCCAGGTCGGTCAGGGCGTCGCCGCTGATGATGATGAAGGTCTCATCGCTGAGGAACTCCTTCTTCAACATGAGGCCGCCCGCGGTGCCCAGCGGCGTGTCCTGAATCGCGCTCTGGAACTTGACGCCCCAGCGCGAGCCGTCGCCGAAATAGCCCTCGATCTCGTCCGCCATGTAGTACAGCGTGAAGAGGATGTCTGTGATGCCGTGCTGCCGCAGGAGGTTCACGGAATGCTCCATGATCGGCAGGTTCATAACGGGCGCCAACGGCTTCGGGCGACGCCCGGTCAGTGGCCGAAGCCTCGTACCTTCTCCGCCGGCCATTATCACAGCTTTCATGAGCGACCTCCGCAGACAGGGGCAGCACCGAGCGCCACAAACGCGGCGCCCAGAGTTGTGACGACGACACCCACATGAGGCGCCGCATGTAGCAGCGCCAGCACAGCAACGAACACGGCGGCGGCGACGCGCAGGCGGCGCGCCGACACGGCGGAACCAGGGCCCGCCGGCCAGACCCAGGAGGCCGCCAGCGAGGCCACAGCCGCGGCGCAGATGAGCCAACCCACCGAGGCGCGACCGACCCAGAGACCAAAGGCCGTAACCGGCGCAGGCGCCGCTGCGAACGCTCCGACGGCCCAGGCCGGCACGGCACGATCCCACTCCAGGCAGGCGCCCGCCACACACATCACCGCGCCCACCAGCGGGGCGAAGGCGGCGACCGCAGACGCTCGGCGTCCGGAAGGTTCGCCATTGAGTACTACGTTATCGGGCCCGTCCATTGCGGCGGCGACCTCAGCGCCGAGCCGCGTTGCGCAGGAAGAACCAGAGATTGGCCGGCCGCTCCGCAAGCCTACGAGTAAGGTACCCGTACCAGTGCGTACCGAAGGGCATGTAGACGCGCATCCGGTTGCCGCGCGCGACGAGGCTCTCCTGCAGGTCGCGGCGCATACCGTACAGCACCTGGAACTCATAGCGGTCCGGCGCCAGGCCCAGTTCCGCCGCGGTGGCCAGCGCCGACGCGATCAGCGTGTCGTCATGGGTCGCGACGGCGGTGTAGGCGCCGCCGGCAAGCAGCTTCCGCGACATGTCGGCGAAGTTGCCGCGTATCTCTCGAGTGGACTGGACCGCCACCGTCGGCGGCTCCCGGTAGGCGCCCTTCACGAGGCGAACCTGGGCGCCGGACTGGACCAGCCGGTCCACGTCCGCGTGGGTCCGGTGCAAGCAGGCCTGGACCACAATGCCCACGTTCGGGCGCCGCGCAAGGGACGCATAGAACAATTGCAGCGTTCGGTCGACGTAGCCGGAGGCCTCCATGTCAACGCGCACAAACCGCTTGACGGCGGCGGCCGCATCGACGATACTGTCAAGGTGGCGTTGCGCCAGTGCGGGATCGATGTCCAGCCCCAATTGCGTCAGCTTCAACGAGATGCCCGCGTGGAGGTCGTTCCGGGCAATGAAGGCGAGCAGATCGTGGTAGTAGAGGGCGAAACGGTCGGCGTCAGCCTGCACGGTGACGTTCTCACCGAGGCAATCAAGCGAGACGGTGACGCCGTGGGCATTCAACGCGCGGACCGGTTCCACCGTAGATTGCATGTCGTCACCGGCCACAAATCGCCGGACCAGGCCGGCCGACATGGCGTTCCGCCGGATGACGCGCTCGGCCCAAGCGCTGTCCGCCAATCGCAGCAAGAGCGAGCGTAGAATCACAGGACTACTCCATACACAAGGTGCAACAAGAGGATACCTACGGCGTCGCCGAGTGTCAACGGCGCAGAGCGCGGCGCGGCCTGAAGCGGGGAGCTTCGGCTCCACCGCTTTGGGGTACCGTGAGGGTGTTGGCCGGGTCACCATGCCCGGGGAGAGGAGCGCTCAATGGCCGACCCGGAAGGCGCCGATGCCGTCTCGCTGGCGCAGTGCGCCGAGACCGTGCTGAGGCAACGGCTCGAGGTGATGCTGTCGCATGCCGCGCGGGTCCGCCTCGGCGCCGACATCGAGGCCGTGCATGATATGCGGGTTGCCTCGCGCCGGTTGCGGGCGGCCGTGTCGGTCTTCGGCGAGCAGTTCCCATCCTCGACTTTCGTCAAGTTCGCCACCGAGGTCCGCCTGGTGACGCGAGCCCTGGGGACGGCCCGGGACCTGGACGTGATCATCGGCTCGCTGGAAGCCCTGGCCAACGCCCAGCCGTCGCGGCGGCAGGCGGGCATCATGGCGCTGGTCGCCGCCAAGCGGACCGAACGACGCCGGCAGCAGAAGGCCGTGGGTACGGCGTTGGCCCGGTTGGAGAAGCGCGACCTGCCCGCGCTGCTGGACGCGATCAGCGCCGGGCTGGCGCCCAAACCGCCCGCGGCGCCCGAGCCGGGACCCGTCCAGGAGAACGCCGATGCCTAAGCCCGTCACACCGGCGGACGACCTGCGAGACTGCGCGCAGGGATGGATCGCCCAACGTCTGTCGGAGATGCTCGAGTGGGAGCCCTTCATCCGCGATCCCGCCTACGTCACGGAGCTGCACGCCATGCGCATCGCCGCCAAGCGGCTTCGCTACACCATGGAGATCTTCGCGCCCTACTCCGGGGGCGGTCTGGAGGGCCTGGTTGAGAGCGTGAAGCAGCTTCAGGAGACGCTGGGCGAGATTCACGACGCGGATGTCCTCGCACCCGAACTGGCCGGACAGGCCCGCAAGGAGCTGGCGCCGCTGGTCACCGGCGGCGAGACCATCGGCGCGGCGGGCAGGGATCTTGAGAGCGTCGTAGGCCTCGCCATGGCCGCGGCGGCGCAGCAGAGGCAGCGCAAGGCCCTCTACCGCACCTTCGTCGCGCAGTGGCGCGCGTTCCGCAAGGGCGGGGCAGTGGAGACGCTTCAGTCCGGAGCCTACATGCTCGCCTCCGAGCCCGCCACGAAGAAGGCGAAGCGGGCCCGGCCCACGCCACCGGCCGCAGAGCCCGCGGCCGAGGCGCCGTAGGAGGCCCCGACGCCATGGCCACCGAACCGGATCGGGCCGCAATGACGCAATCCGAGCCGCTGCCCGACCGTGCCGCCCTGATCATGAACCCCACTTCGGGCCGCGGCGCGGGGGCCTCCATGGTGCGGCGCCTGCCCGAGGCTCTGGCGGCGGCCATGCCTGGCACGGCGTGGACCGTGCGCACGACGGAGCGCTCCGGCCATGCCCGCGAACTGGCGGCCCGCGCGGCCCGCGACGGCGCGCAACTGCTGGTCGCCGCCGGAGGAGACGGGACGGTCGGCGACGTGGCGGCGGAGGCCGCCGCCGCAGGCGTGGACCTGGGAGTGATCCCCGCCGGAACGGGCAACGACCTGGCGCGCCACTATGGTATCCGGCTGGACATGGACGGGGCCGTAGCCGCGCTGGCGCGGAGCCGAGTGGTCGAGATGGACATGGGCATGGCGAACGACCGCCCGTTCGTCAACATCTCGGGCTGCGGCTTCGACGCCGTGGTCGCCTCGCGCACGAACCGCGGGTTCCGGTTCCTCAAGGGCCACGCGGCCTACACGGCAGCCACCTTCCTCGAGTTGATGCGCTTCCGGCCAGCCGCGTTCGTCCTCCGCGTCGACGGCGTCGAGCATCGAGGCAGGGCCATGCTCTGCACCGTGGCGAACACGTCGAGCTACGGCGGGGGCATGCTGATCGCGCCCGAAGCCGACGCCTCCGACGGGATGCTTGACGCCTGCGTGCTGTGGCAGGTCACCAAGGTCGAGTTCGCCCGCGCGTTCCCGCTGGTCTTCAAGGGCGAGCACGTGCACCACCCCAGGGTCACCATGCTGCGCGGCAGTGTGATCGAGGTCGATAGCGACCCGCCGATGCCGATCCTGATCGACGGCGAAGTGGCCGGACGGACGCCCGTGCGCTTCAGCGTACGGCCCAACGCCCTCCGGCTCCGAGCGCCGACGGGTTTCACCGGGAGGAGACCATGACGACGCCGCTGTGCGCCGTACTGCTTGCCGGAGGCCGGATCATGGACGCCGACGGCCGGTACGGCGGGATCAAGGCCAACCTGACGTTCGAGGGCATGACGTTGCTCGGTCGGGCGATGGCCACCGCCCGCGACTGCCCGGCCGTGGGCGCCGTGGCCGTCGTGGGCCCGCCCGACCTGCGGTCGGAGATTGAGCAGGCGGGCAACGAATGGCTGTCCGCCGCCTCCACGGGCACGGAGAACCTGGCCATCGGCCTGCAATGGGCGCAGCGCCGCGGGAGCCGGCGGGCGCTCGTCCTCACCACGGACCTGCCATTCGTGGCTCCCGAGCACCTGACGGCCTTCCTCAAGCGGATGCCAGCCGACGCCCAGGCCTACGGCGGCGCGCTGACCAAGGAGGCCTACGAGGCCCGCTTCCCGGGTACGAACAACACCTACACGCGCCTCGCCGACGGTCGGTGGGCGCCGGCCTGCGCCTACGTGGCGGACGTGGCCGCGCTACAGGCCGCGCTGCCGATCATCGAACGCATCTTCGAAGGTCGCAAGAACCCGCTGAAGATCGTCTCGGTCCTGGGCTTCGGCGTCCTCTTGAGGATGCTCACGGGACGGCTCACGACGACGGACATCCTCGGCCGGGTCGAGCAGATCACGGGGCTTCGGTGCGCCATGGACCCGAACGCGCCGCCCGAACTGGCCGCCGACGTCGATACCGAGGAGGACCTCGAGAGCGCCCGGAGGGCCGCGCCATGACCGCCGACAGAGAGCAGGCCCGCGGTGCGTTGACCTACCCGCCGCAGACGTGGCGGCTCTACGTCGACCTGAGCGTCTACTGGTTCGCCCTATCGCTCCTCTGGGCGGGCATCATCACCATCGTCATGCAGAACATGGTGCAGGCGATCGTCGGCGACAAGGCAAAGGACCTCTACCTGGGCTGGACGCTGGGCGGCGGCGCGGCGGTCTCGACGCTGATCTGCCTCGTGGTGGGCTCCCTGAGCGACCGCACCGCACACGCCCGCCACAGGCGCAAGGCCTACCTGCTCTGGGGCACGCTCGCCTCGGTTCCGGCGCTGGCCCTGCTGGCCGCCGCCCACTCCATCCCGGCGCTGGCGCTCGCGTTCTGCATGCTGCAGCTCACGGCCAACGTCGCCACGAGTCCGTACCAGGCGATGGTGCCCGACCTGGTGCCTCGGGACAAGCAGGGGCTGGCGTCGGCCTACCTGGGTGTGGCATCGATCGCGGGCACGCTGGCCGGGCTGATGCTCTGCGGGATGCTCTACGACCGTCCGGGCGGACGCGGACTGCAGACTGTCTGTGCGCTGCTGGCGGCCGTGCTCGTGGGCACGATGGTCCACGCTTACCGGCGATTGCCCGACACGCCGCCCCATGCCGAACCGCAGACCGGTCCGCTGTCGGCCGCCCTTGCGTCCGGCTTCCGGCTGAAGCCGTCGGAGAACCCCAGCTTCTACTGGCTCATCGCCAGCCGGTTCGCCATCAACCTGGGCTTCTATTCGGTCACCGAGTTCCTCTCGTACTACCTGTCCGACACGCTGCGCGTGCCGCCCGCCGACCACCAGCGCATCCTGACGATCGTGATGCTGGCGGCCACGGGCAGTGGGCTGATCGGCAACTGGCCCGCGGGAGTGCTCAGCGACCGGACGTCCAAGAAGCGGGTGGTGCGCGGCGCCATGGCCATCACCAGCGTCTCCGCCCTGGTGTTCACCATCACCAGCAGCGTTCAGGTGGCCATTGCCGGGGCCGTGGCGTTCGGCATTGGATGGGGAGCCTTCCAGGCCGTGGACTGGGCGCTCGCGACGAACCTGCTTCCGGACGGCGACGAGGCCCGCTCCATGGGAATATGGCACATCGCCTACACCGCGCCGCAGGTGCTCGCACCTGTTATGGGCGGTATCGTGGCACACTATGGTAACGCCGGGATGGGAATGGGCGCCGGCTACCGCCTCGTACTGGGCATGTCGCTCTTCTTCATGCTGGCCGGCACGGCCCTTGTTGCGCCGATCCGAGAACGCCGCACGACGCCGTAACGGAGACACGACCCGATGTCGCTAAGGTTGCTGACTGCCGTGGTGGGCATGCCGCTCTTCATTGTGCTGTGTGCCGCCGGCCCGCTTGCCTTCGCATGGGCTCTTTGCGTGGTCGCTATTGTGGGCCTGTGGGAAATGTCTGCTGCCTCGCGCCGCGAGAACGTCACCCCCAACCCCATCCTCTGCGCCATGGGTCTGGCAGGCCCAGCCCTGCCGCTCATCCTGCGATCCTCCGAGGAGTTGGGCCGCCGCGGCAGCGAGACCGTCATGGCCAGCCTGGTGGTGATGGTGATCGCCGCCATGGTGATGGAGGTCGTCGTCGCCTACCGCACCGGCGTGCTCAACGTCACGCACCGGGTGGGCCACGGACTGCTCCACGGCTGGTACGTGAGCCTCTTCGGCGGCATCTCGATGCTGCGAACCCTGCCCGGTCCCTCGGGTGGGATGGTCTCCGGCATGGACGAGGGGCAGGCGGTGGTGATGGTGGTGGCCCTGAGCATCTGGGCCGTCGACAGCGCGGCGCTCTTCGTGGGCAAGTCCATGGGGCGCCGGAAGCTGGCGCCGAAGCTCTCTCCGGGCAAGACCGTTGAGGGAAGCATCGGCGGACTGATTGCCGCCGTCCTGGTGGGCAGCATCGCCGGGCACATCTTCCTGGGCAGTTGGACGCGCGGGATGGTGATGGGTCTGGTCAGCGGGACGCTGGGCCAGTTCGGCGATCTCTTCAAGTCCTGCCTGAAGCGCGAGGTGGGCCTGAAGGACTTCGGGGTGGCGATGCCCGGACACGGCGGCGTGCTGGACCGGTTCGACAGCCTGCTGGCCACGGGCCCGGCCATCTGGGCGCTGATCGTCCTCTGGCCCTCGTAGCCCATGGCCGACGCCCCACAATCGCCCGCAGCCGCCGGAGCGCGGCGCCTCATCCTGGGCTCGGCGTCGCCCCGGCGGCGCGAGATCATGCTGGCGGCCGGCCTCGACTTCGAGGTCGCGCCCGGTGGCGCCGACGAGACGTGCCCGCTGACCGATGGCCGGGCCGTGGCCGCCGAAGTGGCCCGCCGGAAGGCCGTCGAGGTGTGGCGCAAGACCTCCGGCCCCAGGCTGGTCATCGGCGCCGACACGGTCGTTGCCGCTCCGCTGGACCGGGGCGGCGAGGTCCTGGGCAAGCCGAGCGATGCCGATGACGCCCGGCGGATGCTGCGGCTCCTCTCCGGCGCAACCCACGAGGTGCATACGGGCATCGCGCTGGCGTGGACCGACGGCCCCGACGAACCGGGTTGCGCCGTGCGGGTGGTGAGCACGCACGTCGCGTTCCGAGACCTGGGGCCCGGGGAGGTTGATGCCTACATCGCCTCCGGCGAGCCGTTCGACAAGGCCGGCGCCTACGGCATCCAGGGCGGGGCCTCCGTCTTCGTCCAGCGGGTGGTGGGCAGCTACCACAACGTGGTGGGCCTCCCCATCGACGAGCTGCTGGAGATGCTGGCGTCGGCTCGGGCTTGATCCGCGCCTACCGGCTCACCTGCACCAGCAGCTTCTCCAGCTCGGGCGCCATCTCCGGCGGCGGCTGGGGCGTGGCTCCCGGGGTCGTCATATCCCGCAGGGCCAGGCTCCGCACCTTCTCCACCTTCATGCTCATGCCGGAGCCCTTGCTCTGCATGGCTCCCCGGACGATGACCACGGGCGACGTGAGGAAGACGGGGGTGCAGGGGTCCAGCGCCTCGCCGGCGCAGGTCGCCTGGAGCAGGCCGGTCTCATCCTCGACCTGGGTGAAGAGCACCGTTCGGCCCGAGCGCGTGGGCGGGCGGTGCGGGCGCACGTTGATACCGGCCACGTTCACGCGGGTCCCCGGCCGCACCGACAGCGCCTCCTGCACCGTCACGACGCCGCGGGTGGCCAGCCAGTCGCGCATATAGGCCAGCACGTGGCACTCGGCGCAGACGCCGGTGACGCGCCAGGTCCAGAGGAAGCGGTCCCAAACACTGAAGTCCGGCACGTCCCAGGCTACGGGCGTCTCCAACGCGCCGGGCGGCTCCAACGGCAGCGTGCCGGGCGCGTTGGCGACCGCCATGCGCCGGACCGAGGCCAGCGAGAGTGTCTCGTCCAGCCGCCAGAGGAGACCTCGGCGCACCTCGTGCAGGGCGTCGAACGCGCCGCAGAGCAGCAGGTTCTCCAGCCGGTCGCGGTGCAGCACGACCCGCGTGCAGAAGTCCAGCAGCGAGACGAAGGGCTCCTGCCCGCGCGCCGCCAGGATGGCGTCGATATCCTCCTCCGCCAGCCCTTCGACGATGCGCAGCCCCAGGCGGATGGTGGCCGGGTCCGGCACGCGGCACTTGTCGTCGCTGATGTTGATGTCCACGGGCAATACGCGCACGCCGCGGCGCCGCGCCTCGGATGCCAGCGTGTTGCTGGCGTAGTAGCCCATGGGCTGGTGGTTCATGATGCCGGAGAAGAACTCGGCCGGGTGGTGCGTGGAGAGGAAGGCCGTGCGATAGCCTGTCACCGAGAAGCTGGCCGCGTGCCCCTCCGTGAAGCCGTAGCCGCTCCAGCCCTCGATCTGGTCGAAGATGGAGTTGGCCGCATCATCGGTCAGGTCGGCGTGGCGCTCCATGGCCCGGGCGACGAAGGCGGTGCGGGCGCCGTCCATGGCGCCGGTGCGGTCGTACTTGGTGAGGCTCTTGCGGAACTTGTCCGCCTCGGCGTCCGAGCAACCGGTCATGGCGGCGACCACGTCGTTCACCTGCTCCTGGAAGACGATGCAGCCGTAGGTCTTGGCCAGCGTCTTGAGCAGGGCCGGGTGGAGCACATCGGTGCGCATCCATCCGTTGCGGCATCCCACGAAGCGGCGGACCACGTTGCCGCGGATGGGCCCCGGGCGAATCAGGGCCACGGCGGCCACCAGATCCTCGAAGTGGCGCGGGTGGAGGGTGACGGCCAGCGACATCTGGGCCGAGCTCTCGAACTGGAACGTGCCCACGGCGGCCCCGGCCTGGAGCATACGATAGGTCTCGCGGTCGTCGAAGGGGATGCGGTCATAGCTGAAGCCGGGGTCGTGGAGCCGGGCCTCGCTCTCGGCGTCGCCCACCGCCGCCAGCGCGCCGAGGGAGAGCACATCGAACTTGATGGCCCCGATATCCTCGGCGTCGTCCTTGTCCAGCGTCCAGATGCGCGTGATGCCCCGCGCCGAGGGCTGCAGGGGCGCGATGCGCTCCAGCGGCATGCGGCTGATGACGACGCCGGACGAGTGCGTGCCGATGTGCCGCGGGAAGCCCGCGATGCCCTTGCAGAGGCGCATGAGCAGTTCGAACCGCTCGCGAAGGGCCTTGTGCTCCCGCAGCTCGGAGAAGCGGTCGAAGGCCTCCGAGATGCGATCCGCCCGGACGCTGTGGTGCAGGCGCTTGGCCAGGAAGTTCAGCGCCTCGGTGGGCAGGGCCAGCGCCTTGCCCACGTCGCGCACGGCCGACCTCGACCAGAAGGTGTGGAAGGTGCAGACCATGCCCACGCACTCCTGGCCGTACAGCTCCGCGATATGCCGGAAGACATCGTCGCGCTTATCGCTGGGGAAGTCGATGTCGATGTCCGGCGTCTTCCCTGGCACCAGGAAACGGGCGAACGGGAGGTTGCGCGAGATGACGTCCACATCCGTCAGGTAGAGGCAGTAGGCCACGCAGGAGTCGGCGGCGGAGCCCCTGCCGGTGCATCGGATGCCCTGGCGACGGGCCCAGCGCACGATGTCCCAGACCATGAGGAAGTACCCGGCATAGCCCATCTCGAATGTCGCACGCCGAGGGCAGCACGTCGCCGCACTCCAGGGCCACGGAGGCGGTGTCGGCCAATACCTGCGGCGCCCATCCGAAGAGCTCCTCCATCTCGGCCGCGGACTTGAGGTAGCGCTCGGCGTTGAGCGGGCGGTTCCGGTGCGGCTCCGATACCGGGATGCAGGCCTGGATGCACTTGAGGACATCGTAGGTGGCGTAGCCGTCGCGGTTGGCGTGGTGCACGTTGTTGGTGGCCGCGGCGCGCACGCCGAGCTGCCCCGCCAGGGCCTGCAGGTCGGCGCAGACGCGGCGGCTGTCGGGCGTCATGTCGTCCTGCATCTCCACCACCAACCCCGACCGGCCGAAGATGCGGCGCAGCTCCATGGCCCGCTCGGCGGCCTGGCCGTGCTCGCGGCGGCGCACCAGGGAGGGTATCTGCCCCCTGCGGCATCCGGTGAGGCAGACGAGGCCCGACGCCCGCTCGGGCAGCGCGTTCCAGGGTAACAGCGGGTTCAGGCGTCCCCCGTTGGCGTGGGTTCGGGTCAGCAGGAAGCAGAGGTTGGAGTAGCCGGTGGAGTCCATCGCCAGGAGGGTGAGGTGGCTCTGGTCCTCCATGGTGACCTCGGCGCCCAGGATGGGCCGGACGCCGTAGTTGCGGCAGGCGGAGGTGAACTTGACCATGCCGCAGAGGTTGTCGTGGTCGGTGAGGGCCAGGGCGGGCATGCCCAGTTCGGCGGCACGGCGGACCAGGCGCTCGACCTCCGTGGCGCCGTCCAGGAAGCTGTAGGGGCTATGGGTGTGCAGATGGACGAACATGGCCCCGCCTCAGTCGGCAATGGCGGCGATGCGCCAGGAACCGTCCTGCTTGGAGAGCTCGCACAGGCCGGCGGGCCAGGTCTCCACGCGGTAGATCGTCCGCTCGTGCATGCGCTCCCAATCCCATTCCGCCTCGCACCACCGGTTCTGTATGGAGGTGATATCCCAGGAGCTTTCGCGCAGGCGATAGCGGACGGGCTCGCCGGCGTCGTTGGTGACCACATCCACCGGCACGTTCATGCGATGCCCCAGCGGGTAGGTCCAGAGGTCCGTCCGTCCGCCCGTGTCGAAGCCGCACGCATGCCGCACGCAGGCGGCGCCGAACCGCTTCCCGATGGTCTCCAACGCCTTATGCAGGCGCCGCCTCCTCTCGTGCGGGAGGCCGCGCTGGGACTGGTTGTCGTCCAGCAGGGCCAGCTGGACGCCGCCCGCCGGACCCAGGTCCGCGGCCCGGAGACGCACTTCGGTGATGGGCCGCCCGGGCTCCATCCGCTTGTAGAGCCGGATGGCCCCGCGATAGAGGGCTTCGGGCCTGTTCAGCGGCAGGGCCAGGCGCTCCGGCAGGGCCTGCCAGGTGTTGTCGGCAAAGCGCACGCTGAGCGTGAGCATCCGGCAGAACTCGTGCCCCGCCAGCAGCGTCTCGGAGACCGAGGCGGCGCATCGGCGCATGGCCTCCTCGATGAGGAGCAGGTCCTCCACCTCCCGATCGTCGAAGTGGGCGCGCCGCTCCACGAACCTGGGCGGCCAGACGGGGCGAACCGGCGTCCTGGGACCGCCGGACGCCAGGGCGCGCAGCTTCTCGCCGTTGGCCTTGAAGCGGCGGTTCAGGTCCTGCCGGTCCACGGCGGCCACGTCGCCCAGCGTCTTCACGCCCAGCCGCGCCAGGGCGTCCTTCAGGTTGCCTTCCAACTCCTCCACATCGGCCAGGGGGATGGGAGCCAGGAAGGGGCCCTCCATGCCGGACGGGACCGCCACCACCCCGTCGCGGGCTTGCCCGGCCGCCATGCGGGCCACGAACAGGGTACGCCCGAGGCCCACGTGCACGGGGCCGCCCAACTGCCTGCGGATGGCCGCGGCGGCCACCTCGGAGCGCTCCAGCACCTGCAGCCCGGCGATCTCGGCGTAACAGACCTCCGGCGAGGAGGGCTCCACGTAGGAGGTCTCCACGGCCAGGATGTCCCACATCTCCCTGGCCGCCTCATCCGCGCCCTCGCGGTCATACGGGACCACGACCAGGTCGCGGCAGAGGGAGCGCGCCGCCGTCTCGGCCTGCCCCAGGTGCACCCCCGCCCGGTCGGCCTCGGGCGAGACCGTGACGACGCGCCCCTTCTCATCGACCAGCGCCAGGGGCGAGCCGGCCAAATCCGCCCTGCGGCGGCACGCAGCGACGACGCCCATATGCGGTACGATGAAGCAAGCGACAGACATGCGACCACCCCATTAGCGTGCACATCGGTGACGGATACACCCATCTTTGTACACCTAACAGGGGCACGATGTCAACCTGTCAGCCAGGCAATTGCGTAGACATTTGGCGGACTCGGGCACGGAGGCCCGAGCCACCGGGACAGCCACCAAAGGCGGGCAACCAGGCAGGCCCCCAGGCAAGCCACCGCGCCGACGGAGTCGGGGCCCTTCACTGCGTTCAGGGCGACGTCAAGGGCTGTCAGTCCGGTCAACACGGTCAGCACGGTCGGGCCTTTGCCGTTTCACGCCGCAGGCGCCGCAGCGGCTGCGGGCGGTTAGAGGAGGCCGACGGCCTGCGCCAGGGCGGCGGGGGTGATGTCGACGACGATGACCCGGCGACCCGCGGCGGAGGCGAGGCCGTCGATGGTCACGTCATCCAGGAAGAGGCGGCCGTCCTTCAGGCAGATCGAGGGCAGGTAGACGGGCCCGGGGCCGGGATGCTCGCGAAGGGTGGCGAGGATGTCCTGGCCGGTCATCAGCCCGGCCACGTTGATGGTGTCGCCGAAGAAGCGGTTGGTGACGACGAGCGTCTGAAGGGAGACGCCCCGCACGGCGTTGAGGCGATCCACGAAGGCGGAGACCACCGGAGCGGCCAGCCTTGCGGTGATCACGGCGCCCGTCACCGGCGCGGCGGCTTCGGGCGGGAGGCGGCGGGCCACCCGACCGGCGACGTCGAGGAAAGAGCGGATCGTGCCCACGCCGTCCTCGTACTGCGGGAAGTCCTCATAGTGCCGTGCCGAGGGCACGGGCTTGCCGGCCAGGTTGTACCACTCATCCGAGAGCCAGACGAAGCGGGTGCCGATGCGCCGGGCCAGGGCGACGCCCCAGCGGGTGACCTCGCGCAGCATGGCCGCGGCGTAGGCGGCGTCGGCGGTCTCGAGCTTCGGCAGACGCTCCCGGAAGCGTGTGAGCCCAACCGGCACGACGGCCACGGACCGCACGCCGCAGCGCAGGCCCGAGGAACCGGGGTGGAGTTCAGCCAACTCGTGTATGGTCTGGTGCAGGGCCGCGCCGTCGTTGAGGCCGGGGCAGAGCACCACCTGGGCATGAACATCGATCCGATGCTCCGCCAGCGTCCGGAGGGCGGGCAGGATGGGCGCGGGCTCCTTCTTGCCCAGCAGGCTCCCTCGCAGGTCGGGATCGGTGGCATGCACGGAGACGTAGAGCGGCGACAGCCGCTGCTCCAGGATGCGGTCGAACTCCTCCGGCGTCAGGTTCGTCAGCGTGACGTAGTTGCCGTGGGTGAAGGAGAGCCGGAAGTCGTCGTCCATCACGTAGAGGGAGCGCCGCATGCCGCGGGGCATCTGGTGGATGAAGCAGAAGACGCACTTGTTGACGCAGGAGTGGATGCCGTCGGCCAGCTCCTCGCCGAACTCCAGGCCCGCGTCCTCCCCCGCTTCGAAGCCCACCCGAATCTCCAGGTCGGCGCCGCCGCGCACCACCGTGAGCGTGCGGGCGCCGTCGGCCGTGCGGAACTGGAAGTCCAGCAGGTCGCTGATCCGTACGCCGTCCACGGCGCGGACCAGGTCGCCGGGCGCGATGCCCGCGTCACAGGCCGGCGATCCCCGATCAACCGCCATGACGGGCAGGCCCAGTAACGGCGGGCGGCGCACCTAAACGCCCCCGCCGGCGGCGCTGTAGGGCTGCACACCGGCGCGAAGCAGACCGTAGATGATGCCGTCCAGCAAGGCGTGCCAGCCGGCCTCCACCATGTTGTGCGAGACGCCCACGGTACTCCAGGAGGTGTCGCCGTTGGAGGAGTCCACGATGGCCCGCACGCGTGCGGCGGTGCCCGCGCGGACATTGACGACGCGGACCTTGAAGTCCGTCAGCCAGATGCCCTCCAGCTGCGGATAGAACTCCAGCAACGCCTTGCGCAGCGCGGTGTCGAGAGCGTGGACGGGACCGTCGCCCTCGGCTACCGTGAGCCGCTGCAGGCCGTCGACGGAGAGCTTGATGGTCGCCTCCGTGGTGGGCTCTTCGCCCTTGCGCTTCTCGACGATGACGCGGAAGCCGTTGATCTCCACCAGGCTGCGATAGGCGCCGATGGCGTCCATCAGGAGCAGCTCGAAGGAGGCCTCGGCGCCCTCGAAGGAGTAGCCGTCCTTCTCCATATCGGCGACCCGGCGCAGCAGGTGGCGCGTCTCGGGCGACTTCTTCTGGAGGTCGATGTGCCGCTCGGCCGCCTTGTTGACGACCATGCTGCCCCCGGACAACTCCGAGACGAGCATGCGCCGCGAGTTGCCCACCTGCTCGGGGTCGATGTGCTCATAGGTAGCGCGGTGTTTCAGCACGGCGTCCACATGCACGCCGGCCTTGTGGGCGAAGGCGCTCTTGCCGACGTAGGGCTGCCGACCGGCCGGCGAGAGGTTGGCCACTTCGTCGATGTACTGCGAGAGGGCGGTCAGATGCTGCAGGGCGTCGGGCTCCAGGCACTCCATGCCCAGCTTGAGCCGGAGGTTGGGCGCGACGACGCAGAGGTTCGCATTGCCGCACCGCTCACCGTAGCCGTTGATGGTCCCCTGCACATGCCGTGCGCCGCTCCGCACGGCCGCCACCGCGTTCGCCACGCCGCATCCGGAGTCGTCGTGGGTGTGGATGCCCACCATGCACCCGAACCGGGCCAGCACGGCCTCGGTGATCTCAGCCACCTCGTGCGGGAGGCATCCGCCGTTGGTGTCGCACAGCACCAACGCCGATGCGCCGGCCTGATGGGCGGCCGCCAGGGTCCGCATGGCATAGTCGGGGTTGCGCTTGTAACCGTCGAAGAAGTGCTCGGCGTCGTAGATGACCTCTTCCACATGCCCGCGGAGGTAGGCCACGGAGTCGGCGATCATCTCCAGGTTCTCAGCGAGGCTCACCTTCAGGGCGTGGGTGACGTGCATGTCCCACGACTTGCCGAAGATGGTGCAGACCGGCGCCGCGGCGCGAACGAGGCTCAGGAGCGTGGGGTCCTCGTTGGCGGGGGTCCTGGGGCGGCGGGTGCTGCCGAACGCGGCCAGCCGGGACTTCGTCAGCGGGGACGACGCCAAACGCTGGAAGAGCTCGTCGTCCTTCGGGTTGGAGCCGGGCCAGCCGGCCTCCACGTAGTCGACGCCGAACTCGTCCAGCTTGTGGGCGATGCGCAGCTTGTCCTCGATGGAGAAGCTGATCCCCTCGCCCTGCGAGCCATCGCGGAGGGTCGTGTCGTAGATCGTTACGCGGTCGGCCAAACGCTTACCACCTTCCGTCGCGGCCGCGGGGCCGCCGAGACTACAGGGCGCTCTCGCCCCGGTCGCCGGTGCGGATGCGGACGGCATCCTCCACCGCCGACACAAACACCTTGCCGTCGCCGATCTCGCCCGTGCGGGCGGCCTCGAGCGCCTCCTCCATGGCGGCGTCCACCAGCGAGTCTGCCACGACGAACTCGATCTTCACCTTCGGCAGCAGGTTGACGATGTACGTGTTGCCCCGGTACTTCTCCGTGCGGCCGCGCTGCCGCCCGTAGCCCCGGACATCGGTGACGGTCATGCCCGTGACGCCCACGGCGATGAGCGCCTCCTTGACCTCGTCGATCTTGGTCGGCCGAATGACGCATTCGACGCGCTTCATGGTCGATCCCCTTCCCCGTCGCCCCCCGGCGGGTCTGCCCGGAGCAGCAGCATGTAGTCCGAGAAGCCCAGCGAGCGCCAGAACCCCACCGCGGCAACGTTGGCGCCCGACGCCAGCAGTTCAAACGAGCGGGCGCCCCGCGCCCGGAGCGCCTCCATGGCGGCGCGCACGAGGCGCGTTCCGATACCCTCGCGCCGGAACTCCGGACAGACGAAGAGTTCCGCCACGAACGCGAAGTCCCCCGCAGGCGCCACGGGCGGCCTCTGCTGCCGGTATGCCATCACGTATCCGACGACCCGTCCGGCGCCCTCGGCCACGAGCAACGCCGTGTCCCGGTCGCGCAGGCTTCCCCGCATCTGCCGCGCCACCGCCTGCGGCGCATCGACAGCGAACCGGAGGCGCGGGTCCAGCGCCCGGTGTTCGGCCATCATCAGGCCCCAGAGCTGGACCGCCTCGGGCACATCCGGGCCGCGGGCGGGGCGGACCTCTATCGGACCCGCTACGCGGCGGGCAGCTTGACCAGGGGCTTCCACGTCGGCCGCTCCCGCTCGTAGCTGTCGATGGCGTCGGCATGGAGCAGCGTCAGCCCCACGTTGTCGAGGCCGTTCAGCATGCAGTTGCGCCGGTGGGCATCCACCTCGAAGCGCTCCGAGACGCCGTCGGCGCTGGTGACCGTCTGGGCCTCCAGGTCCACCGTAAGGCTCCAGCCCGGGATCGCGAAGGCCCTGGCCATGATGGCCTGAACCGCCGGCTCGGGCAGCGCCACGGGCAGCACGCCGTTCTGGAAGCAGTTGTTGTAGAAGATGTCGGCGAACGACGGAGCGATGATGGCCCGGAAGCCGTACTCCAGCAGAGCCCAGGGCGCGTGCTCCCGCGAGGAGCCGCTGCCGAAGTTCCGGCCGGCCACCAGCACCGACGCCCCGGTGTAGGCCGGCGCATTCAGCGAGAAGTCCGGGTTGGGCGAGCCGTCCGGCAGGTAGCGCCAGTCAAAGAAAAGGAACTCGCCGAAGCCCGTCCGCTCCACGCGCTTGAGGAACTGCTTCGGGATGATCTGGTCGGTGTCGACGTTGGCGCGGTCCAGCGGGGCCACGATGCCGGTCATGCGGATGAAGGGTTCCATGTGCGCTCCTCTATGCCGACCAGCCGCGGACGTCCACGAAGCGGCCCTCGATGGCGGCGGCGGCGGCCATCTCCGGGCTCACCAGATGGGTGCGTCCGCCCTTGCCCTGCCGCCCCTCGAAGTTGCGGTTCGAGGTCGAGGCGCATCGGTCGCCGGGCGACAGGATGTCGGCGTTAATGCCCAGGCACATGGAGCATCCCGGTTCGCGCCACTGGAAGCCCGCGGCCTTGAAGATCCGGTCCAGTCCCTCCTCCTCGGCCTGACGCTTCACCATGCCTGAGCCGGGAACGACCAGGGCCTCAACGGAGGCGCTCACGCGGCGCCCTTCCGCCACGCGGGCGGCGGCGCGGAGGTCCTCGATGCGGCCGTTGGTGCAGGAGCCGATGAAGACGCGGTTGACGGTGATCGCTTCGATGGGCGTCCC
>JAPLCQ010000033.1 GCA_026392115.1 Armatimonadota bacterium | reverse complement strand
CCCGCCGCACTTTCGCACTGCACGGCGCTTCCGTTGGCGTCGCGCTCAACGGCGGCGGGGCGGTCCCGCAGGCGCGGCGGCTCAGGCCGGGGGATCCTTCCGCCTCGCGTCAGGATGACGTCAAGGGCGGCTCCGGCCCGCCTTCGGTGGCTCGGGCCTCCGTGCCCGAGTCTGGGAGGGCTTCCGTAAGCGCGCCGTGGTTTCGATACGGCCCGCGCAACGACGGCGCGGACCTACTCAACCGACGGCTGAGGGCGTGCCCGGCGACGACCTTCGCTTACGCTACCAGCCGCCGCCGGGCTCTCGTGTATTCGGCCCCAGTTCGCCTGAAGCCCGGACACAGGCCTGAATGGACTCCACCGGCGCTCTCCGGTCCGCCGTGGCGAACCGGACTCTGGCCACTACCCGTCAACCGGGCTGGGGAGTCTTCGGGCGAGACACACCGAAACCCTTGATTGTTGTTCCTATTGTCAGGGTCGTTCCTATTGCGATAGTGCGCGCGGAAGTTGTCGGCATTGTTGTTGTTCCACGAGCCGCCCCGCAGGACACGGCGTCTCAAGCCTGCGCCCGCCTGAGTACGACGGCTCCGAGCGCCGCCGTACGCAGTCCGTATGTGTCGGCATGCCGGGCGTGACCCACCCATGCCGCCACGCTCTGACTCACCTCGGTCAGGGAGACGGCGCCCCGTGTGTACGCCCGCTGCATCACGCCGAGGCGACGAATGAACCGGACGGTTGTCGATCGGCGCAGCAGCCGGTGGTCGGGGAATACCCGGTACCCGAGGAAGTCGACGCCCACCGCAGTCGGCGTCACCGTCTGCTTGACCGGATGCAGCTTGAGCCGCAGTCGCGAGCCGGCGTAGTCGGCGATCGCGTCCCGCACGTCCCAGAGCGTCCGCTTGTCATCATCGAGCACGGCGAAATCATCGACGTACCGGATGTAGCGCCTGCAACCCAGCGCCTCCTTGATGTGGTGATCGAGCCCATCGAGGTACACGTTCGCAAAGAACTGACTCGTCTGGTTGCCCAGCGGGAGCCCGCGCCGGCGCTCATGGGGAGTGAACAGGTCATCACCGGCGAAATAGGCGAGAACCGGCTCCTGCTCGTTGCTGTGGTCGATGATGAGGTCCGCCAGCCAGAGCGTATCGGGGCAACCCACTTTTCGCCGAATCCGCTCCTTGAGCAGGGCGTGGTCGATGCTGGGAAAGAACCGCCTGATGTCGCACTTAAGGATGTAGTCGGTCGAGCGCATGAAGCGGGTCAATCGATCGACGGCCGCATGGGAGCCCTTGCCTGGCCGGCACCCATACGAGTCGTGGATGAACGAGCGCTCGAAGATCGGCTCGATCACGTTACACAGCGCGTGGTGCACGACGCGGTCACGGTAGGCCGCCGCGCTGATCATGCGCGGCTTGGGGTCGCGAACGTGGAACGTCCGGTAGCCGAGCGGCCGGTATTGGCGCCCGCGCAGCTCCGACTGCAGCAGCAGCGCCTGCGGCTCCAGGTCGTGCTCAAAGCGGGCGACATCCGGCCGGAAGCGCTTGCCGCGGCGAGCCTTGTGGGCCGCTGCAAGCAGGTTCTCGAACGAACAGACCTGCTCGAACAGCTCCTTCTCGCGCTTCACTGCGGCTGGGCCCTGGACGAACGCGCCCATCCACCGACCTCCAGGCCGACGGCCTGGATGGCTTCCGACGCGAACGCATACTGCTTGATGCTGATCAGTTTCAGGTCCTTGGCCATGCGAACAAGGAAGCGCAGCCGGTCCAGCCGCAGATTGGCTCGGCGCAGCAACTCCGCCTTATCCCTGGTGTAGCTCGCCTCCACGAGCAACTCGAGCACCTCCAGGCATCCATCCTAGATGCGGTCCCCAAGAGTGAAGCGGTGCTCGCGCGGGAACGAACCGGCTCGTTGGACGAGCCAGAGCGTCAGGTCGTACGCCTTCGTCACCACGCTCAGCTCGGAGCGCATAGGGCTTCCTCGCGCAGAAATCCGATTCCGCTCGCTACGCTCGCTGCGTACCGTCTACGGCAACGGCAACGGCAACGGCAACGGCAAAGGGCAAAAGGGCCAGAGACCAAAGGGCTACGAGGAGCCCTCGGGCGAGACACACCGAAACCCTTGATCGTAGTGCCTATTGTCAGGGTCGAGCCAATCGCGAACGGGTGCGCGCGGAAGTAGTCGGCATCGTCGTAGATCCACGAGCCGCCCCGCAGGACACCGCGCTCTCCTTGCGCCGGCCCCGTGGGATTGCGGTCGGGCGCGGAGGCGTAGTAGCCGTCGGAGTACCAGTCGGCGCACCACTCCCAGGCATTTCCGGCCATGTCCTGACAGCCGTACGGACTCGCTCCCGCCGGCTTGCTCCCCACCGGCTGGGTCCCGGTAGCGAGTTCGCCAACGCTGTTCACGCACTTGGCCACCGACCACTCGTTGCCCCACGGGTACTCGCGGCCGTCCGTGCCCCGAGCCGCCTTCTCCCACTGAGCCTCCGTGGGTAGCGAGACACCGGCCCAGGCGCTGTACGCAGTCGCATCGTCCCATGTAATGTTCACGACCGGGTGATCGTCCTTCCAGCCCCACTCAGGAGCCTCGGGCATGTCGGCGCCCGTGGCGTCGCATTACTTGCGATACTGCGCCACGGTCACCTCTGTCTTGTAGATCCAGTAGCCGCTCAGGGTGACCTTACGGGCGGGCTGCGCATCGCTATCTCCGCTGTCCGAGCCCATGGTGAACGCGCCCGCGGGCACCCAGACGAGGGTGGCGCCGTCCCTGGGGTTGCGAATCGTATCACCCACCTTCTTGCCGGGAGCCGGGAGCCAACTCGATTGGGCCTGAGCGCCGGCAGGTCGGTCGCCCTGAGTCGTCATCGCGGACCAGACCGGGCGGCCGAACACGAAGAGCGCGGACAGGGCCGCGGCCGCCATGGCCGCACGGCTCAAGCGCGCCGCGTGGCCGGCGGTGACCACTGCGGCCACGGCCAGCGCCACGGCCGTCAGCGCAAGGATGTACGGCGCCGGCGCCGGCGCGCCGGGGATGCAGGCCGCGACGCCGAGGGCGGCCGCTGTGCAGGCGGCGGGAGCGAAGCGGTTCGGACGGGCAACCGGGAACCGCGGAGACGCCTGAACCGGCACTGGCGCCGGCACGTATGGAGATGCGGGTGCGGCAGGCGGACGAGGCGGCGCGGGCGTCGGCGGACGGGTGGGAGCGGGCGTCCGCGCCGCCAGGTGGCGTCCGGCGCGGATGTCGGCCGGCGCAGGGAACGGGTCTCGTCCCGCGAGCTTCGTGGTGCGCTCACACCAGGGGCACGACCGAAGGTGGCCGGGGTAGACGTGGTTGGTGTTGCTGGAGCACGCCTTGAGCGACTGCTCGCAAGCGCGGAGGGCTGCGCGCCACTCCTCGGCGGCGGGCCGCGACCCGGGTAAATGGTGCCCGTCCACGAAGCACCGCCTCGTCAGGGCGCCGACCTCCGCGGGCAGTAGGTCAAAGGGTAGCGCCAGCGGGCCCGGCACGATGGGGCACTTGCGCACCCCATGCGGAAAGTGGCCGGCAGCGATGCGCTCGTCGCGCGGCGGGGCCTCGCCGGAGCCGGTGTGGCGGCCGTCAAACGGATGAACGCCCTCCATCAGCAGCAGCCAGATGAGCACGGCCAGGCCGAACCGGTCGTGCGCCTCGGTCCGATCGACCTGTTCGAAGTCCCTGCCGCGCAACTCGGGCGGCGTGTACTCCGGGGTGCCGACGGGGCAACGGTAGACACGCCCGGCGGCGGGATCGGTCACCTGGAACGAGTCCACGTCGACAAGCGTCACCGTGGCATCGTCGGAGACCAACAGGTTGGACTCCCGGATGTCTGCCACCACGTAGCCCCTGGCATGGACGGTCTGGATGAGCGTGGCGGCATTGAGCGCCGAGGTCACCAGGTACCGGTAGGTAAAGCCGGGACAGAGCTTCCGTCGCGTGCCGGGCGTATAGACGTCGATGAGCGGCCTGGCCGAGACCACTCTCGGCATGAGAAAACCGATCACTGGCTTGGCGGGCCGATCGAGAGCCAGCAAGTCCACCGGCCAGGCCAGACGGGCGCGACCGGAACCTGCATCGGCGCCGTCCGGCGGCGCGGAGAGCATGACCCGGAGCTTGTCGGCCCGCGTAACATCCGGCTGCTTGTAGACCTTGGCGACAAGCGATGGGTCGTGCGGCCAGTTGTAGAGGTGCGCCTCGCCGCCCTCGGCGAAGTGCGTGCCGGGAGCCAGCTCGGTGAGCCTGCCGTCCGAAAGCCTCCGTACCCGCACGACCGGCTAGGCCGGGGAGGCCAGAGCGGCGGCCACCAGCGTGAGGTCGTCGTCGGCGCGGTCGGTGACGCGGGGCGAAGTCAGGAAGGCCTCGATCCCCTGCCGGGCCTCGTCCGCGTCCGGTGTCGCCTGTGCGAACCGGAGGATTGGGCCGAAGAACGGGGCGTGCGGCTCCCCCGCAGGCATGGCCAGCGCCAGCATCTCCAGCCCGTCGGAGAACGCGGCGCCGCCGGTGACCTCGTCCGCAAGCCCTCGGAGTTGCAGGTCGTCCTCCCAGCCCTGCGAAGTAATGAAGACCGTGGTGTTCAGGTATTCGCCGGTCTGCGGGCGCGTCATGGCCTCGATGCGCCCATCGGCGTGCTGCACCACGGCGGCCCCATCGCCTACCTGCCCCGCCACGGCGCCGCGCTCGGTGAGGCAGAGGACGATCAGCGTGGTCGCGAGATCTCCCAGCGCACACTGGTCGCGGTCCGCCACGTCCTCCAGGGCGGCGCGCGCCGCAACGAAGGCGGCGCGTATCACGCCGAGGTGAGAGTCGATGGGCGCACACTCAGGCCACGCGGCGGCTACGGTGGCCAGGGCGACTCGAACCGCCTCGGCGGAGCCCACCTCGGAGCGTGCCGCAGAGCCCGCACCGTCCGCCACCGCGAGCGCCAGGGCGCCGTCGGGAAGGAGGACGGAGCCGTGCGCGTCCTGGCATGGTAGCCCAAGCCGCGCATGGCCCGTGCCCTGGACCGAGGCCGCCGCGATCTGCCACTTCACAGCGGACGGATCGGTCGCCGGCCCCACTACACCGCGCCCCAACCGGCGGGCGGAAGCGCTATCTGGTCGTCCGGGTTGGCCTGGGTTACCTTCTGCATGCTGGCGGAGAGCCAGACGAACATCTCGGCGAAGCTGAGCCCCGCCAGCTTCACCGGCTGCCGAAACGCGACCTCGGAGAGCCGCTGCATGTTGGCGCCCTCGACGCCGACGGCGAAGAAGGCCACGCGCTTGCCCTGCTCGTCGCCGTGGATGCGCGTGGCCGCCTGCGCCATCACGCCCTCCGGTTCGCCCTCCGGCTGGCCGTCGGTGATCATGAAGACCCACGGCCGATAGTAGCTGACGCCGTACTGCTTGTAGGTTGCCTTGCGCTCCTGGACCATGTCCAGCGCCTTGTGGATGGCGCTTCCCATATGGGTCAGGCCCGAAGCCGTCAACGTGGGCGGCACGAACTCCTCCACAGTGGTGAAGTCGGTTACGACCTCCACATGGGTGTTGAAGGTCACCACGGCGACCTCCACGCGGCGACCGGCCAGCGTGTCTTTGGAAAGGTGGTCCTTGAAGGCCTTGAGGCCCTCGTTCAGCGCGTTGATCTTGTCACCCGCCATGGAACCGGACGTATCCAGAAGCAGCACACACGGACACCGCTGCTCCATGTTCTCCGCAAACTCAACCGCCTCAAGCGCGTTCAACCCAGCCATGGAGACGCCTCCTCTGCAAACGAGTATCGGGCGCAGACGGCCTGTCGCCGACCGGCCCGAACGGGAACTGCCCCAGTATTCGCGACCCGCCGGGCAGATTCCTTCACTTCCGACAGGTAGTTGCGACCCGCTACGTGCGCCGTGGGTTTCGGTACGGCCCGCGCACCTGCGGCGCGGACCTACTCAACCGATGGCTGGGGGCGTACGCGGTGGAAGGCATACGGCGGGTCGCGAGGGGCGTCGGCCCGGTCGGCGACTTACGGGGGGTCCTTCCGCTCCGCGTCAGGATGACGTCAAGGGCGGCGGCACCTGCAACGGTGGGCGCGGGCGAAGTGCAGAGCGTTGCACGAACGGGCACGGATGCACACGGACGGGCACGGGCGCCCACGCCGTCATCCTGAGGCCGCCGTTTGGCCGAAGGATCCCCCGTAAGCCGCC
>JAPLCQ010000088.1 GCA_026392115.1 Armatimonadota bacterium | reverse complement strand
GACGCTCCTCCACCCAGCGCGCCAGCACCCGGTGGTTCCAGCGCGAACCCAGCATCGAGAAGCTCACCACGACCCCCTCCCGCTCAATCACCCGCACGCTCGCCTCCCGCCCCGGTAGCTTCCGGAAGCGGCCGGGCCCCGCCGCCGTCTCGCCCACCCCGGTCCACTCCAGATGAAAAAACTTCGCGCTGTTGTAGTAAGTCGGCGGGGTGTACTCTACGGTCTCACCCAGCATCGCCCGCGCCGCCGCCTCCCCCTGCCGCTTGGCCGCATACCACAGCGGTTCAATCCGCCCCGCCACCTCGGCGCAATCCCCGGCCGCATACACCCCGGGCAGGGAAGTGCGGAACGCCTGGTCCGTCACCACGCCCCGCCCCAGCGCCGGCGCGGGGATGAAGGCGGGCAGGGCGAAGGCGGCCCCTGTGGCGAGGGTGTTGCCGATGAACTGGCGGCGCGTGGAGCCCCGGATGATCTTCTCGTCTTGCATGGTGTCCTTCCTCGCGTCGCTCATGAGCGGGACCAGCCGTCCCGTATGTGCCGAACCGCGCTGGTCGCGAGATGCTGCGCGTTCGGGAAGGTCGGGCGCCAGATGCAGGTGGCCGCGGCCACTTCCGGCAGGGCCCGGCCGAAGGCCTCCACCGTCAGGGCGCCGTCGTAGCCGGTGGCCTTCAGCGCCGGGAAGACCCGATCCCAGGGCACATGGCCCTCGCCGGGGGTGCCGCGGTCGTTCTCGGAGACGTGGAAGTGGGCGATGCGCCCGCCCGCCGCGCCGATGGCGCCCACGGGGTCCTTCTCCTCGATGTTGGCATGGAACGTGTCGAAGAGGAGCCCCACCGACGGCAGGCCCACCTCGTCGACGAGCCGCGCCGCGTCGGCCGCGCAGTTGAGGAAGTAGGTCTCGAAGCGGTTCAGCGCCTCCACGGCCAGCGTGACGCCGGCGCCCGAGGCGTGCTCCCCCGCCCGCCGGAGGCACTCCACGGCCAGGTCCCACTCCTGCTCCGTGCGCCCGCGGCCCACCAGCGCGCCGCAGGGCGAATACATCGGGCCGCAGAGCACGTCGGCGCCCATCTGGGCGCAGGCGTCGATGCAGGAGCGCAGGTGGTCGATGCCGGCCCGTCGCACCGCCGCGTCGTCGGAGATGGGGTTGGCCTCGGGCGGCATGACGGTGACGGCCGTCCGCGAGAGCCCCAGCTCGTCCATCCGTCCGGCAAGGAGGGGCCACGGGGAGCAGTCCGGCGCGAACATGGGCAGTTCGACGCTCTCGTACCCCCAGGTCCGGATGTCGCCGAGCAGGCCGAGATGCTCCTCGGCGGCGGCGGCGGTCCAGAGCAAGACGTTGATGCCGATCTTCACGGCTTCCTCCTTGCCTTCAGGTTGGCGGCGGCTTCGGCTAGGCCTCGGGCGCCTTGACCCACTGGCCGGATCGGGCGGACTCCAGCACGCTGTCGCAGATGAGCTGCGTCTGCAGCGCGCAGCGGAAGTCGGGCTGCACGGCCACGCCGGTCTCCAGCCCGGTCAGGAAGTCGGCGACGGCATGGATGAACGTGTGCTCGTAGCCGATGACGCAGCCGGGAACCCACCAGTGCCCCATGTAGGGGTGGTCGGAGTCGGTGACCAGCAGGTCGCGCCAGCCGTGGAGGTGGCTCACATCGCCGTGGTCGAAGTACTGCAGGCGGTGCGCGTCCTCCAGGTCGAAGCAGACCGATCCGTTCTCGCCGTTCACCTCGAACGTGTTCTGGTTCTTGCGGCCCCGGGCGTAGCGGGTGGACTCGAAGGTCCCGATGGAGCCGTTCTTGA
The DNA here is from genome assembly GCA_026392115.1 of Armatimonadota bacterium. GTDB lineage: Bacteria > Armatimonadota > Chthonomonadetes > Chthonomonadales > CAJBBX01 > CAJBBX01. Next base: position 54,141 of record JAPLCQ010000088.1, on the reverse strand, counting down.
AGCGCACCAGGAAGGCGCAGGCGTCGTCGATGCCCACGGGCTTCACCGTCCCCGGTTGCCCCTGGACCTCGCGCTCCTTGATGAAGGTCTCGGTCATGGCGGTCACGGCCTCGACGGGGCCGTTGAGCCAGATCGCGGTGTCGATGGAGTGGGCCAGCAGGTCTCCGGTCACGCCGCTGCCGGCCACGTCGATGTCCAGGCGCCAGAGCGTCGCTCCGCCCTGGGGCACCTTGGCGCTGATGGTCCAGTCCTGCAGGTACTTGGCCCGGTAGTGGAAGACGCGGCCGATCCGCCCCTCGTCCATGATCTGCTTGGCCAGCGCGATGGCGGGCACGCGGCGGTAGTTGAACCAGACCATGTTCGCCACGCCGGCCTTCTCGATGGCGTCGACCATGGCGCGCCCCTCGGCGGCGTTCATGGCCAGCGGCTTCTCGCAGAGGACCATCTTCCCGGCCTTCGCGGCCTCGATGGCGATGTCGTGGTGCGTGACGTTGGGGCTGCAGATGTCGATGGCGTCGATATCAGGCCGCGCGATGAGCTTCCGCCAGTCGGTCTCGACGCTCTCCCAGCCCCAGTTATCCGCGAACTCGGCGATCTGCGCGCCGTCGCGGGCGCAGGCGGCCTTCATCACGGGCCGGTAGCCCAGCTTGAAGAACTGGTTCACCTTCCGGTAGGCGTTCGAGTGCGCCCGCCCCATGAACCCGTAGCCGATCAGGCCGATGTTCAGGTCCCTCATTGCCCGGAACCCCACTTCCCATTGAGCGCATCAATCGCGGCCTTGGCGCGCTCGGTGACGGCCCAGGCGTCCGGCCAGAAGCAGAGGTCGATGGTCCACCAGTTGTGCGGCAGCTGGTTCTTGTTCAGCTCGGGGAGCAGGGCGTCGAAGTCCAGGATGCCGTCGCCGAAGGGCGCGTGGGTCGAGGTCTCGTCGTCGTGCAGCGTGCCGTCGGAGTCGATCAGGTGGATGTGGTTGATCATCCCGCGGAGCTTCTGCGCCAGTTCCAGCGCGCCGCCGGGCAGCGTCTCGGGCACGCCGGGCTGCCGGGCGCCCACAGCGGCCACCATGTGCGCGTGGCATGTGTCGAACTGGACGCCGAAGTTGCTGCTGCCGATCTCCCGGGTGATGCCGATGATGTCCGAAGGCTTGTTGAACGCGAAGCCGGGCTCGAACTCCCAGGTGACGTAGACGCCCTTGTCGGCGGCCTCGCGGGCGCACTGCTTCCAGGTGTCGACCACGCGGCGGCGGGCCGTGGCCTCGTCGACGGTCTCGAAGATCGTCGGGGGCTGCACGGTGTCGACGCGGAGGCCCTGGATGCCCAGGTCCACGCAGAAGTCCAGGTTCTTGCGGAAGCAGGCGATGTAGTCCGACGGGTCATCGGTGTCGATGAGGTGCTCGGCCCACAGGTTCGCCGCCAGGCCCGAGAAGCGCAGCCCCACCTCGGCCAGGCGGGCCTTGCAGGCCTCGCGCTGCTCCTTGGTCGGCAGGTCGTCCGGGTTCGGGTGCGGCGGGAAGCCGCCGAGCTCGACGCCCTGGAAGCCCAGGCGCTTCAGCGTGACGATCACCTCTTCCCACGGCACGGGGCTCTTGCCGTAGGGACCGATGGTGTACGCCCATGAACCGATCGAGATGTCCTTCATGTCGCTCCTCCGTTGCAGTTCAGTTCTCGACGACGAGGTCCGGGTTGTCTGGGCCGAAGTGCTTCAGCATGACGATGGGGTCGCAGTCCGACGGGTTGGCGATGATGACGCCCGCCCGGGCCGCCTCTGCCGTGACGAAGTACTCGTCGCGGGTGAGCTGCCCGTACCGGATCAGCGCGGGCGTCTCGATGTCCCAGCCGCCCATGGTCCCGTGGCCCTGCATGACGATGAGGCCGTAGGGCGCGCCGTCGGTGATGCGCACAGTGCGGCCGGGCAGGACCGTCAGCTCCTTGGCGCTGTAGTAGGCCGACCGGTAGCAGATCCAGTTCTCCACGTAGCCCTGGGCCTCCATGGCGGCCGGGTCGTCCACCGGCTTGGGCCGCATGAAGTGGTGCGCGGCGAAGTCGGGGTCCGTGTTGGCCTCCCAGTCCAGCACCTCGACGAGGTAGTCGAAGTCGCCCTTGCGATCCGGCGGCGTGTCCTTCCAGAGCAGCTCCTCGGGCAGGAGCGCATCGCCGACCAGCGACTGGTACATGGCGAAGACGTCCGACGCCCGCTGCGGCTCGTAGGTGCAGAGGCTGCCGGGCGCGTGCAGGATGCCCGGCGGCACGTCCCAGCCGGTGCCGGGCTCCAGCCGGTAGGCCTTGGAGAGGTTCGTCAGCTTGTTGTCGCCCTTGGTGAAGGCCTCCAGCGCGGCGCGGACCTGGGCCCTGGTGGTTCCCGGCTCCAGGCCGAAGAACGTGTAGGGGTAGTCGGCGCCGTAGTTGTTCGCCTGCGGCGGGAAGTAGTAGGCCTCGGGCTTGCCCAGCTGGCCCACCTTCGCGGCGTGTTCGTCGCGGTGGTGGACGTGGTGCGGCAGGGCGCCCTTGTTGTCGAAGAACTTGGAGAACATGGGCCACCGGCCATGCTCGGGCCACATCTTCTCGCCCAGGATCGCGCCCTTCAGTCCCGCCACGGCGTCGCGAAGGAGCACGCGCTCCACGCGACCGCCCTCCTCGAGGACGATCCAGCTCTGCCCCTCGTGCGGGGCGGTCAGAGGGCCGTTGTCGGCGGGCGTGGTTGATGCGAACCAGCGCTCGTCGATCCCGCCGCGAGCCGCGCCGAGGGCGTAGTAGTCGTCCGGGTGGAGCTTGATGCGCCGCCCCGGCACGCAGAACGACCGGGGCACCCAGTTCGGCGCCAGTCGCAAGATGCCGCCACCCGCATCGAGTGCGCGGCCGGCAAGAGTCGCAGTGGACGGTTGGCTCATGTTGGTGTTCCTGTTCGTCGAGTGTGAGGCGTGTCACCGGGCCAAGCCGCAACGCGCCCCCGGCCCTGTGCAAGCCAGTTCGACGCGAGGCGGCGTGGTTCCTACCAGGGAGGGCGGAATCGCGGGGGATTGGGGGAGGATGGCCGAGGCGGTGAAGGGGCGGGGTCAGGCGGATGCGGCGTCTACCACGATTATGCTGTCGAACCTTACAAAATCAGACACGTTGTACGTCAGTATGTGCGTCAAACCATTGACGTGCATGGTGGCCACAAGCCGAGCACATGAACCTGGACCCCTGACACCCCAACCGAGGCCACCAGACGCTTCCATGCCGGGTATATGCCCGGTGTCTCAGGAGCTAGCCCAAACGATGCCTCCCACTGGGCCACAGCGGCATCGGCTTGTGCAACCGACCAACCGAGACCGTTGCGGGCGACCGGCCGTGTGGCGGCACACCAGAACTCGACCATGATCTGCGGCGCTATCACTAGATCGTGACCCGCGCGCCGAAGCAGAGCAACCACCCGTAGCGCGTTGTCACAGGCCGCCGTACCTGGCTCGCACATCCGCAGAAGCACGTTTGTGTCCAGCAGACACTTCATGCGGCGTCCTCGTAGAAGCTCGACCGATGAGTGGCGTTGGGAGGTAGCGGCGCCGGCCTGCGGGGCAGGCTGTCGATGAACCGGCGCAGCTCGCATTCCCACTGATCGTCCGACGCAACGGCGTCAGGCTGGTGCCGGCGGATCGCCTCATCCAGGAGGCGGCTGGCATAGGCCGTTACGTCCATTCCGTTTGATGCCGCGTCGGCACAGAGCATCGTCTCAATGTCAGGCGGCAAGTTCAGCGTCAGGGTCATACAGCACCTCCCGAGTATGCAGGGACTCCCAAGCTGAGTATACCGAGCACCCAGCCTGGGTGCACGCCGCGACCGATGCGACGAATGGGACCTCTGCGACGAATGGTTCGCCGCTCCAGCCCAAGCGCCGCCCGTCCCATCTGTCGCATGGCTCCTATTCGTCCCCGCCCGTCACCGCGTAGATCGTCGCGCCGCACAGGTGGAAGCGCAGGCGCACCCTCTTGCCTGCCGACACGCAGGGGACGAGGGCGCCAACGAAGAGCCGTGCGAGCAGCAGTCCCATGGTCGGGCCTCCATGGCGGAAGGGCGGTCAGTACATGATAGCCCTCAAGGCAGGAGCGCCTGCCCCTCCCGTCGAATGTGGGCCCATGAAGCGCTTCCTCCTTGCCGCCCTCCTTGCCCTTGCGTCCGTCGGGGCCTCCGCCGACCGCGACGTGGACCTGGCCGATGCCCGCCGCTGGACCGCCTGCCCCGGCTGGGTGACGCACCGGCCCTCGGCCTGGTCGGTTGCTCGCGCCGCCGAGGGGCTTGCGTTCCGCGCCGAGGGCGTCGGGACCGAGATGCCCTGGCTCCGGGCCTTCACCGCATCGGAACTCGACGGCGACAGCCGCTACCTGCTGGTCCGCTACCGGGCGCAGGGGCTCGACGCCTCGCCGGGCGTCTACTTCCTGCATGGATGGGACGGGACGGTGGGCGGCCGCGCCTACGCCTTCTCCGACGAGCCCATGGGCGACGGCGCGTGGCATCTGCTGGCGGTGGACCTGGCCGCGGGAGAGCCCGAGGAGGCCACCACGCAGGTCGCGCTGAAGCTCGCGCCGGGCCCGCGGGGCAAGGCCGAGGTTACGCTGGGGCGCGTCTGGTTCGCCGACGCGCTGCCGGCCGACGCCCGCCTGTGCCGCACTCCCGCCATCACCCGCGAGGAGCGGCGCGTGACCTGGAGCGACCTGCCCGCGCTCACGCCCGCCCCCGGCTGGACCACCACGCCGTCCGCCGGCGCATCGGCCCGCCTGACTGAGGACGGCGCCCGCTTCGCCGTGCCCGAGGCCGGGCGCGGCATGCGCTGGCCCGTGGCCCTTCGCGCTCCGGTGGACCTGGCCCGCACGCCCTGCCTCTCGCTACGCTACCGGGCCACCGGCGGGCTGGTGCGGACGGGCTACACGATCTGGCTGGGCGATGACCCCGCCGGCTCCGGCGGCCGCGCCGTTGTGGCGCTGAACCCCGGCGATCTGGTGGCCGACGGCCGATGGCACACCGCGTCCGTGCGGCTGGGATCGCCCTTCGCCGTGACGCACCTGGCCGTGGGGCTCGACTGCGACGGCGCGGCGGCGGAGATCACGCTGGGCGACCTCACCTTCAGTTCGCGCCCGCGCAGGTGGTCCGCGCAGGAGATGCTCCCGCATCGCGCACTGGCAGGGGCGTGGCCGGCGGGCTTCCGCGCGCTGCCCGCACCGACCGGCGGACGTCCGGCGGCTTCGCTCTGGCCGCGGATCGGGCTGCAAGGCTGGTTCAAGACCGCCGATGCCGAGGCCGCCGGCGCACCGTTCCGACTGCCGTCCACGCCCGATGCCGTCCGCCAGACCGGCACGGGCGACCTGGGCTCGCTCACGGTGCGCCTGGATGGGCCCTGCCGCGAGGTCTACCTGCTCACCGCGGTGGCCGCCCCGGAGAAGGAGCCGTTCGGGCTGGAGGCCAACAACCCGCGCAAGCAGGAGCGCCTCTGCGAACCCGAAAAGGCGCTGGCGGAGATCCGCTACGCCTCGGGCCCGCCGGACCGCGTGATCCCGGTAGACGCCGCCACGGCCCTGCGCGGGCTGCCGCGTGGCCTGGCCGTCTGCGTGGTTCACCCCGACCCGGCCCGCAAGCCCGTCTCGCTGACGCTGCTCGACCGCATGCAGACCGCCTCGGTGGCGCTGCTGGCCGCGACCGCCTGGTCGGGCGCGCCCCGCGTGCCGGAGCCGGGATGGAGGGCCCTCTCGGCGGCGATCCGGACACGTCCGTCGCAGCCACGTGCGACCGCCCTGCACGCCGCGCTGGAGCCCGACGGCACGCTGCGCCTCAACGCCGGGCGTGCGTCGGCCGCGCCGGGTCCGTTCTTCGAGGTGGAGGTCGGCGGCAATCCGATCCCGGCATCCGAGTGGGCGCCCATGGCCTCTGAGCCCGGCCGATGCCGCCTGCGCCACGCCGCCACGGGGTTGGTGGCCGAGGTCGCCGCCGCCCAGAGCGGCGCCGGAGGCCTGACCCTCCGCATGACGCTCCGCAACGAGGGCGCCCAGCCGCGCACCGCCACGCTCCGCTTCCCCGTGCTGCGCGGGGTCCGGTTCGGCGGCGGGCGCACCTGGTGCCTCTCGGGCCGGCGAGGCGGCATCCTCACCGACCAGCCCGTGCGTTTCCGTGACGGCCTGGGCGAGCCGCACCCGCTCCAGATGGACGGCTTCTTCTGCCCCGAGACCGGCGACGCGCTGGCGCTGATCACCCATGACACGGCCGCGCAGCACCACTTCATCAATCTGGGGCTGGATGCCTCCGGCGGGGCCTGGGCGCCCGAATGCGTGGAGCGCGACCTGGCGCCCGGCGCCTCATTCGTCGCTACCGAGGCCGAGGTGACGGCCTGCACCGGCGGTTGGCGGGCCATCTTCGCCACGTACCGCAAGTGGCTGGCCGGATGGTACCGCCCGCCGGCGGCCAAGCCCTGGTTCCAGCGCACCTTCGCCTTCATCACGCGAAACGCACACTACGAGAGCTACCCGAAGCCCGCCGACCGGGGCGCCGTGAAGCCCGCCGTCGACCTCGCCCGCAAGCTGCTGGGCTGGTGCGACATGGTGCACCTCTTCGGCTGGTCGTCGCTCCCGGCCTACGGCGATTGGGGCGACTACTCCCACTACGACGAAGCCGTGGGCGGCCTGCCCGGCTTCCGGTCCAACATCGGCGCGGCGCAGGCGGGCGGGGTGGCCGTGGGCCTCTATCAGGACGGCTACCTGAGCAACGAGAAGGGCCAGACGGTGGGCTCGCGGGCGAAGGAGTGGGCCATGCGCCGCGCCGACGGCTCGCCGGACTTCATCCCGGTCTACAACGCCTACAACCAGTGCCCGACCAGCGAGGGTTGGCGCAACCACCTCGCCGGCGTCTACCGGCGCGTGGTGCGCGAGACCGGCGTGCGCGGAATGTACATAGATGAATACGGCGCCACGGATGGCCGCTGGGTCTGCCACGCCAGGGACCACGGCCACAACGGCGCAGAGGTGCCCTACGCGGGCGAAGTCGCCACCATGCGAGCCATCCGCGCCGCCGTGGGGCCCGGCGTGGCGCTCTACACCGAGTACCCGCCCGCCGAGGTGAGCCGCACCATCCTCGACGGCTCGTTCACCTACCAGGCCCTCTGGAGCGTGGACCAGGAGCCGGCGGCGCCCCACTTCATCGACCTGCCGCGCTTCGCCTTCCCGGAGTTCAAGCAGTTCCACATTATCCACTACGCGCCCATGCGCTCGGGCAACTGGTCGCTGCTCAAGTTCCCCTTCTTCAACGGCGAGAGCTACGACCTGGGCGAGCCGAACCTGACTGCGTGCGACGGCCCGGCGCTGGCCTTCCTCCGCCAGGCCATGCGTGTGCTCTGCACCTACCGCGACGCCTTCAGTTCGCGCGACGTGGAGCCGCTCGTCGACACGCTGGCCGACGGCCTCTTCGCCAACGCCTTCCGCGCTCCGGCCCGCACGGCCTGGACGCTCTATAACGCCAACGGCCGCAGCCTGCGCGGAGCCCTGCTGCGGGTGCGCCACACGCCCGGCGCCACCTACGCCGACGCCTGGAACCAAGCCCGCCTGCAGCCCGAGGTGCGCGGCGGCTGGGCCACGCTCCGCCTCGACCTCGGACCGAAGGCCGTGGGCTGCGTGGTGCAGCAGAGGGCTCGGGGCTCAAGCGATTAGCACGGCCACCGTCGCCGGGCCGCAACGCGCCGTCGCCGGCCGCGCCTCAATCGCAGCTACAGCGCCGGTGGAGGCTGTGCCGTGCGGGCAGACGAGTCGTCCTCGCACGCACGGCCCCCCACGACGATGCCTGTGTACAGCTGGACTGCGCTCGGAGCAAGGTCGGCCACATCCGCCACGGTCCCGTCGGCCAGCATGAAGCGCCAGTGACCACCGGCGTCGTCATACCAGACCTCCTGGAGCGGTCTGCAGGTCCGTCGGCGCACCGCCAAGGCGCGGCAGCCCGCCAGGAACCCGAGATCCCGAGTGACCCGAAGCACGTGAGTCGAACAGGACTCGTTGAAGAGGCACTGCCGCCACTTCAGCCACTGCGGGATGGCCCTGTAGGCCCCGATGCAGGCGATGAGCAGCCACCGCACTTGAGTCAGTTATGCCTGAAGACGACCATGTAGTAGTCGACCTGAGTCGCCTGATTGCCGAAGCATCCACTGGTGACCACCGCGCGAACAGTCTCTATCCTGACATACTCCCAACCCTCTTTGGTCCATTTGCTGATCAGCTCAGTCAGTTGCGCGGCAGTCGCTGCGGCGGCGCCCTGCTGCTTGACGACGGGAATAAACGGTATGACACTGTATTGCATTGTGATCTGTCTCCATTCACGACCACGATGTGACGTAGCGGGCGGCAGAGATCGCCGGCACACGAGGCCCGCCGACTGGTCGCTCACCGCCCAGATGGGTTTGGCACTGGAATCTATGCCACAACAGGCCGGACGGGCTTGTGACCACTCCGTGACGGTGCAGCGCCGACGCGCCGTGGCCCTGACGACTGGTCGCCGGACCCGCCCGGCCGCAACCGTCCTTGGGTATCCTGCCTGCGTAGGAGGACACCACCAATGGGATCGCGACGCGCGCTGGGGCTGATTTGTCTTATCCTGGGCGGGCTGCCCCTTGCGGGCCGGGCCGCATCCTGGACGATCTCGCCCGACCAGCGGACCGTGGGCGTGACCACGCGGACGCTGCGGGCCGCGTTCCGCGACGGCGCGCTGGTCTCGCTGGCGAACCTGACGGGCGGCGACAGCCTCTTCGCGCCGAAGCCGACGTCTACCTGCTCCGCCTCACTGCGCGACGCCAAGGGGGCCTCCTCGGCGGACCGCGCCACGCGTGTCTCGGCGGTTCGGCGCGGCCCGGGTGTCCGCGTGACCCTCCGCGGCCTCTCCGGCGACGCCGGCGCCCTCCTCGCTCTGGACCTGGGCTCCGAGCCGGACGGCTCCCTCACCGTGCAGCTGACCGGCAAGCGCGACGCCGCGGCCCTGCTCTCGGCGCACTGGGGCGTGGCGGGCATCGACGCGTCACGCACCCGCATCGTGGCCCCGTTCCTGGGCGGTCAGGCCATCGACGGCCTGCGCGGCCCCGGCTCCCTGCTCTGGAGCTGGCCCTCCAACTGGCAGGCGGCGCAGGTGACGCTGCAGGGCGCGCGCGGCGGGCTCTCCATCTGGGCTGATGACCCCGAAGCCATCTACAAGAGCCTCGCCATACGGCGCGTCGGCCGGGAGCTGACCCTCAGCTTCGGCTCCGAGAGCCGGCAGGCCCTGGCCGACGCTCGGAGCGTGACGTCGCCGGTCTGGCGCGTCCAGGCCCACAAGGGCGACTGGAAGGTCCCCGCACTCGCCTATCGCGCCCGCATGGCCCGGAACCAGAAGCCGATCGCCGTGCGCGACCCCGCCTGGGCGCGGCAGATACGCCTGCTGGTGCGCGTCTCCGATCCCAACGGCACGACGCTCCAGGCCCTGCGCGACCTCGCCGCCCGGGTCGACGCCAGGCAGACACTGGTCTACATTCCCACATGGCGCAAGCTCCCCTACGACGTGCTATACCCCGACTACACGCCGCGCGAGGGCTTTGTGGCGTGGAGCCGGGCGGTCCAGGGCCTGGGCTACCGCGTGATGGTCCACGGCAACATGGTGGGCATCGGCCCCAAGAGCCTCGACCTGCCGCGCGTGGAGCGGTACATTCAGACCGATCGCGCCTCCGGCACGCAGGCGGGCTGGTACCTCGACCGCCCCGGCGACCCTTGCCAGATCTACTGCCTGAACCCCGCCGCCGCGCCGGTGCGGGAGCTGCTGATCGAGCGCTTCCGCAAGGCCTGGGAGGTCGTCGGCTTCGACGCGATCCATCTGGACTTCCCGACGCTGGTCTCCACCGTGGAGGGCGACATCGACGGCATGAGCAGCTCGCGGGGCGTGGAGGTCTACCTCAACGAGCTGCGCGCCGCGTTGCCCGGCGTGGCCCTGGGCACAGAGGGACTGAACGAGACGCTGTTGGCCTGCTCCTTCGCCCAGATCGGCGAGCCCTACTGGGTCAGCAAGGCGCCCGGCGTGCAGATGCACCCGGTGCGCGGCCTCCTCTTCTCTCCCTACTGCGGCCTCTACGGACACCTGGGGATGCCCTCGCAGGAGAGCTCCTTCCCCGGTTTCCTGAACCACCACGACTTCTTCGACCGCATGGGCGCCTGGCCTACCCTGAGCATCGACGGGCCGCTGAACCCGGGCGCCGAAGGGACCAACCTGGTCATCTCCGAGGCGCGCTACTTCCAGCGGCATGGCCTGGTCCCCGCCCCGGAGGAGGTCCGCCTCCCGACCGAGCTCTACGCATGGCGCGGCGACAACGGGATCAGCGCCCTCTTCGACACGCCTCCGGGCCGCCGCCTGGCCCCGCGATCGGCGCCCGACCGTCCCGCCTGGGCCCTCTTCGGCAAAGTGAACAGCTACGAGGGCGAGGGCTCCGTGCTGGATTGGCGCGCCTTCGACGGCAAGCGCCTCTTCGGCCTGGACCCGGAGCGCCTCTACGCCGTCAGCCCCGATCCGCCGAACCCCGGGCTCCTCCACCTGACATCGGCCTCCAGCCCGATCGTGGTGCGGGAGGTGCGCGACAACCCGGCGCGCGCGCTCTTCGTGCTGTCGGGCCAGAGCGCCGTTGTGGCCGACCTGGTGGAGAACGCCACGTCGGCGGCCGTGGGCATCCTCGTCGGCGGGCGGCAGGAGCCCATCGGATCGGGCGCCTCCTTCAAGGTGGCCCAGACGGCCTGCGGCGGCGAGGCCCTTCCGGGCATCCTGGCCCATCCGCCCTATGAGGGCGATACCGCCGGCGGCCTGACCTACGGCGAGTACGTGTTGTCGGTACCGGCGTCCGGCCGGACCCTCCTCCGCTTCGCCATGGGGCTGGGCGACCTGACCGACGCGCGCCAGGCCGCCGACGACAAGGTGACGCCGCTGAGCGACGGCGCGACCTTCATCGTCGCCGCCGACGGTCGCCGCCTCTTCTCGGAGCACGTGTTGCGCGGGAGGTGGGTCTGGCGCGAGGCAGACCTGACGGCCTTCAAGGGCCGCTCCATCGTCCTGCGCCTCTCCACATCGCCCGGACCAAAGGGTGTCGTCAGCTTCGACTGGGCGGTCTGGGGCCAGCCGCGGGTCATCAACCTGGGCGAGGCCTCGGCGCAACCCCTGCGGCTCAGCGTCTACAGCCCCGGGGGGACGGCCGACGCCTGCTTCGGCGATCCCGACCGCCCGGGCCGCATCGTCGGCGCGAAGCCCGCGCCCGGCGGCGGCGCCGTGCTGGAGGTCGAGCTGCCGCGCCCGCAGCCGTTCGGGCTCCTCTTCCGCACCGTCGCCGCGGAGCCCGGCGTCGAGCTGGCTACGCTCCCATCCATCGTCGGGTCCGCATCCGGCGGCATCATGCGCGAGGCTTCGGTCTTCGGGAGCGGCGAGGTGACGCTGGAGGAGATCGACGGCAAGCCCACGCGCGTCATCAACGGCCACACGCCGGACGAGGGCCGCACCGTCCTCGACTGGCCGCTCCGCCTCCCGGCACAGCCGCTGCGCCTCACGTTCCGCGTCCGCGTGCGCCAGGGAGGCAATGCCGTGGGCTTCCAGGTGCAGGTGAACGGCCAGCCGGTCTGGAACCTGCCCATGCCCTACCCGATCGGCTGGCAGCAGGGCTCCGTAGACCTGCGCGCCTGGTCCGGCAAGCCCATCCTCCTGAGCCTAGTCACCGACAGCAGCGGCGCCAACCTCTGCGACTGGGCCCAGTGGGCGGACGTGCGGCTGGAGGCGCGATAGGACCGGGGGCTCCATGCGGCTTGCGGCCCCGAGTCGCTATACTCAACAGGGCGCGGCAGACCCGTGCCGAGGGGCGACCCGCATCCGGAACCGAGGTGCGCGGGGCGCGCCCGAAAGGAGCCATACCATGCGCGTTGGACTTTGGACGGCGTTGGGAGCGCTCGCGATCTCCGCGATCGCGATGCCGGCAGACGCCCAGTCGGAGAAGACCGTAGCCAACCTGAAGACCGCCTACATCGGCGAGTCCACGGCGTGCGCCAAGTATGCGGCCTACGCCAAGAAGGCCGACCAGGAGGGCTTCGGAGCCGCCGCAACCCTCTTCCGAGCCGCGTCATCGGCCGAGAAGATCCATGCCGCCAACCATAAGAGCGAGCTGGTCGACCTGGGCGTGACCGACCCGAAGCCCGGCAAGTACACCGCAACGCCGGGCGCCACCGCGGCCAACATCCAGGATGCCGTCAAGGGCGAGACGTACGAGAAGGACGTGATGTACCCGAAGATGATCAAGGAGGCCGAGGCCGAAGGGCAGGACGGCGCCCTCCGCTCGTTCACCTACGCCATCTCGGCCGAGCGCCAGCACGCGGTTCTCTACGCCGCCGCGCTCAAGGAGCTCGCCGCCGCCAAGCCGAAGGCCATCTTCTACGTCTGCCCGGTCTGCGGCTCGACCTACAAGGGCGGCGCCCCGACCGACTGCCCGGTCTGCGCCCGATCCAAGGACGAGTTCATCAAGGTCAAGTAAGCTGGCGCCGCCCTGCTCGCATCGCGGGACCGGGCGGCACGAAGGCGACGACCCCGATCGCTGCCGGACGCCTGAACCAGGCGTCCGGCAGAGCCGGCGCTTGGAGAGCCGCATGACCCGACCGACCGCCATCGGCCTCTGCGTCCTGGGCCTTCTCGGGGCCGTGACGCCGGCCTGCCGCGTCGATGCCGCCCCCCTTCGCGGCTGGTACGGCCTCCCGGCGCGGCGCATCACGCCCCGCGACCTGGGCCTCAAGCCGCGCGAGGTCCTGAGCTTCGTCTGGCACGGCGAGCCCCAGTTCGCGCCCGGAGCCGCCGCGCGCCTGCTTCCCCTCTTCGACGAGAAGTGGACGCGCTACGCCATCCAGGGGATGGTCAACCGGAGCGGGCCGCTGGTCTGGCTCGACCACACGACCTACGGCTACAAGACCGAGTACGTCTGGCGCGCCTGGTACCGCGACAAGCACGGCTTCCGCTTCGTCAGCAAGGGGCCCTCCTTCGACGCGTTCGTGCGCGCCCTCGTGCCGCATTTCAACGGCCTGATCCTCTACGACGCGGCGAACTCGGACAACCACTTCGTGGCGGGCAACATCGCCTCCGCCAACTTCTGCGTGCCGGTCTCGACCGACCTCTACCGCCGGCATCGGGGCGCCTTCGGCGCGGCCCGCGTCGTGGCGACCGTGGGGCGCAACCAGTTCCCGTCGCGCCGCGCCGCCTATGGCTGGCTGCTGGCCAACTGCCTCCCGAGGCTCGACCCCGGCTGCTCATACTGCCCGGACGCCAGGTTCCCCGACAACCTCATGGGACCCAACGAGTGGCCCGATTACCTGATCGGCGCCGACGTGGGCTTCCACCAGAAGGCCTTCCTGTACAACATCAGCAGCCTCCAGGCCTCATCCACGCTGGTGGCCGGCGGCCCCAACCCGCAGGGCGCCGGCCTCGCCGGGTCGCCCGACGATGCCGCGACGTTCGCCGCGATCATGCGGAAGCTCCGCGCGCCGGCGGTCTGCTACGGTTGGGGGACCGCCGAGGCCGACCAGAGCCGTTGGGGCCACTCCATGGTCCACACGCCGGGCGCGGGCAACCTCTCGTTCCACGCAGCCGTCAAGCCCCTGGTGAAGCTGCCGTTCCGGCAGGACGACCGGCCCCGCGTCGACACGCCGAAGAAGAAGGTCTACATCGCCTTCACGAGCAACGAAGGGGACACCCTCGGCCTCAAGGCGAACCTCCAGTGGTGGGGGTGGACGGGCAGCCAGGTCTACGATGCCCTGGCCCGCTTCGACGGCGACGAGGCGCCCAGGCTCGACTGGTCCGACCACCGGCCGCGCTGCGACGTGCCCCGGACCTGGTACCTGAACCCGCTGCTGGTGGCTCGCTTCCCGGCCCTGTTCGACTACTACTTCCTGACCAAGACGCCGGCCGACCACTTCGCATGCGCTCCCAGCGGGGCCGGCTATGTGCATATGGACTTCATGCCGCCCGGCCTGGCCGACAAGCACCTCCGCAACACCGCGCGGATCATCCGGGAGACGCTGAACGTGCGGGAGGTCTCGCTCTGGGGAAGCAGCCAGCAGGCCGCGTTCGACGCGCTGGCGCGGGAGCTGCCCGGCATCCGCGGCATCCTCCCCAAGCCGTCCGGCGCGCACAGGTACGGCTGGCTCTCTTTCGCGGGGCCGAGCCGGACGCCGGTGCTATCGGCCGGCGACGCCTACTACTGTATGATGACCTGGGGCAAGGTCGAGGGGAACCACTGGACCATCGACTGGGACAAGCTGCTCGGCTACCTGAACAAGGTCTACGCCGAGCGCGGCCGGCCCGCCTTCCTGGAGTTCTACGGGCTCCAGAACGACCTGCCCGAGGCGTTGGGGGAGCTGCGGAAGCGGCTGGACCCCGAGCGGTTCGAGATCGTGGACCTCGGCACGCTGATGCACCTCGCTGCCCAGGCGCCGGCCTCGCGCCGCGGCGTCGCGGAGCGCCCGGCCGAGGTGCAGACGACGGCTCCCCTGCCCTGGTCCAATGCGCTCTGGCGGCGGGCAGAGAACTGGCAGGGGGTCAACGGCGCCACGGTGACCGCCACTGCGCGCGGCATCCGGGTAAAGCTGGCGCCGGAGGCCAAGTGGGGACTGGCGCGCCTCCCCGGCATCCTGCTGCCCGCATGCTGCGGCCAGATGAACATGACGGTCCGGTCGCTGACGGGCGGCTCGTGGGTGATCAAGCTGCAGGGCCGGTTCGACGCGCCCGACAGCCCCCTGGCCGACTACATCCCCTTCGGCGAGTTCCCGCACCTCGGCCGCTACGCCACCACCCTTGACCCGGCGGTGCAGGAGATGGCCCGTGCGGGAGAGCCGCTGGAGGGCCTGTACATCGGTTGTTCAGGCATTCCGGGAGCGGAGGTGGTCTTCGAGGACCTGGCGTTCGTCGCGGGCAAGGGCATCCGGAGCGACCCGCCCGGATAGCCGCCATGCCGGTGGAGGTGCTTGGGTACGCGACGTGGTGGGGCTGAAATGGGGCACAAACGACTTCGAGGGCACAAACCAGGTGTTTGTGCCCTCGAACTCTTCGCCTTGGTCGGGGTGAGAGGATTTGAACCTCCGACCTCGCAGTCCCGAACCGCGCGCTCTACCAAGCTGAGCCACACCCCGAGGCAGGAGACATTATAGCACACCCCGACGATGTCAAGCTGCATGGGGTCGATCGCCACTCCCCGCCAAACTGTTGCGCCGTGATCTCGATACGGTCCGAGCGAACGGCGGCGCGGACCTACTCAAACGACGGCTGGGCGCTCGACGCAACCGGGCCGCTCTATTGCGCTCCCGCGGCGTGTCGGCGCCTGATCGTTCAGGGCGACCAGCGAGAACCCTCCGCCGCCGTCCAGTCGCCGAAGGGCGACCTCCCGCCGTTCGTTGCAGCGGTTTAAACCGCCCGCACCCCGGCCGGCTCACTCCGCCAGGTGGAGGAGCAGCCGTGGTCCGAGCAGGTCGGTGGTGACGCTCTCCCGCTCGAAGGCCAGAGCGCGGGGGTGGTAGGGGCCCAGTTGGTTGTCCGTGAAGCGGCTCAGGGCGTCGTTGTTGACGTAGAGGTTGGCCAGCGTGTTGGTTACCCGCACGCGGACGATGTTGGCGCCGGGCTTGAGCAGGCCCTTCACCGGGAAGCGCCAGGGGCCCCAGAGCCGCGAACCGACGGGGCGGCCGTTGACCTCCACCTCGCAGGCGAAGCGGACGCCGCTCAGTTCGAGCTCGGCGCCGAGGCGGGCCTGTTGCTCCGTCAGGGGCAGGACGGCGCTGTACTCGGCCTCGCCGGAGAAGTCGGCCGGGAGCGCCGCCACCGGGCGGCCGTCGCCGGGGCGCTCCTCGAAGTCGTGCTCGCCGAAGGTCCATGCTCGGAGGGGCGTAAGGGTCCATGCCGCGTCGAAGGAGGCGGTCTCCGCGATGGCCGCGTCTGCCTCGCCCTCGGCGCGCCCCCGGCCGCCACAGAGCAGGGCCGCGGAGCCCCCGAAGGGCAGGTCCAGCTCCACGCGCCACCCCTCGCCGCAGGGCTGGGCGGAGGCGATGCGCAGGATGCGCCCGGTCTCGGCATCCAGCAGGCGCGGGCGCTGGGGACGGTCGATGACGACGGAGCAGCGGGTCGGGCCGGCGCCCTCGTTGGTGATGAGGTAGGCGGCCCCGCCGGTGAAGCGGCGCCCGGTGGCCCGTACGGCGGCATTGGCCGGTTCGACGCGCACCACGGGGGTCACCATGGCCACCGCGTCGCCGCGCGTGGCCGCCGCGCCGAAGCCGGGCGCGGGAAGGCCCGACGGACGATCGACCCAGACGACGCGCCCGCCCGACGCCGCGAAGGCCTTCAACCGCCGCATGGACGCCTCGGAAATCCACGACGCGCGGCTCACGAGCACCGTGTCGTACTCCATCTCGCCGATGCGGAGGCAGGCGCCGACAACCCGGGTGGCGGGGCGCGTCAGGGCATCGTCATCCACGAAGTCGAACTCGCGCTGTGCCGCGAGCAGTGCGTTGGCCAGGTCGTCCTGCGAGGCCCGCACCTGCTCCAGATCGGGTGCGCCGGCCCAGATGTCGCGTACGGGGAAGTAGAGCAGCGTGCGGCAGTCGGCGCGGCCCAGGCTCATCAGGCGGCCCGTGCGGGCGATGTAGGCGTGGAGGCGCGGCATATGCTTCCAGAGCGGGTTGGCCGGGCCGAAGTGGGGCCGCTCGCCGCCCATGAACCAGTCGCGCGAGGAGTAGGGATAGGCCGCCAGGTCGAAGAGCTGGATGCCGCGGACGAGCTGGTAGTCGATTAGCCACTTCATCTGCTCGGGCGTCATGCCGTTGCCGAAGACGGCGAAGCTCTCGCTCATGGCGAAGCGGCCGCCCTCCTGCCGGGCAACGGTGGAGGCGTACTTGGGGAAGAAGTGGTTCGCCTGGCCGGGCCAGAGCTGCCGCCAGATGACGTCGACGCCGGGGATGTCGAGCCGCCGCAGGGCTCGGAGCATCTGGCCGAAGCCGTACATGCGGGAGCCCAGCGTAACGTCCTCGCCATTGAGGTGGCCGCCGGAGAGGATGCCGTTCTTTGCGCACCACTCCTGGATCTGGCCCAGATAGTTGCGCGCGAAACGGTCGGACCACCAGTCGAAGTAGTCCACGCGCACCTGCCGCTCGGCGTCGTTCTCGGGCTCGATGAGGGCGTAGAGGCGGTCGCGCAGGTCGTAGCCCTTCTTCGCGCGGAAGTCCTCCACGGCGTCCTCGGGCCATGGCAGGCCTCCGCAGCCGGGCTCGTCGGTGAAGATGAGCGGGATCGACTTGCCGAACTCGTGCCCCACGGCGCGCTTGTAGGCCTCGTGCGTGAGCTCGATGAAGAGGCGCGTGGCCCTGGCATTGGTCAGGTCCGGGTAGCGGCCCGACGCGGGCGTGGTGATGACGAGGGCGCGGCCCGCCTCGGCGAAGCCGCGCTCGGCGCCGGGCTCCAGCCGCCGCCAGGGCTCCTTTCCGATGCGCGTGTAGGCCACCAGGCAGTCGGCGGGCGCGCGGAACGCTTCGCCGGGCTTCGGCTCGGACCAGCTCCAGCGGACCTGCCTCTGCACGACCGTCGGATCCTTGGCGACCACGCGGCCGCAGGCGCTGCCGCTGGGCCAGCCGCCCTCGTCGTAGAGCCAGGTGCACATGCCCAGGCGGGCGGCCTCGTCCACGGCCACGCGGACCTGATCCATGAAGCCGCCGCTCAGGTAGTCGGGCTCCAGGAGCGTGGGCATGTTGACGGGACGGAACTCCCTGGGCTCGGGTATGGCCATGGGGGCCATGGCGCCGTGGGACGCCATGTCGGCCAGCTGTGCGCGCGTGGCCGCCGGGTCGAGCCGGTCGTTCCATATCCACATGTATCCGGGCCAGAAGAAGGCCTCCGGCTTGGCGAAGGCCGCCGCATCGAAGCGCCGGAACGCCGTGTGCGGCGGGATCGCCCGCCGATCCGCGCCGGGTGCGGCCAGCGACGCGGCGCCCATCGCCATCGTGATCGCCATCAGGCATGCCCTCTTCATGGATGCGCCCCCTTCGGCGCGCGCTACAGGCCCTTGTCCCGGGCCACGAGGCTGACGGTGGCCTGAGCGACGGGCCGTACGACGATCTCGTCGATGTTCACGTGCCACGGGCGGCTGACGGCCCACGCCACGCACTCGGCGATGTCCTCGGCGACCAGCGGCGTCATGCCCTTGTAGGCGGCGGCGGCGCGGTCGGCGTCGCCGTCGAAGCGCACCAGGCCGAACTCGGTCTCCACGAGCCCCGGCGCCACGTCGGTCACGCGGACGGGCAGGCCGTTGAGCTCCAGCCTGAGGGTCTTGGTGACAGCCACGGCGGCGTGCTTGGCGGCCGTGTAGCCCGCGCCGTTGACGTAGACCTCGCGCCCGGCGATGCTGGTGATGTTGACGATATGCCCCCGCCCGGCCTTGAGCGCCGGGAGCAACGCCCGCGTCACGCGCATGAGGCCCAGCACGTTGGTGGCGTACATGCCCACCCAGTGGGCCTCGTCGGCCGCCTCGATGGGCTCGAGGCCCAGCGCTCCGCCGGCGTTGTTCACCAACACCTGGAGTTCGGGGGGCAGCGCGGCGGCCAGCGCGTCCACCGAAGCCTGGCTGGTGACGTCCAGCTCCGCGGCGGTCCCGCCGATCTCGCCGGCCAGCTTCGCCAGGCGATCCATGCGGCGCGCGGCGGCGATGACGTGGTAGCCCTGGGCGGCCAGCGCCCGCGCGGTGGCTTCGCCGATGCCGCTGCTGGCCCCGGTTACGACGGCTGTCCTCGTCATGTGGGTGACTCCTCGCTCAGGGCGGCCCAGTCGTAGATGGCCGATAGGGCGGGCCAACTGCGGTCCAGCAGGCCCTCGTAGACGGCGCCGCACTCCGCGGGCGAGACGGTCTCATAGAGACCCGAGACGTCCACCCGCCCGGCGGCGATCCAGCGCAGGGCGGCCGCCATGTTCTCCTGCAGGCTCCCGGTCACAAAGGGCGCCGGGTGGCGCGGCACCTCCCACTCCCATCCGCTGCGAACCACGGCGTACTGGTGGAAGATCGCATGGAGCAGTTCGTGGGCGCTCTGCTCGGTGTTTTTGCGCCACGGCACGCCCACCAGGACCACCTCGCCGCGTTGGCGGACCATGCGGCAGCAGTCGATGGCCGCGGCCTCGTGGCCCGAGCACTCCAACGCCAGCGCCACGCGGCCGGCCAGGTCGGTGTCCTTCAGCGGCGTCTGGGCGAAGACGGCCTCGAGCCCCTTGTCGCGGGCCAGGGCCCGGCGCGGTTCGTCGGGGTCCACGGCCAGCGCCTCGTAGCCGCAGGAGGCGAAGATCTGCGCGGCCAGATGGCCCACGATGCCCAGGCCCGTCACCAGCACGCTCTGCGGCGGGCGCGCCGTGGTGGTGGTGAGGGTGCTCATGGAGACGTTCATCAGACGGCAGAGGCAGGCCGGCGCGGCGCCCAGACCCGGCGGCACGCGGACGGCGTCGCGGGCCGAGGTGCGCTGGCGGCTCCGGTGCGGGCCCATGCAGAAGGCCAGGTCGCCGACGTCGAAGCCGCAGACATCCGGCCCCACCTCCTCCACGCGGAAGACGGCGGCGTAGCCGGGGTAGGAGGGGAACTCCTGGCCCAGGTAGGCCCAGTTCAGCTCCGTGCCGGGGCTAACCAGCGACGCGAGGGTGGGTCCGGCGATCTCACCGGGGCCGGGAGGCGCCTCATCGGCGGGCTGCGTCACCAGCTCGGCGGTTCGGTGCGCCGTGAAGGCGACCGAGAGGAGACCGCCGCTCACAGCGCGCCCAGCCCCTTCTCAGCCGCCACCTTGCGGATGTGCGCGGCCGCGGCGCGGTACTCCTCGGGCTTGGCCATGTGCTCCATCATCAGCGGGATGTCCGGCGCCAGCTTGCTCAGCTCGGTCAGGTAGACGCCGTAGTCGAGGCCGCCCTGGCCGGGCACGACTTCATCCAGGTGGGTCGTCAGGTTGCTGCGGAGGATGATGTCCTTGGCGTGGCAGCTTCGGATGTGCGGTCCCAGCTTCTTGAAGCACGCGCGGAGCAGGTCGGCGTTGCCGAAGTAGCGCTGGGGGCTGCAGACCAGGTTCACGGGGTCCAGATGCACCGCGAAGGCCCTGCGGTCGATGGCCTTGATGAGGTCGGCGTAGCTCTCCGGCGAGTCGGGGTACATCCACGGCATCGTCTCAAGGGTGTAGAACGAGCGGCTCGGGTGGACGGCGTCGATGATGCCGCGGACGGTCTGCACGATCTGGTCGAAGGCGGGCCGCGTGAGGTTGGCCGGGTGCGGCCCGTCCCACTGTGCGCCCAGCGAGCCGGCGATGTTGACGCAGCAGCGCGCGCCGATGCGGTCGGCCAGGTGCAGCTGCCGCTTGCAGTTCTCGATGGCGGCCTTGCGCGTCGCCTCGTCGGGGCTCATGGGGTTGCTCCAGGCGCCCACCTCGGCGATGACGATGCCGGCCTCCCTGGCCGCGCGCTCGTAGGCGGCCACGGCGGCATCGTCGGCATCGGGTCCCAGCGGGCAGAAAGCCGCGGTATAGCCCTCGGCGCGGTGCGCCGCCACCCAGGCGGCGGGGTCGGCCGCCGGTGCGAAGATGGGTCCACCCAGTCTCATGCTGCCCTCCAGAGCGCGTAGTGCCGTAGGATTCACCGCAGCAGGCGCGGCCTCCTGCACCGTGTCGGAGGACCGGTGAATGGGACTGATGGGACCGATGGGACGAATGCGACCGATGGGAGCGCCGCCCATACCCCGGTCGCATCCGTCCCATGAGTCGCATAGGTCCCATCCGTCCCAAGGCCCTGCGCCCGGGCGCCGAGAGGTACAACGAAGGGCGTAGCATTGCTGCCGCACGCCGAAGAGCAACCCCGGAGGTGACGCCATGGCCGTTCCGCCGTTCCATATGTTCATGCGACCCGCACTCGTGGCGCTGTCCGACGGGAAGGCGCGACACTGGCGCGAAGTGATGGAGCAGTGCTGCACAGCGCTGGCGCTGACGGAGGCTGACCGTCAGGAGACCGACCGCAGTGGCAACAGCAGGCGGATCGCAAGCCGCACTCAATGGGCTCTTACCTACCTGCGGCAAGCGCGCCTCATCCAGCCTGCCGGCCGTGCCGTCAGTGCCATCTCGCCGAGCGGCATGGAGTATCTGCGCGAGGCGCCGAACCCCATCCGCCCGTCCGATCTTGAGTGCTTCCCCGAGTTCGCGGACTTCCGTAAGCGCGAGCGGCCGGTGCAGGCAACCGGCGCCACGGTCGGCACCGAGTTGCCGACCGCTGACCTGTCGCCGCAGGAGCTAATGGCCGATGCCTTCGCTGGCCATACGCAACAGCTTGCCGCCGAAGTGCTTCAGCAGGTCCAAAGCATGGACCCGGCGGCGTTCGAGCGGCTCATCGTGAAGCTCATGCTCACACTGGGCTATGGCGGGCTGGGCGACGACTCCGGGCGCGTGCTTGGCCGGTCGGGTGACGGCGGCGTGGACGGCGTCATCAGCCTGGACCGCCTGGGGCTGGAGCGCATCTACCTGCAGGCCAAGCGCTGGAGCGGCTCCACAGTGGGCTCCAAAGAGATTCAGGCCTTTGTAGGCGCCCTCACCGGGCAGGGTGCCCAGAAGGGCGTCTTCATCACCACCTCGCGGTTCAGCGCAGAGGCCCGCGACTACCAAGCCCGCTTGAGTAGCCCCAAGGTGTCGCTCATCGATGGCATTGAGTTGGCGCGGCTCATGGTCGAGCATGAACTGGGCGTGTCGGTGGTGGAGCAGTACCGCGTGAAACGCGTGGACTCGGACTTCTTCGCCGAAATGTAATCCGGGAGGTTCCTGCCATGTTGACCTGCGTGGCCCTTGCGGCCCTCTGCCTTGCTTGCGCCGGGGGTGCGCCGGACGCATATCGGCTGGTCTGGTCCGACGACTTCAACCGGGCCGGCCGGCCTGATCCTGCCAAATGGACCTTTGAGACCGGCTTCGTGCGCAACGAGGAGGCGCAGTGGTACCAGGCAGACAACGCCCGGTGCGAGGGGGGCCGCCTCATCATCGAGGCGCGCCGAGAGCGGAAGCCGAACCCCGGCTACCAACCCGGAGCGGCCGACTGGCGGGCCAAGCGCGAGTTCGCCGAGTACACCTCCGCCAGCCTGAAGACCGCCGGTCTCCACTCGTGGACCTATGGCCGCTTCGAGATGCGCGCCCGCATCGATACGCGCGCGGGACTTTGGCCCGCCTTCTGGACCGTGGGCGACCAGGGCGAGTGGCCCGCCGGCGGCGAGATCGACATCATGGAGTACTACCGGGGCATGCTCCTGGCCAACGTGGCGTGGGGAACCGACCGGCGATGGGTGGCGAAGTGGGACGCCGCCGCCAAGCCCATCGCCCAGTTCAAGGACAAGCGCTGGTCCGGTCGGTTCCACGTCTGGCGCATGGACTGGACGCCAGAGGCCGTCCGCCTCTTCGTCGACGGCGAACTGCTGAACGAGACGCTTCTCACCGCGACTCTGAACCCCGACGGCTCGAACCCGTTCACCCGGCCGCACCACATCATCCTGAACCTGGCCATCGGCGGCGCCAACGGAGGCGACCCGGCATCCACCACCTTCCCCGCGCGGTTCGAGGTCGACTACCTCCGCGTCTACCAGAAGCCGGGGTAGAAGGGGCCGCCCGACTTGCCTGTCAGCGCACGGTGACGGTGATGCGGGACTTCGGGTAGTCCTCGTAGAGAATCTGGCCGTCGGCGTAGACCTCGATGCGGTCGCTTGCGCCGATGTTGAGTTCGAACTCGGCCTCTCCGTCGGCGTCGGTCCGCACCTCCGCCATCCATCCGCCGAGGAAGCCCGGCGTCTTCACAGAGACGCGCGAGTACTCCTTGGGCCGACCCGATGGGTCCACCACCCGCACGGTCACGTAGAGCATGGTTTCCGTACCTCCCTCTGAGCTTCCGGCCGCGTCGCTGCGGCCTATGGGGGGAGTATGCGCGGCGGCGGCGGACGCTTGCGTGACAACGGCGTGACCGGCTTCGCATCAACGCGGGGCTCGGCAACCAGCGCCAGCATGTCGCGGGCGGCGCGGACGTAGCATGAGGGGGTCGCAGGAGCCACCCGAACTGTGGCATCGTGGCTCGCACTGATGACCCACTGGCCGTCAACCGACCAGGTCGCAGACGTGATGGTGTCGTGATGGCCGCCGATGAGTATTCTAGGACGGCTCGTGCGGTTTGCCTTGCCGTCGGCAACGGCCTCGGCGGTGTCCCAGATGCGTACGATCCGGTCGGTCCCCGCAGTGAGGATGCTCCGACCATCCGGCGAGAAGTAGGCGCAGATCCCCCGGCCGGCCGGGCCCCGGACGCGGCCGACTTCGCGCCCAGAACTCACCGTGAACAGATGGGCCGAGCCGTCGTCTTGCGCTGTCACGACCATCGTGCCGTCGGGCGACCATGCCGCCTGCCAGACGCCCGAGACGCCGCTGGATGTCTTTTCGCCCGGAGGCATCAGTCGCTGTAACCCGCCGACGCCGCTCAGCGGCCAGACATAGGCGGCGCCGTCAGCGCAGCCTGCCACCAGGCGCCTGCCATCGCGCGAGACTCGAACGCTATGCAGCAGACCGGGCAGGAGCCACGACCTCAGCCTCCGCTGCGTGTTCGCGTCCCACTCCGTCACGCGGCCGTCGGCCGCGGCCGTGTAGAAGGAGGCGCCGTCGGGCATCCACTCAATGGCCCAGATGACCGCGTCGCCGGCGTTCCAGAAGATGCGACCCTCCTTATATCCGTCCGGCCAGAGCGCGAGGTCACGCCCGGCAGCGGCTACCACCGCCCTGTTCGTCGGCGAGGCCGCGACATGGTAGAACCACGTCCCGACCGGCACTTCCGGCACCTCGAGCATCCAGACGCCCGCCATGGTGCGCCTGGGCCAACGGTAGATCACATGGGCCTGCCCGGTGAAGTACACGGTTCCGTCGTGGGCCTCCTCTGCGTAGTTCAGCGGCTCAACCACCGAACCAGACAGGACCGGTGTATACCGCCACAACTCCACCGCTCCGCCGCCGTCCGCCACGGCGAAGTCGCATACGTCTGTGCGGGCTGCCACCATCACGTTGGGATCGGTCGGCGTAGAAACAACGGCCAACGGCGCCGACGGACGCGCCGAGTGCCACACCTCGACCCGGCGGTCGGTCCCTGACAGTGCCAGTAGCGCCGGGCTACCCAGGGGAACAATGCAGTTGATCGCATTGGTGAACGGAAGGAAGGTGTGGTGTGGTTGCGAGCGTTCCCAGACCCACGCCAACACCGCACCATCGGCGCCGGCGCTTACGACGCGGTCCCATGTGTACGCCATTGCCATGGCTGCTGCGCCGGGCTTCACACCCATGCGCGAGCCATCGGCGTGGTACCTGTGGCTTGCCAGCAGTGCGCCGGTGTTGTCGTTGAAGACCTGAACCACGCCGTCCAGGCCTGCCGTGGCGATCTCAGGCCGTCCGTTCGACGTGGCAATCGCGGTGATCGCACCCTGGTGTGGTCTGGCGGTCTCGAAACGGCGGTCGCCGGCCAACTCAACCACCGTGCATGCGCCTCCGGGACGGCTACAGGCAATGCGCGTCTGGCCCATACAGAAGCGGGCGCGCGGTAGCTTGTGGGCTCCCATCTCCCACCTGCGCACGGCTACGGGCTTAGGCGATACCGATGCACCAAGGTCCCAGAGGCGCAATGAACCCTCCAGGCTGTAGGAGAGCAGGAAGCGTCCGTCATACGTGAGGTCTAGCGTGCGCACACGCCCCCCCGCCCGGATGCGCGCTGCGGGGCGGCCCGTGGCCGGGTTGAGGAGCTCGACTTCGGCGCCGTCCCAGCAGACGGCCAGCCGCCGACCGTCCGCAGAGTAGGCCAGGCCGCTGAGCCGCTCGGGCAACCGCACCCGCCACCGGCGGATGAGTCCCTGGTTCACCGCATCGGCCAGCCCCTGCAGGGCCCCGGGCGGCGGCTCCCGGCCCTCGCGCACAGACGGCTCGACCGCTGAGAGACCGTACTGCAGGGCGTCCTCTTGCCGCCCGGAGACCACGGAGAGCCCGGACGCCACTGCGCCCGCCATGGCCTCAGCCGCCTCCATGGCGCCGATGCGCATCGTATCCGCCCGCCGAGTCCGGGCGCGGGCCTGCGCCACGTCAGCCGCGCCATCGCGCAGCAGGCGCGCCGTACGGGTCTGCACCGCCGCCTGCAGCCGCCGCATAGCATCGGTGCTGCGCGTAAGGGCCGTCAGGCGTCGCTGCGCAACGTCGGCCCTGCTTCGGATCGCGCCCAACGACTTCTGCAGCAGCCCGGCGCGGTAGCTCTGCCCCACGGCCACCGCCAGTAACGCCACTGCCGCGGCCCAGACCAGCGACACGCGAAACACCCCGGTCCGCACCGCCCGGCGCAGGCGGCGCACCTCCTCGCCGGGGAGGCTCCTGTCGACCCATCGGCGGTCGAACGCCCGGCCGTAGATGCGGCACCGGACGCCGATACGCCCGTCGAAGGGCTTGGCCACGCCCGATAGTCGCAAGGCCGCCACGCGCGGGTCCGATGGGTCGTCGGCCGCCGATCGGCGGCGGCCGAGCAGTGAGTGGTAGAGCAACAGCGTGGCCGTTACGTCGGCGACGGCGTCGGGGCTGAGCAGCCTATCGCGCACGAAGCCCAGGTTGTCGTCAACCTCGCGCGCCTGCCGCGTCAGAAACGTGGCGCCGCACACCCGGTCGACCAGCCGTTCGCACCGCTCGCCATCGGAGCTCGCGACGGCGTGGCAGAGGCGCTGGGTCAGATAGGGATGGCCGCCGGTCCAGTACATGATGCGCCGGAACAGCACGGCGTTCTGCTCGCCGCCGCCAA
This sequence comes from Armatimonadota bacterium, assembly GCA_026392115.1. Classification (GTDB taxonomy): domain Bacteria; phylum Armatimonadota; class Chthonomonadetes; order Chthonomonadales; family CAJBBX01; genus CAJBBX01. The sequence goes on along the minus strand of JAPLCQ010000088.1, from coordinate 28,291 downwards.
GGCCCGCGGCGAGGCCCGCGGCCTCTTCCGGCGTGAAGTCGGTCAACTCGATGCGGCGGCCCACGTTGAACGGCGTGGTGCGCGGGTCGCGAATCAGATCGGGAGGCGTGGCCACTCCGATGAGGCAGAAGGTGAGGCGCCGCATGTCCGGGTGGTCGGCCCGTTGGTTGTAGGCGGCGCGCACGGCCGTGAAAAGCTCATCGGCGATGAAGGGCAGGCTCCGCACGGCGTCGATCTCATCGATGAAGACGACCAATGGCCCCGGCGCCGCCGGCAGCAGGCAGTGGCGGACGGCGGCCATGAACCGCAGCACGGGGCTCATGTTGGCGTGGGCCGCCCAGAACGCCTCGCATGCCTCGTCCCTGTCCATCTGCGCGGCGAGCATGTAGAGCAGGCCCATATACCACTGCTCGGGCTCCACGTTCTGGCCCGCGGCGCTCAGGTCGAGCGAGGCGACGCGCAGGCCGTCCGAACGGAGCCTGGCGGCGGTTCGGACCATGAGGCTGGACTTGCCCACCTGCCGCGTATCGAGGACGTAGCAGAGCTCGCCTCGTTTCAGCGTGTCGTAGAGGTCGCGGTCGGCCTGCCGCTCCACGTAGCTCGGCGCGCTCGGCGACAGGCTGCCGCCGGTGACGTAGAAGGCCGCGCCCTCCCGAGTCACAGGTGGTCTTCCAGGTAGCGGCGTATGGCGGCGTTGCGGAAGCGCGGGCTCTCGGGCTCGCCCAGCAGCACGCCGCCGGAGCGGAGCCGCGACAGCTCGTCGTCGCCGCAGCCCTGGCCGGCCAGGACGCGCCGTACGGCGCCCGACAGCTCGGCGTCGCCGGCGAGCTTGGCGTAGATGTCGCGCAACGGGCCCGCGAGCGGGCCGTCGTCGCGGCCGGCGTGGACGCACACCTCTTCCACGCTCCAGCCCTGCTCCGCCATCGCTTGGAGGGTCCGGCACGCGAAGTAGGCGCTTCCGCCGACCATCTCGTGGAATCGCCGCTGGTCCTCGCCGCCGCCGAGGTCCACGCCGTGGCGCCGCACCATCTCGTCGATCTCGGCGGGGCGCAGGTCCTCCACGGCCACGCGGCGCCCCACGTTGAACGGAGAGTGGTTGATGTTGCGCAGGTAGAGGCGGGCGTCGGTTGCGAGAACCAGCGCCAGCGTGAGGCGATCCCAGGGGCGGACGGGGTCCTTCGCGCGGGATTCGTGCCACGACCGCAGCAGGGCGAAGAACTCGTCGGCGAAGGGGCGGCCGAAGAGGCGGTCCACGTCATCGATGGCGATAACGACGGGCTCGGCCCGGGGCGCGACGACGCGGCGCAGCACGAACCGCTCCAGGTTCAGCCCGGCGCCGAGGGCCTCCAGCCAGGTCTCGGTGGGGTCCACCTCTTCCTCGTGCTGGGCCGCGATGATGGCCGCAAGCCTGCGGCAGAGCGCGTCCATGGAGCCCAGGTCCGCCTCGGCCAGCCGGCCGAACTCGACGACGAAGGTGGCGGAGCCGAGCCCGCGAGCCCTCTGAAGGCCGCGGGCGAGGATGGAGGACTTGCCCGTCTGCCGTGGTCCCTGAAGCCTGACGATGCTCTCGCGCCGGGCCAGCGCCTCGGCGAACCCGGCATCAACGTGCCGCTCAATGTAGAGGTTCGAGGTCAGCGGCACGGCGCCGCCGACCGTGGGGGCCTCGGGCCACGCGGGCGGAGACGCCTCGTCGTCGCCGGCCGGCGTGGCACGGGCCCGGCCAAAGAGCTCCACCATGGCCGGCGACGGCCCGATGCCGTCATGGCTCTTCCGGCGCTCGCAATACTTGTTGTAAAGGCCGATGGCGGCGGCGCGGTCGCCATCCTCCACGTACATGGCCATCAGATCATGCCAGCCGTGCTCCAGCGCCGGGGTCATGCTGATGTGCCGGGCCAAGAGGTCGCGGGCCAGTTCGCCCCGTCCGGCTGCCGCCGCGGCGTGTGCGGCGCGGTGTGCGACCTCCTGCCGTCGGCGGCGCACGTCGGACCGAGCCTTGAGGACCCACGGCTCGTCGCTGCCATCCAGCAGGGGGTTCCGGCTGATCTCCAGCGCCTTGACCATGCCGTCCAGATCGTCGCCGGCCGACAGCCGGTAGAAATCGGCCAGGTCCACGTCGGCGCCCGCGGAATCGAAGCTCAACGTGCCGTTGTCGCATCCGAGCCGCCAAGCGTGCGAGCCCAGCGCCCGGCGCAACGTGCTGATGCTCTGGCGAAGCGACTCGGAACTGCTCGTCTTCGGCCAGATGGTGTCGGCCACCAACGAACGTGAAACGGGTCTGCCCTGGACCACGAGGTAGCCCAGAACACGGTCGGCGCAGCGCGAACGAACGGTCGCGGCCGGCGAACCGTCCACATCCAACGCGATCGGTCCGAACAGGCGCAGCGAAAGCTCGGCGGCTTCGAAAGTGTGGCCCATACAGGTCCCTCAGGTGCTTGCCGACAGGGCGGCCCCTCGAGCAGGGAGGGATCGCCGAAACAGTGCAGAACGGACGAAGCGACATCGCTGCACCCATTGTCCCACATATCCAAGCTGATGGAAAGGCCCTCGCCGCGTTTTTGGGCGATCACCGTCCGAGGCCGCCGGGCCCGGGCCGGTGGTGCGGCGCGCCGCCCGATGTGCCACCATAGGCGTATCCCAACTCCACTGGCGGTAGGTATGAACATGCTCGCAGTCATCGCGGCGGCGGCCGCCGCGGCAGGCCAAGCACCATCGGACCATGCCCGCGCGCCCGGCTCGATCATCACCCATGTGCCGGCCTCCACGGGCCGCTACGTCGGCTCGCCGGGCATCGCCATCCTGCCCAACGGCGACTACCTGGCGAAGAGCGACCTCTTCGGGCCGAACTCCGGCGAGTTCGAGAAGGCCACCACCCAGGTCTTCCGCTCCCGCGATCAGGGCAAGACGTGGAGCCACGTCACCGACATCCAGGGGCTCTTCTGGGCCAGCATCTTCGTGCACCGGGGCGCCGTCTACCTCATGGGGCCGGACAGGCACTACGGACTGCTGGTCATCATGCGGTCCACCGACGGCGGGGCCACCTGGACCGAGCCGCGCGACGCCGACTCGGGGCTCCTCTTCGCCGAGGGGAACTACCACTGCGCGCCCGTGCCCGTGCTGCGCCACAAGGGCCGCCTCTGGCGCGCCATGGAGGACAACACCGGCGGTCGCACATGGGGCATCACCTTTCGGGCCTTCATGATGTCCGCGCCGGAAGGGGCCGACCTGCTCAAGGCCTCCAGCTGGACCAGCAGCAACCGGCTGGCGAGCAGCGCGAAGTGGCTCAACGGCCGCTTCGGCGGGTGGCTGGAGGGCAACGCCGTTGTGGCGCCCGACGGCCGGATGCTCGACATCCTGCGGGTGCAGACGCCCGACCACGAGGAGCAGGCCGCACTGGTCGAGATCAGCCCGGACGGCAAGACGGCCGCCTTCGACCCCGAGGCAGGCTTCACGGCCTTCCCCGGCGGCGCCAAGAAGTTCACCATCCGCTGGGACGGGCGGACGAAGCTCTACTGGTCGCTGGCCAACTATGTGCCCGCCCGCAACCGCAACCGACCGCCGGCAAGCACGCGCAACACGCTCGCGCTGATCTGCTCGCCGGACCTGCGCGCCTGGCAGGTCCGCTCCATCGTGGTGCAGCACGACGACGCCGTGACGCACGGATTTCAGTACGTCGACTGGCTCTTCGAGGGGGCCGACATCATCGTCGCCTCGCGCACGGCGTACGATGACGGCATGGGCGGCGCGCACAACCAGCACGACGCGAACTACCTCACCTTCCACCGCATCAAGGGCTTCCGGGTGCTGGCGCCCATCGACCCCGAGACCGTGCGGCGCTGGTCGGCGCCTTACCGCGGATGGGTCCACCACCCCGACCACGTGATCCCCGCCGAGCCCAACGTGCCGGGGCACGAGGAGTTCAAGTCCACCGACTGCCCGACGATCTACCAGATTCCCGGCGACCCACGATGGTATGTGAGCTTCATCGCGTTCGACGGCAAGGGCTACAACTCGTTCACCGCCGCGAGCGATGATCTGATCCACTGGTCCGACTACCGCCTGGCCATGGGCTTCGGGCCGCGGGGGCAGTTCGACAACGGCGGCTGCGTGCTGGGCGCCTACCTCAACGGCTCCTACGATGTGGCGGGTCCGCGCACGCTGAAGAAGCGTGACGGGAAGTACTGGTCGCTCTACGGCGCCTACCCGCTGCAAGGGGGCTACGAGTTGCGGCCGGGCTACAACGGCGTGGCCTGCTCCGACGACGGCCGCACATGGCGCCGGGCCAAGGAGGGCTACACGCTGAGCGTGCATGAGCCCGATTGCGGGGTCTGGGAGAAGGACTGCATCTACCAGCCCTGGGTGGTGGAGAGCGGAGGCCGGTTTTACAGCTTCTACAACGCGGCCGACGGCGGGCAGGAGCAGACGGGCATCGCCACCTCGCGCGACCTGCTGAACTGGAGCCGCGCGCCCGGAAATCCGGTTCTGCACAATGTGCCGGGAGGCTACGACGAGGGCTTCTGCTCCGACCCCAAGGTCTTCCGCGACGGCGACCACTGGACCATGTTCTACTTCGGCGTCGGCCGCGGCGGCGCGCACATCATGGCCGCCTACTCGCGGGACCTGCTCCACTGGACCGCCGATCCCGAGCCGCTCTACAAGGCGGGCGGCAACCCCAGCGGGCTGGACAGGACCTACGCGCACAAAATCTCGCTGGTCCGCAACCCCGCGAACGGGGTCTGGTACCTCTTCTACTGCGCCGTGGGAGACAAGGGGCGGGGGATCGGGCTCATCACCAGCAAGCCGCTGTAGCGCTTCAGTCGGTCGTCTCCGGGTCCGTCTGGGGCGCCGCCGCGACCGGTGAGATGCGCTCCAGCCGGCCGCCGACAGCCGTGCGGAACGGCTCGCCGGCTTCGCACCAATCGACGATGTCGACACGGAACGGCAGCGTCGACCCCGCGAACGCCTCGCGCAGGGCGGCCCGGGCAGGCGGCGGCAGGGGCTCATCGCCCATGACGGCCAGGTCCAGGTCGGAGAACTCGCGCGCCCGGCCGGTGGCCCTGGAGCCGAAGGCGCAGACCTCCCGGTCCGGCAAGAGCCGGGCCAGGATGGCCTGCACTTTGGATAGTTCGTCCGTGGTCAGAGTGATCATTGCGCGCCTCCAGCACCCGAAGCAACGCCTCGCCACGGTCGGCGAAGGTCCGTCGGGTCCGGCGGCACGTGCAGGATCCCCATGGGTGTTGCGATACTCACGCCTGCATTGTGGCACACGCGGTGCGGGCTATGGTGAGGTGGTGAAGGGGCAAAGCGGTGAGAACGGCGGTCCGTGATCGGCCGTGCGCCGGTCTGGTCTGGTGGCCCGGGACCTCCGGGATGGGTGCGGCGCCCCCCCCGGGAGGTGGGTTCCCCGGGGGGCGCGGCGGTCAGCGTGCCGCCGGACTAGAACGTCACGGGCACCGACGTGAAAGTCGGCGGGCCGGCCCAGTCGCCGTCATGCGGGTGGAAGGCGATGTCGAGGCCCTTGGTGCTGGGCTGGAAGATGACGAGCATCTGGCTGGCGACGCTGAAGACATCGCCCTGCGTCGCCTTGCCGGGGATCGAGCCCTTGTAGTAGCCCTCGACGGCCGTCAGCTCCTGCCTATCCACCGTGATGCCCTTCGACTTCAGTTGCGTCACGATGCTCTCCCACCGAGCCACGTTGTGCACGTCCTGTGAGTGGTTGTCGACGTTCTCCGGCAGCAAGAAGGAGTTCACAGACGCGACCGCGTTGGAGATGCCCCACGTTACGCCGCTGCGCAGCGCCGAGGTGTCCGATCGCAGGGCGCGGCGGTGGCCCGGCGTCTGGTCGTTCTCCAGAATTCGGCTGATGCTCGGGTCGGAGAGCGCGATGTTGTGGCAGAAGGTGTAGGGATGCGCGGTCATCGCCGAAGCGACGCCATCCAGCGTCTGCTGGTTCTCGAGCGCGTGGCGCAGGTCGAACGAGTAGGAGTAGTAGCCGGTCGGCGGATCCGGGAAGGGCGCCCACGAAGGCGAGTCCAGGACGGCGCCGAACACGCCCTGGCTGTTGATGCCGGTCAGCATTCCCTGGTAGCCGAGATAGCCGATGGTGTAGACCGACTTCGCGCCGTTGACGTAGTGGACAACCGCCTGGCACTTGGCCATGGGGAAGGTGGGGCCGTCGGGCCAATCCAGCACGCGGGCCGAAATGGTGCGCCTCGTCGCCGAGCGCTGGCCCCAGACCGAGGTGAACGAGCACTGGGTGGGCCGCAGAGCATCGGTGTTCAGATTGACCATGTAGAGCTCGTTCAGCGAGAGCTGGCCGTCGCCGAGCTTATCGGTCGAGCCGCCGGACAGCGACGAGGCGATGCCCTCGATCTCCTCGCGATACGACGCGTCGAGTTGGGGCTTGATGGCATCGACGCGGTGGAGCAACGCCGCGAACATGGCGTCGCCGCCGAGCATGTCCGCCAGGAAGGTGTCGAGCTGGGCCTCGAAGTCCGGCTTGATCGCCTTGATGGCCTGACCATAGTCGGCGCCGACCTGCCGGGGCGTCGTACCGGTGAAGTCCAGTGTGACGTTATAGTACGCGCCGCAGTTGGTGATCCTGGCGTGCCCTACGACGACGCCGGGGTTTCCGCCGCCACCCGAACCCCCGCAGCCGGGCAGGACGACCGCCAGGGCCGTCAGAACGATGGTCGCCGCCAGGGCCAGTCGCGGCGTGCGTCTGGTACGACTGAGCATGTGCCTCTCCAGAAGTGGATTAGGGCGCTCCACGCGCCACGACCCATCGTAGCCCGGCTGCGCACGATAAGGGAAGCGGGAAGGTACGCGCGGGCGCTCCGGTTTCTACTCGATTTTCGCGTAGTTCTACGCGGCGGTGAAGGGCGTGAGGGGGTGAGGAGGTGAGGAGGTGAGCACGGCGGTTCGTGTCCGTCCGTGTCCGTCCGTGTTCGTCCGTGTGGGTCCGTGCTCGTCCGTGCGCGCCTACCCCGTGGCGTCGGTGTGGGCGATGTCGGGCGTGGTGAGGCCCTCGCGGATGGCGTACTTGGTCAGCGCGGCCACGCTGGTCAGGCGCAGCCGGGCCATGATGTTTGACCGGTGCGTTTCCAGCGTCCGCACGCTGATCGCCTCGCGTGCGGCGATCTCCTTGGAGGTGTGGCCCTCGGCGATGAGCTGAATGATCCGCCTCTCGCGCGCCGTGAGACTGGCGAAGGCGCCGTGCGGAGTGTCGACCGGGCCGGCGAGCAGGCCCTCCAGCACGCCCGAGGCGACGCTCGGACTCAGGTAGAGCCGGCCCTGCAGGACCTCGCCGACGGCCGTGAGCAGTTCGCCGAAGGCCGCCGACTTGGGAAGGTAGGCCCGGGCGCCGGCGCGCAGCATCGCGATGATGATCGACCGCTCGGCATGGAGCGACAGGGCGATCACCCGAACCTCCGGCGCCGTCTGAGCCAGCTCGCGGGTCAACTCGATCCCGTTCAGGCCGGGGAGGCCCACATCGATGACCGCAACGTCGGGGGCCGCCGCCGGGATGGCCTGCAACGCGGCCTCGCCGTCGCCGGCCTCGCCCACCACGTGGTACCCCTCGGCCTGAAGCAGCGCGCGCAAGCCGTCGCGCAGCATGTCATGGTCATCCACCAGAAAGAACGAGTTGCCCACGTCTTGCTCCATGCGTTTCCGGTCCCCATACGTCGGTGTTCTGTGCCTGCGCCCCCCGGGAGGCACGATCCCGGGGGGCGTGGGTGCGGGTGCGGCGTGTCAGGGCGCTACGGTCAGCGTGCCGCCGCCGCTGCCGGCATTGTAGTCGGTATCCGCCGTGAAGGTCACGGTGAACGGGTGCGAGCCGGCCGTGGCCGGGGTGACCAAGACGGTCGCCTTGCCCGAGGCGTCGGTGGTGGCCGAGCTGTCCAGGCCCGCTCCGGCGCACTGGAAGCGGAGCGACTTGCCGCTGACCGGCGTCATCGTGCCGTCCTTCTTGTACCAGTAGAAGTAGGCGACAAGCGAACCGGCTGTGCCAACCTTGCCGGTTCGGTTGATGGTGTAGACGTAGCAGCTACGCTTGGCGGCCACCGTCAGCGTGCCCGAACCCGCGCAGGCGGCGTAGCCGGCGTCGCCGATGAACATGGCCTCGAGGCTGTAGGTGCCCGGCGTCGACGGCGCCGTCATCTTGAGGTATGCCCTCCCATTGGCGTCCGTCGGGTCATACGCGCCCAGCCAGGCCCCGCCGTTCATCCGCAGGCCGACGGGCTTGTTCAGGAGGCCGGGACCGGGCGAGGTGCCGGTGCCCTGACCGCGCAGGTAGGCGACCATCGTGAAGGCGTCGCCGGGCCCGGCGGTGATCGAGGTCACCTCCAGGCTGGTTGCCGGCAGCGCCGTGGTGGTCAGCGTGCCGCTCGCCGTGGCGGCGCCGTAGGCGCCCGAGGCCTCAAAGCGCGCGTCGAGCGTATGGGCGCCCGCTGCCGGAGCCGTGATGGTGAGCACGGCATAGCCCACGGGCGTCGTGAGGATTTCCGAGTTGACCCATGCGCCGGAGTCGATCCGGAACTGCAGCCGCTGCCCGGCGATCCCGGCTTCGCCCGCATCCGTTAGCCGGGCCCGCAGCGTGACGCGAGCGCCGGCGCCGCCGGCGAGGCTGTCGACGGTGAGCTTCGTGGAGGACAGGAGCATCTTCAGGACAAAGGCGTCATTACTGCCTCGCCGCGATGTCTGGTAGGCGCCGGCGGTGGTTGGGAAGGCGGCCGATCTCGTGTAACCCGTAACGAACATCGATTGTCCCGGCCCAAGGGCGACGCTCCTGCCGTTGTCGTTACCCGTGCCGCCCAGAAAAGTGCTGTACTTCAGCCCTGTCCCGGTCGCGTTCATCTGGGCGACGAACGCATCGGCGACACCGCCGAACGATGTGGCGAGGGCGTCCGCCGTCGTCGGAAAGCCTACCGAGAGCGTGGTGCCCGCGACAGAGGCGCACCCGTCGCCGTCCACCACGATGCGCGTTGCTTCGTCCCAGTCGTTGCCGCCCAGGAGGGTGCTGTACGTGAGCGCCTTGCCGTCAGAGCTGATCTTGGTGACGAAGACGTCGACATTGCCGTTGTGCGACGTGTCGTAGGCGCCCGACGTGGTCGGATAGTCGGCGCTCCAGGTGTAGCCGGCTATGTAGGCGGCTCCGGCGCTGTCGACGGCAACGCACTGACCCTGCTCGTCGTCGCTGCTGCCGCCGACATAGGTGGCGTAGATCAGGTTCGTGCCGGTCGGGTTGAGCTTGACGGCGAAGGCATCCTTCATACCGTTGTACGTCGTGTCGTAGGCGCCCGATGTGGTCGGGAAGTCGGCGCTGCAGGTGTATCCCGTTATATATGCGTTTCCGGTGTCATCCGTTGCAATACCGAGGCCCTGGTCATCGTCGCCACCGCCGAGGAAGGTGCTGTAGACCAGCCCTGTGCCGGAGGCATTCAGTTTGGTGACGAAGGCATCATTCGCGACCGTGAGCGACGAGTCAAACGCGCCGGGAGTGGTAGGGAAGCCCGGGCTGTCGGTGGTGCCCGTGATGTAGGCGGCGCCTGCGGCATCGACGGCCATGCCGCAGCCGTTGTCGGCATTGCCGCTGCCCAACAAGGTGCTGTAGGTCAGCGCCGTTCCTGCGGCATTCAGCTTTGCAACAAATACATCGTAAGCACCTGATAATGCTGTTTGATATGCGCCAGTTGTAGTTGGAAATGCACTCGAGTTCGTACTGCCCATGACATAGGCGCACCCAGCGCTATCAACGGCGACGCTCCGGCCGTCATCCCACACCTCGCCACCGATGAAGGTGCTGTAGATCAATCCCGTACCCGTCGCGTTGAGCTTGGCGACGAACGCATCTGTCGCGCCCTGGTGCGACACGCTGTACGCACCGGAGGTAGTCGGGAAGTCGGCGCTGAAGGTGCTGCCGGCAACATAGGCCGCCACGGTCCCGTCTACGGCGATGTCGTAGCCTCCGTCGTCGTTCGCGGCGCCGCCGATGAGCGTGCTGTACTCCAGCGTCGGGTCCACGATCAGCGGGCGGCTCGCGTCGTACCGCGCGACCTGGAAGGCCACGGTGTTGCGCTCGAGGGTGAATGCGCATGCCACCTGCTTGCGGACGCCGTCGATGGTCTGGTAGGCGTAGGGCCGGTTGAGCGTCACGTCGCCGCAAGCCGTGGAGGCGATGAGCCTGCCGCCGGCCGTGCGGAGCGACTTCGCGCCGGAGACGGCCATGCGGATCTGCTTCGCGTCCGCTCCGGGCTTGACTACGAAGTCGTACTCCAGCGTGCGGGACTTGCCCGCGCCGTAATAGACCAGGTCGATCCCGCGGTAGACGCCCGCCAGCTTCACCCGGGAGTAGGTCGGGACCTTCGTGCGCCACTGCGCGGGGTCGTTCCCGATGAAGTAGTTGACGATGCCGGGCTGCTTCTCCAGCCCGGACGCCACGGCGGCGCCGTTGGAGCCCTGCAGCTTCAGGCGGAGCGCCGCGGCCTTGTCGCCCTTGCGGAGCGAGAGGACGGCCTCGCGCCTGGTCAGGAAGAGCGTCCCGCCGCCGCCGCGGGCGACGAACTCCACGCCCTTGGGCCAGTGCCCGGTGTTCTTCTCAAAGGACAACGGCAGGTTGAGCCCCGACAGGCGCGCCATCTTCGCCGGCGGAGCCGCCGCTGCGGCGGCCGAAACAGCGGCCAAGGCCGCCGCCAGGGCCAGTCGCGGCGTGCGTTTGGTACGACTGAGCATGTGCCTCTCCAGGAGTGAAGTATGGCGCTCCACGCGCCACGACCCATCGTAGCCCGGCTGCGCACGACAAGGGAAGCGGAAAGGTACGCGCGAGCGCTCCGGTTTCTACTCGATTTTCGCGTAGTTCTACGCGGCGGTGGAGGGCGTGAGGGGGTGAGGGGGTGAAGGGGAGAAGGGGTGAGAACGGCGGTCCGTGTGAGTCCGTGTTGGTCCGTGTCCGTCCGTGCGCCGTCGATCGGCCTGCAGCCCGTCATGGTGATCCACACGGAGCGATATGCCCGCGTCCTACTGCGCGGGCTGGGGATCCAGGGGCCAGACGATGCAGGCGGATGTCCCTCCCGCGGGGGACGGCGCGACCACGAGGTCGCCGCCCAACGTGGACAGTTCCGCCCGGATCGTGGCCAGCCCCATACCGGCCGGCTCGGAGGCCCCGGCGTCGATACCCACGCCGTTATCGGTCACCGTGATCAGGCGCCGCCCCTCCTCCGCCGCCACGGTGACCATCACTTCCCGGGCCCTGGAGTGCTTCACGGCATTGAACAGTAACTCGCGGACCATGCCGAAGAGCCTGCGGCAACCTTCTGCGTCCAGGTCGGGCACGGACCTGTCCGCATCAACCCGTATGGCGACGCCGAACGCGCGCTGCATGTTGGCCGCCAGCCAGCGCAGCATGGGCGACACGCCCTCATCGCAGTGCAGAGCCGGAGTGATCTCCAGGGTGACCGCGCGCGAACGGCGCAACGTGTGCTCCAGCCCCCCCGCTATCGCCTGAATCTGGTCGGCTTGCGACGGTGTCACGCCCTGGCGCTTTAGCGCGGCAAGGTGCAGCAGGCATGCGGAGATCGACTGGCCGATGTCGTCGTGCAGGTACCGCGCCATGGCCCGCCGGGCCTTCTCCTCCACCATGGCCCGTTCCGCCGTCACATCGCGTAGCGTAATGATGGTCTCATCCGTGTGCGGCGCCGGGCATGGCGTGGTGGAGACCTGCAGCGTCACGCCGTCGTGGGTCACGTCCCACATTTCCGCCTGCGCCGCCGGCATGGCCTCCCGGTACCAGTCCGGCGCCGAGGCGGGCCAGTGTTTCCCCACGACATCGCCGTCCGACCAGTCCAGCAGGCGTCGGGCCGCGCTGTTGCACTCGATGGCGGTCCCCGAGTCGTCGAGGATCAGGATGCCGTCCTTCAGCGACGCGGCCACGATCTGGTGCAGCAGGGGCGTCATGCGGAAGAGGCGGTGCTTCACCATCCCCAGCGACAGCATCAGGCCCGCGAAGTTGAGCAAGGGCGGCGTCAGGTCGTACACCGCGAACGGCCCCACGTCCAGCATGTAAAGAGCCGCCCCGGCCACGGGCATCAGGGCGCCGATCAGGAACAGGCTGATCTGACGTCGGTGGCCGGTCGGCGCGAGGGCGATGTGCAGCAGCAGCAGCGTATGGCCCGCAAAGGCGATCACCAGCGAGTAGCCGAGCATGAGCCACCCCAGCGGAGTGTATGTCGCAGCCTGGAACGCGCCGGGCGGCGGCGTATGCGCGTAGTACAGGCCCAACCACGGATCGGTCCAGCGGGCCAGCACGGTAAGGACCGGGACAACTGCGAAGTAGGCGACCGCCCGGTGGGTGACGAGCGTGTGGTAGCGGAGATACTCCAGCACCATGAGAAAGAGGAAGAGCGGGCCCAGCGCCTTGCCCGGAGCCGCAATCGCATACCAGATGTTGGCCTGTGCAGGGCTCGTGCAGCCGTACTCGCCCGCGGCTCCGAGCGACCAGAGGGCGGCGCAACCCATGAAGGCGGCGGCCGGCTTGTTTCCAGGCGCGCCGCGCCGGAGGATGCGCCACATGAGCCCGACGCTGAGCGCCGCGCTACTCAGGCATAGAAGCTGGTACCAGATGTGGTTGCCGAAATGCATGGAAAGCGACGACACTCACCCTCTCGCCGAGGACGGCGTCCGACGGATCACACATCCTATCATAGCGCACCGGAGTACCTAAGCCTGCGCGAAGCCGGCACGGAAGCCCGAGCCGCCGGGAAGCGGCGCGGTCCGTGTCGGCGCGTGCGGGCGGTTGAAACCGCGGCAACAAAAGGCGGGAAGTCGCCCTTCGGCGAATGGACGGCGGTGGCGGGTCACCGCCTGTGGCGTCAGTGAGCCCCCAGAGCGCCCGTAGGCTCGGCGGCCGCACCCGCCCGAGTCGCCGAAGGGCGACTTCCCGCCGTTCGTTGCAGCGACTTCAGTCGCCGGACTCCGCGCCCGTGCCGTCGGCCTGAACGAAGTGAAGGACCCCGACTCCGGCGGCAACGTGGCTTGCTCGGGGTACGTGCGGTTGAAACCGCGGCAACAAAAGGCGGGAAGTCGCCCTTCGGCGACTGGACGGCGGCGAAGGGTCACCGCCTGTGGCGTCAGTGAGCCCCCAGAGTGCCCGTAGGCCCGGCGGCCGCACCCGCCCAAGTCGCCGAAGGGCGACTTCCCGCCGTTCGTTGCAGCGACTTCAGTCGCCGGCGCCCTCCGACGCCCTCCGGGCCTACCGAATCTCCACCACCCGTGCGGTGACGGCCCCTGCCGGGTCGATCTCTATCCAGGTCCACCCCTCCGGCTGCGCGCCGGGCGGCAGGCCGAAGGAGACGGGCGGCGTGGTGATGCAGGCGATGCCCTCGGCCTCGGCCTCCAGCGGACGGTGGATATGCCCCGACAAGATGGCCCGCACGCCGCCGCGCCGGGCCAGGTCCAGCAGGCGCTTGCGGGGCTCCGGCTCCACGCACCAGTAGTCGCCGCCCTTCTCGCCGGGCTCCTTGACGAAGAGGGGGTTGTGGAGGAGGATCACCTTCGGCGTGGCGCCCTTGCGTGCGGTCTCCCGCTCCAGCAGGGCCCACTGCCGCGCCTCGGAGGGGAGGCCGCTGCCCAGCAGCGAGGCGTTGAGGGTGATGATCCGCGCCCCGCCGGCCGTGCGGGCGCCGAAGCCGGGGCCAAGCGCCGCCTCGAACGCGGCCATGCTCTCCTCGGTGACGCCCTCGGCCTTGCCCGGCAGCCGCTTGCCGCCCACGTCGTGGTTGCCCGCCACCCACAGCACCGGCTTCCGCAGCCCGGCGGCCAGCGCCTTGAAGGTGAGGAAGTCCTCCGGCGAGCCGTTCTCGGTCAGGTCGCCGGCGAAGAGCGTGACGTCGGGCTTCATCTCGCGCACCTGGGCGACGGCCTGCAGCAGGCGGTCGCGGTAGGCCGCGTGGTCGCCCGTGGGGTTGGTTCGGACATGCGTGTCGCTGAGCAGCGCGATGCGCACCGTGCGCTGCGGCGCGGCCTCGGCCACGACCGTCGAGAGCGCGCAGACCGCCAGCGCGGCGGTGAGAGCCAGCCACTCCATGGGGACCTCCTGGGCCGCGGTCCGGCGCCTAAAACGGGCTTGACAGATGGGCCGCGTTGCTGTACAATACTACCAGCATCAGGAATGGAGCAGCGTTCGCGCTGCGCCTGGCAACCGGCCTGGAGACGGCGACGGTGCCTTGAGGGGAGACCCTCGATGTGCGGAAGAGCGATCTTCCGAACTATAGTCCCACACGTTTTGTGTGTATTCGTCTCCAGAGCCACCGCGGCATTGCGCCGGGTGGCTTTTCCGTTTGCAGCCTGCTGCTCGACCTCATCACGAGGCTCCGCCGGTGCGGGGCCCTGACCGACATCTATCACGAGCACGGCATGGCCGAGATGGCCGCCTCGGCGCAGCGGCGCGCCGTCGACGCCGACGAAGCGGCGCGCATCGTCTGCAGCGAGGCCCTCGCGTAGCCTCCGTGCGGGCGGTTGAAACCGCCGCAACGAAAGGCGGGAAGTCGCCCTTCGGCGACTGGACGGCACCCCCGGCGCCCTTGCCGGTCGTCCTGAACGAAGTGAAGGACCCCGATTCCATCGGCAACGTGGCTTGACGGGGTCCGGGCGGTTGAAACCGCCGCCACGAAAGTTGGGAAGTCGCCCTTCGGCGACTGGCCGGCGTCGGAGGGCCACCACCTGTAGCGTCAGTGAGCCCCCAGAGCGCCAGTAGGGACGGCGGCCGCACCCGCCCAAGTCGCCGAAGGGCGACTTTCCGCCGTTCGTTGCAGCGACTTCAGTCGCCGGCGCCCCCGGCAGGCCGGCACCCCCGGCGCCCTTGCCGGTCGTCCTGAACGAAGTGAAGGACCCCGATTCCATCGGCAACGTGGCGTGCTCGGGGTGCGGGCGGTTGAAACCGCGGCAACGAACGACGGGAAGTCGCCCTTCGGCGACTGGACGGCGGTGGCGAGCCACCATCAGTGGCGTCAGTGAGCCCCCAGAGCGCCCGTAGGCTCGGCGGTCGCACACGCCCAAGTCGCCGAAGGGCGACTTCCCGCCGTTCGTTGCAGCGACTTCAGTCGCCGGACTCCGCCGCCCTTGCCGGTCGTCCTGAACGAAGTGAAGGACCCCGATTCCATCGGCAACGTGGCTTGACGGGGTGCGGGCGGTTGAAACCGCCGCAACGAAAGTCGGCAAGTCGCCCTTCGGCGACTGGACGGCGTCGGAGGGCCACCATCAGTGGCGTCAGTGAGCCCCCAGATTGCCCGTAGGGACGGCGGCCGCACCCGCCCAAGTCGCCGAAGGGCGACTTCCCGCCGTTCGTTGCAGCGACTTCAGTCGCCGGTGCCTCCCCCGCCCCCGCCCCTCCGCCCGTGTGCTATCATCGGGCATCGCAGGGAGGGATCGCGCATGGCTTCCAACGTCTTCGTCACCGGCGGGGCCGGTTTTCTTGGCATCAACCTGGTTCGGCGGCTGCTGGCCGAGGTGTGCGGCGTCGTCAGCTACGACCTGGCGCCGTTCGACTACCCCGAGCGGGGCCGCGTGACCGAGGTGAAGGGCGATATCCGCGACCGGCGCGCCCTGAAGCAGGCCATGCGGGGCTGCGGCCTGGTGGTGCATACCGCCGCCGCGCTGCCGCTCTACCCGCCGGACGACATCCACACCACCGACGTGGTGGGGACCCGCAACGTGCTGGAGATCGCCCACGAACTGGGCATCCCGCGGGTGGTGATGATCTCCTCCACCGCCGTCTACGGCATCCCGGACCACCATCCGCTGGTGGAGGATGACCAGATGGTGGGCGTGGGCCCCTACGGCATCGCCAAGGTTGAGGCCGAGGGCGAGTGCGTCAAGATGCGCGAGAAGGGCCTCTGCGTGCCCGTCGTCCGCCCCAAGTCCTTTGTGGGGCCGGAGCGGCTGGGCGTCTTCGCGCTCTTCTACGACTGGGCGCAGAGCGGCCACGGCTTCCCGGTGATCGGCTCCGGCGCGAACCGGTACCAACTGCTCGACGTGGAGGACCTGTGCCAGGCGATCTGGCTCTGCCTGACGCTGCCCGCCGAGACTGTGAACGACACCTTCAACATCGGCGCGGCCGAGTTCGCCACGATGAAGGAGGACTACCAGGCGGTGCTGGACAAGGCGGGCTTCGGCAAGAAGATCAAGGGGACGCCGGCCGGGCCGGTCATCGCCACGCTGCGCCTGCTGGAGGCGCTGCACCTCTCGCCGCTCTACAAGTGGGTCTATGAGACGGCGGCCAAGGACTCGTTCGTCTCCATCGAGAAGGCTCAGCGCGTGCTGGGCTGGCAGCCGAAGCACTCCAACCAGGCCGCGCTGATCCGCAACTACGAGTGGTACATCGCCCACAAGGCGGAGTTCGAGAACAAGAGCGGCGTGAGCCACCGCGTCCCGTGGAAGCAGGGCATCCTCGGCCTGGTCAAGCGCTTCTTCTAGCGGCGGGCGCCTACCAAAGCGGCGCCCCCGGAAGCAGGAGTTTCCGGGGGCGTTGCTGCGTCCGAGATTCTACGGCGCCACGGTCAGCGTGCCTGCGCCGCCGGCCGCGTTGTAGTCGGCGTCCGCCGTGAAGTCCACGGTGAACGGGAACGAGCCGGCGGAGGCCGGGGTGACCGTAACCGTGGCCTTGCCGGAGGCGTCGGTGGTGACCGTGCTGTCCAGGCTCACGCCGGCGCACTGGAACCGGAGGGACTTCCCGCTGACCGGGGTCAGGGTTCCGTTCTTCTGGTACCAGTAGAAGAAGGAGATCAGCGTGCCCGCCGAGCCCGCCTTGCCGGATCGGTTGGCGGTGTAAACGTAGGCGTTCCGCTTGGCGGCCACGGTGAGTTTGGCCGTGCCGCTGGAGGCGGCGTGGGTGGCGTCGCCCAGGAAGCGCGCGTTGATGGTGTAGTCGCCGACCGCGGCGGGAGCGGTGACGGCGAGGGCGGCCTTGCCGGTGGCGTCGGTCAGGGCCGATGCCGCGGTCCAGGAGCCGCCGTTGAACTGGAACTCAATCGGCTTCCCGGCGACGCCCGTACCGGTGGAGGTCGCGGAGGGCAGGACCAGGTACGCCGGCAGGTTCACGACGTCGCCGGGGCCGGAGGTTCGGTCGCAGGCGTTCGTGGCGGTGCCGATGAGCGCCGTGGCGGTGAGGGAGCCGGAGCCGGCGGCCTCGACGGCCGCCGATGCGTCGAGGGCCCGGCAGTCGATCGTGTGCGGGCCGGCCGCCGGTGCGGTGAGGGTGAGGGTGGCTCGGCCGGCGGCGCTGGTGAGGGTCTCGGAGTTGGTCCATGCACCGCCGTCTATGCGGAACTGGAGCCGTCGCGCCGATACCGGCGATCCACCCGAGGTCAACGTGGCGGCGAGCGTGGTGCGCGAGCCGGCGGTTGCCGTGACGTCGGCGACGGCGAGGCTCAACGGCTGGACGAAGGCGAGCTTGGCCACCAGGCCGTCAAAGCTGCCGCCGGGGCTGGTCTGGTAGGCCCCGGCCGTGGCCGCGATGCCGCCCAGTGTGCCGCCCACAAAGTAGAGCGCGCCGCCCGCCGCGGCGCATGCCGAGCTCTCGTCGTAGATCGAGCCGCCCAGGAAGGTGCCGTAGATCAGGCTCGTCATGGCCGAGTTGAGCTTGGCCACGTAGTAGGCCTGACCGGAGCCGCGCGTGGACTGCAACGCGTCGGGCGTCACGGGGAAGTTGTCGGAGTTGGTGTACCCGAAGACGCAGATATCGCCCGTCGCGTCTGTGGCGAATGTCGCATACCCTTCGGAGCTGGTCCCCCCGAGGTAAGTGCCGGCCAGGACGCTCTTGCCGTCGGCGGCGAACCGCGCCAGGAAGGTGTCGTAGTTGCCGCCGCGGACCGCCTGGTAGCCGCCGGGCGGCAGGGGCATGGAGCCCTCCGACGTGCCGATCACGGTTGCGCAACCCGAGCCGTCCACCGTGATGCCCTCGGCCGACTCCAGGGCGGTCCCTCCGAAGTACGTGGCGTAGAGCAGGGAGCTCCCGTCGGCTGAGAGCGCCATGACGAACGTGTCGCGGTCGCCGCCTCCATAGGCCGGCTGGAAGAAGCCGGCGGCCGGCAGGTTATTGGACTCGGTGCCGCCGGCGATGTAGGCGACGCCGGCGCTGGAGACCGCGATGGCGTTGCCGGTGTCCCGGTAGGTTCCGCCGAACAGCGTGCCGTAGACCAGGGCGCTGCCGTCGGCGGTCAGCTTGACGACGTACGCATCGCGGTCGCCGGCCAGGGCCCTGCTGTAGGCTCCCTGCGTGGTCGGGAACGCGGCCGAGTTGGTCTGGCCCGTGGCATAGACGGCGCCGCCGCTGCCGAGGGCGATGCCCCTCAGGTTGTCATAGGCCGCGCCGCCGAGATAAGTCGCCATCTGCAGGGCGTTGCCCGCCGGGCTGATGCGGACCACGAAGGCGTCGGTGCCGCCGCCGAGGGCCGAGCCGAGGACGCCGGGGGTGGTCGGGAAGGTGCCCGACAGGGTCTCGCCTCCCACGATCGCCGCCCCGGTTGCATCGACGGCGACAGCGTAAGCGGCGTCGTTCTTATCGCCGCCGAGGTAGGTGGCGTAGACGAGGCTCTTGCCGTCAGCCGCCAGCTTCGCCACCACGCAGTCGCGAACGCTGGCAAGCGTGGTGCTATAGGCTCCCGGGGTGACCGGGAAGCCGCCCGTTGTGACATCACCCACTACGTAGGCTGCGCCGGCGCCGTCGACCGCGATGGCGTGGAACCCCTCGTCGCCGGCCCCGCCCAGGTAGGTGCAGTAGCTCAGCGTGGGGTCCACCACCAACGGCCGCGA
Source organism: Armatimonadota bacterium (assembly GCA_026392115.1). Classification (GTDB taxonomy): domain Bacteria; phylum Armatimonadota; class Chthonomonadetes; order Chthonomonadales; family CAJBBX01; genus CAJBBX01. The sequence goes on along the minus strand of JAPLCQ010000088.1, from coordinate 9,490 downwards.
GGCGTCGTAGCGGGCCACCCGGAAGGCGACGGTATCGCGCTCCAGCTCGAAGGAGCAGGCGACCTGCCTGCGGATGCCGCCGACGGTCTGGTAGGCGTAGGGACGATTCAGAACGACGTCGCCGCACTCGGTGGAGGCGACCACCTGGCCCCCGACGCCCCGCAGCGACCTGGCGCCGGAGACCGACATGCGGATCTTCGAGGGGTCGGCGCCGGGCTTCACCACGAAGTCATACTCCAGCTCGCGGCCCTGTCCCGCGCCGTAGTAGACCAGGTCCACGCCGGGATAGACCCCGGCCAGCTTCACGCGCGAGTAGGTGGGGACATTCGTCCGCCACTGCTTCGGGTCCTTGCCGATGAAGTAGTTGACGATGCCGGGCCGCTTCTCAAGCCCCGAGGCGACGGCGGCGGGGTCGGAGCCCTGCAGCTTCAGCCGGAGCGTCGAGGTCCGATCCCCCTTGCGGATCGAGACCACGGCCTCCCGGCGGGTAATGAAAAGCATGCCGCGGCCGGTGCGGGCCACGAACCGGACGTCCTTGGGCCAGTGGCCGGTGTTCCGCTCAAAGGTGATCGGCGAGTTGGGCAGGACGAGCCGAGGCTTGGCCGCCACAGGCGCCCCGGCCGTGGCAAGCAACCCGGCCATCACGCAGAGACCGTACATGTGTGCTTGGGTCCTCTCTATGGTATTGGCGGAGGGCCATGGCTCCTTGACGGATACCCCTCCGACATGCGCCAGTGTACGGACGCACCGTTGTGTAACCGTTACGAATCCGGCCCGAATCGCGTCATCGGGCCACCGGCGGGCCTCAATCTTGGAAAATCGCCGCCCGGCAGATGCTATCCTAGAGGCGCGCGCCACCAATATCGATTCCGCTGAAGGGCGCTTGGGCCATGCGTCGGGAGTGGTTTCGTGGCACAGGGCGTTTGGAGAGTTCAGCTCTTGGGGGGGCTCGCCCTCCATCCATGGGATGGCGGCGCGGTCGTCCACCCTACTCGCCGCACGGCCGGCCTCGTGGCGCGCCTGGCCTACCCCGACCGACCACGCATCTCCCGCGAAGAGCTCGCCGACCTGCTCTACCCCGACCTGGATCGTGACGAGGGCCGGACGCACCTGCGTCAGGTGCTGCTGCGCCTTCGGAGAATCCTTGAACCGGCAGGTATCGCGCCGGGCAGCGTACTCAAGACCGGCCGCGACCACGTCGGCCTGAACCCCACCGCCGTCATCACCGACGTAGCGCAGTTCGACGCCGCCATGGACGCCGCCGCCGGCCTGGAGGGCGAAGCGGCGGTCCATGCGCTGGCCCGCGCGGCGGCCCTCTATACCGGCGAACTGCTGCCCGACCTGGACGGCGACTGGTTCGCCGTTGAGCGCCGGCGCCTGCGCGAGCGGGTGATCGAGGCGCTGCGCAACCTGGCCGTGGCCGCCGAAGCTACCCGCGACTATGCCGCCGCCGGCGAGCATGCCGCTCGGGCCATCGCCATCGACCCGCTGAACCAGACCGCCCACATCACGGTCATACGGTGCGCGGCGCGGCGCGGCGACCACGCGGCCGCCCGCCGGCGCCTGGCGGCCATGGCAAAGCTCTGGCGCGAGGAGATGGGCTCCGAGCCGCCCGATGAGGCCATCGAAGCCGCCGACGCACCGACGCGCCGACGCCCGCCACTGGATGGTCCCGTGCCCGCGCCCATGGGCCGCTTCTTCGGCAGGTCGGCCGAGCTGGGCCGGATCGCGGCGCTGCTGGCGCCCGGTGAGGAGCGCGTCCGCCTACTCACGCTCACGGGGCCGGGCGGCTCCGGCAAGACCCGCCTCGCCATCGAGGCAGTAACCCGTTTGGGCGCCGCCTACGAAGGCGCCGTCCGCTTCGTGCCGCTGGCCGACCTGCCCGGCCCCGGAGGAGTGGCCTCGGCGGTGGGGCGCACCCTTGGCCTTCCCGCCGGCTCCGTCGCCGGCCTATCGGTCGCGCTCAGCAAGGGTTGCTCCGACGGCGCGGGCTGCCTGCTGGTGCTGGACAACCTGGAGCATGTGGCGGACGACGCCGCCCGGATGCTGGCGCGCCTGCTGCCCTCCTGTAGGGGTCTGACCGTGCTGGCCACCTCGCGCCGGCCTGTCGGCCTCGCAGGCGAGCGGGTGCTGCGGGTCGCGCCGCTGGAGAGCCCCGCGGGTGCTGCGGTCGCCGAGCAGGCGGTGCGGTTCGCCGGCGTCCAGATGCTCGCCGACCGCATCCAGGCCCACCGCCCGGACTTCGAGGTGACCGACCGGAACGCGCGGGCCGTGGCCGACCTGTGCGCCCGGCTGGACGGCCTGCCGCTGGCCATCGAGATCGTCGCCGGCTGGTCGGGCGTCTACACCCCCGAAGAGATTCTCGCTCGCGTGGAGAGTCTGCCGGCCCTCCTGGCCGATCCTTCCGCGGCTGCGCCCGCGCGGGTGGCCTCGCTCCAGTCTGCCACGGACTGGAGCCTGCGCCTGCTGGATGAAGATGAGCGGCGGCTCTTCGCGGAGCTCTCCGTCTTCAGGGGCGGCTGGCGCGCCGAGGCGGCGGCGGGCGTCTGCGGCGCCTCGCCACACGCCCTGCGGGCGCTGCACAACCACTCGCTCATCACCTCGGTCGAAACTCGCGGCCGCATGCGCTTCGGTATGCTGGAGACTCTGCGGACCCACGCCGCCAGTCTCCTTGAGCCGGAGGCGGCCGACGGGCTACGCGGCCGCCACGCCCTCTGGTTCGCTGAGATGGCGGAGCGGGTGGTGGTGCAGGCCTCGGCAGACACGGTGGAGGGCTGGCCCACCGCGCTGGAGCCCGACCTGGCTAACTGCGCCGCCGCGCTCCAGTGGTGCCTTCTCGAACCCGGGCGATCCGCCGAGGACACGGCATCCGGCGTGCGGCTCGCCGCCGGCCTTTGGCCCTACTGGGGCAGCGTGGGGCGCCGCGAGGAGGCCCGCAAGTGGCTCACCGCCGCCCGGCTCGCAGGCGCAGGCAGCCGGACCGCCGCCTACGCCGCCGCCCTCCAGGGGCTCGGCCTCAACCTGGGCACCGACCGCGGGCAGCCCGACGCCGCGGCGTGCGGCCGCGAGAGCCTTGCCATCTACCGCGAACTGGGCGACGGACAGGGGGAGTTGCAGGCGCTGAGCTCGCTGGGCGTCATCCATCACCACCAGGGCGACCATCACGCCGCTCGCCTCACCTTCGAGGAGGCTCTGGCGGCAGCGCGCGCCAGCGGCGCCGACGAGGTCGCCCTTGCCGCGCTGCTTGGGTTGGCCCTCGGCGCCGAGGAGGAGGGCCGGCCCGCCGAGGCCGCCGAGGCACAGCGCCGGGCGTTGGACATCGCCCGGCGGCTGGGCAACAAGAGGTATATGGCGCATCTCCTGCACGACCTGGGGCTGCTCTGTTGGCGGTCCGGCGATCTGGAAGGGGCGCGCGCCAAGCTCGAAGAGAGCCTGACCTACTGCCGCGACCTGAGCGACACCTACCGCGAGGCGCGCTGCCTTTGGGCGCTGGGCGCCATCGCCAGGGACGGCGGCCTGCCCGACGAGGCGCGCCGGCGCGCCCTGGCCATGCTGGGCCTCGTGCGCGCCGGGGGCCATACGATCGTGTACGCCTCGTGCCTGGAGGCCATGGCCCAGGTCGCCGACGACGACGGCGAGACCGAGTCCGCGGCCGCCCTCCTGTGCCACGCCGCCAAGCTGCGCGAGGGGCCGTATCTCTTGCCCCGGTCGGCGGTGGAAATGCAGGGGCCGGCTGCGCTGGCGGCCAAGCTGCAAGCCGACCTCGACCCCGAAGCCTATGAGCTCGCAGCGTGCCGCGGCCGCGGCATGACGAGCGAGGAGGCGCTGGAGCTGGCGGCGCAGGCGTCCGGCGTCGCGTGAAGCCGGCGCGGGGCGCCGCCCGTGCCGTCATCCTGCCGCGAAGCGAACGGATTCCCCCGACGTGAGACGCTGCACCTGCGGACTCGGGCGCGGAGGCCCGAGCCATCAGGGGCGGCAGCCCCCTACCCGCCACCCAGCCCGATCAGCCCTTGCAGCACGGCTTCGGGCACCGCCAGGATGCTTCCGTGGCGCATGCCGGCGGGGAAGCGGACGGACTCGGCGGGGGCCTCCCGCCACTGCTTCAGGTCGTTCGAGGAGACCATGCCGTAGCGGCCGTCCATGTACCGGTCGAAGTAGACGCGCCACCGGCCGTCGAGCTTCATGGCCGTGGGGCCCTCGGCCCAGTAGTCGCCGGTGATGGCGGGCGAGAGGGTGCGGCTGTAGGGTCCCGCCGCGCGGGGCGCGCTGGTCCAGTGGAGGCGCTTGGCGGGCGGGTTGCGCGTCTCGTCCTTGAGGAACATGAGCCACCGCCCGCCGTCGCGCACGATGGTGGCGTCGATGCAGTTGAAGCCGGGATCGAAGAGGAGCCGCGTGGGCGTGAACGTGGCGAAGTCGGCCGTCTCGCAGCCATAGATGCGGTGGTTGTAGCCGTCGTCGCCGGCCCTCTCGGTCTCGGGGAAACGGCCCGGGATGGTGCTGGACCAGTAGATGAGCCAGCGCTTGACGGCCGGGTCGTAGACCAGCTCCGGGGCCCAGACGTTTCGGCAGCCCGGCTCGGCGTCCATCACCGTGATCAGGCGCTGCTCGGACCAGTGGATCAGGTCCCTGGAGGAGGCGTAGCCCACGCCCTGCTTCTCCCACGCCGTGGTCCATACCATATGATATAGGCCGTCGGGGCCTCGGGCGATCTGCGGGTCGCGCATGAGCTTGCCTCCGGCCGTGGGCGCCAGCAGGGGCCGGTCGCCGTTGAGCGCCTCCCACGCGAGGCCGTCGCGGCTGAACGCCAGGTGGAGGCCGTCCTCGCCGTTGCCCCGGAACGAGGTGAAGACGAGCGCCTTCTGCCTGGCCGGGGTTGCGGCTGCGGCCCAGGCGAGGCAGAGGGTTGCGAGCAGGATCGGGCTCATGGCGGCCTCCTGTAGGCGGGGCCGGGCGCCGGGATGCGACGCCCGCCGGGTCATCGGCCTATCGGTCGGGGCGCGGCCGGCGCGCGATGGCGTCGGGCAGCTCCGGGAAGGGCGCGTGCGGCTCGGTCTGGTACCAGTAGGCCACCGAGCTGTAGTCGTTGTTCTGCAGGTTGGCGTGGCCGTGCTCGATGGAGACCCGAAGCGACTGCTTGAAGTGGACCGGGTCCTCGATGTGGAACCGGTAGCTGGTGCACTTGTGGCGACCGGGGAACTTGGCGTTGTGCTCGTGTACCGACGTGCCCGCGTAGGGGTAGCCCTTGGGATGCATTCCCCAGGCGTGGCAGAAGTAGTCCTCGGAGCCGGTGCCGGTCATGGAGGGCATCTCTTCGCCGTCGATGTTGAACATATCGTCGCCCTCGCCCCACCAGGTGAGGCCGTCGGGCGTCGGGTCGATGTTGTCGACGCTGACGTTGCATCCCACGAAGTGGCCTGCGCCCTGGGCCTCGAGGATGACGTAGTTCTCCTTGCCGTCCAGGTTCGGCTTGGCCAGGCGGGTCCAGTAGTTGACGCCCTGCGCCGAGAGGTCGCCCTCGGTTCCCACGGTCGGGTTCTCGCGGCGCCACTGGGCGTGGAAGCGGAGCACCTCGGGGTCCAGCGCATCGAAGCGCTCATGGTCGATGTAGAAGTAGAACGAGCCAACGGGTTCCGTGCCCTCGTTGGTGATGGTGACGCGGGCTCCGGCGGCGAAGGGCATCTGCCAGTAGCAGTTCATGGCCATGTTGCCGCCCAGCTTGCACTCCTGGTCGTCCGGGGCGACGGTGGCCAGCGGAATGGCCGCGTTGGAGGCCGCCAGGCCGTGGCCGATGTTGAAGAAGTCGCCCACCGGACACTCCACCGAGGGCGTCTCCTCGCCGTCCCAGTAGACGCGGAGCATGAGGTGGCGCAGGTAGTAGCGGTCGGGCGAGGCGATGGTGAACCAGATGTGGGTTATGCAGCCGGCGCCGGGGATGTCGGCCAGCGTGGCGGTCTCGCCCACCGGGATGGGCCAGGCGTCGGCATTACCGCCCGTCTTGTCGTAGCTGGAGATGCGGCAGGTGCGGGCGGCTCTGGGCCGAACGAGCGACTTGAGCGTGGTGCATCCGATTGACATAGGGCAAGCCTCCAAAGGGTGCGCGTTCGCCGCGCCGGACCCATGTTTCGATACCAAGGCGCCTCGCTCCTGCTCGGGACAGCAGGTACACTCACGCCGCCCATGGAAACACCCTCTTGCGCGCCCGGCGCCCGTTCGCGCCCGACACCTCCGGCGTGGCTGCGGCTCTTGCGGCCCCCGAACCTGGTGACCGCCGCGGCCGACGTGGTGGCGGGCTTCGCCGTGGCCGGGCTGCCCGACTGGAGCCGGCTGGCTCTGCTCGCTCCGGCAGGGGTCCTGCTCTACGCCGGCGGCGTGGCCCTCAACGACGTCTGCGACGCCGAACTGGATGCGGTCGAGCGTCCCGAGCGTCCCATCCCAAGCGGGCGCGTCACCCGGCCGCGGGCGGCAACGCTGGCCTTCGGATGCCTGGCCGCGGGCGTGGCCCTGGCGCTGGCCGCGTCGCCCACGAGCGGACTGGCGGCTTCGGCGCTGGCGGCCTGCATCATCATGTATGACGCGTGGGCCAAGGGGCGCCCCGTGGCCGGGCCCGCGGTGATGGCCTCGTGCAGGGGCCTCAACCTCCTGTTGGGGCTGAGCGCGTCGCCGTTGCTGCTGCAACAGCGGTGGCCTGTGGCCGTGGTTCCCATGCTCTACATCGCGGCCGTGACCGTCGTGAGCCTGGGCGAGGTCCAGGGCGCCCGCCGCACGCCCGCCGTCGCGGCGCTGGCCCTGCTCGGGGCGTCCGTCGTCGGCCTACCGTGCCTGGCCTTCGCCCTCGGCGGCTCGGCGATCTGGAGCGGCCTCTTCGCCGCGCTGCCCCTCGGCCTGGTGGCGCCCGCCTACCTTCGGTGCGCCGCGTCGCCGTCTCCGGCGTTGGCCGCGGCCGCGGTGCGCGCTGGCGTGCTTTCGCTCATCGCCCTCGACGCCGCCGTCGCCGCGGGTTTCGGCGGCGTATACACTGGAGCGGCGATTCTCGCGGCCGCGCCTCTGGCCCGTTCCCTGGCGCGGGTCTTCTCGGTGACATGAACATGGAATGCATTCAGCAGTCCCTGTCGATCCGGTTTGAGTACGCCGTTCACTTCACCGAAGGCCTGTTCCGCGAGGAGAACCCGCTCCTCCGGCACGTCCTGGCTCCGGCCGACGGCGACCACGCCCGAGCGCTCGTCGTGGTGGATGCCAACGTCGCCGACGCCCACCCGGACCTCTGCCCGGCCATCGGCGGGTACTGCGCCCGCCACGCCGGTGCGGTTGAACTCGCGGCCGCGCCGTTGCTCATCCCCGGCGGCGAGCCCGTGAAGAACGATCCGGCCCATGTGGCCGCCCTGCAGCAGGCGATCCACGATGCCCGCCTCTGCCGCCACTCCTTCGTGGTCGCCGTGGGCGGCGGCGCCGTGCTGGACGCCGTGGGCTATGCCGCGGCGACCGCGCACCGCGGGGTTCGGCACGTGCGGGTTCCGACCACGGTGCTGTCGCAGAACGACAGCGGCGTGGGCGTAAAGAACGGCATCAACGCCTTCGGGAAGAAGAACTACCTGGGCGCCTTCGCCACTCCCTGGGCGGTGATCAACGACTTCGACTTCCTCGCCACGCTGGACGACCGCGACTGGCGGTCCGGCATCTCCGAGGCCGCGAAGGTCGCACTGATCAAAGACAGCGCCTTCTTCGAGCAGATCGAGCGCGACGCCGAGGCGTTGGCCGCCCGCACGCCCGAGCCCATGCACCGCCTCATCCACCGGTGCGCCCGCCTGCACGTCGAACACATCGGCCGGGGAGGCGACCCGTTCGAGATGGGTTCCTCCCGCCCGCTGGACTTCGGCCACTGGTCGGCGCACAAGCTGGAGACCCTCACAGGATATCGGCTGCGGCACGGCGAAGCAGTGGCCATCGGGATCGCCCTGGACTGCGCCTACGCCATGCTCGTCGGCCTGCTTCCGGCAGCCGACTTCGAGCGCGTGGCGGGCCTGCTGGAGACCCTCGGCTTCGCCATATACGTACCAGAGATGGAGTCCGGGGGCGGCCTGCCGGCTGGCCTGACGGAGTTCCAGGAGCACCTTGGCGGCCGCCTGACGCTCCTCATGCTCCGCGGCATCGGCACGGCGGTCGAAGTGCACGACGTGGATCTCGGCGCCATGGACCGGGCGGTGGCCCTGCTGCGGGAGCGGCCGAGCCGGAGACCCGATCGAGGCTGACAAGGAGGCCCGCATGAGCGAAACAAGCCGACCCAAGCCCCTCCCGGCCCGGGAGGCCGTCGACGAGTACTTCATCGAGAACCGGCACCGCGTCCTGGACGTGGCCGCCTTCCTGGATCGGCTGGACAGGTCCGGCGGCGACTGGCGGTCGGACTACCGCATGGCGGCCCTGGTGCGGGCCATCGGCGTACTGGCCGAGCCCGGCGCCGGCCGCGCCCAGCGCATCCAGATGATCTTCAGCGATCCCACCGTTGAGCCCAAGCCCAAGCTGGACCAGAAGGCCGCCCGCGGCGCCTGGGACCCGGCATCGGAGAAGGGAGCGTAGCCGCCATGGACTACATCGAGATGCACGCCCACATGGTGTCGCGCACCACCGACGACTACACGCAGATGGCGCTCATGGGTTGCGCGGCCATCACCGAACCGGCGTTCTGGGCCGGCTGGGACCGGAGCACCGCCGACGGGTTCGACGACTACTTCCGCCAGCTTACGGAGTTCGAGCCGAAGCGCGCGGCCCGGTTCGGCATCAAGCACTACACATGGCTCTGCCTCAACCCAAAAGAGGGCGAGGAGCGGGACCTGGCGCGGGCCGTGGTGCGGCGCATCCCCAAGTACCTCGACCACGCCAACGTGCTGGGCATCGGCGAGATCGGCCTGAACCGCGTAACGCGGAACGAGATCGAGACCTTCAAGGACCATGTGGCCCTGGCGCTGGAACACAACCAGATGATCCTGATCCACACGCCGCACCTCGAGGACAAGCACAAGGGCACCCGGGCCATCATCCAGGCGCTCCAGTCGTTCCCGAACATGGACCCGGCGCGGGTGAGCATCGACCACGCCGAAGAGCACACCATCGAGATGATCCTGGACAACGGCTTCTGGACCGGCCTGACGCTCTACCCGCAGACCAAGGTCTCCGTCGCCCGCGCGGTGGACATCATCGAGATGCACGGCGCCGACCGCGTCTACGTCGATTCGGCCTGCGACTGGGGCCACAGCGTCCCCGCCGCGGTGCCGCGGTTCGTCATGGAGATGCGGCGGCGCGGCCATGCCGACAGCCTGGCGCGGCAGATCGTCTGGGATAACCCCATCGCCTTCCTGGGCCAGTGCCCCAAGTTTGAGCCGCCCGTCTCCGCCCACGCCGTCTGAGGAGTCACCGCCATGCAGGTTCCAGCCGCCGCCCCGCTCGATCTGACCTACTGCACCAACATCCACCCCGGCGAGGGGTGGGCGGAGGTGCT
>JAPLCQ010000165.1 GCA_026392115.1 Armatimonadota bacterium | reverse complement strand
GGCCGACACGGAGATGCCCCGACTGGAGGCCGCGGGCGCCGACATGGGCCGCGTCTTCTTCATGAAGGCCAAGCCCGACCACGCCCGCTGGAGCCTGCTGGAGGACGCGGAGACCATCGAGGAGCAGGTGAAGCACTGCGGCGCGGACCTGCTCGTCATCGACCCGCTGACCGAGTTCCTGGCCAACGTGGACACGCACCGCGACAACGAGGTCCGGTGCGTGCTGGGCCGCCTGCGCGACCTGGCCAAGGGCAGGCGCTGCGCGGTGCTGGCGGTGCGGCACCTGAACAAGGGCGCGGGCGCGGCGGCGATCTACCGGGGCGGCGGGAGCATCGCCTTCACGGGGGCGGCGAGGTTCGTCTTCACCGTGGGCCACGACCCGGACGACCGCCGCCGCCGCGCCTTCGCCATGACCAAGTGCAACGTGGCGCCGGAGCTGCCGACGCTGCTCTACCGCACGGTCCCGGCTGGCGCCACGGCGCGGATCGAGTGGCTGGGCAAGAGCAACCTGACGCCGGAGCAGATTCTCGAGCTTCCCAGCGACCGCCCGAGGGACCAGGCCCGCGAGTTCCTGGAGGAGGCGCTGGCCGAAGGCCCGGTGGCGGCGGCCGCGGTGATCGAGCGCGCGGAGGCGGAGGGGATCAGCACTATGACGCTCAAGCGGGCCAAGGGAAGCCTTGGTGTGCAGAGCCAGAGGTCGGGACCGGTCTGGCAGTGGAGCCTGGTCGCGGCACCGGAGGTGTCGGCTTAGGTTCAAGGGGATCACTTTCCTACGTCAGAGAAGTGATCCTCTTGACGGGGAAGGGTTCAAGGGGATCACTTTCCTACATCAGAGAAGTGATCCTCTTGACGGGGAAGGGTTCAAAGGGATCACTTTCCTACGTCAGAGAAGTGATCCTCTTGACACAGGAGCCCTGCCCCCCGCGCTTCCGCGTTGCACGGCGCTTCCGTTGGCGTCGCGCTGAACGGCGGGGCGGGGTGGTCCCGCAGGTGCGGCGGCTCAGGCCGGGGGATCCTTCCGCTCCGCGTCAGGATGACGTCAAGTGCGGCTCCGGCCCGCTCAGGCTGCGGCGGCGGCGGCTCGAAGTAGGCTACCGTCGCCGCCCGGCCGAAGCCGCTTGCGCGGCGCTCGAACTCTACCGGCGACAGGTAGTCCAGCGCGGAGTGGAGGCGCTGCGAATTGTAGTACCTCTCAATGAACTCCTCGAGCGCGGCTTCGAGCTGCTCCATGTCCGCGTAGTCGGACGCCCGAATCTCCTCGCGCTTCAGGGTCCACATGAAGCTCTCACAGGTCGCGTTGTCGTACGGGTTCGCCGGGCGGCTCATGCTCGGCGTGATCTGGTGATCCCGCAGCAGCTTCGAGTAGGCGCCGCAGGCGTACTGGGTCCCGCGATCCGAGTGGTGCACCAGCCCGGCGGGAGGCCGACGGTCGTCGATGGCTCTTTGAAGGGCCGTGAGGGCCACGTCGGCGGTCAGGGATCGGCTCAGCGACCAGCCCACGACCTTCCGGGAGTGCGCGTCGAGCACGACCGCGAGGAAGACGAACTCGCCCGCCAGCCGGATGTAGGTGATGTCCGCCACCCAGAGTTGGTCCGGCCCCGTGATCTCCAGCCGAGGAGCCAGGTTCACCGCCACGCGGTAGTTGTGCGTCGAGTCGGTGGTGCGAACGAAGGAGGCGGGCCGCAGAGCCAGCAGGCTGTCCGAGCGCATCAGCGCCTCCACGCGCTTGTGGTTCACGACTATGCCCTGCAGGCGGAGCGCGCGCGTGATCCGCCGTACGCCGTAGCGCCGCCGATGCTGGAGGAAGATCTCATGGATGTGGCCCCGCAGCTCCGTTTCCTCTTCTCTCAGGGCCTTGCCGGTAAGCGAGCGGTAGTACCCGGCCCGGCTCACGCCGGCCAGGCAGCAGAGCCGTTGCACGTTCGTGTCGCCTTGCAGCGAGGTCATCTCCCGGATCTGCTGGTAGATGGCGTCGCGCTGGACCCGTGGGTCTCGTGTGACGCTGCCTCTGTCCGCTGCAAGGCGCCTGCGAAAAAAGTCGCTTCCATCACCGAGTCGGCCAGGGCCGCCTTCAGTTTCCGGCCCTCGCGCTCCAGGTCCGCGTTCGTGGCAAGGGCGGACTTCAGCTCCTGGCGCAGCGCGGCGTTCTCCACCTCGACCTCCGACAGCGGACGATCGCGCCGCGGCGGCGCCTTGGGCTTGGGAGGCACAGCCATGCCGAGCGACAGATACTTGCGCCTCAGCCGGTAGAGGTGGCCAGGGCTCATCGGCACCTCCTGCGCGATCGCTTTGACGGGCACCCCCTCGGCTAGACGTTGGAACACCAGCGCCCGGAGCTCCTGCGAGTGGTAGATGAAGGCCACGTCCTCCCCCTTCTGCCGCAGGGACCCCAGCCACCGGTGCAGCGTGTGGTACTCGACACCGCACTCCTTGACCAGTTCCCGCAGCGTGGCTCCGGCACGCATTCGCTCCTCGACTGCGGCCCGCAAGGCCGCAGGGTAGCGCGACGTTCTCATTCGATCCTACCTCCCAGGACCACATCGTCGCATCTTGAACCCGTGTCTCAAATCGGGGGGACAGTCCAGTTCAAGGGGATCACTTTCCTACGTCAGAGAAGTGGCCATCTTGACGTGCGCCGCATGCCCTTGCCGTCGTCCTGAACGGAGTGAAGGACC
>JAPLCQ010000171.1 GCA_026392115.1 Armatimonadota bacterium | reverse complement strand
CACGTTGTTGTTGTTGCCCCAGCCACCATCCAGGCTCAGCCCGCCGTCGATCGTCACGTCGCCCTTCACCAACCACACCACCGGCGCGCGGCTGGGGTGGTTTGCAAACGTCACCGTGGCGCCGGCCGCGATGTTGACGCTCGTGTACTTGAACACGACCGCCCACTTGCTGGCATCGTAGACGCCTTTGCCGGCGGCGGCGGCATTGTTGGCGTCCCACGCCTTGGTGACTGCCTGGCTGAGGTCGATGGTGGTATCGGTCGTGATGTTCAGGGCGCCGTCCGATCCGTCGCCCGGGATGATCAATTGTCCGAAGAGCGCGGGCGCCGCAATGGATGCGTACAGAACGGCGGTGGCAAGGAAGCGGGTGGAGGGGTTCATGACACGCGGTGGTTTGGGACCTTTGGCAGGTAACCCATGAAGAATCCCGCCCAGCGAAAACGTCAAGCACGGGTTCGCGTCCTGTCGGCGGGAGTTCAAAATGAGACTTGGTGTGGGAACAAAATGAGACTGGTTCAGAGCGAGAATTTCCCGAGCACGTCGGACCAGCGGTTTTCGGGTGGTTTCGGGGGCGTGGTGACGACCCAAAACTGTCGGCCGGGATGGTGGATGATGGCGACGGTGTGGCGTTGGGTGGCGCCGATGGGCCAACTCCGGCCGAGGAAGTCGACCTGATGATCGGCGTTGAGACGGCGGGAGAAGTGGAGGGCGAAGTGAAGGTCGAGGAGGCTGGGATTTGGACTGGGACGCATGGCGTCGCGTCGGTCGGCGATGGCCTTGGCCCAAGCGTCGTCGGGGCAAAGACCCGTGGTTCTGCAAACGGTCCGGTTTTGCTGCTCCAATTCGTGGTCGAGGAGGTTTTGGGCGCGGCCGTAATCGTCGATGCGCTCGAAAGCGAGCAGGGCCAGAAGGCGTTTCTGGAAGGTGCCGAAACGGCGCTCGATCTTGCCTTTGGCCTGGGGACTCGGAGCGACAAGATGCGAGACCCCCAACGCGGTGAGCGCCCGCTGGAATTCCGAGCGGGGATCCCCGCCATCGGTCGAGGACTGGTAGCCGAAGAGGGCCAGTCCGTCGGTGTAGAGGGCCACGGGACGGCCGTGCCGGAGGAAGGCGCGGCGGAAGTGTTCGAAATGATGCCAGGTGGTGTCGGTCGGGACAAAAGTGGCCCCGAGGTATTTGCGGGAATGGTCGTCGACGGTGAGGAGGAGGGTCTGCTTGTCCTCGGCCGCCCACCAGGGGTGGATGGAGGAGTCGTGCTGCCAGAGTTCGCCGATGCGTGAGCGCTCCCAGCGCCGCTTGGGTTTGGGGACGGGAAGGGGCGGCAGAACGAGGTTGGGGAAGTGCGTGCGCGCGTAGGCGGCGACGGATTTGCGATCGCGGTGGAAGGAGAAGCGGTCGGCGAGTTGGTCTGCGACGAGTTGGAAATTCGGCGGGCGCTGGAGGGGCAGGAAGGCCCCGAGGAAGCGTCGGACTTCGAGGGGCCAATTCTCGTGGTGATCGCCGCCGGAGACGCGCAGGGCGAAGCCTGGAGCGTCGTGGAGCCACGCGAGGCGGATCCGGAAGAGATGCGCCCGACTGATACCGAGAAGTTCGCAGGCGTCGGAGGCATCGAGCGCTTCGCGGTGAAAGGACTCGAGGGTCTGGCGAACGAAATCCAGGGTGAGGCGCTTGGCGAGCTGCTGCTTCTTTTCAGCAGGGCATCGGGATCGACGCCCGCCGCCGTGGCGAGGCATTTCGTCGGCCTTCGCTACGCTCAGGCCTTCTCATGCCTCGCCTCGGCGGCGGTGTTCCTTCAGGAGTCTCCTTTTGAACTCCCGCCGCGAACTACCGCTGCCCAATTGACGGGTTCTTCCGTGACCGAGCAGATGGGTGGCGCGGCAGTGCCCACCAGTCGCTCTCACGCGGTGCTGTTCGACGGCGACCCGTTTTCCGCCGTGGATCTGCACCCAGCCCCCGCGATTTGGACCGAATCGATGGCGACCAGCACCGATGGTCTCCAGCAGGCCGGCTGGGATTACATGGGGTATGGATGGATCTTTGAACCCTCTTTCAGCGGCGCATGGGTTTCCAGTGCGTTACTTGCCTTTGGCCCGACTCGCAGCGTGCTCACGAGGCCTGCCGCCAACGTCAACACGGCTCCGATCCCAAGACCGATCCGAGGCGCGGCACTGGCGGATGTCAGAGTGAAGAGCAAGCTCACGACAACCGCACCAGCAGTTTGCCCAAACAGCCGGGCGGTGCCCTGCATGCCTCCCGCCGCGCCACTCCGCGCGCTTGGGGCCGAAAGGAACAGGTTGCGGTTGTTGGCCACATTGAAAAAGGCGAAACCGAGGCCACAGAGCATGGTGAACGGCACGAGCGGCAGCGGGTTACCCTTCAGCGGCCACAGAGCGACGGCCCCGAGCCCAATCGCGAGAAACAAACCGCCCATGGCGCAGAGCCAGACTGGCGACACGCGGTCCGCGAGACGACCCGCGAATGGAGCCGTCATTGCCACGGTCAACGGCC
>JAPLCQ010000166.1 GCA_026392115.1 Armatimonadota bacterium | reverse complement strand
CACCGAACTCAGAACGAGGACCGAGATGCAGACGTGCAGTCCCACGGTCGGAATCCGGGTCATTCTCATCCGCGCTATCCTTTCCGCAAGCGGCTACCCGGCGGTTGCGCCGGAGGCGCCCGTAGAGGTTGGGGGGCCTACGAGTGGTCGGGTTATCATAACACACCGCCCGTCAAAAGGCAACAACCGCCCGCCGATTCCCGAGTACGAATGCCCCTCAACCCATCGGCGGGCCGAAGCCGGGTCACGATGCGGCCGGCGCGCCGTAACTATCGGTGTTGTGAGCGGGGCGAAGGCGCCGAGCGGGCGCAAAAGCTATGGCTCGGGGTACCCTAATGCGCACTCGGCGTCCTGCGACAGCGCTGCCGGGCACGCCTCGCACGGGAGCATTCTCGCGCTTATGTCTGCCCAGGAACATCATGACGGTCCGAGCCGCGGCCCGGCGCCCGATACCGATGATGCAATCCTCCTCCAGTGGACGGTGCATCTCTGCCGCCGGACGCCTGCGCGTGGCCTTGTGGTACTCGCCGCGGTCGTGGCGTCGGGCGTCCTGGGCTGGTGGGTTTTCCGCTCCCCCCTGTTTGTTCTGCTCGGTCCAGGGCTCGTGGTGACGGCCACCGCGGAGTTCCTCTTTCCTGCGCACTACAGGCTCACGGCTCGGCGGGCCTTGGCCGCCTATGGCGCTGCGCGACTGGAGATTGAATGGGACCGCGTCAACCGGGTGCTTGTCTCCGAGGAGTGTGTCAGGCTCTCGCCATTCGGCAGGCCCAGCCGGCTTGAGGCCTTTCGGGGCGTCCATCTGCGCTTCAGCGATGCCGAGACGATGAGCGCCGCCATGGCCATCGTCCGGGCACGCGCCAGGGGGCTGCAGAGCCATGCCTAGCTGGGAAGAGCCCATCAGCGACGACGAGCGCGACCGGGTCCTGGACAAGATTGCGAACCAGGTCGTGGGGCGGGGGCTTGAGACCCCTGCCATCCTGTTCCTTGAGATGCACAAGCCGTTGACCTTCATGGCCAGCCAGGGCCTCGTGGTGACGTCGCCGCTCCTGGCCCCGCTGATCGGCTTTGAGCGGGTTCATACCGTATCGCGATTGCTTGAGGACCGCAATAATGTCGAGCGCCTCATTCGCCGGATCGAGGACCTAACGATGCAGAGAAGGACGCCTGTTGAAGGAGAGACACCTTGACCCACGCCAGCGACAAGTGGGAAGCCGCGTTCCTGGTGGCGCTGTGGAGCATTATCGTGCTCGTCACAGTTATCACGGCCCAGCGAGGCAAGAAGTACCTCATTCGCCGCATCCCGGGTCTTAACGCCATCGATGAGGCCGTTGGACGCGCCACCGAGATGGGCCGTCCGATCCTGATGGTGCCGGGCCTCAGCGCCCTGGGCGTCGTCGGCTTGCAGGCGCTGACGATCTTCAGCTACATCATCAAGACCGCGGCCAAGTTCGGCAACCGTATCCTCATGCCCGTCGCCGACCCGGCGCTCTACACCGTGGCCGAAGAGGTGGTGCGGGAGTCCTACGCCGCCGCGGGGAGGCCCGAGGACTTCGATCCGACCTCCGTCTACTTCCTCTCGGACAGGCAGTTCGCCTTTGCCTCGGGTGTGGCGGGGACGATCCACCGCGAAAAGGTGGCCGCGAGCTTCCTCTTCGGCGACTTCTTCGCGGAGTCGCTGATCTTCGCGGAATCAGGGCAGCAGGTTGGCGCGATCCAGGTGGCCGGCACGGTGCAGACCACGCAGCTCCCCTTCTTCATCGCGAGTTGCGACTACACGATCATCGGCGACGAGTACTACGCGGCCTCGGCATACATCTCCCGCGAACCGACGCTGCTGGGCAGCCTTGTGGGACAGGACATCTGCAAGGGGATGATGCTGCTCATCGTTGTGCTCGGAACGCTGGCGCTGTCCATCAAACCCCTGGGCGACAAGTTCTTCTTCGTCCAGTGGTTTACGATCAAGTAGGAGACGCCGGCAACTATGAACCCCATTCAGTCGTTCCTGAGCCGCGCATTCCCCGCGCTGCACGGCGGCGCGCTGGCCGGCGCCGTGGCGGGCTGCGTCCTGGCGTGCATCGTAGGCGTAGTCGTACTGCAGGCCCTGCCCGGCAAGGCCCGCAAGGCGATCATCGCCGGCGTGACCTTCCTGGCAGGCCTCTTCTATGCGCTGGAGTTCTTCCTACCCGCCAACGCGCAGGATGAGAACATCCTCACCTTCGCCGTGCCCACCGTCGGCAACGTCACCAACGTGCTGGGCGGCATGACGCTTGGACTGGGCGTGCTGAGCCTGATCCGAATCCATGGCGCCAACGTGGTGAAGGTAAAGTCCGGCTGGGAGAACAGCATGCTGCTGCTGGTCTCAATGGTCGTCATGGCCGTGGCGGGCATCAAATATGAGCACACGCTCTTCTACCGATCGCTCTTCCGCGATGTACTGAACAGCTTCGACGCCGCCATGTTCGCGGTTCTGGCGTTCTTCATCGTATCGGCCGCCTATCGGGCGTTCCGCATCAAGTCGGCGGAAGCCACGCTACTCATGGTGGCGGCTCTCGTGGTGATGCTCGGCCAAATCCCCATCGGGCAATACCTGACCCATTGGTTGCCGGTGAAGGGCTCCTACCTCTCGCTGTTGCGGCTGGACAACATCAGCAACTGGCTGCTCACCACAGTCAACGCGCCGGCCCAGCGAGCCATCGGCTTCGGGCTCGGCATTGGCGGGCTGGCCATCGCGCTGCGCATCTGGCTGTCGCTGGAGCGCGGAGCGTACTTTGAGGCGAAGGCGGACGAGTCATGAGCAACCTGGGGCATCCACTCACCCGCATCAACCGGCACTGGCTCTACGGCGCGCTGCTGGCCATCGTGGTGATCGGCCTGATCGTGCCTATCTCCTTGCCCCTGGCCGTATCGCCCGAGGCGACGCGGTTCTATGAGGCCATCGAGAGCGCGCCCAAAGACAAACTCGTGCTCGTCTCGACGCTCTGGAGCGCGAGCACCCAGGGCGAGAACCGACCGCAGACCCAGGTCGTCCTCAAGCACCTCATGAAGAGGCACCTCCGCTTCGCCCTGATCGCGTTCGGCGATGCCCAGGCCACGACCCTGGCGCAAGAGCTGGCCGAGGAGCAAGCGGCCATCTATAAGTATGAATATGGCAAGGACTGGATCAACCTCGGCTACCGGCAGGACATCGCCGGCACGCTGAAGGGCATGGTTCGGAACATCAACGAAACGCTGAAGACCGACTCGGTGAACCGCCGGCCGCTGGCCGAGTACCCCGTCATGGCCGGCGTGCGGAACGTCAAGGACCTCAGCGTGATCGCCGAGTTCTCGGCATCGGGCAACTACAAGTCGTGGGTCGGACTGGTAGTTGGTTCCACCGACGCGGCGTTCTGTTACGCCCCGACGTCGGTCATGGCTCCCGAGCTCTACACCTACCTCGACTCCGGCCAAATCCGCGGCATGCTATTCGGGATCAAGGGCGCGGCCGAGTATGAGCAGATGATGAACGAAAAGGGCTTCACCACCCGGGCCATCACGCCGGTCTCCCTGGCGCTCGTGCTGCTGTTTGTCCTGATCGGCCTGGGCAACTACGGCATGTACGCCACCAAGAAGATGGAGGGCAACTCCTGATGCCTACCGCAGCGACCTGGTCCCACCCCATCGGCGTCTGGTTCGGCGCCATCGGGACGCTCGCCCTCTTCTCCCTGATCTACCGCGAGAACCGCGTCTACCGGCTGTTCGAGCACATCTTCATCGGGCTCGCCGCCGGCTATCTGATCAAGACCACCTGGACCGAGGTCCTGGGGCCGCAGTGGTTCACGCCGCTCTTCCATGACGGCCAGTGGCCCTGGGCGCTGGTGGCGGGCTTCGGCCTGCTCTTCTACACGATCTTCTCAAGGAAGCACAGCTGGATGAGCCGGATCGCCATCGGCGCCCTCATGGGCTTCGCGGCCGGTCAGGCGTTCCAGACAACGGCGTCCGACTACATCCCGCAAATCCGCAAGTCGTTCAAGCCGCTCTTCGTGACACCAGACCAGATTCCGCTGGGATCCGGCCTGACGACGCTCGGTATCGGGCTCAACAACCTCTTGTTCGTCTTCATCATGGTCACCGTCCTCACCTACTTCTTCTTCTCCTTTGAGCAGAAGAACAAGGTCGTGGCGGCATCGGCCCGGACCGGCCGGCTGATGCTCATGTTCGCCTTCGGCGCCATCTTCGGCTCCACCGTCATGGCGCGCATGGCACTGCTCATCGACCGCGTCTGGTTCCTGATGCACAACTGGCTGCATCTCCAGTAAGGAGCGACCCAATGAGACGCGTGAGCCTGGGAGTTCTGTGCGCCGCGGCCACCATCGGGGCGGCCGGCGCTTCAGCGCAGCTACCGCCGGCGGCGGTGGTCCTGAACCGGATGACCGGCGCGTACCGGTCGCTGGAGAGCATCCGCGTCCAGAGCAGCTGGACCCTCCGCGATACAACCGGGGAGATCACCGGCAATCTGGCGATCGCCGCCAAGCGGCCGAACCTCCTGGCGGTGGACCTCGTGGCCGGCGACGCATCTGCAACGGCACGCTGCGACGGCAGGACCCTCGGGCTGGCACGCACGTCGCCGGCCGGCTTCACACGCTTCGGCGCCCCGGCCTCCTTCGCCCAGTTGCGGCATCTGGGCGGCATGGGCATCGCCTCGCCGCTCACGCGGCTGACGCTCGCCCTGATGGCGGGCCTGGGATCGGACCGAGAGGGGCTGCTCTCGACCGCGCTAGCCAGGATGGAGGTCATCGGCTCCGACGAGATCGACGGCGTGCGGTGCATGGAGGTAACGCTCCGGTACAACGACAACCATGTCGCCAAGCTCCTCGTCGACACCTCCGGCTGGCTGATTCGACGGGTGGCGCTGGTGCGCGACGGCAGGACGGTACTGGCCGAGAAGGTGACCGCCGTCGAGGTCGGCGCCAAGGTTGAGGCGCGTGACGTGGCATTCACGCCACCCGACGGGGGCAAGCTGCTTCCGGACTCGCCAACCATCCCCGCCCGCTTCGGTGGCCTCGACATCTCCGTTAAGCCCGTGGACCGGAGCAAGGAGCTGGCGGCCTTCATCGCCAAGTCAGCCGCGGCGTACCGCCTGATGGACACGCTGCGGATGACCACCACCTGGACCCGCACGGTGGGAGACAAGCTCTGGTCGCAACCGGTGTCACTGGTGATGAGCCGCCCCAACCGTCTGCTGATCGACGCGCAATCGGAGCCGCTCTCGGCCGTGCTGTCAGTGGCCGGCGACAAGGCCCTGGTCGTGCGCACCAAGGCAAAGGCGTACACAGAGGCCAAGGCCCCGGAGGCCATTGCCGGCGCCAACGTGCTGGCCGGCGCGAACCTGCTCTGTCCCGCGACGGAGTTCGTTGCCGCGCTGCTCCAAGGGCAGAGCCGCGGGCAATCGGCATTTGCCGAGCGCCTCACGAGCGCCACCATGTCCGGACCCATGGCCTACAGGGGCGCTCTTTGCTATGTGATCTCGATGGCCTACTCCGCCGACATGAGCATGAAGGTCCATGTCGGCATGGACGACGGCCTTGTCAAGCGCGCGGCGCTGGTCGACGGCGAGACCGAGTTGGCCGTCGAGGACGTGGTTGAGGCGACGGTGAACGGCGAGGTCCCGGCCGAGGCGCTGACCTATGCCCTGCCCGACGGCGCACGCCAGGTCAGCCGATTCCCCAACCCGGCCCTGCCGGAACCGTCCGAGGTCATCTCACTGACCTCCCTCACGGGCGAGGCCTGGAGCCTCCCGCAGAAGCGCGGCAAGATCGTGGTGATGGCCCTCTTCTACACCACGTCCGAGGGTAGCCTGCAGGAGCTGGCCGAGTTGCAGAAGCTGAGCGACCAGTACAAGGGCAAGGGGCTCGAGGTGCTGGCCGTGAACGGCACCGGCGAGAGCATCGATGCGCTGAAGACATGGGTGGCGGAGGCTGGACTGACGGTCTCCGTGGCCACCAACAAGAGCCCTACCGACCTGGTGAAGCTCTTCTCGGTGACCACCTACCCGACCACCATCATCGTGGGGAAGACGGGCCGCGTCCTGGCCACCGTCGTGGGCTTCAATGCCGACGCCATCAACTCGGCGCTGCGGCGAGCGGGCCTCTTCCAGCAGTAGGCTACGGCAGGGCGGCGATGCGATGCCCGAGTGGGCAGAACCGCCGCCCCGCATCGCTCCACTAGGGACTGGGCCTTCGTAGCGCCCTGCCCGACCGGACGCCCGTCTCTGCGCCATCCTGCCACGCCACCCGACCGTTCACCAGCACGGTGTCGATTCCGTGCGAGAACTGGTGCGGGTCCTCGTAGGAGTTGGCGTCGCCAATCGTCTCCGGGTCATAGAGCACCAGATCGGCGAACCAGCCCGGCCGCAACAGGCCGCGACGATCAAGGCCGAGGCGCGTGGCGGGCAGTTGGGTCATCTTGTGTACGGCCGCGGCCTCGGAGAGGATGCCCCTCTCGCGGCAGTAGCGGCCCAGGACGCGCGGGAAGGTGCCGTAGCAACGCGGGTGGACCTTCTCCTCGGCCATCTTTCCCACGGGCGCGGTGCCCACGGCGTCGGAGCCGATCATGGTCCATGGATGGCTCATGACCACGGCGATATCCTCCTCGCTGATAGCGAAGTTCACCGCACTGATGAAGTTGCGCGCGGAGGCGATCAGGTCCAGCGTCGTATCGACACAGGAGGCGCCACGCTCCGCGGCCAGTTCGGCGATGGTCCTGCCTTGAAGCGCCGGGTTGTCGCGGGAGGCGCCGATCCGCACGTCGCCCCAGACGCCGCCGAGGTCGTCGTCGGCCCAGTCCGGGCGAGTCGACAGCATGGCCTCGCGCACCTTGCCGCGTTGTACCGGATCACGCAGGCGGGCGCCCACCTCGTCGGCATCGCCCTCCAGCGCCCAGTGCGGCAGGAACTGGATCGACATGGAGGTCATGAAGGCTGTGTAGGGGTACTGGTCCATCTGGATGTCCACGCCGCGTGCCCGCGCAGCCTCGACGAGCCTCAGTGTCTCGTGCACCTTGCCCCAGTTCTGGCGTCCCTCGGCTTTGTGGTGCGAGAGCTGAACCGGCACGCCGGCCTGTTCGCCGACCTCGATGGCCTCGCGCACAGCCTCCAGCAGAAGGTCGCCCTCGTTGCGCAGGTGGGTGGCGTAGAAGCCGCCGTACTCACGCATGACGCTGGAGACCGCCGCAAGCTCCTCCACGCCGGCGTATGAGCTCGGCTGGTACTCCAGACCGGTGCTGAGGCCCCAGGCGCCCTGCTCCATGGCGCGGAGCGCGATGGCCTTCATCTGCGCTATCTCATCGCCGGAGGCCGCCCGGCCCGCCATGCCCATCACGCGCTTGCGGATCGTGCCGTGGCCGGCGAGCATCACGTAGTTTGTGGCGACCCCATCGTCCTCGACTCGGCCCAGGTGGCCCGCCATATCGCTCCACGTGATCTTGACACCGTGGTTGCTGAGCCAGCGACGTTCGAACGCAAAGGTAGCGTCGTCCAGAGCCAGGCCCAGACAGAGCGAGCAGTTTCCCACCACCTGCGTCGTGACGCCCTGCGACACCATGCTGGCCATGCCTGGGTTGAAGTGGACCGAGATGTCGGAGTGCGTATGGATGTCGATGAAGCCCGGCGCCACGCGCAGGCCGTGGGCATCGATCACGTTGGCGGCCCGGTAGCCCGGCAGCCACTCGCCCACCGCCACGATACGATCGTCCTGAATCGCGATGTCCGCCCTGATCGGTTCGGCGCCGGAGCCGTCCAGCACGGTGCCACCCGCTACAATGAGGTCGACGAGGCGGTCGGCACCGCTCGACGCGTCGGCGGTCAAGCGCCGCTCCGTGCCGGGTGGCACCGACTGGGCCCGCCGCTCGTATATGCAGAGTGCGAACGCAACGCCACAGGGGGAAAGCCCGTGCAACGAAACAGCCGTGCCTTCACGCTGGTGGAACTACTCACCGTCATCGGTATCATTGCCGTATTAGCCGCCCTTCTGTTCCCCGTGTTTGCCACTGCGCGCGGCAAGGCGCGGGAGATCACGTGCGTCTCGAACCTTCGTCAGATCGGCATGGCCATCAAGATGTACACTCAGGACTACGATGAACTCTACCCCTTGGCCGTCGATGCCACAGACAGGTACACGCCCGAGATTTGGTCGGGGTTCCCGGAGTTCCAGGCCCAGATTCCCTACATGCCCTTCATCCACGAGGCCCTGCAACCCTACATCAAGTCGAAGGAGCTGTTCCACTGCCCCGCCGATAGTGGGTACGACGTGGAAGACAGCAACGGCATGCCGCTGGACGCCCGTCCCACAAGCTACCAGAAGTTCGGCACCAGCTATAACTACCGCACCGAGATCGCCTTCCGTCGGGCCGGTGAGGGTTCGATCCGCGAGCCGAGCAGTGTCAACGTGCTCTTCGACGCCGCGGGCCGATGGCATGGCGGCGTACTGTTTGACCAGTTGCGGTACAACGTGCTCCATGCTGACGGCCATGCCAAGAACCTATCCGGCGACCAACTGCAGTCGCTCTGGGCCGCGCCGCTCTAGGCGCGACGCGCACGGTGATGCGCGGGGCCGCCTCGCGTGAGCTCGTTCCCTGCCGATGGCGGTACGGCACGCCTGCGCGCCGCCTGGGTCCTGCCCATATGCGGACCGCCGCTGGCCGATCACGAGGTCGTCGTGGAGGACGGCTGCATCGTTGACGTACGCCCCTGGAGGTCGGCAAGCGGGCCCGCCACCGATGTCGTGGACCTGGGCCGGTGCGCCCTGCTGCCCGCGTTCGTGAACGCCCACACACACCTGGAGTACAACGTCTTCCGCGGCCGCCTGGAGGACATCGAGTTCTTTCCCTGGATCGGTGCGCTGATGGCCCTCAAGGCCAGCCTCACGGAACCCGACTGGCTCGCGTCTGCCACGATGGGCGCAGCCGAAGCCGCGGCCGGCGGCACGGGAACCATCGCCGACTGCACCGACGCGGGAGCCGCCGCAGCCGGCGCGGCCACCATAGGACTGCGGGGCGTCATCCATCAGGAGGTCTTCGGCATCGACGGCAAACAGACAGTGCAGGAGACCGTCGCCGCCCTGGACGCCAAACTGGCTCGAATGGCGGTCGCGCTCCAAGGATCGCTGCTCACGCCGGCCGTCTCGCCCCACGCCCCATATACGGTGAGACCCGAGCTGATGAGCGCCCTGGCCCGATACGCCGGGGATCGGGGCCTGCGGCTCTGTATCCATGCCTCCGAATCGCAGGCCGAGGGCGAGCTGATGCTGCGCGGGTCAGGCGTGATCGCCCGCAGGTTGGCGGAGCGCGGCATCGGGTGGGAGACGCCCGGCGCGACCACGGTGGCCCACCTGGCGCGGCATGGCCTGGTGACGAACCGTACGCTGCTGGTACACGGCGTGCAGGTCTCACGCACCGACGCCCGCGCCGCCTCCCAGGCCGGTGCGTCGTGGGTCCACTGCCCCAAGTCCAACGCCAAGCTCGGCAACGGCGTGGCGCCGCTTTGGGCCTTGCGCGCCGCCTGCCCCACCGGCAATCTGGGACTGGGCACCGACAGCGCGGCCTCCAACAACGGCCTCGACATGCTCGAGGAGATGCGCTTCGCCGTGCTGATGCAGCGGGCCTCGCGTCGACGAATCGACGCCATGGATGCCCTACAGGCGCTGGAGATGGCCACGCTGGGCGGCGCCCGCGCGTTGGGGATGGCGGACCAGATCGGCACGCTGGAGCGCGGCAAGCGCGCCGACCTGACGGCCATCCGGTTGGACCGCCTCCACACGGCGCCCTGCTACGACCCGGCCTCGGCGCTGGTCTATGCAGCCTCCGCCCGCGACGTGGCGCTGACCATGGTTGACGGCCGACCCATATGGTGGCGCGGACGCCACGCGGCCAATCTGGCGGCGCAGCGGCGGCAGTTCCGCACGGCTGCCCGCAAAGTCTCCGGGGCGCCGCGATGACCACCGACGCGCTCCCATCGGACCGGAAACGGGACATGGCAGTCTCCACCGTCGTGCTCATCGTGGGCGCCGCCACCGTGGCCTGGCTGACCCGGTACAACCTGCAGCCCTACTCCGTCTCTTCGACGCCCACGGCGCCGACCGTTCGGAGCTGGGAGGAGTATCTGGTCGTGAACCTCACGGCCCTGATGCTGGCGCCGATGCTCGTGGCGTGGCTCACGCCGGGCTTGACGCCAGTCGACTTCGGCTGGAGGGCGCCCGGCAGGGCCGGCGCACGAACCGCGGCCGCCATGTTCCTGGCCATGCTGCCGGTACTAATCATCGCCTCGCGGTGGCCTGCTTTCCACGACTACTACCCCATCGTGCCTCAGGCGGCCACGTCGTGGACCATGTTTACGTACCACGAACTGAGCTACGGGCTCTACATGCTGGCCTGGGAATGGTTCTACCGCGGCTTCCTGACGCACGGGCTGGCACGGGGGTACGGCGCGTGGGCCGCCGTGGCGCTCCAAGCCGCGGCGTTCGGGATCATGCACATCGGCAAGCCCGCACCGGAGATCGCGGGCTCCTTCATCGCCGGTGTGGCGCTGGGGATCGTGGCGCTCCGTACCCGGTCGTTCGTGCCCTGCTTCCTGACGCACTGGGCCGTCTCCATCACAATCGACGCGCTGGCCATCCACTGGAAGCCCGGCGGTATCCTGTAGGCCTGCGACGCACCGGCGTTCGCGCATCTTCACGGTCTCTACCGAACCAGGAGCGAATGGATGGTCTATCCGCTGGTGGGGGTCCTCATGGGATCCAAGTCGGACTGGGACATCATGTCCCACGCCTGCACGACGCTGGAGAAGCTCGGGGTGCCGTTTGAGGTTCAGGTGATCTCCGCCCATCGAGCGCCGGACCGTCTCTTCGAGTATGCCTCAACGGCCGAGGAGCGCGGCATCGAGGTGATCATCGCCGGGGCCGGCGGCGCGGCGCACCTGCCGGGCGTCACTGCGGCGAAGACGGCGCTACCCGTCCTCGGCGTGCCGATGGAGAGCAAACTGATGAGCGGGCTGGACAGCCTGCTCTCCATGGTGCAGATGCCGGCCGGCATCCCCGTTGGGACGCTGGCAGTGGGACGGGCGGGCGCGGTGAACTCGGCGCTATTCGCCGCGGCGATCCTGGGCCTCAAGTACCCCGAGATCGGCATCGCCTGGCGTGCGTTCCGCGCTGCGCAGACGCAGAACGTGCTGGACCATCCCGACCCGCGCGCGGCGTAGCGTGGCAGCCATGCTCCTCCGGACGCTGCCGGCCATACTCGCGGGTTGCCTCTGCTACAACGCCCTGGCGGACGCGCCCATTGAGGCGCCGGAGCCCATGCGCGAGTTCCGCGCGGCCTGGGTCGCCACGGTGGCCAACATCGATTGGCCGAGCAAGCCGGGCCTGCCCGCGGCGCAGCAGAAGGCCGAGATGGTGCGCATCCTGGACCGTTGCGTGGAGCTTCGACTGAACGCGGTGGTTTTCCAGGTCCGTCCGGCCTGCGATGCCATGTACGCGTCGACCATCGAGCCCTGGTCCGAGTACCTGACCGGCGCCATGGGCAAGGCCCCGTCGCCTCCATACGACCCGCTGGAGTTCGCCATCGAGCAGGCGCATGAACGGGGCCTGGAGTTGCACGCCTGGTTCAATCCATACCGCGCCAAGCACCTCGGCTCGCGTTCGGCCGTCTCGGCGGGCCACGTGAGCAGGAAGCGGCCCGAGATCGTCCGCACCTACGGTACATCGCTCTGGCTCGACCCCGGCGACCCGGCCACCGCAGCCTACTCGCTCTCCGTGGTGATGGACGTCGTGCGCAGGTACGACGTCGACGGCGTTCACTTTGACGACTACTTCTACCCCTACAAGGTGAAGGACCCGGCCGGAGCCGTGGTCGACTTCCCCGACAGCGAGACCTACGCGCGCTACAAGGCTAACGGCGGCTCGCTTCCTCGAGACGACTGGCGGCGGGCCAACGTGGACGATTTCGTCCGCAGCGTCTACGCCGAAATCAAGCGCGCGAAGCCATGGGTCAGGTTCGGCGTTAGCCCGTTCGGCATCTGGCGGCCGGGCAACCCGCCCCAGATTCGGGGGTTCGATGCCTACGCCGAGATCTACGCCGACTCCCTCCGATGGCTCCGCAACGGCTGGGTTGACTACTGGACGCCGCAGCTCTATTGGCCCATCGAAGCGAAGGCCCAGAGCTACCCCGTGCTGCTCAAGTGGTGGGCCGAGCAGAACAGCAAGGGTCGGCACCTCTGGCCGGGCCTCTACACCAGCCGAGTGCAGGACGGCAGCGCCACGCAGTGGCAGCCTGATCAGGTGACCCGGCAGGTGGAGGCCACCCGGGCGCAACCGGGCGCCACGGGCCACGTCCACTTCAGCATGGTCGCCCTCATGGGCGGACGCGGCGACCTGGGAGCGCAACTGAAGCAGCGGGTATACGCCGCCCCCGCGTTGGTCCCGGCGACCCCGTGGCTGGGCGGGGCCGCGCCCGCCAAACCGACCATCCGCACCACATACGCTGACGCATCGCCAGCCGTCAGCATCTCCTCTGGAGCATCCCCATGGCTTTGGCTCGTACAGTGGAAGCATGGCGGTGATTGGTTTCAGGCCGTGTTGCCCGGCGCCCAACGCGTTGCCAGGGCGCCCCAGGCCGACGTCGACGCCGTCGTTGTCCGCGGGGTATCGCGGCTTGGGGCGCTCAGCGCTCCGGCCGCCGCTCCGGTTCGACCGCCGTAGTCGCACTAATCCTAGGAGAGAGGCAATATGGCATACCGAGTAACCCTGATACCGGGCGACGGCACCGGCCCCGAGCTAACCGAGGCCGCGCGGCGCGTCCTGGAGGCCACGGGCGTCGCGTTCGAGTGGGATGTCCAGCACGCGGGTGTGGACATCATGGAGACTACGGGCACCCCCCTGCCCGAGGCCGTGCTGAACAGCGTCCGCGCCAACAAGGTGGCGCTGAAGGGGCCGATCACCACGCCCATCGGTACGGGCTTCCGCTCCGTGAACGTGGCCCTGCGCAAGGAGCTGAGCCTGTACGCCTGCCTGCGGCCGTGCAAGAGCTACGTAGGCGTGCGCAGCCGCTACAGTGACATCAACCTGGTGATCGTCCGCGAGAACACCGAGGACCTCTACGCCGGCGTTGAGTACGAACCCGACACCGACGAGGCCCGGGCCATCATTGAGCTCTCCAAGGGACGGATCGTGCCTTCGGCCGCGATTTCCGTGAAGCCGATCTCGGCCGAAGCGACGCGCCGCATCGTTGAGTTTGCCTTCGACTACGCTGAGAAGAACGGCCGCCGCAAGGTGACCGCCGTGGCCAAGGCCAACATCATGAAGTGCACCGACGGCCTCTTCTACCGCACGGCGCGCGAGGTCGCCGCGGAGCACGCCTCCATCGCCTACGAAGAGGTGCTGGTGGACGCCATGTGCATGCAGCTGGTTCAGCGGCCCGAGGCATACGACGTGTTGGTCATGCCCAACCTCTACGGTGATATCCTCTCCGACCTCTGCGCCGGACTGGTGGGCGGGCTGGGCGTGGCGCCGGGAGCCAACATCGGCGCCGGAACGGCCGTCTTCGAGCCGACGCACGGCTCCGCGCCGAAGTACAAGGGCCAGAACAAGGTGAACCCCACCGCGCTGATCCTCTCGGGCATGCTCATGCTCCGCTACCTGGGCGAGCTTGATGCGGCCGACAGGCTGGAGCGGGCGGTATCCGGCGTCATCGCCGACGGCGACCGGGTGACCTACGATATGAAGGCCGACCGCAACGACCCCACGGCCGTGGGCACGAGCCAGATGGCCGACGCCATCATCGAGCGGCTCCAGGCCTAACAGCGACGGAAACGGACGCGCTCCGAGTTCCGTAGTCCCTGCAGCGCCTTGCGCACCCACAGATCGCGGGGCGCTGGAGGGACCGAACGTGAGAAGACGATGGATTGCCGTTGGGGCGGTTGCGGCCGCGGTGGCCCTCGCCGGGGGCGCTGCGGCGGTCTACGCTCGTCCCACACCCGCCAAGACCGCCGACGCCTTCCTGGAAGCCACCCAGAAGGGCGATTCCGCCGCCTACGAGGCCGCCTTCACCCGCAAGGCCCGCGAGGCGGGCAAGCAGGCCGGCATACCCCTCCGCGTCGAAGTCACTCCCGCGGGCGACGAGGACCAACGCAAGCGCCTGCGCGTGGGCTCCACGCAGGTGGAGGGCGAGACCGCGGAGGTGACGCTGGTCGATCCCAGCGCCCCCGAAGAGAGCCTTCCCCTCAAGCTCAAAATGCGCAAGGACGAGGGCCAGTGGCGCATCTTCGCCGTGGTTGCTCCGATCGCCGGGGCCGATACGCAGGTGACGCTGGACTACGAGCATCCCGCCTCAATCCCCGCAGACCTGCTGACCGGCATGGCGCGAGGCTGGGGCGCCAAGGTGATCGGCCAGGGACTGA
The DNA here is from genome assembly GCA_026392115.1 of Armatimonadota bacterium. Classification (GTDB taxonomy): domain Bacteria; phylum Armatimonadota; class Chthonomonadetes; order Chthonomonadales; family CAJBBX01; genus CAJBBX01. The sequence goes on along the minus strand of JAPLCQ010000166.1, from coordinate 3,579 downwards.
AGGCGATCGGCGAGGGCCTGAAGACAGCCGGCGACGGCCTTGTGGGCGCCGGCAATGCCATGGAGAAGGAGGCGGGGCCCGCCGCCGCGCCGCGTTAGGGCGCCGCACCTCGGGCGTGCGGGCCATGCCACTGGTATAATCTGAACCCGAGGTGAAGACTATGAGCGATTACGAGACGCAGAAGGCAACCTGGGCCACCAAGGTCGGTCACGCGGAGATGCTCAAGGGCGGCGTCATCATGGACGTTGTCACCCCCGAGCATGCCGTGATCGCCGAAGAGGCCGGCGCCGTTGCCGTGATGGCCCTGGAGCGCGTGCCCTCCGACATCCGCGCCAACGGCGGCGTGGCCCGAATGTCCGACCCCAAGATGATCAAAGAGATCATGGCGGCGGTCTCCATACCCGTCATGGCCAAAGCCCGGATCGGCCACTTCGTGGAGGCGCAGATACTGGAGGCCATCGGCGTTGACTTCGTGGACGAGAGCGAAGTGCTGACGCCCGCGGACGAGCAGTTCCACATCGACAAGCACGCGTTCAAGGTGCCCTTCGTCTGCGGATGCCGGGACCTGGGCGAAGCGCTCCGCCGCATCGGCGAGGGCGCGGCCATGATCCGCACAAAGGGCGAGGCCGGCACCGGCAATGTCGTCGAGGCGGTCCGGCACCTGCGCACGGTGATGGGCGGCATCCGCCGCCTGCAGAGCCTTCCCGTCGAGGAACTGATGACTGCCGCCAAGGAACTGGGCGCGCCGTACGACCTGGTGGTGGATGTCCACAAGACCGGTCGCCTGCCCGTGCCGAACTTCTCGGCTGGCGGCGTGGCCACCCCCGCGGACGCCGCGCTCATGCGACAGCTCGGCGCCGAAGCCATCTTCGTGGGCTCCGGCATCTTCAAGTCGTCCGACCCCGCCGAGCGCGCGCGGGCCATCGTGGCCGCCTGCACCTACTTCGACAAGCCCGACAAGCTGGCCGAGGTCTCCGCGGGTCTGGGCGAGGCGATGTTCTCGCTGGATGTCCGCAAGATCGACGAGGCCGATCGCATGGCATCGCGAGGCTGGTAGCCTCGCGCCGTTTGAAGTGCGACGGGGCCCCCGGATCGGTTCCGCGGGCCCCGTTCACACTGTGCGGGGGGAGATGACGAAGGTCAGTTCCTGGGCTTGGGTCGACTGAGGCGGTCCAGGTTTTTGCGGGCGTCGGCGAACTTGGGGCTCACCTGCAGGGCCTTCCGGTAGGCGGCGAGGGCGCCGGCGGCGTCGCCCTTGCGCTCGTAGGCGACGCCCAGGTTGTTCCAGGCGGGGGCGTGCTTGGGGTCAGCCTGCACGGCCGCCTTGAACTCGCGAATCGCATCGTCGGCCCGGCCCTGGCGGTCATAGATCAGGCCCAAGCCGTTCAGCGCCTCGGGATGCGCCTTGCCCGCAGCCAGGGACTTGCGGTACTCGCGCTCCGCCTGCGCCAGATCGCCCCGCTCCAGATGGGCGCCGGCAAGCCACCGCCGCACGTCGGCCCGCTGCGGAGCGCGGAGCACTGCCGCCTCCCAAGCCGCCACGGCGCCTTCCCGATCGCCTGCCTTGGAGCAGGCCGCTCCGAGGTTGATCCAGCCGGTGGCATCGTCGGGCTTCACGTCCGTAAGCGTCTTGAACAGCTTGGCCGCCTCCTTGACCTCTCCCTTGCGATAGAGAAGCAAGCCCAGCGCCGAGAGGACCTCGGGGCTGTTGGGCTTCGCCTCCAGCGCCGTGCGGTAGGCTTCCACGGCCTTCACGGGCTGACTGGTGCGGCTGTAGAGCAGACCCAGGTTGTAGGCAACGTGGAAGTCATTGGGCGTGCGCGCCTGGAGCTTCTCGAACTGAACGATGGCCTCGGTGTCGCGCTTCATCAGGATCAGCGTCTCGCCGAGGGCCACACGGGCCTGGTCGCTCTTAGGGTCAAGGACCAACACGCGATCCAGGGCTGCCCGTGCCTGGGCATATAGCCCGGCCTCGTTGGCCGCCAGACCCAGGTTCAGCCAGAACGTGGCGTTCTTCGGCTGCAGCAGCGTGGCCGTGGCGTACGACTGCGCCGCCGGACCGGGCTTGCCGCTCGACTGCAGGGCCACGCCGAGGTTGTTGTGAATGAAGGCGTCGCGCGGGCGGAGCTCGGCGGCCTTCTGCAGGGCTGCGACGGCCTCGTCATAGCGCTGCATCCGCATGTAGACGTTGCCGAGGTTGTAGAAGCCGTTGGCGGCCTTGGGGTCGAGCTGGGTGGCCTTGCGGAAGGCCTCGGCGGCGTCGGCGGCGCGCTGCGTGTTTAGATACGCGTTGCCCAGGTTCGTCCATGCCTCGCCATAGTTTGGGCGCAGGCGAACGGCCTCCTCCAGCGGCTTGCAGGCATCGGCGTAGGCGGCGCGGCGAAGGTGGATGAAACCGATCCAGTTCCAGACCAGCGGCTCCGTGGGCGCCAGCTTGGCGGCCTGTTCGAAGGCGGCCAGGGCCTCGTCCATCTTGCCGTCGCGGTAGAGGGCGACGGCTTTGGTGAACTGCGACGAGGGATCCTGCGCGAACGCCGCCAAGGGCAGGCAGAGCGCCAAGGCCAGCGCCGCGACCACCGCCAGGCGGCGCATCACTGATGCACCTCCTGGACCGGCGCCTCAACCGCGGCGGAAGCCTCAACGGGCGGTGTGCTCGGCCTGCCGAGCCGACGCCGCGGGCCGGCCTTGGCCGACGCAACGGCCTTCAGCGCGGCGAGGGCGGCCGACTGCTGCTCCAACGTCTCTACGGCAGCGTCCGAGGCCATACGAGCCCGGCTGGAGGCCCATTCGCGCAGGTCGCCGATCTTCTCGCGCATGGTCATCGAGAGGGGCACGGTGGCTCGAGCGGCCTTGCGGATGTCATCCATCGTGATGTCGCGCCCGGTGTCGAACGCATCGTAGAGCGACTCCACCACCAGTTGCTCGATCTCCGCGCCGGAGAAGCCGGGTGTCAGGCGCGCCAGCTCCTTGGTGTCGTACTTGGCCGCATCACGCTTCCGGCGGCGCAGATGGATCTCGAATATCTCGGCGCGCTCGTTGGCCGCGGGAAGGTCGATGAAGAAGATCTCGTCGAAGCGGCCCTTGCGGAGCACCTCGGGCGGCAGGGCCTCGACCTGGTTGGCAGTTGAGACCACGAAGACCGGGACGGTCTTCTCCTGCAGCCATGTGAGGAAGGTGCTGAAGACGCGCGACGTGGTGCCTCCGTCCGAGGAGCCGGAGCTCTGCGTTCCGGAGAGGCCCTTCTCCAACTGCGCCATCCGCTCCTCGAGAGGGCCGGAGTAGTCTTCCGTGAACATCCCCGGATATCTCGCCCGGAAGTAACTCCCCTTCGTTCCCCGGCTGCTGCTGTCGAGACCGTGGATGAATGCGCGCGCAATGTCCTTCATCTCGTTCACCTACCAAGTCATCAAAAGTACAAAATTGAAAAATCAATGATACTTAATTACAATTAAACAAATAACATAATTTGATTAAAAAAAATAAAAAAATAGAACAAAAAAAACAAAAAAAACAAATTAAACAAATATTAAATATTAAATAATTTATATATTTTGAATATTAATATGTTCATTTATATAT
>JAPLCQ010000021.1 GCA_026392115.1 Armatimonadota bacterium | reverse complement strand
CAGCCGCGATCGGTGAGGAACCGGCTCAGCGGGTAGTCCTTCAGGAGGGGCCGGGCCTCCTTGAGCACGAAGAGGAAGATAAGGGCGACCAGCACGATGGAGGCCATGCCGCCGCCGAAGACGACGCCCTCGACCGCCCGCTCCCTCAATCCCCGTTTGGGTGTTGCCACGCTGCGTGTGCTCCCGAGTCTACTGCGCAGGCACGAAATCGAGCTTCTTGACGATCGCCTGCCCCTCGGGGCCCCGGACCCAGTCCAGCCAGAGCTTGACATTGCCGGTGGGATCGCCGTTGGTGTACTCGAACAAGGGGCGTGCCAGAACGTAGGTTCCGTCCACCACGGTCTCGATGCTCGGCGCAACGGCCTTGGACTGCGCGTCCTTCTTCACCATCACCGCCTTGACCGTGCTGTTAAGGTACCCCAGCCCCACATAGCCGATGGCCCCCTTGTCCTGCGACACTCCGGCCACGATCTGCGATGTGGCGGGCTGCAGCATCGCCGTAGCGGCATAGGCGGTGCCCTTGCCCAGCACATGCTCCTGGAAGAACGTCGACGTACCCGATGAGGACTCCCGGGCGTTGAGGACGATGGGCGTGTCCAACCCGCCCAGATCCTTCCAGTTCGTCACCTTGGCGGTGTAGATGTCCTTCAGTTGGGCCAGCGTGAGCTCCTGAATGGGGTTCGCCTTGTTGACGATGATGGAGAGGGCGTCTTTCGCAACCACGAACTCCTTCGGCGCGACGCCCTTCTTCTCGGCGCTTGCGGCCTCCTCGGGCTTCATAGCCCTGGAAGCGTTGGCGATGTCGGCGCCCTTGGAAATCAGCGCCGTGAAGCCGGTGTTCGACCCGCCGCCGGTGATGCTCACCCGAACGTCGGGATGCGACTTCATGAACGCCTCGGCCCAGACTTGCGCCAGTTGGACCATGGTGTCGGAGCCCTTGACGGAGAGCGTGGCGGCGTTGGCGCCCGTCGAGCCATCCTTGGGCGGAGCGGCGCATCCCGACAAGCCGACGCATCCCACGGCAAGGAGGACGGCAGCGATTCGCGAGGTTTGAAACATAGGTGATCCCTTCCGATGGGGCCCGGCGACAAGCCCGGGCCCCAGCCCTCTGCACGCAGCGATTACAGCGGGAAATAGCCTACCTGAGTCACCACGGCCTGGCCCGGTGCGCTGCGCACCCAGTCGATAAAGTCCTTGGCGGTTCCTGTGGGATTGCCCCGCGTGTACATGAACAGGTACCGCGAGAGCGGGTACTTGCCTGATCGAACCGTCTCCAAGCTCGCCGTAATGGGGTCGCCCGACTTGCCGGCCACCGGGAGGATTTTGACCTTGGCTCCGAACTCCTTGGCGTACGCGATGCCGACGTAGCCGATCGCACCGGCGTCCTGGCTGATCGTTTGTGCGATGGAGTTGGTGGACGGTGTGGTCTGCATGTCCGATCGGTACGGGCGGCCGATGCCGAGCACGGTATCCTGGAAGAACCCATAGGTACCGGACGACGAGTCGCGGCCCACGGCCACGATGGCCTGCTCACGGCCGCCGAGCTGCTTCCAGTTCGTGTACGATCCCTCGTAGATCTTCTTCAGTTGGTCCATCGTGATCTTCGTCACGGGATTGGCCGGGTTCACCACGATGGCCAGCCCGTCGCGCGCCACGGCGAACTCGCGAGGCACGAAGCCACGCGCCTTCGCCTTGTCCAACTCGCTCCCCTTCATGATGCGGGAGGCGTTGGCGATGTCGCAGCCGCCGTTGACGAGCGACGCGATGCCGGTGGTGCTTCCGCCGCCGGTGACGGAGACCGACTTGCCCGGGCGGGCCTTCATGTACGCCGCCGCCCAGCCCTGCGCCAACGACAGCATCGTGTCCGAGCCCTTCAGCGAGAGGGCCTGGGCGGAAGCCGCGGAGGCAAGGCATGAGCCAAGCCCGGCCACGGCCACCGCCGCCAAGAGTGTTCTGGTTCTCATATCGTTATCTCCCAGCGCCGTGCGGCGGCTAGTAGGTGACCTGAATCTCGCCGGTGATCAGGCCCAGGCGACTGCGGCCGGGACCGGCTGCGGCGGACGGATCGTACGGCGTCAAGCCTCGCGTGTACCAGAGACGGAAGCGCGTCGCTTCGTCCATGTAGTAGAGCAGGCCGCCCTGAAGCGTTTTGCGGATGTAGCCGGCTCGGCCAAGCCCCTCGAAGCGGACACCGGCCTGGGAGATCGGCATGAACTCATCGTACTTGAGCGCCAGGTCGAGCCGCCGGTTGATGGGATGCCTTGCGCTGACCAGCCAGGTCTGGGCATGGTTGCCCTTGAGGTAGAGCGACCGGTCGGGGCTCGCCTCAAACACGCCGCCCGCGTACTCGGCACGGAACGTGGTCCCGAACGGCGCGATGTAGCGGACGTCGGAACCCAGCAGCATCCGATAGCCCTGCATGTAGGGCGCTGAGACGCCACTGGTCGGCGCCGCACTTCGGACCGTGAGGGTGCCGTAGTAGCCCGAGATCCCCAGGTCCAGGTTGCCGCCGAGGAGGGTCGTCTGGGCGCGGGCGACCGTATCGACCGCTTGGTTGTTGTTGCGCACGCCACTGGCGCCGCGCCCCTCGCCGTTGAACACGCCCAGCGTGATCTTGCTGGTCGGGTTGTTGTAGTTGGGTCCGCTCCAGGTCATCGCCACGCCGGTGTCGCGGTCCTGCCCGGCGAACAGCGGGAGGACGGCGCCCTTCGTCGCGGTGCCGGCTGCGGACGCGGTGGATGACGGCGTCTTGAAGACCGCCAGCGAAGCGTTGCTGTCGGAGAAGCCGGCGGCGCGCTCCGGCGACTCCCGGGTGCTCGATGAATGGGGTAGCTCAACGCCAAAGGAGGGCGCGAACAGCCCGGCCGTCAGGCTGAACCGCTGCGGGAACGGAAGATCGTTGACGTTGACGTACGCGTCCTTCACGGCCATGGCGCCGACCGAGGTCAGGTCGGCCTGGATGGCGTAGTCCGTTCGTGCGCTCACGGGTCCGCCGAACTTCAAGCGTGCGCGGCGCACAAGGAAACCATAGCCGGCGGTGCCGGGCGTGATGCCTCCCGCGGACCCGTTGACGCCGGTGGTGCCCGCGCCGCCGTTCTCAGGAAACAGGGACGAGCCGAAGTGGTCCGACGCCTCGAAGCGAGCCTGCAGGTAGCCGCTCAACTTGTGCGACTTGACGTCCTTGCTCAGCGTCTCGAACTCGGTGCGGCCGATGGAGTAGGACTCCTTCAAGTCGCCGAACTCCTTGGCCAACTCGTCGGTCTTGGTCTGGGCCGCGCCCGCTGTGGACAGGGCCCTGTTCGCCGTTTCGGTCGCCGAGTCGACGAGCGTGCGCAGTTCGCCGATGGCGTCGCGCGCCTTCTGCAGGTCGGCGCCGATGACGACCAGCTCCGTCTTGTACTCGCTGACCAGCTTGCGGACCGCCTCGAGGTCGGCCGGGGTCAGGCCCGCTGTCGCCGGTTGTGGTGCGGTGGGCGCCTCAACCTTCCTGGCGGTGATCTCCTCGACCCTGGCCAGCACGCGCTGGATGATGGTTGCCATTTCGTACCGCGTGGCGGTTCGGGAGCCCCAGAAGTTGCCCTGCGGCGGGAAGCCCTTGACGAGGCCCTTGGACGCCAACTCGGTGATGGCCCCATAGGCAAAGTGATCTCTGGGTACGTCGGCCGCGACCTGTGCCGTCCCCATGCCTGCCACGCAGGCCATGAGGAGGCAACCCATGAACAGTGATGCGGGAATACGCACATCGCCCTCCATACTATGTGTCGGCGCTCTGCTGCCGCCGCACGGGTCCATTCTGGTGCGGCTCTGTTAAGGGGATGTTAAGCGCGTGTTAACCCTTCGTGCGCGTTCCGCGCCGGAAGGTCGGCACGGGAGGACCTGGCAATGGACATGATCGACCTGCGAAGCGATACCGTGACGACGCCGACCGATGCCATGCGCGCGTCCATGGCGGTCTCCGAGGTGGGGGATGACGTCCTCGGCGACGACCCGACGGTGGCCCGCCTGGAGGCTCTGGGCGCGGCCATGGCGGGCAAGCAGGCGGGCCTCTTCATGCCGTCCGGCACCATGAGCAACACCGTGGCCATACGGTCATGGACGCAACCCGGCGACGAGGTGCTGATGGACTGGGACGCCCACTCGACCCGCTTCGAGGTCGGCGCTCCGGCGGCGTTGGCCGGTGTCATGGTGCGTCACTATCGCAGCCGCGCCGGTGTGCCCGACCCGGTCGAGGTGGCTTCCTGTCTGCAGCGCGAGAACCTGCACGCGCCGGGCACCACGCTCGCCCTGCTTGAGAACACGCACAACGTGGCCGGCGGGACGGTCGTTCCGGCGGCCGTGATCGAGGCCGTCGCGACGGCGGTTCACGACCATGGCGCCCGCTTGCACATGGACGGCGCCAGGCTCTTCAACGCGGCCGTCGCGCTGGGAGCGCAGGCCGCCGAGCTATGCGCGCACGTCGACTCGGTGACCTTCTGCCTATCCAAGGGGCTCTCATGCCCGGTGGGAAGCGTGCTCTGCGGGCCGAGCGACTTCATCGAACGCGCCAGACGTTTCCGGAAGCAGATGGGCGGCGGCCTCCGGCAGGTGGGGGTCCTGGCGGCCTGCGGGATCGTGGCGCTCGAGGGCATGGTGCGGCGTCTGGCGGAGGACCACGCCAACGCCCGCCTGATGGCAGAGAGGCTCTGCGGCGTGGCGGGCATCGGCCTCGATTTGGAGACGGTGCAGACCAATATGGTCTACCTGACCTGCGCGGCGCCCGCCCAGCGACTGGTCGATGCCCTGCGTGCGGAAGGCGTCCTCTGCCTGGCGTTGGGTAGTCGGCGCGTTCGTCTGGTGACGCACCGGTGCGTCAGCGCGGACCAGTGCCGACAGGCCGGCGCAACGATCGCTCGGATCGCCGCCGGTCTGCCGGCCTGAGGAGCTTTCTCGCGCTACGGCTTGGGCTGGGCGGCCGCGCCGCGCTTGCGGCTCTTCTGGAACTTGACGATCACGGCCTTCTGCTCCGCGGTCAGCAGCGCCTCGACCTTGGTGCGGCCTTCGCGCTGGAGCTCCTTGGACTTGGCCTTACGTTCGTCGGCCGGCATCGACTGGAGTTGGTCGGTGACGCCCTTCACGATGTCGGCGATCTGTTTGCGCTGCTCCGCGGTGATCTTCAGGTCGATGAGGACCGCGAGCGGTAGGCCCGCCGACCGGGCGACAACGATCTCCGGGACGGCGGCTTTCAGCTTCTTGAGCTGATCGGGCGTCAGCAGGGCCTCGATCGCAGCGGCGGTCGTGCGCTGCAGTTCCGTTCGCTTCTGGCGGACGGTGGGATCAACCGGGTCGCCGGCCTTGCGCGCTCCGGCGGGAGCCAGGGCCTTGACGTCTGCGACATACTTCTCGTATATCGGCGTCAGCTTCTCCTTCTGCTCTGCGGTCAGGGCGACGAAGGAGTCGAGCAACGGCATCGGCACCTCGGCGGTCGAAATCCGTGCCGCGCGGGTGCGCTGGCGCTTGCCGACCCCGGCCTCCGGCGCATCCTGGGCCAGTGAGCCGGCCGCGGCAACGAGAGCCCCGGCGGCGACCAGCCAGAGTGAAACCTGCCTAAACATGCGTGACAACCTCCTTGATCCTTCAGTTCATATGATGAGTTTGATCGTCCATTCGACGCTGATGCCATGAGCGCGCCGCTGGTCAGCATCGCCGTTGCGGCTGCGGATGCGCTCGCGAAACCCCGCCGCCCGGCACGGGCATTGGGTCAGGTGGGCTTGCCCGCGATCCCCGCGTTCTGCGCATCCGACTGCCTCTGCGCCGACGTGGACCAGATGGTCTCGTCCCTGACCGAGGGCTCCGTGAGCGACAATCAGCCCGGATCGCTGACGCTGTCCGTCGAGCCGCGTCGCGTTGGCTTGCTGCACAGGACCAACGACGCCCTATCTCCATTGACGCACGAGATCGTCGCCTGTTCGGACCTGCCGAGGGGAACCTGCCGCGTCTCCCGGACCGGCTTGTTCGCCGTGTCCACTGGCGCGGGAGGGTCGCACGCCGCGGCGCGTGCGCTGCTGCACTGGCTCGCCGTTGAGCGCTTGCCTCCGTGGCCGATATCCTGCTCGTCACGAGCCGCCGGCGCCGCCGCCGTAGGACTCGCCGCCCGCACGGCGTGGGCGGTGGCCCTCCGCGGCGACGGGCTGACCGGAGCGCGCCTGGCGGTGGCGCGGGCACGGCTGGAATGCTGGATCCATGGCGCGCGGGCGGGAGTGGCGTTCCTGGCCGATGTGGCCGGGGTTCGCCGCGAGCCGTGGCGCGTCCGCCTGCGCCACGCAGCCGAGTGGCTTTCGGGCGAGGTGGATGAGTGCCTTCTTCCCATGGCCGATCTGTTGGCCCGAAGCAGAGGCGCCGCGATCACCGAGGCCGTCGCCGAGCGGGTGGACAGGGCGGCCGCGATGCACGCGCGCTTCGTTGAGTGCCTGACCGGGGGCGTCGTGCGGCTGCTGGAGCTACCGGGTGCGTCCGGCCAGGCGCTGGAGAGCGACTGGCGGGAGCCGCTGTCACCCATGGGTCGCTCCGAGCTCGTCTACCTCTGTCGGGCCGGCGCGCGGCCGCTGCGCGTTCTGGCGGCCCTTCGCCTGATGGACGAGGAGCACCCCGCGGCCGAGGCCGCCTTGCGTCAGATGCTCTACAGCCACTGGTGGCCGCAGGTCGTCGCCGCAAGCGTGGCCATGGCCCGACGTGGCCCGGTGGCGAGCCACGCCTTGGCGTCTGCGGGACTGGCCGCCGCCCAGGAGGGGCCCGGCGGTCCGATCGACCGGAGCGTCATCCTGATGGGAGCATTCTGCGACCTGAACGGGCTACAGGAGACGGTGCAGATCTGTGCGGAGGCCCTGCCCGACGAATCTGCGGCTAAGGCCTACGTTGGGGCCCGCCTGGCCGCTGGGAGCGCTCCCAGATAATGCGCAGGCCCTGTAGGGTCAGGTCGGCACGGGTCTCCTGCATCTCGGGCACCAATGGCGAGATGAGCTTGGCGTAGCCCCCTGCGGCCACGGCGGGAGCCTCCACGCCCAGTTCGGCGCGAATGCGTCCAAGCAACCCCCGCACGAGGCCGGCGGTCCCGAAGACCACTCCGGAGAGGATGGCCTGCTCGGTGTCCGTGCCTATCGCGCACGCAGGCAGTTCCGGTCGCACGCGTGGGAGCTTGCCCGTCTTCTCCGTAAGCGTCCGCAGCGACAAACCTACGCCTGGAGCGATGGAGCCGCCCACGATCCGCCGCGCCGCATCGACCACCGTGACGGTGGTGCAGGTTCCCAGGTCCACCACGATCACCGGGGCGCCGTAGAACCGCTCCGCCGCCACGGCGTTGGCGATGCGATCAGGCCCAAGCTTGCCCGGCTCGCGGACGGCCACGACAAGACCACCCGATGCGCCGCTGCCCACCTCCACTGGCGTCGAACCGGCGGCGTCGGTCAGCGTGGCGAGCCAGCCCTCGGTAACGGACGTGGAGGCAACCGAGGAGACCACAACGGGAAGCGGCCTCGAGCCGGCCTTGTGGCCTCCCTGGGCTAGATCAGACTGGAGGTCGGCGGCGGTGGCGGGCCGCTGTGAGGGCCTTCGCCACTGCCGCCGAATCCGATCGCCGCTGCAGAGCGCGAACGAGGTCGAGGAGTTGCCGATGTCGACCGCCAAAAGCAGCCGCGGCGCAGACCGCCTAGGTGAGCGGCGGGATGTACGAGCCATGGGCCTCGATCAGCTCGTCGACCATCGCCACGATCTCGTCCAGCGTCAGCTCGGCCGACGTGTGCGGGTCGAGCATGGCCGCATGGTAGACGTGCTCCTTCTTCCCGGTAAGGGCCGCGGCGACGGTGAGCGACTGCACATTGATGTTGGTCCGCATGATCGCCGCGAGCTGCGGCGGCAGCGTCCCGATGGGGGTGGGCTGGATGCCGTTGCGGTCCACCAGGCAGGGAACCTCGACGGCGCAGTCCGACGGCAGCCCGTCAATGAGCGAGCCGTTGCGGACGTTGCCGTAGATGACCCGCGGCTGCCCCGTTTCCATGGAGTGGATGATGAGCGAACCGTACTCGGCGCTTCGGTGGACCTCGATTGGGGCGTCGCCCTCGAACGTGGAGCGCATGGCCTTCCAGCCGCTGATCTGGTCGATACAGCGCCGAATGTACTCGTCCAGCGGCACGTTGAAGCGCTCGATGAGGTCGGGGCGGTCGCGCCGAATGAAGTAGGGGCAGTACTCGCTGAAGTGCTCGCTGGACTCGGTGACGAAGTAGCCGAGGCGGAGCATCATCTCGTAGCGCACGCGGTTGTGGCCGGGAACGCGGCCCTCCTCCACCACCTTGCGGATCAGCGGGTAGAGGTCCTCGCCGTTGCGCTCGAACTTGAGGTAGAAGGCCATGTGGTTGATGCCGGCGCAGAGGTAGCTGATCTCCTCAAACGGCACGCCGATATCGCGCGAGAGCTCCCAGGCCGTTCCTTGCACGCTGTGGCACAGCCCTACGTTGTGGATGGAGCTACCCGAGTTCATGGCCCAGCAGAGCATGGCCATGGGGTTCGAGTAGTTGATCATCTGCGCGCCGGGACAGACCTCCTCCATGTCCTTGCAGGTGCCCAGCAGGACGGGGATGGTACGCATCGCGCGCATGATGCCGCCGATGCCCAGCGTGTCCGCGATGGTCTGCCGCAGTCCGTACTTCTTGGGAATCTCGAAGTCGATGACCGTGGAGGGCTCGTAGCCGCCGACCTGAACCATGTTAAGCACGTAGTCGGCGTTCTCCAGCGCGGCCCGGCGATCCGTGTGGGCCGTGATGCTCGGGTTCGCGCCGACGGCCGCGCCGACCTTGCGGGCGACGATCTCGGAGGTCCGCAGGCGCTCGGCGTCGATATCCATCAGCGCAATGGAGCTATTGGCGAGCTCAGCGAAGCCGAGGATGTCGCCGAGGAGGTTCTTGGCGAAGACGGTGCTGCCGGCGCCGATCATGGCAATCTTGGGCATGGCAAGGCCTTTCTGTGCGGTGTGCCGCCTATTATAGCGGCACGACGGTCGACGCCGGATCGGACGGTGGCGTCCCTGTGTTTATGACAGCGGATGCGGCGCGGTACCGGTCGACCGACATCACTTCGCGGCGATCAGGGCGGCCGGCCACGATCCACCGCCGCGTCGTGGTCACAGCCCATCCCGGCGAGCCGGCCTGCCGAACGATGCGCCTGCCGCTGCTCCGTCCCAACCCGCCGACCAGCAACGGCCGTGCGGCGCCTCCCGGCTCCCCGGTGACTTCCAGCCGACACCGGGCGGTCGGGCCTGTGCCAAGCAACGACACCGTCAGGAGGTCGCCTACGGTTCCCGCACGGAGCTGGACAGGGAAGGTGTAGTCGTTACGGATTCGAAGGTCGGCGGCTCCGAAGGCCACGGCGGCGTCCAGTCCCGGCGGCGCATATCGCGGACGCACCTCGTGCCGATGCCGCTCCAAGATCGTCAGGCCGCCCCTGAGCGCCGCGCCGTACAGCGTTGTCGATGTCTGGCAGACGCCTCCGCCGTGGGCCTGCACCATGATGCCGCCGGAACTGACCGGCGCCCGCACGAAGCCGCGCCGCGGCGTCCACTCGCCCACGCACCGATTGAATGAGAGCTCCCCGCCGGGAGGCAGGCGCCGGTCGTTGAGGAGGGATGCGGCCAGCAGGGCATTGGCGCGCTGGGCGTTCGTGCGCCCGGCCAGCGACGTGCAGGTCGATGCGATGACCCGCATGCCGCCGGCGTTCGGCGCCGGGCGGGTGGCCACCCATGCGCCGCCCAGCACGGCGGCCGCGGCGAGCAGGCTCCTGACCACGGGCCACATTCGGTCGTGGAGCCGTGGCATCAGCGGACCTCCATGGCCGCAGCCTCGGATCGCGCCGGCGCCAGCCCGCCGTACATGGGCCCCACAATGGCGCGCGCAGGCGCGGACCGGCCCGGCCACTGCGCCACGGCCTCGTAGGTGAACGTGCGGACGCCCGGCTCGATCCGATCGATGAAGGCGGCGAACCTGTCATCCCGAACGTCGGTGGCATCGCCTGCCCACGAGCCGCCTGACTGCGGCGCCATGGGCTCCAGGACTGACGGGATGGCGTCCTCCAGGAGGACGCGGTCGTAGGCCCTGTCCGCGCCGATGGTCAGCAGCACTCGAAGGCGGGTGCCGCGAGGAATCTGCCGGGGCAGGGGAGTGTTGCGCTCCACCCACCGGCCGTCGATGTCGCGCACCTGGGTGACCAGCATGGTGCGCTTCGAGACGCGCAGGCCGGGCGCCACGGGGCCCTGGGGCCCGTCGGACCGCGTCCGCGCCGAAAGGACGCACCGTACTGGCCGAGAGCCCCGCGCCAGGGAGACGGACAGCGCGTTGGCTCCGAATCGCAGGAGTGCGCGCGGCACGGTGATCCGGCGCGGCGCCGACAGGTCGTAGCCCGCCGCCATGACCACATCGGGCATTCGAATCCCGTTCACCGTCACTGCGACGTCGCAGCGACCGACCCGCCCGGCAGGGCGTGCGGCCACCCACTCCAACAGCGCCGATGCGGCCAGCGCGGTCTCATGCGTGTCCGGCCAACGCGACTCACGGCACCGGGTGAGCAGCCACTCGGCGGCTTCGTCCGCCACCGCCGCACTACTACGCGACCGAGCCAGCGCCGAGAGGCAAAGCGCTGTGGTCGAGACATCGGACCACATGGATGCGGTCCGCTGGAACTTGGCCGGTGGCTCCGAGAACCACGCCAGGCCGTCGGCCCGGCGGGCCAGGGAAGCCAGCTTGGCCTCCATCGGATGATCGGCGACGATCGATCGCGAGGCGTTGACCTGTAGGGCTCGCGATGCAAGCCCTACAGGCGCGGCGGCCAGATCGCTGCGGGTGGCCAGCCACTTCACTCCCAAGTCGGGCTTCCCGTTGGCTGCAAGCGCCATGCGAAGGAAACTCAGCGTGGCGCCGTCGCACCGCGATGCGATCTTGCGAGCGCCTCGAAGGGCGTCATCCAGCATGCCGCCGCCCGGGGTCAGTCCGGCGCGCCGGGCCTGGGCGATGGCGTAGAGCGCATAGGCCGTCATCCAGCCGTCATCGCCGTCCGCCTCCCACCAGCCCCACGCCCCGGAGGCGTGCTGCATCCGCGCCAGCCGCGCGAGGCCGGACCTGGCCATCCGCAGGTGGAGGGGATTCGCGATGGTCCTTCGGCCCGGGCGCGCATCCCGCTTGGCCCTGATCGCGGTGCAGGCCCCGATCAGCTTGCTGCTTGTCTGCTCTGTGCAGCCGTAGGGGTATCCGGCCAGCCATGTCACCGACGCCAGGGCGACCGAGGCGGCGGAGGGGTTCACCAAGAGGGTCACCTGCGCCTCCGCCGGGTCGGGAACATCAAAGCTCGCGGCGCCGGCGCGGCCAGGCGTGGCGGTCACCGAGACCTCGCGAGTCGCGACCGAGCCGGTGGCGCGGACAGGTAGCTGCAGGCGAACACGATCTGCGCGCGTCTGGCCGCCGCCCACGGCTTCCAGCGCCAGGTCAAACGTCGCGGTTCCGCCTTGGAGGGCGGTAACGTCGAACGGCACGTCTCGTGAAGAGCGCGCCGGAATGCGCAAGCTCCGCTGGCCGCCGCCGGCCAGGGCGAGGCCCGTTGGCCGGGCATCCACGCGCCCGTCCACCTCGAACGGTTGGCCGTTTCGGATCGTCGCAACGATGCGCCCCACATCACCCGTTGACAGATACCGCGGCCCAACGAGGCTGACGTGGACGGGCTTCGTGGCGACGAACCAGTGCAGACCGTGGCCATAGCGACCCGTCAGCGTATGGCCGATCACCGTGCAGCGCCACTTGGTGATGTTGTCCGGCAGGACGAATCGCGCCGTCGCACGCCCTTCCGCGTCCGTGCGAAGCGCCGGAAGCCAGAACGCCGTATCCAGCAGACGCTTGCGCAGGGGCTCGCCGCCGCCCGACTTGCCGTCTCCACCCAGCAGGAGCGACTCGCCGGAGTAGTCGGTGCGGACCCGTGTGTCCCGGTTGTCCGCGAAGGTCTTCTCGAGGATCGACGGCTTGTCCTTGCGCAGTTGGTGGATGCCCTCATCCACAACGCTCAGAGAGAGCTCCGCGGCGCACGGCCTGCCCAGTTCGTCGCGTGCCTGGACGCTGACCTTCGCCGGCTGTCCCGGGGACGGCTGTCCCACGACGGCCACGTCGAGCATGAGCCTCCGCGCAGTTCTTGCGCTCGGAATCTCGTGCGAGGTGGGTGCGAAGCGGTCGCCGTCGAACGAGGAGAGCGAAACCCGTGCGCCTCCCTGTGCGGCCTCCTTGGGTAGCCGGAACGATCCTGTCAGACGGCCGCCGGACGCGACGGCAGGCGCGTAGAGGTGGAGGTCGTCGCCCTCCACCGTCCAGAGGCCGGGTGAGCCGTTGCGGCCGGCTCCGCTCTGCACGCGCACCACATCGCCGGCGCGGTACCGGGGCTTGCTGAAGTGCAGGCCGTAGTCGTACGATCCGCGCTGCTCCTCCGATCCGCGCCGCTCCGCGTTGGCCGCGTCCGGCCCGAGTATCTTGGTGGCCTGCAGCCTCCGGCCATGGGTATCGGTGCAGTCGATCACCAGGTACCAGCCGTCAGCGGGCGGAGCGGGCGGAGCGGGCGGCTTCGCCCAGGCATACCCCTCCGCGCCGGTCGTCACCGTGGCCGACCAGACCGGCTTGGCCGTGGGCTCCTGGTTGTAAGGAGTATCGGCGTAGTCACGGTAGTGGTAGGCGGTGACCTGCAGGCGCACGCCCGCCGAGGGGTTGCCCGCGCGATCTGCGGCGGAGGCCTGGACCCAGCCCTTTCGGTCCATGCCGACCTTGGGCCGCACGCTCTTAAGGTCGAGCATCCAGTCGCCTGTGTCCACCTCCGCTCGCGAGGTCCCAGTGGCGCGTCGACCGGCGCCGTCTACCGCGGTGGCCGAGCAGAGGATGTAGGAGGTGGTCGAGGTGGAAGGTCTTCCGTCGTACACTCTTGGTACGCGCACACGGCCGTTACCGGCAGTGTCCAGTTGTATCGCGCTCTGGACCAGGACCTCGCCGTAGCCGACGTCGACCTCCATCTCGTTGTCGGGAAGCCAATCCGTGGCGGACGCCGTGAACTCGACGCGCCCGCCCGAGACCGGCGTACCCTCCATGTACCGGGCGTGGATCCGGAACTCGGCGGGCTCGGTGGAGAGGAAGACGCGCTTAACGGGTTCCATCTGAACCAGCATCTCGGGCTTCCGGTACGAGGTGACCTCGAACTCACCGGCATGGCGTTCGCCGCCGATGAGCATCTCCACCGAGTAGTAACCCGTCGCGTTCTCCGGGTCCAGACGCACCTCTCCCCAGGCCGACCCGTACTCATTGGTGCGGGAGGCCGCCTCGGAGATCGTATTGCCGCGAGGATCGATCACCCGGAACCTGACGGACGTGCCCGACTTCGGCGCGGGCCGGCCGTTGACCGATGAGTCGCGGACGACGACCTTGTAGTTGGCCGTGTCGCCGGGGCGGTAGATGGGCCTGTCCGTATAGAAGGCCGTCAGCAGCTTGCCGTCGCGTTCGTCGCCGAAGCCCTCCACGCCGGTGAGGGCCGCGTCGGGGCCGTGCCATGCCACCGCCACGAGCGTGCCCCCGCCCTCGGCCAGGCGGGTCTGGAAGACGCCCTGGGCATTGGTGACGCCCGATGCCGACGGCCGGCGACCGCGATACAGGCGCACCTCGGCGCCCTCGACGGGGATGGCCTCGGGCATCCGGACCAGGTAGGCCAGGGCGCTGGTGGCCGTATGCTTGAGCACCATGGCGAGGTCCGTCACCTGGCGAATGAAGGCCACCCGATCGCGGCCGCGGCGCACGTCCAGCACGTAGAGGCCCGGCGTCAGCCGCCCCAGCCCGATGGGACGGCTGAAGTGGCGCTCGACGTCTTCCTCCTTGGCGTCCTCGGTCCAGCTCCTGACAACCCGTCCGCTCCCGGCGGCCATGGCGTCGAGGGCTTCGAGCCGGTCTTCGTCTTCGGCTTCGTAGCGGAGCAGCGTCTGCGCATGGCGCCACGCTTTGGGGCTCGCGAGGATGTTGCGAAGGTCGAACCGGAGCAGGCGCATCTCCAGGCGATCACGGTTGCGCGGCGCCCTGGGCGAGGCGTAGCCTGCCAGCGTCATCTCGACCGGCTTGCGCGTGGTGCAGACTTGCAGGCGGTCAACGGCCTCGAGGTCGGGCATGTCGCGGGTGAGACCGAGCTGCAGGCGGGTCGTGGTGTTGGCCGTCACGTGTACGGTCTCGCCCGATGCGCCGTGGGCCGCCGAGTAGACGCTCAGCGAGTAGGTGCCGGGCGGTACCTTCGGAAAGAGGAACCGCCCGCCGTCGTCGGAAGTCCTGTTGCGGTTGATGCTCATGCCCTCGGTATCGATGGGGCCGCTGAGGTAGACCTCAGAGCCCGGCGATGCCGCGCCGGTCTCCGTGATGATCAGCCGGCCCGAGATGGCGCCCATCTCCACCCGGTCGCTGACCATGGCGACCACGGCGGCCGCCGCAACCGCCGCCGCGGCCAGCAGATGGACGCCACGGGCGAACCCGCCCTTAGCCCGCATGCTTCTTGCCTCTGATCCGCGACGCGGCGATCCAGGCGACCGCCGTCAAGGCCGCCAGAACGTAGGTGGCCGCACGGCGGCTCACCTCCCAGGTATCCAGCGCGTTGTCGGCGCGGACCGCCCATAGCGCGATCACGGTCCCGAATGCGGCGACCCAGAGCGCGGTTGGGACCGGAGTCGCCCCGTCGCGCCCCGAGAGCAGACCCACGACACAGGCAAGCGAGGCGCCCATCATAAACAGGGCCATGCCGTCCGAGTGGAAGAGCAGGACGAGCGCGGCCCCGGCCACCAGCACGCCGCCCCAAAGCTGAGCGACCCGCCATGCGGCCTTGAGCCCCGAATGACCCAGGGCGGGCAGCGCCCAGGCAGCCAGGGGCAGAAGGACACCGGACAGTAGCGCGAGGTCGCTGGCAGTCTGCTGCACGTCGATCTGTGTGCCGACCAGCAGGCGCCGCCGAACCACCGTGAGGATCACGAGCGCCGCGCCGAAGCCCGCCAGTCCCGCCGTGCTGCCGCCGATCAGCGACAGCGGGCGCCGGACCGAAACCGACAGCGCGCCAAGCAACGGCATCAGGCAGGAAAGCTGGGTCACGGCGCCACCCTCGCGACGCGAGAGCGCCAGGGCCGCGAAGACCGCAACCACGCCGGGGACCAGTGCGAGACCCGGCGCCGGACGATCCTGTGCTCCGCCGTCCGCGACCGCTCGACTGCTCACGAAGCCCGCCACAAGGCCGAAGGCGGCCGACGCAAGCCAGTCGGCCGGCGCCTTGGCGGCCATCCCGGCCACGCCGGCGGCGAGCATCGCCAGCACGGCCGGCGCCCAACCGCCCAGGTCGCGGACGGCATGCATGGCATACGGCGCCACCCCGACCGTGGCCACGGCGAGCCACATGGAGTGGCTCTCCCGCGCCACGGCGGCTACCAGGAGCACGGCGGCTCCTTGCAGTAGCGGCATGGCCGACCTGCCAAGCCCGGGGCCGCTTGGTTCCGACTGGGCGAAGGCCAGCGCGCAGCCGGCGCCTGAAATCCACGCCAGAGCCGCGCCGCCAAACACGAACACGGGATCGGGGAGCCCCAGCGCGGTCGCCAGGACCACCAGTCCGGGAGCCACGCAGTAGGCCGCACCCTCCTGTCGGGCCCCGGCGCGAAGCGTCCAGGCGGCCAGGTACCACGCCATTGCTCCAAGAGCGAAGCCCAGCCCCAATCCGCCGCCCGGCGCGAAGGGCTTCGCGACCGGCAGTGAAAGAGCCCAGAGCGCGAGCGCCAGCAGGAGCAGGGGTTCGACCCCGTTCCGAGGAGTCCCGCACGCGCGGCGACCGGTGAGGGCCGCCGAACCAACCACTGCGGCGAGGATGACGACGAAGCATGCAATGTACATACGGCCCCCCTGAGGACCCCTACAGGTTCAGCCCGAGTGTGGTAAGGTTCATATACCGTGGCGCACTGCTGGTGGAGACCCGCGCTCGCACGCTACGGAGAGCATACTGGGCGCTCGAGGTTCCGTCAATAGGTATCGGACGGCCAATGGCACTGGGGCCGCATGGAGGGATACATGACCAGTAGGTTCACCGTCAGGATGGCGCTTGTCGGCGTCGCCGCTCTCTCCGGCGCTTTGGCGCTGGCGGGGTGCAAGCAGTCCAAGCCGGGCACAGAAACCGAGACGCCGAGGGGCGCCGCCGCGACGGCCAGCGTGTTCGAGCAGCCGCGCAAGCCCGAGGGCAGCCTCCGGATCAGACTGATCACCAACGGCATCTCGCCTTTCTGGGACGCCATGGGCCGGGGCGTCGATGATGTGAAGGGTGGCCTGAAGGTGGACGCCACCTGGCTCGCCCCGCAGCAGCCCGACAACAACGCGCAGAAGCGCGCCTTCGAGGACGCCATCGCCGCAGGCGTCGACGGCATCGCCGTCTCGGCGATCCAGGCGGACGCCTTCGCTCCGGTGATCGACGGAGCCATCGAGAAGGGCATTCCGGTCATCACCTTCGACTCGGACTCGGAGAAGAGCCGCCGTCTGGTCTACATCGGCACCAACAACTACGAGGCGGGAAAGCGCGCCGGCGAGGCCGCCATTAAGCTCATGCCCGACGGCGGCAACCTCGTGGCTTTCGTGGGCAACATGAGCGCCCAGAACGCCCGCGACCGGTACCGCGGCTTCACGGACGCCATCAAGGGCTCCAAGCTCACCATGTTGCAGGACCCGTATGAAGACGACAAGGACGCGGTCGGTCGCGCACACCGCAATGTAGGCGACGCCATCACGAAGTACGGCGCCAAGGTGAACGGGTTGCTCGGCCTCTACTCCTACAACGGACCGGCCATCGTGGATGAGGTCCAGAAGGCTGGCCTGATGGGCAAGGTGCGGATCATCTGCTTCGACGGCGAGCCCAAGACGCTCTCCAACCTCGGCGCCGGTCTGGTCGACGCCACGGTCGTCCAGAAGCCGTATGAATTCGGCAGGCTCTCCACCAAGCTCCTGACGCTCATCAACCGGAAGGGCCTGAAAGCCGCCCTGGAGGAGATGGACGCCGAGCTCAAGTCCCTGGGCATGGCCCGTGATGCCAATAACATCGACACCGGCGTCGAGGTCGTGACCAAGGTCAATGCCGCCGCGTTCCTCAAGGCTCTCAAGGACAAGGGGCTCAAGTCCACCTGACATGACGCAGACCGTCGACTCGGGGGCCGGAAGCGCGGCCCGATGGCGGACGCTGCTCGTTGGCCGGCAGGCCAGCGTCGTGTTCGTCATCGTACTGCTCTGTGCGGCCATGCTATTCACGGATGCTCGCGAGGCGTTCTATTCCCAGCGCAATCTGCTGAACGTCTCCCGCCAGGTCTCGCTGCTGGCCATCATCGCCATCGGCGAGACCCTGGTGATCATCACGTCGGGCATCGACCTGTCGGTGGGCTCGCTGATCGCCTTTGCCGGCATGACGGTGGCTCTGCTGGTGACACGCATGGGCGCCGTTCTGGAGCCATGGGCGGCGGTCTCGCTGGCTGCGTTGCTGACGCTGGCTGTCTCGTTGGGCATCGGCGCGATCCATGCGGCCATGGTCCACCTGCTGCGGCTGCCTCCGTTCGTCGTGACGTTGGCATCGCTGCTCATCTTGCGAAGCCAGGCGCTGGTGATGAATGACCAACTGCCCATCACGCTGGAGAAGTGGCCGGCGCTGCTCTTCCTGGCCAACGGGAACCTGTTCGAGGGCTCGGCTATCGCGATCCCGGTGCCGGTCGTGATCATGGCGGTCGTTGCCGTCACCGCCGGGCTCTGCCTCGGTCGTACGCGCATGGGCCGCTACCTCTACAGCGTGGGCTCCAACGAGACAGCCACGCGGCTCTCCGGCGTCAGTGTCTTCGGTGTCAAGCTCTTCGCCTACGGCGCCAGTGCGCTGGTGGGCGGCATGGCGGGCATCTTGTGGGCCTCGTACGGGGGGCAGGGCGACCCGCTGGCCGGGCAGTCGTATGAGCTGGACGCCGTTGCCGCCTCGGTAGTCGGCGGCGCCAACCTGAACGGAGGGCAGGGGACCGTGCAGGGCACGCTCCTGGGTTCGGTGCTGCTGATGCTTATCTTCAGCGCCATCAACCTGACGCTGTCAAAGCCGGACCTGTGGCGTGGCTCGGTCGTCGGCGGCGTGCTGCTGCTGGCGGTGCTTGTAACGGCGCTGCAGCAACGGCGCAGGGGAGCGCAGGCCTAGGAACCGGCGGAGCCGCGCGCCGCGTACCCATCTGAAGATAACCGGCCCGATGGCCGGGACCTGGAGGATCACCGTTGTCCGTGCGACGTACACGCGGCGGAGCTGCGCCCAAGGTGCTGCTGCTGCTGGTATTTGTGGGGCTTTTTGTCGGATTCTTCATCTGGAAACAGAACTACGGCGTCGTCGGTCGCGTGGACACGCTCGAGGTCAACACGGCGGGCCGCATCGCCTTCATGAGCCAGGACGCTTCGGGCTCCGTGAACCTCTTCATGGTGAAGGCAGACGGCAGCGACATGAAGCAACTAACGAACTCCAAGCCCGGCAAGCGGGCTCCCGCATGGTCCCCGGATGGCAGCACCATCAGCTACGTGGAGGAGTCGGCTAGCGACGGAGCGCCGGCCTATCAGGTCTTCATGCTGGGCAACGGCAGGCCGCTGCAGGCGTCCTACGGGTCGGTCAGCAAGGATCAGCCCTGCTGGCGTCCGGACGGGAGGATGGTGGGCTACCTGGCCGGCGGCGCCGTGAAGATCATGGCGCCCAACGGCTCCGGCATCCGGCAGGTCTACCCGCCACCCCACAAGGGCGGGAGCGACGAGCAGCAGCAGCAGACGCCCGGCCAGCCGACGTCGCCCGAGGACCCGAGCCTGAAGAAGCCGCCGGTGATCTCCTACTCCTGGTCGCCCAATGGCGTCGCACTGGCCGCCGTACAGGTCACCGAGGGCGAGAATGCCTACGCCGTAGGTAAGGCCAGCTGGTGGCAGCCCGGTGCGGCAACGGCCGACGGCGGCGAGGCAGGCATGGCCGTATCGGAGCCCGAGGGCGTGATCGTCCTGCCGCACCCCGACGCCGAGACGCCCGTCCTGCTCGCCCAGGCCAGCCGCGTTGGGTTCTCGTGGTTCAGCGACTCAAAGCGGCTCGCCGTAGCCCTGACGACCAGCAGGCACACCTCAGGCATCTTTGTCTTCAGGACCGACGAGAAGAACCTGCCCGCAGCGCCCGTTCTGGTGTCGCGCGGTCTCACCGTGGCTCCGGAGAACCCCGCCGTCTCGCCCGACGGGAAGCTCATCGCCGCCGAGCTCTGGCGGCTGGACAGCGAAGATGACCGTACGCTTCTAGGCTTGGTTGTCCTGCCTGCTGAGCCGTCGCAACCGCTCGCCATCGAGACCAAGGCGCAGATCGGCAAGCTGAAGGTGCTGGCCGCCGATGCGCACATGCCGCGTTGGTCGCCGGACGGCACGCGCATCCTGTTCTGGCGGACCGGCCCAAAAGGCCGTGACCTGTGGGTCTGCGGCGCGGACGGGTCCGGCGCGGTGAACGTGACCAAGGGGGCGGGGGACAGCTTCGACGCCCAGTGGTCGCCGGCCAGGTAGCGACCGGCCCACACAAACAAACAGGCTCCATGCGGTATGCATGGAGCCTGGGTTGATGGTGCCCAAGAGAGGAGTCGAACCTCCAAGCCCGTACGGGCACTAGTTCCTGAAACTAGCGTGTTTGCCATTTCACCACCTGGGCACAGTGGCACGGACGCCCTCATTATACGCCTGCTGGTATACTGCTGTCAACAGGCCAGTCGAGGTCAGGACAAAGATTGATCCTCACCGTCACCGCGAACCCTGCGTTGGACCGATCCTACCGCGTCGAGCCCTTTGGGATCAACCGCGTACACCGGCCGCTGGAGTGGCAGGTGCTTGCCGGCGGTAAGGGCATCAATGTCTCCCGTATTGTTAACACTCTGGGCGGATCTACGTGTGCCCTCTGTCTGCTTGGCGGACCAACGGGCCGAGCCATAGAGGCCGCGTTGAGGTTCGAGCGGATCGAGGTCAGGGTCGTGCGCCTTGCCGAGGAATCGCGCACCTGTATCACGGTGATCGATCCGGCGGCGCACACGCAGACCGAGGTGAACGAGCCGGGCCCCCAGGTGTCGCCGGCGGAACTCCGCAGGTTGTTGCAGGCCGTAAGACAGAGCATGAGAGTCCTGCGGCCGACATGGTTGGCGCTGTGCGGCCGGTTGCCCGCGGGGATCGATCAGAGCGCCGTGGCACAGATGGTCGATGATTGCCGGACGGCAGGCGTTCGTTGCGCCGTCGATACCAGCGGCCCCGCGCTCGCGGAAGCCGTGGCCCGGCGTGTGGACCTGATCAAGCCGAATGAGGCGGAGCTCGGCGCGCTGATGGGGCGTCCCGTCGCGACGGTGGAGGCTGCTGTAGACGCTGCCGCGGAGCTGGCGCGGCGATCGGGCGTTCGCGTGGCCGCCACGCTGGGCGCCGGCGGCGCGGTCTACGCGGATGGGCGAAGTGTCTGGCACGCGGCGCCGCCGCCGGTCTCGTTCGTTAGTGCGTTGGGATCGGGCGACTCGTTCCTGGGCGCCTTCTGCGAGGCTGATGCCCGCGAGGCGCCGGTCGAGGAGCGCCTCGCAAGAGCCGTGGGCGCCGGTTCGGCCAATGCCGAAGTGATGGGTGCGGCCATGTGCCGCCGTGAAGCGATAGAGCGATGCGCAGGGCTTGCCGTCGTACGGCGACTGCGCTAGGAGGATACGTCCATGCTGCAGACCCACGGCGCGCTGCAAGCGCTCGGGTTCATCGAGAGCCCGATGCAGATAGGCCTCGTGCTGATGATCGCCCTGATCGTGTTCGGCCCCAAGAAACTGCCCGAGATCGGCAAGCAGATCGGCACGGCGATCCGCGATCTACGGAAGGCGGCCCGGGACATGGCCGGCAGCTTCAATGTGGACCATGAGCCCGACCGCACGAATCCGCCCTACACGCCCACGCACGACTACGCGCGCACCGAGCCCTACTACGGCGTCTCGCACTCGTCGGACGACCAGCCGGACCTGACCGACTACACCCTCACCGGCAGCCTGGCGCGGAAGGCTTCAAAGCCCGTCGCCGCGGCCGCGACCGAGGACGAAGCGTCCGCATAGGCCACAGCCGGCTCCGCACAGGCTGTGGTACACTCAGTCGGGATGATCCGGGTTTCCGTTCCGCCGGATGCGTTCCGAGACAGCAAGGAGACGTACCATGACACTCTCTCTGGCCATGCTCGAGAGTCCCATGCAGATGATGGTGGTTCTGGTGATCGTACTGCTGCTCTTCGGCGGCAGCAAGATCCCTGAGATGATGAAGGGCCTGGGTAGCGGCATGCGCGAGTTCAAGAAGAGCATGAACGAAGAGCCCGAGTCCAATAAGAACACGGACGAGAAGAAGTCCGACAGCTGATCGTCAGATCGCCAGCCGGCGGTTGCGGCCCCGGCCTCCAGGAGTGACCAGTGCAGATTTTCCACACGCTGCTGAGCATCGCGCAGGTGCTCTTCGCCTTGGCGTTGATCTTCATCGTCTCGATCCAGCAGACCAAGAACGAAGGACTCGGCGGGGTCATCGGCGGTAAGGTGACATCCACGTTCAAGGGCAAGCCGGGCTTCGAGGAGAGGCTCAACGACATCACCCGGTTTCTCGGCGTGGGGTTCTTTGTGCTCAGCATCGCCGTGGCAGTCACGATGAATCGCTAGCCGCTCAGGCAACGTTGCTCGACAAACACCGAAGGCCCCCCGGGATCCGGGGGGCCTTCGGCTTGTCTGTGGGGGCGGCTGATGGGACTCGAACCCACGACCTCCAGGGCCACAACCTGGCACTCTAACCGCCTGAGCTACAACCGCCACAGCGCATAACGCGCCCCCGGCAGGAATCGGACCTGCGGCAAGCTGCTTAGAAGGCAGCTGCTCTATCCACTGAGCTACGGGGGCATGGAGCGGGAGACGAGGCTCGAACTCGCGACAACCTGCTTGGAAGGCAGGATAGCAAAACGAGCACAAAAACGCCGATTCCACGCTTAGCAGACCCCGGTCGGCTGAGCAGGACAGGAGTCCAAACCGCACTGGGTAACCGCTACGTAATAGTACCACAACGCGGGGTAGCGGGCAACGCTTGACCGGCCCCGCTCGGGGCCTCCTGTCTGTACGATCTTGTACGTTGATCCGACGGTCAGGGCGGGCCGGTCGGTGTGCCTGGTCGCAATGCGTACGAATGCGTACGGGCGCAGCAGTGGCGGGCGGTCGCTTCCTGTTCGAACTGTACGAACTCGCGGACATGCTAGGATGTTGTCATCCGCATGGAAAGAGGCCCGCGAGGCTATCGCGCCTCTCCGGGCCTCCTGTGGTCACCTGCGACCAACGTGGCGCGGGCTACCCGGGCTGTGCCTGTAGCTCCTGCAGCAGCGCGTCAATATCGGCGTCGATGTAGGGGTCCTCCGCGTCGGCGGGCGCGACCTCCATGAGAGCGGTTCGACCGAGGATGCGGTCGTGCAGGTAGCGGGCCGCCCCGAGGTCCCCGGCCTTTGCGGCGGCAATGAGGGTGTCCGTGATGTCGGGCAGGGCGGCGGCGATGCGCTCGTCCACCAGAGCCCGCACGTCGGCGAAGCGCATGGACTTCGGCGGGCGGCCCGCTCCGGGGCGGGCGCCACCATGGCGGCTAAGGGTCTTGATCATCTTCATCTTGATTGATCCTCCGTATTCAAGCCGGGCCGGTAGGCCATTGGTGCCCGCCGGAGCCCTCCACGCTGAAGACCCCGGCGGGCACCATCTGTCACGCCTGCGCCTCTTCGGGCAGGTAGGGCGTGGTCATGTCCCGGTACGTGTGGAAGACGCTGTTAGCCACGCTGAACGCGGCCCCGAGGCCCGCTACATCGCCAATGGCTCGGATCACCACGCCTTCCAGTCCCATCATATCGCTGCGGGCGTCCGCCTGGGCTTGTGCGGCCAACCGTCCGGCTTCGCCCATCTCGTCGAACTCATCGCGCTCGAACGCGGCCCGTAGCTCCGGAACCTTCGCGGCGGCGTCGGCCCCGGCGACTCGAAGAGCCCTGAGGGCGTCGAAGTCACCGGACGACCTGTAGCGGTCTGCCAGGCGGGCTACCACGTCGGCGGGCGTCCTGCCGGCCGATCCCATGCCATGCTGCGGAGCCTGCTCCATCTGGGCCTTCACCTCGGCGGTGAGCGCCTGAATCTTCGTCCAGTTCCGCTCGGCGTCGGACTTGGTGCGGGCGTCGCCCATGGCCTCCAGGGCTTGCGCGTGGCGATTGTGAGCGGCTCCGGCGCTGAGGGACGCGTTGTCCCGCACCGTGGCGGCGTATGCCACGTCGATGCGCTCGAGCGCGTCGTTGAGCGCCTGCTGTGTCAGCTGGGTCCGCATGGCGAGCACCTGGGCCGTAGCGGCCTCGCGGGTAGCCCTCGCACGGGCAACGTCAGCGGTGAGGTTGGCTGTCTGCGGCATGGAGGGCGTCCGCGGCTTCGTCGTATCCATAGCTACTCCTGCGCCTCTTGCGCGGAGGGCGTCGGCCTCCCAGATGGGGAGCCGGCCTATCCCGGTACTGTTCATATCTACTCCCATGGCGCCCATTGGCGCCGGTCATGCCGGGTTCGCCCCGGCGGTCTCACTCATCCCCAAACGGGTCGTAGTTGGGGTCGGTCTCGGCCAAGATGCTCACCTGCTCGGATTTGAGCGCCTTGGGGTCGGTGGAGCCGCTGGAGCCCTGCCCGACCGTCAAGATGCTCAGTTTGCCGTCAAGATGCTCACTTTCTGGAGTGAGCACCTTGAGCGCCTTGACATCTTGAAACCCACAATGCTCGCTGGTGGTCGTCTGAGCGCCCTCAAGATGCTCACTTCGGGACGACTGAACACCTTGGAGGCGCCACTCCCAGACCGTGCCAGTTCGCACGCTCTGGACCTTGAGCCGCTCCTTCGCCCGCCGTAGGGTCGCGGGCGATATGCCGCGTTCGTCAGCCTGCTGTTCGAGCGCTCGCTGGGTTATGGGGCCGTCTTCGAGCACCTCCCGGAGGAACTCCTCCGCGGCGTCCTTGGGGCGCTCCTTGGGCGTCTGGAGCACTTCGTCGGCGCTTAGTTCGGACGTACCCTCCCATGCCACGCATCCGACCGGGCCGCAGGAGGTGATCCGGTAGAGCAGCGTCGGCGCGTGCTGGGTGAGGTTGTTCTTGGTGGTCGCGAGCGCCCGCCGGGTCTTGTCGTCCGGGTCCACTCCGACGGTGAACACGAACCGGGCCGCACCGGTGAACGCGATGCTCCCGCCTCCCCGATACATGGCCGCCATGCCGGCGCCCTTGTTCAGGTGCCGCACCGCAAGCACCGCGCAGCCCGCATGGACGGCGATATCGCGCAGCCCTGCCAGGACCCGCCGTACCTCGTTGTCCCGGTGCGTATCCACCGCCGGCAGGAACTCGGTGATGGGGTCGATCACAAGCAGGTCGGCGCCAATCTGCCGCACGTAGGTTTGCAGTGCCTCAGCGTCGGAGGTCAGGTCCCATCGTTGCCCCTGCCCCTTCTCAGGCAGGAAGTACACGCGGCTCAGATCGGCCCCTGCGGCCTCCAGACGCGGCCGCTCCGTATACTCCGGGCTATCCTCCCCGGTGAGGAAGAGGACCGTACCATGGACGCCTGCGGTCCCGTCGGGCATGGTGTCGCCCTGGGTGATCCGGGCCGCGAGGTCGATGGTGATGAAGCCCTTGCCGCGCCCAGGGTCACCTTCAAGCATGGTGATAGCGCCCCGTGCGAGGTACCTCGGCCAGACCCAGTCAACCGGTCGCGCCGTGATGTCCGCCGCACAGCGCAGCGCGGGCAACCGGCTACCGACAGCCGGAAGGTTCGCCCGCACCTGCCCGAGAGCCGCCTCGGTGTCGTTCAGGACGTAGTCCAGGCCAAAGTTCGGGTCATGCGCCCGCAGCGCGGCCTCGTTCAGGCGCTCCACCAGCGCCCGCCGGTTCGCCATGTCCAGTACCACGCCGGCGTAATGGTCCGCCGCCAGCACCGTCGGCACGGTGTTCATAACGTGAACCAGACCCGACGCGCCGCCGCACAGCTCAAGCCAACCATTGCCCCTGAGCCGCTCTTGAATGGTCAGGGGGTATATCGGTTCGCCGGCGCGGAACATGGCCGTCAGCGTGGCGTACAGCCGCTTGTAGGGCGCGTGGTAGAAGTGGTCGGGTTCCAGCAGCGCGGATACAACCGGGATCGCGTACGCCGGATCGATCATCATGGAGCCGACCACCGCCGCCTCCATGTCCAGGGCCTGCGGCGGCGCCAGACCGTCGGCCACGAAGCCCGGTAAGGGCGCCTCACTCATGGCCGAACCTCCACGTCCGGCTCGGGGGTAGCGCGTCCGGCGTTACGCCCATGCGCCACGCCACCGCCCGGCGCAGCCCGTGGATCACGTCGGAGGTGCCCCACGTCTTCTCCCTGACGTGGTCTATCCATCTGGGGCTTAGGTCGCGGAGGCCGATGTAGTACTCGTCACGTGGCAGGTCGTAGCAGAGGCACCGGCCCCGCACCTTCCAGGGCCGCACAAGGTACGCCGGTGGTCTTCCTGCCCTCCGTCTCGGTATACTTGTCATGGTTTCTCCAGCGCTCCCTCCCCTTGGTTTGCCCGCCTAGGGAGTGGAGCGCGTGTCTCGTTCCGGGTGTCGCTACCCGGTCGCTCAGTTCGTCGCGCCCCTGTCCTGAGGCGTCGCCGCTCCCAACAGTGCGACCATGTCCACTCGGTACATGGCCGCGAGACGACAGGCGCGAAGCCACGTCAGAGCCGGGCCGCCTGCCCGTTCCAACGCTGCCAGATGTCCGGGTGTCACCCCGGCCCCCCTTGCGGCGACTGCCAGAGACAGCCCTGCCGCGTGCCGCGCCCGTCGAAGCGCCGTCACCCCTGCGCCGCCGTCGGACGCTGCAGGTACGAATCCACCGCCTGCCGCACGAACTGCGAGCGTGAGAGCACGCCCGCCCGCTTCGCCGCCGCGTCCAACGCCTTGAGTCCCGCCGGCGTGAAGCAGACCGGCACCGGTACCACCCGCTTCTTCGCGGCCTTGCGTCCCGTCGTAGCCTGTTCGGCCATTCCCGCTCCTCCTGGGTGTAATCGACCCCCCAAACGCAGCAAAGCCCGGCTCCTGTTGGCGGTCCCCACGCATGGGGTACCACCTTGCCGCCGATGTAGGCGACACAGGAACCGGGCTTAGCCGGAGGGTCAGTAGGTTGTAGGACTTACATAATCACTCTACCACAGCATCGCTTGTCGAGTCAATGGTCCACGGTACGTCAACTCACACGTCGTCATCCATCCGCGTGCTCATTCGTACGCCGTCCCAAGTCGGCAGACCGCGTGTGTCAGGTGGCGAACTGGTATCACGAAGTATGGGGGTGTGGCATGAGCCGCCGAGGGCCTCCCATAGCTCGTTGGAGTCAACACGTAGCCGGGCATGGCACCGAGGGCACTGCCCGATCAGCGTATAGACGGGCGCGTCCGGCCATGGGACATTGGCGAGGCACCGTGCCGGTATGGGTGAGCTGTACCGGCGGCCCGTGTGTGCCGCGCCCTCCTTGGCTCTCGGCGGCTCGGTGTAGCACTTGGGGCCAAGGATATTGAACCAAAGGCGGCGCGTAACTTCGCCGTCCATGTCGCGCTCCGACCACATCAGCGCACAGTCGCACTTCGAGCAGCAGTAGCTACGACCGCCCCACACGAGGAGCGCCCGGCTCACTGCTTCGCCCTCTTCGACCTGAGCAGGTTATCGATGGGGCTTGCCGTGGCCTGGAGCTTCGAGAGGTCCGCATCTGCGACTTTTACGTAAATTTGAGTTGTCGAAACCCGCGAGTGACCAAGGAGCGTCATCACGCTGAACACGCCTCCGCCGTTGCGTAGGAGCCTTACCGCCGTGTCATGCCGGAACCTGTGCGGGTGTACGCCCTCCACGCCTGCGGCCTTGCCAAGCCGGCGACACACTTGCAGGAGTGAGAACCGGGTGAGAGGGCCTCCCCGGCTCGAAGAGAAGAGCGAGTCGGCCCCTTCCTTGGGTTCCTCCCGCAGGTAGCGGAAGAGCGCTTGCACCGTGTTGGCGCCGAAGGTGATGGTGCGGGCCTTGCCGCCCTTGCCGCACCGGATCAGGGCCTGCCGCTCCGAGAGCCGCACGTCGTCAACCCGGAGGGCTACCAGTTCGCTCGCGCGTATGCCGGTTTCGTCCATGAAGTAGAGCAGGGCCATATCGCGATGCTTCGACCGTGTCCGGCCCGCCGCGGCGAACAGGCGCACGAGCTCATCATCGGTGAAGGGGTTGATGTCGGGCGCCACCTGCTTCGGCACGGCAACGCGCCTCACCGGGTTATCGGTGAGGTAGCCCTCCCGGACGCACCAGTTGCCGAAGGCGTTCAGGATAACGTGCGCGTGCTTCACGGACGCGGGGCTGAGCGCCTTGCGGCCGCCGCCGTCGGTGCCCTTCATCAGGGCAAGGACGAACGACCGCAGACCGTCGGCGCAGAAGTCCATGCCGCGCGCCTCCAGGAAGGCGTTTAGACGGCGTACCCAGTCGCGGCGGTCACCGAGCGTTCGACCCGACCACCCCTCGATTTCGCCTCCGATGAACCACCCGGAGACGGCCTGCTGTAGTTGCTTCAGCGTCAGGCTGTCATGCCGCGAATCCGACAAGACAGGAGTACATACGGTCATTTTGGCTCCCTTCACAGGCGGTTCCGGGAGCGGCTTGCGACAGGACAGGAGTCCAAACTGAGCGTGAAACGTCGGGGCCTGGAGCGGGAGACGAGGCTCGAACTCGCGACAACCTGCTTGGAAGGCAGGAGCTCTACCACTGAGCTACTCCCGCGTGGCAGCGTCCATTATGCCCCCGGATGCCGTACGGAGTCAAGGCGAGCATCGGCGCGGCGGTCCGGCTATGGTCTCCGCAGCCGAACGCCGCCGAGTATAATGGGGCCGAGAGCGGGCCGGCGGCCTGCACGGAGGGTGGTGGCCGGTGAAGATACTCGATGTGTCGGTGGTGGGACGGCAGGCCGCGGAACGCGCCATGAGGCGTGATGCGCTGCACGACAACCCCGAGGCCGAAGCGGTGGTCAGCGCCATCATCGCCCGCGTACGGTCTGAGGGTGACGCCGCGCTGCTTGACCTGGGGCGACGCTTCGACTGCCCCGAGATGAGCTCGCTTAAGGTGACGCAGGAAGAGTGGGACGCCGGCACAGCCTCCGTGCCCGCCGCCCACCGCGACGCCCTGGAGTTGTGTGCCGGTAATGTACGCGACTTTCACGAGCGCCACCGCCGTGAATCGTGGATTCATGCCGACGGCGACCGCCTCGTGGGCCAGATGCTCCGCCCGTTGGATGCCGTGGGCGTCTACGTGCCCGGCGGCACGGCGGCTTACCCGAGCACGGTCCTGATGTGCGTGATCCCCGCCAAGGTGGCCGGCGTACGCCGCGTAACGGTGGCAACGCCCTGCGGGCGATCAGGCAAGCTTCACCCGCTGGTCCTGCTGGCGGCCCGCATCGCCGGAGCCGACGAGATACTGCTGGCCGGCGGCGCGCAGGCCGTGGCCGCACTGGCCTACGGCACAGAGACGGCGCCGCGCGTGGACAAGATCGTGGGCCCCGGCAACGTCTACGTCAACCTGGCCAAGCGGCAGCTCTGGGGGCGGGTGGACATGGACATGCTGGCAGGTCCCAGCGAGGTCTGCGTCCTGGCAGACGAGAGCGCCAACCCCGAGTTTGTTGCAGCCGACCTGTTGGTGCAGGCCGAGCATGACGCCGATGCGGCGGCGTATCTGATCACGCCGAGCCCGGCGCTGGCTCAGCGTGTGCAGCGATCCGTAAAACGGCAGCTCGCCGACTTGCCCCGACGCGCGATTCTGGAACAGGCCCTGGCGGCGCACGGGGCCATCCTGGTGACAAAGGACCTGGCGGAAGCCGTCGATCTCGCCAATGCCTGTGCACCGGAGCATTTGGCGCTGATGGTGGAGGATCCGCTGGCCTGGTTGCCGCGTGTCCGCAACGCCGGCGCCATCCTCATGGGTCCGCATACTCCGCAGACGGTGGGGGACTACGGCGCGGGCCCGAGCCACACGCTGCCCACGAGCGGCACGGCTCGATTCGCCTCGCCGCTCAACGTCGATACGTTCGTCAAGAAGACCAGCGTGATCCAGTACTCGCCGGCGGCCCTGGCGGCCATCGCGCCCGCCCTGACGGCGCTGGCCGAGGCCGAGGGCTTCGGCGCCCACGCCGAGGCCGTGCGTGTACGTCTCCGCGCCCAGAGCGCCGACTAGGAGGAAGCCCCGATGCCCAGCAACCAGTCCGGTCCCGCTCCGCGCACTGCGGCATGCGAGAGGAACACCATCGAGACCAGCGTCAGCGTGATGCTGGCGCTGGACGGGGAGGGCAGGGCAGATATCCAGACGGGTGTGGGCTTCCTGGATCACATGCTCGCGCTCTTCTCGAGGCACAGCGGCATCGACCTGACCGTTGAGGCCGACGGCGACCTGCACATCGACGATCACCACACCGTGGAGGACGTGGGCATCGCCATGGGGCAGGCGCTACGCCGGGCGTTGGGGGACTGCGCCGGAATCCGGCGCTTCGCCGACGCCACCGTGCCCATGGACGAGGCGCTGGCGCTTTGCGCCGTCGATATCAGCGGACGCGGCATGGCTTTGACGCAGATCGAACTCAGCCGGCCCAAGGTGGGCCAGTTCGCCACCGAGATGGCGCCGGAGTTCTTCCGGGCGGTGGCCGCCAACGCGGGCGTCACGCTCCACATCAGGCAACTCGGCGGCTCGAATATGCACCACGTCCTCGAGGCTGCCTTCAAAGCATGGGGTCGGGCCATGCGCTCCGCCGTCGAGCGTGTGGACGCCACCGGTCGTGTGCCGTCCACCAAGGGCGTGCTCTAGCATGATCGCCATCGTCGACTACGGCGCCGGTAACCTGGGCAGCATCGAGAAGGCGCTGCGGTACATCGGCGCCGAGGCCATCCTTACGCGCGATCCG
>JAPLCQ010000087.1 GCA_026392115.1 Armatimonadota bacterium | reverse complement strand
CTTCAACCCGCCGGTGGTGCGCGCCCGCGTGGGCCTCCAACTACGCCTCCGCGAGCTGTTCCTCGGCGAGGCCGCCGCCCGCGGAGCCGCCGAGGAGGAGCGCGCGAGGCTTGCCGCCACGCTGGAGACGCTCCTCGACCCCCACCTGGTGCTGGAGGCGCTGCCCGACGGCGGCGGCTCGGTGCGCGACTTCCGCTGCACCTACGCCAACGGGGCCGCCGGCGCGTTCTTCGGGAGCAACCCCGCCTCCATGGTGGGCGCGCGCCTGCTCGATCTGAACCCCCAACTGGCGGGCTCGGAGGTCTACGCCCTCTGCTGCGCCGCCGCGGAGCAGAACGCGCCGCTGGAGCTGGACGCGGTGGCGTGTCCGGGCGTGCAGCCCCGCGAGCGCCGCTTCGACGTGCGCGGGGCGCGGAGCGGCAGCACGCTCAACCTGACCTGGCGCGACGTCACCGACCGCCACCTGGCGGCCGTCGAGAGCGAGGCGCGGGCGGCGCGCGACGTGCAGGTGCAGAAGGCCGAAGGCCTCAACCGCATGGCGGGAGCCATCGCGCACCTCTACAACAACCTGCTCGGGGCGCTGCTCTCCAACCTGGAGCTGCTGCAAGAGGCGCTGCCGGAGGAAGGGCCCGCGCCGCGGCAGGCGGAGGCCGCCATCGCCGCCGCCGACCGGGCGGCCAAGCTCTCCGCCACGCTGCTCACCTACGTGGGCCAGACGCCCGGCCGCATGGACCCCATGGACCTGTCCCAGGCCTGCAGGATGCTCCTGCCCGGCATACAGGGCCGGCTACCGAACGGGGTCCGCATCGATGCGGACGTGCCGGAAGCCGCGACGCCGGTCCGGGCCAACGCCGAGCAGCTCGAGCAGGCGATCGCCCATCTCGTGACCAACGCGGCCGAGGCCATGGGCGACGACGGCGGCGCCGTGCGCCTGCGAGTGACGGAGTGCGGCCCAGGCTGCGTCGGCCCGCACCGGGCGCCGTCGGGTTGGATGCCCGAGGAGCGGCCCTACGCCTGCGTCGAGGTGGCCGACGACGGCCCGGGAATCCCCGACGCGGACCTCGAGAAGGTGTTCGACCCCTTCTTCACGACCAAGTTCACCGGCCGGGGCCTTGGCCTCTCCACGGTGGCGGGCATCGCCCGCGGACACGGCGGCGGCGTCACGGTGGAGAGTCGGCCCGGCCGCGGAAGCCGCTTCCGCCTGCTGCTTCCCCTCGCCGAGGAGGCGCCCGCGCCACCCGTCGTCCATACGCCCAGGCCGGACGAGGAGGGCGGCGCCGTGCTGCTGGCGGACGACGAACCGGCATTCCGCGCCTCAACGCGCGCGCTCCTGAAGCGGTTGGGCTATGATATCGTGGAGGCTGGCGACGGCGCCGAGGCCGTGGAGGTCTATCGCGCGCATCCCGGCGGCATCCGCTGCCTCGTCAGCGACGTCTCCATGCCCCGCATGGACGGCTGGGAGGCGCTGGCCGAGATCCGCAAGCTGACGCCCGGCCTTCCCGCCATCCTCATCAGCGGGTACGACCAGGCGGAGGTCATGTCGGGCGAGCGTGCCGAATGGCCCGATGTCTACCTGGCCAAGCCCTTCCGCATAGCCGAGCTGCGCGATGCGCTGCGCCGGGCGCTGACCGCGCGATCATCTGAAGGAGGTCGGCAGGAATGACGGAGACGGACGCTGTCCGAAGGAACAACGTAACGGTCACGGGCCCCGCCGGGGCGCGCACCATCCTCTTCGCCCACGGCTTCGGCAGCGACCAGCGCGCCTGGGATGACGTGGCCGCCCGGTTCGAGGGCCGCTTCCGGGTGGTGCGATTCGACAACGTGGGAGCCGGCAACGCCGATCCCGCCGCCTACAGCCCCCTCCGGTACGCCTCGCTGGAGGCCTATGCCGAGGACCTGGTCGAGGTCTGCCATGCGGCCGGCGTGACCGACGCCGTGCTCGTGGGCCACTCCGTCAGCTCCATGGTGGTGATGCTGGCCGCCATCCTCGATCCGGCTATCGCCGAGCGGCTCGTGCTCCTGGGCGCCTCGCCGCGCTATCTGGACGACGAGGGCTACCGGGGCGGGTTCCGGCAGTCCGACCTGGACGGCATCTACGCCGCCATGGAGAGTGACTACTACACCTGGGCCAGCGGCTTCTCGCCCGTCGTGATGGCGCATCCCGACAGGCCCCACCTCGCCGGCTACCTGGCGCGCAACCTGGAGACCATCCGGCCCGACATCGCGCTGGCGGTCCTGCGGGCCATCATGCAGTCCGACCTGCGCGCCTGCCTGCCGAAGGTCGACAAGCCCACGCTCATCCTCCAGACCGCGGACGATCCCGTCGTCCCGGACGAGGTGGGCGACTACCTGGCGGCCCACATCCCCGGCGGCAGCCTGCGGCGCCTCGGCGCCCGCGGGCATCTGCCCCATGTGGCGGCGCCGGACGAGGTGGCCTCGGCCATCGAGGCGTTCCTCTGACCGCGCGCTGATGCCGGGCGCCCACTGGCTTCGGCGGTCTCTGACCTTTGTGACCGGTCTGCACCCCGTCAAGGAGCAGGGCCGGCCCGAGGCCGTCTACGCCGACGCTGTGGCCCTGCTGCGCGTCTGCGCCCAGGCCCCGGGCGTCGCGCTGGTGCGCCTCGAGGACGCCGTGACCGTGCGCACTCTCGGGGAGGCTCCCGAGGGCTTCCACCGCGCCGCCGTCTCACCGGCGGATCTGGCCCGCCTGCTGGAGGAGGGCCGCATCGCCGTGGAGGCCGGGGAGGTCCGCGGCTCCGTTCGTGTGGCGCTGCCCCTGCGGCACGGCGGCTTCCGGGGCGCCGTGCTGCTCTACTGCCCGGCGGAGTTCACCGGCCGGCCCGGGTTCATGGAGTTTGCGGAACTCGCCCGCGCCGAGATGGGCGAGGTGGTGCGCCTCGCCTGCCTGGCGGAGGATGTGGACCTCTGGCGCACACGCTCCGCGGCGATCCTGGAGACCATCCCGCAGGGCGTCATCTTCCTTGAGAACAGCGGCAGGCACGCGTGGGTCAACGCGCCGGGCGCCGCCATGCTGGGCGTTCGGCCCGACGCCAACGATCCGCCGGTGATCGCCGAGGCCATGCGAAGATTCCGCCGCGCCGCCGCCAACGCGCCCGAGATCGAGGAGGAGGCCGCCAGCCTCTTCGCATCGCCCGGCCGCAGCATCCGCGACTGGGAGTGGCGCTTCGGCGATCCCGCCGAGAGGGTCTACAGCGTCTCCTGCGCACCGCTGGAGTCCCGGAGCGTCCGCGGCCGCATATGGGTCTTCACCGACGTCTCGCGCCTCCACCAGGCGGGGCGCGAACTGCGGGAGATGAACGCGGAGCTGACCCTGAAGCGCGCCGAGGCCGAGGCGCAGAGCAGCTTCAAGTCCGAGTTCCTGGCGAACATGAGCCACGAGATCCGCACCCCCTTGAACGGGGTCCTCGGCCTGGCGCAGCTCCTGAGCCGCGACGACCTGTCACCCGGCCAGCGGCGCACGGTGACGCACATCCGCGAGGCCGGGCAGTCGCTCCTCACCATCCTCAACGACATCCTGGACCTCTCGAAGATCGAAGCCGGCCGGCTCCGCGTGGAACGGCGGCCCTTCGACCTCTCCCTGCTCCTGGAGCACATGCAGAGCCTGATGGGCAGCGCCGCCCGCGCCAAGGGCCTTGAGATGGTGATCGATGCGGGACGGCTCGCCTGTGAGCCCGGCGCGCGCCACGTGGGCGATTCCCTGCGGCTCCAGCAGGTGCTGACCAACCTCCTGGGCAACGCGGTCAAGTTCACGGACCGGGGCGAGGTGCGGCTCTCGGTCACCGGCGCGGAGAGCGGGCCGGATACCGTGCGGCTCCGCTTCGAGGTGCGCGACACGGGCATCGGCATCGCGCCGGAGACGGCCGCGCGCCTCTTCGCGCCCTTCGTGCAGGCCGAGTCCGGCGTCACCCGGCGCTACGGCGGCACCGGCCTGGGCCTCGCCATCAGCAAGCAGCTGGTGGACCTTATGGGCGGCGCCATGGGCATGGAGAGCGCTCCGGGCGTCGGCAGCGCCTTCTGGTTCGAGTTGCCGCTGGGCCGCCACGCCGAGGAGTCGTCGCCGCCCGACCTCGCGTGGCGCGAACGCCCGGCGCCCGGTCCGCGCCTGCGGGGCCTCCGTTTCCTCGTGGTCGATGACAGCGCCATGAACCGCGAGGTGGCCCGGCAGGCCCTGGCCGTCGAGGGCGCCTCATGCGACCTGGCCTTCGACGGCCGTCAGGCGATCGACGCGCTCCGCGAACGCCGGACCGCCTACGACGCGGTGCTGATGGATGTCCGCATGCCCGACGTGGACGGGTTGGCCGCCACGCGGTGCATCCGGCGGGAGCTCGGCCTGGCCGCGCTCCCCGTCCTGGCCCTGACGGCCGGCGTCCTCCCGGAGGAGCGCGAGCAGGCCCTGGCCGCGGGGGTGAACGAGGTGCTGGCCAAGCCGCTGGACCTCGACCTGCTGGCCCCGGCGCTGCTCCAATGGGTGCGGAAGCCATCGCCCGCCCCGCCCGCCGCGGAGGACCGCGCACGGGAGCCGGTGCCCACCCTCGCCGGGATCGACCACGCCATGGCCGTGCGGGCCGTCGGCGGCGACGGCGCCCTCTACGTCGGCCTGCTCGGCATCTTTAGAGACGAGCACGCGCGCACGGTGGAGCGCATCGGGGCCGACCTCGCGGCCGGGGCCGCGGGCGAAGCCCTGCGGCGGCTCCATACGCTGCGCGGCGGCGCCGGCGCGCTGGGCGCCCACCGCGTGATGGAGACGGCCGAGGCCCTCGAACAGGCGGTGAAGGCGGGGCGAACCGGGCTCGGTCGGGACCTGGCCGCGCTGGCGCGCCGCGTCGACCTGCTGATCAACGCCGCGAAGCCCCTGCTGCCGCTCCCCGCCGCCGCTCCCCTGGCGCTTCGGCAGGCGATGGAGGCCGAACTGGCCGCCGCGCTCGGCGCCGAGACCGCCGACCAACTTGCCGCCGCCGTCCGCCGCCTGCGGTTCGACGAGGCGGCGCGACTCCTCGCACAGGCGCACACGGAACCCCAAGGAGACGGCTGACATGACCCCTCGCCGCGAACCCGTGATCCTCATCGTCGATGACGACACCATGGCCATCCACGCCCTCTACTCGGCCATCGCCGGCACGGGCGGCATCCGCTACGCCACATCGGGCGCCGACACGGTCGAGCTCGTCGAGACCACCGAGATCGACCTCGTCCTCACCGACGCCAATATGCCGGGCATGGACGGGTTCGAGACCTGCCGCGCCGTCCGCGCGCTGCGACCGGAGCTGCCGGTGATCTTCGTCACCGCCGACGGCGATCCCGCGGCCGAGGTCCGCGCCCTGGAAGCCGGGGCCATCGCTTCAACCCGCCGGTGGTGCGCGCCCGCGTGGGCCTCCAACTACGCCTCCGCGAGCTGTTCCTCGGCGAGGCCGCCGCCCGCGGAGCCGCCGAGGAGGAGCGCGCGAGGCTTGCCGCCACGCTGGAGACGCTCCTCGACCCGCACGTCGTGCTGGAGCCGGTGCGCGGCGACGACGGCGCGCTCGTCGATCTGGTCTTCCAGTACGCGAACCGGGCCGCGGCCGAGGTCTGCCGCTCGACCCCGGAACAGATGCCGGGCCGCCGCCTGCTGGCCATCGCGCCGCACCTGCTGGGTTCGGACCTCTACAACGCCTGCGTCGCGGCCATTGAGACCGATCAGCCGGTCGAGATGGACGACGCGCCCTGCCCGTGCGCGCGTGCGGGGTGCCCAAAGCGGTTCGACATCCGCGGCGCCCGCTGCGGCGCCTCGCTGAACCTGACGTGGCGCGACGTCACCGACCGACACCTGGCGGCCGTCGAGAGCGAGGCGC
This sequence comes from Armatimonadota bacterium, assembly GCA_026392115.1. Classification (GTDB taxonomy): domain Bacteria; phylum Armatimonadota; class Chthonomonadetes; order Chthonomonadales; family CAJBBX01; genus CAJBBX01. Next base: position 101,660 of record JAPLCQ010000087.1, on the reverse strand, counting down.
GGGCGGCGCGGGACGTGCAGGTGCAGAAGGCGGAGGGGTTGAACCGCATGGCCGGGGCCATCGCCCACCTCTACAACAACATGCTCGGCGCCCTTCTCTCCAACCTCGAGCTGCTGCAGGATGCGTTGCCCGACGAGGCGCCGGTGCGGCAGAACCTGGCCGCCGCCATCGCCGCCGCCGACCGGGCCGCCGGGCTCTCCGCGACGCTGCTCACCTATGTGGGCCAGACGCCGGGGCGCATGGAACCCATGGAGCTGTCCCAGACCTGCCGGATGCTGCTGCCGGGCATCCGGGCGCGATGCCCCGAGCGGGTCCGCGTTGATCTGGAGCTTGCCACGGCCGGCGCCCGCGTCCGGGCCAACGCCGAGCAGCTCGAGCAGGCGCTCGCGCACCTGGCGACCAACGCCGCCGAAGCCATGGGAGACGAGGGCGGCACGGTGCGCCTGAGGGTGACGGAGTGCGGCCCAGGCTGCGTCGGCCCGCACCGGGCGCCGTCGGGTTGGATGCCCGAGGAGCGGCCCTACGCCTGCATCGAGGTGGCCGACGATGGCCCCGGCATACCGGAGGCCGACCTGAGGAAGGTTTCCGACCCCTTCTTCACCACAAAGTTCACCGGTCGGGGCCTGGGGCTCTCCACGGTGGCGGGAATCGCCCGGGGGCACGGCGGCGGCGTCACGGTGGAGAGCGGGCCCGGCCGCGGCTGCCTCTTCCGCCTGCTGCTGCCCATCTCCGAGGAGGCTCCGCCGAGACCCGCCGCCGCGGCGCCCGTCTCTGATGAGCGCCGCGGAGCCGTGCTGCTGGTCGACGACGAACCCGCGTTCCGCGCCTCCACTCGCGCGGTCCTGAAGCGGTTGGGCTATGATATCGTAGAGGCCGGCGACGGCGTGGAGGCCGTGGAGGTCTATCGCGCGCATTCCGGCGGCATCCGTTGCCTCGTCAGCGACATCTCCATGCCGCGGATGGATGGCTGGGAGACGCTTGCGGCGCTGCGCGAGCTGACGCCGGGATTGCCGGCGATCCTGATGAGCGGTTACGATCAGGCGGAGGTCATGTCGGGCGTGCATGCCGAGTGGCCCGATGTCTATCTGCCGAAGCCGTTTCGAATGGACGAACTGGGCGAGGCGCTGCGCCGGGCGCTGGGGCCGCGGAACTCCTGAAGCAACGTTGGCGGGCTGGCCGCACCCCGGTCGGCCCGCCGGGCTTGGCGCTCCTTCACCATAGTGGATAGTCCGCCGGAGATCGCGGAGCCCGCCCGTCGGGCGACGGTCTCGCGCTGGGGTGATGACCATGCGGGATACCGTTGGAGGGTCGGCGGCGGCAAAGACAGGGCGCGGGCGCGACGGCTCGGGGTGGCCAACGCTCGTGGCCCCTCTCGCCATCATCTGCCTGAGCATCGCCATTCTCGTGGCCGGGTCGATCTGGACGACGTGGCGCAACGAGTACAACGGCGGCGTCGCCTCCGTCACCGCCATCGCCGAGATGCGGGCGACCCAGATCGAGGAGTGGATGGCCGAACGGCGCGCCGATGCGCTGCAGGCCCAAGCGAGCGAACCGGTGGCCGATGCCGCCCGCCGGGTGGCCGATGGCGGCGGCGCGGCGGCGGTGGCCGACCTCGGGCGGCGGCTCACGGTCATCAGGGATCGGCGCAGTTGGAGCGACGCCATGCTCCTCGGTCCGGACCTCACCCCGCTCTGGTCGACGCCGGACGCGCGCGCATCCATGGCGCCGGAACTGCGCAGCGGGGTTCTCCGCGCCGCGGCCACGGGCAAGGTCGGGTATGCGGGCCCCTATCTGGACGCCGCCGGCAAGGCGTGGCTGGACTTCCTGGCGCCGCTCCCCCGGTTGCCCGGCAAGGGCGTCCCCGTGCTGGTGCTGCGCTCGGACCCTGCACGTTCTCTCTTCGCCACGCTCCGCAAGTGGCCCGTCCCGTCGGAGACCGCCGAGACGGTGCTCTGCCGGCGCGAGGGCGACACGGTCCTCTTCATCAGCGAGCTGCGCTTCCGCCCGGGTTCGGCACTGAGGCTGCGGGCGCCCATCAAGGGCAGCCGCCTGGGAGCCGCCAGGTTCCTGCGGGAGGGACGCCCGGGTTCGAAGCTCGACGCCGTGGACTACCGCGGCCGGCCGGTGGTGTCGGTCGGACGCGCCATCGAGGGAACGGACTGGTTCCTCGGCGCCAAGATGGACCGCTCGGAGGTGATCGGCGCCACGCTGCCCATCTCGGCGGGGATCGGCCTCGCCGGGCTGCTGGCCATGCTGGCGGCCGCCGCGGGCGCGTTCCTCCTGCGCGAGCGCCAGATGCGCGCGGCGCAGGATGCCATGGAGGAGCATGTGCGGGCCGACGCCGTACGCCTTCGGCGCATCCTGGACAACCTCCCCACCGCCGTGGTCGGCTTCTCGCGCCCGCCGGACCGCCGGATCATCCTGGCCAATCAGCACATCTACCGCGTCTTCGGCTATACCGGGGCCGACGTGCCCGATCTGGAGTCCGCCGCCCGGCTGGTCTTCCCCGATGAAACGCTGCGCGAGTTGGTCCTGAACTGGTGGACGAAGGCCGTGGCCGAGGCCGGGCGGGCCGATGGGATGGTGGCTCCCTCCGAGCATCGGATGGTCCGCAAGGACGGCGCCGAGATTCTCGTGTCCATCGGCGGCTGCGTCCTGGACGACATGCTGCTCGTGTCGATGGTCGACATCACCGAACCGGCGCGGATCGCCGGGGAGCTTCGGGCCGTCAAGGATCGGCTGGAGGCCATCGTCAACGCCGTGCCGGACCTGATGTTCGTGGTCGACCGGGATGCGCGCATCCATGGCTACTACTCGCCCATCAGAGCCAGCCTCTTCGCGGAGCCCCAGCGGCTCGTCGGCAACCTCGTGGCCGACGTGCTTCCTCCCGACGCCGCCGCCACCGTCGCCGAGGCCATGGCCGAGGCGGGTCGAACGGGCAGCCACCACGGCGCGGTGTACTCGCTTTCCCTGCCCGACGGTCGGCGCTCGTTCGAGCTCTCAATCGCCGCGATGAGCCGCGACGGCGACCCCGGCACGCTCTTCATCGCCCTGGCCCGCGACGTCACCGAGCGCCTGCGGCTCGAGGAGGGGCTCCGGCAAAGCGAAGAGCAGTACCGGCTGCTGGCCGAGAATGCCACCGACATCATCTTCGAGATGGACCCATGGGGCCGGTTCACCTACATGAGCCCCTCCGGGGAGCGGCTCCGCGGCTTCACGGCCGAGGAGGCCATGGCGTAGACGCTCGATCAGGCCCTCGCGCCCGCCTCAGCCGCCCTCGCCCGAGTGGAACTCGCGGGTTTCAGGTCCGCGGCAGGCGGAGGCGGCCCCGAACGGATCGTCCGCATGGAGCTGGAGGTCACCTGCAAGGACGGTTCCACCCTCTGGACCGAGGTGACCGCTTCGGGCCGGTACGGACGCGACAACGAGCTGCTCGCCGTGCAGGGCATCACCCGCGACATCACCGAGCGGCGGCGCCATGAGCGGGAGCTGCGGGAGGCCCGCGAGGCGGCCGAGGCGGCCAACGAGGCCAAGGGCCGGTTCCTTGCGCACATGAGCCACGAGATTCGCACGCCGCTCAACGGGGTGCTGGGGCTGGCGCAGGTGCTCAGGAGACAGGCGCTGGACCCGGAACAGCGCTCCCTGGTGGCGAGAATCGAGGATTCGGGCCGCACGCTGCTCGCCCTGCTCAACGACCTCCTGGACCACTCCAAGATCGAGGCCGGGAAGATGCGGCTCGAGGCGCGGCCCTTCGACCCGGCCGCGCCGCTCGGGCGGGTGGTGAGCCTGATGGGCGCCGGCGCCCGGGGAAAGGGGCTGGAGCTGGCGCTGGACCTGCCCGACCGGCCGCTGCCCGCCCTGATGGGCGACGAGCTCCGGCTCGAGCAGATTCTGCTCAACCTGGTGGGGAACGCCGTCAAGTTCACCGAGACCGGTTACGTGCGCGTGGCTGCCACCTGCGAGGCCGCGGGCACGGGCGGCGGATGGCTCCGCATCGAGGTGGTCGACTCCGGCATCGGCATCGCCGCCGACGTGCTGGACGGCCTGTTCGAGTCCTTCCAGCAGGCCGATGCGGGCATCACCCGGCGATACGGCGGCACGGGCCTCGGCCTGAGCATCAGCCGCAACCTGGCCGAGCTCATGGGAGGCCGGCTCACCGCCGAGAGCCGGCCGGGCCGCGGCAGCCGCTTCCTGTTCGAGGCAGTCTTCGATCTGGCTCCGGCGACCCCGCCCGAGCCCCGGAGGCCCGAGCCGGCGGCACAGGGCCCGCGCCTGGACGGACTGCGCCTGCTGGTGGTGGACGACAGCGCCGTCAGCCGCGATGTGGCCGTCTCCATGCTCCAGTTGGAAGGGGCCTCGGCGGACGCCCGCGCCAACGGGCTGGAGGCGCTGGAGGCCCTTCGCGCCGAGCCCGACGGCTACGACGCCGTGCTGATGGATATGCACATGCCGGAGATGGACGGCATCACGGCGACCCTGCACGTGCGGCAGGAGCTCGGCCTGGCCGATCTGCCCATCATCGCGCTCACGGCCGGGCTTCTGGACGCGAAGCGGGCGGCCGCCATGGGGGTCGGCGTCACCGCCATCGTCACCAAGCCCGTCGACCTGGAGGCCCTGGTGCGGCAGATACGCGGTTGCCTCGCTCTGCCGATCGCCGCGCCGGAGCCGACGGAGCAACCCGCCGACGGCGCGGAGTTCCTCCCCGACCTGGCCGGCGTCGATGCCGAGAGGGCGCGGTGCAGCTCCGGCGGCAGCCGCATCGTCTTCCTGCGCCTGCTCGGCCTCTTCACGGTCGAGTTCGCCGACGTTGCCGAGACGATGCGGCGCCACCTGGCGGGCGGCGACATGGCGGCGGCCGCCCGCCTGATGCACACCCTCAAGGGCAGCGCGGCCACGCTGGGCGCCGATGAGATCGCCGCCGCCGCCGCCGCGGTCGAAGCCGCCGTCCTGCGCGGAGAGGCGCCCGCGGACGACCTTCCGGTCGCGTTGGCGCGCGCCATGGAGGCCCTGGTGGCCGCGGCCGCACGGCTGGGCGCGACCGTCGACGATCCGGCGCCCGATGCCGCGCGCGTGCCGACGGCGGAGCAGATGGCCGAACTGACGCAGGCGCTCCAGAGCCATGACCTGGAGGCGCTGTGCCTCTTCGACCGGCTCGATGCGGGCCTCCATCTGCTCCTGGGCGATGCCCAGGCGGCCGATCTCAGGTCGGCAGTGACGCGCTTGCGGTTCGACGAAGCCCTGGCGATACTGGAGTAGCCGGGAGCGGCGCCGATGCGTCCGATTCTGCGCGGTTTGCTGACAGGCCGCGTCTCTGATGTGGCGCATAATGCCCAGCGAGGCGCTTTGTAGAGCTTTGGAACTGCAACATACACCCAGCATCGGCGCCTTGGTGGCGGCAGGTCTTCCGAGGAGGATTGGAGCGGCGGCGGCGGGCAACGGGTAGCCGCCCGGCGACGGCTCTGAGGCTCGGACCGTTGAGACCGGTTGGAGGGTTTCGCCGCCACCGAACCGGAGACAACCTGATGCGCAGCATCGCCACCATCCTGATCGTCGATGATGATCCGTTCGCCATCCAGACCCTGCATGACGCCCTTCAAGGCCTTGGCCGCATCCGCTACGCCGCCAGCGGCGCCGACGCGCTGGCGCTGGCGGCCGAGTATCGCATCGACCTGGCGCTGCTCGACGCCCATATGCCGGAGATGGACGGCTTCGAGACGTGCCGCGCCCTGCTGGACGGCCGCCCCGACCTGCCCGTCATCTTCGTCACGGTCGACAACGACTTCGCCACCGAGGTCCGCGCGCTGGAGGCCGGCGCCCACGACTTCATCAGCAAGCCCGTGAACCCGCCCGTGGTGCGCGCCCGCGTGAACCTGCACCTGAGCCTCAAGGCGCACATGGACCGGGAGCGCCGGGCCCGCGCCGCCGCCGACGATGCCACGAGGGCCAAGAGCGCGTTCCTGGCCCGCATGAGCCACGACCTCCGAACCCCCATGGCCGGCGTCATCGGCATGGCCGACCTGTTGCTGGAGACCAGCCTGACGCCCGCGCAGCGCAGGCACGCCGAGACCATACGCGGTTGCGGGCAGTCGCTGGTCGCGCTGATCGGAGACATCCTGGACGTCTCCAAGATCGAGGCCGGCAAGCTGGAGATCGAGGCGATCGACTTCGATATCGCCGAGATGGTCGACGGCGTCGGCGCCGCCCTGGCGGTGCTGGCCGCGGGCAAGGGGCTGGAACTGGTCTGCGGCGTCGACCCCGCCCTGCCGGCCACGCTCCGCGGCGACCCGGTTCGGCTGCGGCAGGCCATCACCAACCTCGTGGGCAATGCCGCCAAGTTCACCGACGATGGCGAGATCGTTGTCCGCTGCTCGCTGGAGGCGGAGGACGGGAGCGGCATCCTGGTGCGCTTCAGCGTGCGGGATACGGGCATCGGCATCGAGCCGGAGCGCGTTCCGGCCATCTTCGGCGAGTACGCGCAGGCCGGCGCCTCCACCACGAGGGAGCGCGGCGGCTCGGGCCTGGGCCTCGCCATCGTGCGGCAGTTGGCCGAGCTGATGGGCGGGCGGGCGGGCGTTGAGAGCGAGCCGGGCCGGGGCTCCGAGTTCTGGTTCACCGCCAGGCTGGCCCGGGCCGCATCCGCACCGGCCGTCCCGACGCCGGGCTTCGGCTCGGCCCGGGCGCTCATCCTCGACCACAGCGCCTCCAACCGCGCCACGCTCATGGCCTGCCTCGCGGGATGGGGCCTTCGGCCGGAGCAGGCAACCGACGCCGAGGCCGGCCTGCAGACGCTGGCCTATGCCGCCCAGGCCGGCGACCCCTATCTGGTGGCGCTCGTCGACGCCCTTCTGCCTGACGCAGGCTGCGAGCGGTTCTGCCGCACCGTGGCAGACACCCCGGCCTTTGTGGCCACGCGCATGGCGCTGATGACCCGCGTCACGTCGCCGGACGGCGACGCCCAACGGGCCGCCATGGGCTGCGTCGCCGCCGTGGCCAAGCCCGTGGGCCAGAGCGAACTGCGGCGGGCGCTGGCCCGGGCGCTGGGCGCGGCCATCGCGGCGCCCGGCGCTCCGCCTGCCGAGAGACCGCCGGTCTTCTCCGGCGTGCGCGCCCTGCTGGCCGACGACAACTCCATCAACCAGAAGGTCGGTCGCGCCTCGTTGCGCAAGCTCGGGCTGGAGGTGGACATAGCCGCCGACGGCGTCCAGGCGGTGGAGGCGGCCGCGGCAAGCCGCTACGACGTCATCCTGATGGACCTGAGCATGCCGCGGATGGATGGCCTGGAGGCGACCAGGCGCATTCGGGCCATGGCGACCGGATCGACCTCCGGCGACGTGCCCATCATCGCCATGACCGCCAGCGCGTCCACCACCGACCGCGAGGCCTGCCGGGCCGCAGGGATGAACGGCTTCCTCTCCAAGCCCGTCTCCGTCGTGGCGTTGGGGCAGACGCTCGCCGGGTGCCTCGCGCCCGAAGCGCGGTAGTCGTCACATCCGCCTGAGGCCGGTCACAGGAGGCGGCTGATGGGTCGGTTCGCCGGGACGCGCAGGCGGGTGGCGCGACCGCGCCACGTGACGGTCAGGCCGAACGGGTGGTCGCCTTCAACCCGCAGCCTGCGCCTGCCGTTCCTCCCGACGGACTCGCAGACCATGGTGGCGGTGGTTCCGCCGAACCAGAGGCGGGAGACGCCCACGCGCCGGGGGCTGCCGACCGACCAGGTGACCGCGTTGGCGGCCGCATCGGGCCGGATGCCGACGGCGTACTCGATGAGGTACATGATCGGAGCCAGGCCGCTCCAGCCCACGAAGTCGCGCTTGGGCGGCAGCTGCTTGCGCTTGGGGTAGGAGCCGTGCGCCACGATGTCCGGCGCGTAGTACTCCCAGATCGTCCCGGTGCGCGCGAGCACGGCGGTCACCTGCTCCAGGTGGTTCAGGGCGATGGCGCGGGCCAGGTCCGAGCGCCCGGCGCGCTCGAGGCCGCGGATGACCATGGTGTTCATCGGCGACCAGACGCCGCCGCACCAGTGCGATCCCGTGGGACTGAAGGCGGGATCGTCCGCCGCCAGGCTGGGGACCATGTGGCGGCGCCGGAACTCCTTCGGGTCGGTGAGATGCCGCACGAGCCGTTCGGCGCGGCGCCGGTCGGCGACCCCGGCCAGGAGGGGCCAGAAGCCGGCGACGGTCTTGACGCCGAGCCGCCGGGAGTGGGCCCCCAGGTCGTAGTAGAAGCCCGTCTTCTCGTCCCACATATATCTGTTGATCAGCTCGCCGATGCGGTCGGCCTCGCGCGCGTACCGGGCGGCCTCGGACTCGCGGCCCAGTGTGCCGGCCATCCATGCCAGGTCGCGGGCGAGCATGGCCACCTCGGCGCTGGTGTCCACGCCGCACCAGAGCCGGGGCACCCGCGGGGAGTTGTCCATGCTGGCGAACGAGGCGATATAGAGGCCCGACTCCGCGTCGCGGACCTTGGCGAACGACTCATAGTAGCGGCGCAGCGGATCGAAGACCCGCTTCAGGCGCCCGCGGTCGGCCGTGAACCGGAACGCCTCGCGCTCCGCCCAGCCCGCGATGGGGTGGTTCAGGCTGGCCGCGCTCCCCGGCTCCGCCAGCAGCACGGGGAGGCCCTTCTCCTCGGTCACCTGGCGCACGATCTCGCCGTCCTCCATCTGCACGGCGTAGAAGTTGTCCAGCGCCTCGATGCCCGGCGCACAGGGGCGGCCGTAGCCGGCGAACATGGTCACGAACGAGGTGTCGAAGAGGAAGACGCTCTCGTTGAAGCCCTCGTCGATGAAGTCGGCGACGAACGGGCCGCCGGGCGCGGGCTTGCGCCAGTGCCGGAACGCCATCTCCCACGCCTTCCAATAGCCGTCGACGAAGTCCGGGCGCTCGTCGTAGATCGGGGCCGGCAGGCGCATCCGGGCCTGCGCGAAGTCCGGCGCGGGCGTCGCGGGGCGGGGCCGGGGCGTGAAGTACATGCCGCGCTCCCGCAGGCGCCGCCGGGCCTCCTCCCTGGGCAGGAGCGTGGCGATCGGCTCCGGCCCGCCGCCGGCCACGACCTGGTCGACGCGCAGCCGCTGGTCGCCGGGATAGACGAGGAACCCGCAGACGATCGGGTCGTGGTTGCGTGCGTCGGCGTTCGCCTGCACGGCCACGGTGAGCGTCCCGGCCGCGTCCGTCGTTCCATCGACGACGCGGCCCGTCGGCTCGCCCCGCGCCCCGTTGAACGCGTCGAAGGTCGTCACGCGCCTGCCCTGCACGGAGATGTCGAGGACGCGGCGGCCGGGCGCGGCGGCGTCGGGGTTCATGACGCCGACAAAGACGCGGAGGTGGATGCGCGGCGGCGCCTGGATCCGGCAGACGACGGGGCCGCCCAGGACGTAGGTCCCGTGCCCGTACATCGGATGCTTGCGTCCGACCTGGTTGAAGTCGCGGATCGGACCCATGACCACGATCTTTGCGGTCAGCCGTATGGGTGCGCTCCGCTGGCAACCGCAGGCGGCGGCGAGCGCGGCGCAGAGGATGGCCGGCCAGACGGCCTTGCTCATCTCCCGCGGCCCGCGGCGTGCTTCGGGCCACCGATCGGCGGCGGAGAGTGGCGGCGACGCGATGCGCGGCGGAGGTACTCTCCCCCTGGTAGATTCCAGTCAGGAGACCCGCATGGACAGGCATAGACCATGGCCGTCGGCGTCCGGTCGCCCGGGCGCGGAGATCGGATCGGTCCGGTGAACCCGCCGCCGAAGCGCATCATGGTCACTATCATGGACCATATCGGCGACGTGGTGAACACCACGCCCGTGCTGGCGGCCCTGCGGCGCGCCTTCCCGGCCACGTGGATCGTCGGCGAGATGCGCGCCGGCTCCGAGCCGCTGCTGGAGGGTCTGGGTCTGGTGGACGCGGTCTGGCCCAGGCGGCGCGGGCTCGCGGGCCGGCTGGAGCGGCTGGCCCGCATGCGCGGCGGACAGATCGACCTGGCGCTCCTGCTCGATTGCGACAACGCGGCCGTGCTGCTGGCGTGGCTGGCGGGCATCCCCGTCCGGTACGGCGTCCACAAGAACCGCTACGCCCGGCTCTCTACGGGCTCGGTGAGCCGCCGCGACGACGAGCATGAGACGCTGGGGCCCTTCCGGCGCCTGATGCCCCTGCTGGGGGTTGAGCCCGCGGAGTGGCGCACCATGGCGGCCGAGGCGCCGGGCTCCGCCGAGCGCGTGCGCGGCACGCTCGGCGCCGCCGGTTGGGACGGGTCGCGCCCGCTGGTGGGGCTGGTGGTCGGAGCCTCGAGCCCGACCCGAGTCTGGCCCGCCGAGCGCTTCGGCGAGCTATGCGGCCGTCTGGAGCGGCTGGGCCGCGCGCCCGTGCTGCTCGGGTCGGAGGCCGATCGGCCGCGCGCGGCTCGGGCCATGGCCTCGGCGCCGGATGCCCTGAGCCTGATCGGCGCGCCGCTCGCCGACCTGCCCGCCGCGCTGCGCCTCTGCCGGGCCGTGGTGAGCGGCGACACCGGGCCCATGCATCTGGCGGCGGCGCTGGGCGTCCCCTGCGTGGCCCTCTACGGCCCCAGCCGCCCCGAGCAGACGGGACCGCTGGACCGCTCGCGCTGCACCCTCGTGACCTCGGCCACGGGCGGCATGGATGGGATCGCCGCCGAACAGGTGGCCGCCGCGCTGGAGGCCCTGGCAGGAGTATGCCCCCGGATGGACCACAATCTTGGGGCGGCACATCGAAGCTCCGGCCCGGCGACAGGCCCGGAGACGCCCCGGTAGGGCGGCACGCGTACGTTACACTCAACCGGCGGCGGCAGATTAGGCCGTACTTGGCCGGATGCTGGCCGGATGCTGGCCGGATGTTGGCCGGATGTTGGCCGGGGCTTGCGCCACTGCCCGGTAGCGGAGGGGAACCATGGATGCTGACGAATCGGCCCTGTCCAATGCGCCTCGCAAGCGGAGGCGCCGCCGGCTCTGGTTCGCCGTCGTGCCCGGCGCGGCGCTCCTGGCGCTGGCGGGCGCGGCCGGCTGGCGGCTGGAGGCGAACCGCCGAACGCCGCCGCTGAGCATCCCCATGCCCGGCCTGCCGTCGCCGAATGCCTACGACCAGTTCCGCGCGGCAGCCGCCAAGCTCGAGGGAAGACGCTGCTTCTTCCCCAACTCCATGCCCAACTGGTCGCCGGCGGTCGAGACCTACGCCACCTATGCCGCCGCGCATCGCGACGCGGAACCGGCGCTGCGGGCCCTGCGGGCGGCCCTCGCCACGCCCTATCTGGAGCCGCCCAAGCGCGGGCTCGCCGGCGCCGGCCCGCTCCCCGCCTACAGCCGGTTCCGAGAGATGGCCCGGACCATGGCGGGCGACTCCCGGTACCTCATGGCCGGCGGGAGACCGCGCGAGGCCGCGGATCGGGCTCTGGACGGAGTGGAGATGGGCGTCATGGTGCAGCACGGCTCGCTCATCGCCTGGCTCGTCGGGCAGGCCATTCAGGCCATCGCGCTCCGGCAGTTCGCCGACATGCCTCCCCGCATGTCGGCCGACGACCTCGGCCACGCCGCCCGGCGCTGGGATGTGATCGAGGCCAAGCGCGTGGCGATGGTGGACGTGATGCGCGAGGAGGGGTGGGCAAGCCTATCGCTCCAGGAGGACGCCCTGCGCGAGCTGGACCGGGGCTCACTGCCCGCGCGATGCCGCGCCGCCTACGCCGCTGTCGCGATCCGGCCGATCAACCTCGAGTCGGCGGGCTCGTCCGGCGAGCAGGCGGGCCCATCGATCCGCGAGCGCGCATCGTGGGCGCTGGAGGCCGCCCGGCTGATGCTGGCCGACCGGCGGGCGCTCCTGCTTGAGGACCAGCGGTACCACGAAACGGTGACCCGGGCGTTCGCATCGCCGGGCCTGGCGAACGTCCACGCGAAGCCCTCCCGGCTGGCCGCCATGTCGGGCGACGACGGCATCATGCAAGACCGCCTCCGCACGTTGGACGCCTCGGCGCGCGCCATGGCCGCGCTGGTCCGCACGCAGATCGCCCTCGGCCTCTACCGGGCCGAGCACGGAGCCTTCCCGGCGTCCCTCGCGGACCTCGCGCCCGCGAGCATGGGCCGCATGCTGGACGACCCGTTCGCCGCCTCCCCCGGCGCGCCGCTCCGGTACCGGCGCACGACCGACGGCTTCCTGCTCTACAGCCTCGGGCCGGACCGGCGCGACAACGGCGGGACGCCGCAGCGCCGCCCCACCGGCCGGGAAGACCCCGGCGACCTCGTGGCCGGTAGGTTCTGGCCGGAGGGCAAGACGTACCCGATCCTCGGGGCGCCGGCGCAGAGGCCGTGAGCCCCTTCGGTCCGCCCTTCGCGCCGCCGGCGCCACCCGGCTTCCCGGTCTACCCGGTGGTCTGGCACCCCGTGCGGACCCGCATGACGGTCGACCGTTCGCCCGCGGGCCGGCTGATCGGCGTGGAGTACACCTGGGACTACCAGCCCTCGGAGGCCGAGTTCCAGGCGGAGCTTGGCTCCAACGACGTCGTCTGGCTGCCGCTCTACCAGGGGACCATCGACCAGACCCCGCGCCGCCGCGACGCGCCCCGTGCCGAGCGCGCCGCCAACCTGCGCGCCCTGGCCGACCTGGGGCCTCGCGTCCGCGCCGTGCTGGTGGGCAACGCCAACGGGGAGATCTGCTACGACTGCAACCTGCGCGCCAACCACCGGCGCTGCCTGGAGTTCGTGCGGCGGCACGGTCCGCTGGTGGCGCCGCACGCGCGCCCGGCCTTCGCGCCGGTCTTCGACATCCTGGTGGAGGACTGCTACCGACGGGGCGGCGAACTCCGCGACGAGATGAACCGCCTGGGCGCGCTGGTCATCGCCTTCGCCGGCTCCCAGTGGCTCTTCGAGAAGGCGGACCCCTGGATCCCCGAGCCGCCGCCCCGTCCGCGCCTGGCCGACTACCTGGCGTCCATGGAGGCCTGGTCCGGCGTGGGGCTCCTGCGGGGTCTGGAGGCCGGGTCCGGCGCCGCACTCCAGGCCATGGGCTTCCGCGCCGGGATCATGGGGTACTTCTGAGTGAACACGCGCTTCTCACCCTCGCTGAACGGCAGCCTGCACGTGGGGCACCTCTGGATGGCGTGGCTCAACTGGGCGCTGGCGCGGCGCACCGGCGGCCGCTTCGTGCTGCGGTTCGACGACGTCGCGCCCCTGTCCGCCGGCGAGACGGGCGACCGCCAGGCCGAGTGGGCCGCCGAAGGCGAGGCGCTCCTGCGGCGCGCGGGCATCAAACCGGACCGCGTCACGCGGGTCGGCGACTACCTGAACGGTGAGGTTTTGCGCACGGTGGGCGGCCGGAACCTCTGGCTGCGGCCGCCGGCGCTGGAGGGGTGGGACAACGTGCCCTGCACACCGGCGCTGGTGCGCGCCCGCGTGCGGGCGGACATCGCAGAAGGCATCGACGCGGTGATTCGCGGCGAGGAGCTGACGCCCGAGCTGCAGCTCTACGAGTTCGTCAACGACGCCCTGGGCGCGCCGCCCCGGCGCCTCGTCTATCTGCCGCGCCTCCGCGTCCGGTGCGGCGGCGCCGTGGAGACCATCAGCAAGACCCACGGCAACCTCCAGCTGCGCGACCTCTACCGCATGGCGCCGCCGGAGGAGTGGGTTCGGCGCGTCCACCGGGCGGGCCTGAAGCGGCCCGAGGAGGGCGCCGACCTGGGCAACATCCAGACCGACCCCATCCTCGAACTGCCCGAAGGCCTGGCGCGTGACACCGGGCGGGGCCTCTGTGCGTAACAGGAGTGGAGGTGCGACATGAAGCGTCCAGCTACGCCGCTCGGTCCGGGCGGTATCATCGGTAAGCGAGACCTGCGCCAGGCCGTGGAGGCCATCTACGACCGCTGGGGCGTGCCGACCGTGCCCGACGCCGTCCCGGAGGCGACGAAGCCGGTCGAACCCGCCAAACGCGAGGCCGACCCGGCAACCAAGCCGCCCCGCAGGCCCTGAGGCGTGGCTTCGGCCCATGAGCCGACCCGGCGCGATGCGCCGCAGCCAGGCCCGCGCTCCGCATCCCGAAAGGCGCCGCCCGTGACCCAAGCCATCGTCGAGCCGATCCCCTACACCGTCCTCCGCGCCTCCGGGCCGTTGCCGCTGGACGGCGGCCTCTCCTCGCCGCAGTGGGCCGCCGCGCCCCGGTCGCCGGGCTTCGTCGATATGGCCACGGGCAAGCCCGCCATCCTGGAGACGCAGGCGGCCCTGCTCTGGGACGACACCCACCTCCACGTCGGCTTCTGGGTGCAGGAGCCCTTCCCCGAGGCGCGGTTCACCGAGCGCGACTCGATCATCTTCCGCGAGAACGATGTGGAGATCTTCGTCGACGGCGGCGACTGCTACTACGAGTTCGAGATGAACGCCCGCGGCGCCGTGTACGAGGTGCTCTTCGTCTGGCGCGACGCCTTCCGCCGCGACCCCCGCTTCGCCGCGGCCGGGCTCGACCCGTTGGGACCCGCCGCCTACAGCTTCGGCGGCGACTACGACCGCAAGCCCGAGAGCTTCTGGGAGGGCACCCACCCGCGCGGCACCCGATGGGCCTTCCGCGACTGGGACCTGCCGGGCCTGCAGGCGGCCACTCACATCGACGGCGCGCTGAACGACCGCACCGTCCGCAGCAAGGGCTGGACCGCCCACGTCGCGCTCCCCTGGGCGGGCATGGAGCTCCTCGCAGGCGGCCGCCCCGTGCCCCCCAACGAGGGCGACGTCTGGCGCCTCTTCCTGGGCCGCTTCCAGCTACTCGACGTGGCGGACGAGCAGGTGCAAGCCGCCTGGTGCTGGACCCCGCACGGCGTCTACGACACCCACATGCCCCACCGGTTCACGCCCGTGCGCTTCGGCGGGGAGGCGGTGGGCGGCTGAGGGAGGCGGTCTGGCGGATGTGGTGGAGTACACTGCCGTCAGGAGGGAAGCACAGATGGTGGTTGCACTCAGACGCACGGCTACGGTGCTCCCGGGAAGCCGCATCGAAGTGACCGCCCCGGAACTGCCGGAAGGCGCGGTCGTGGAACTGATCGTTCTCCGCGACCTGCTCGGGGCGCCGTCGGCGGCTCCAAGCGCGCCCAGCGTTGTCGACTACATCGAGTCCCTGCCCAGGGACCGGCACACCTCGGCCGAGTGGGACGGTATCATGCACGAACTCGCAGAGGACAAGCTCTCGTGGGATCGCTGACCGTCCCGAGCGAGGGTCTTGTCTACGTCGACGCGCAGATAGCCATCTACACCGTGGACCGGCATCCGAAGTACGGTCCCGCCTGTATGCCGCTCTGGTCCGCCGCCGCGGCAGGCGCCGTTACGGTGGTGAGCAGCGAACTGATCTTGCTGGAGACTCTCGTCGGTCCCATCCGCGCGGCCGATGCGGCCCTGGAGCGCGACCGCGAGGGACTCTGGGGACGCCCCAACACGCTTCTGCTGCCGGTGACGCGGGCCGTGCTGCGCGAGGCGGCACGGTTGCGAGCCGCCATTCCTCCGCTCAAGGCGCCGGACGCCATCCACGCGGCGACGGCCATGCTCAGCGGATGCGCCCTCTTCGTGACCAACGACGCGGCCTTCAGGCACATACCCGGGCTTCCGATCGCCATGCTCGACGATGCCCTGTCGGCCCCGTAGCCGCTCGCGCCTCTTGCTGGTTCACGCCCGTGCGCTTCGGCGGGGAGGTTGTGGGCGGCTGAGGGAGGCGGTCAGCGCCGACCGGCGATAAGCTCCACGAGCTTGCCCACGCCGTCGCGAACTTCGGGGTAGTCTGTGCCGACCTCGCTCAGATCGCCGCCGGGGTAGTGCTGCGCCCAGAACTGATCTGTGAGGTTGTCCGCGATGCCGGCGTAGGCCGAAAAGGCCGGGTCGAACTGAACCGCCGCGGACAGAAGGTCGGAGAGATCATGGGTTCGCCGCAGCGTCCAGCCCATCGAGACGAGGTAGCCCTTGAGGTACCGCTCAACAGCCTCGTGAAGCAGTTCGACGCCGGCATAGGTCATGCCGGATTGGGCGAAGATTGTGTCCGCCGCGCTCAGGCGATCCTCGGCGAGCCTGTACCAGTCGGCCGGGTTGGACTCGCTGGTCCTCATACGATGCGCAGCCCTCTGGCTGTGATCTCGCCGTAATAGGCGCCGCCCACCGCAAGGCGCTCGGAATGTCCCGCAGGGCTCTCGACCAGCAGGTCGAAGGGGAGGCTCGCGCCGCTCAGTCGCAGCGGCCACCAGGCTTGCCGAATGCGCGTGGCCTCGCGCACGGGCGCCTCGGACATATCCTTGACGACCAGTAGATCAACATCGCTGTCCGCCGTCGGTGTGCCGTAGGCATACGAACCGAACAGGATGACCTGTTGAGGGGCGAACTGATCGACGAGTACCCTCAGGTAGGGCAACAGGACGTCGGCGATCATGCTGACCGGGTATCGTGGGTCGCGCAGGACCGACTCACGGATATGAGGCACGGCCGCTCCCCCCTTCGATGACGATGGGCCTGATGCAGCCTGCATTGTACCGCGCACCGCGAAGGCGACCTCCGGCCGCTCGCCCCGGGCCGCTGCGGCCGCCTCGGCAACCAGGACGCTCAGCGAACCACGCGGCGGAGCATCCTCCTGTCGGGGACGCGCCGGTCCGGGTGCATCCCTGCCGGGATGATGGTTTCGCGACGGTCGGGACCGGGCAGGTGACACTTCCGCCCCTATGGCAGTACCATGGCCGCGGCATGGCGGGGCAACGGGCGCCGCCGGCCGGCGCGACAGGAGGCGCATTCCGCATGGATGACCTGATGAGGAGCCTGGACGCCGTCGTCGGTCCGCTGGATCGGTTCGTGGCCGAGTCGCGGGCGCAGGCGCGGCCCGTCATCCGGCAGGAGCCGATCGGGTCGCTGATCGACGAGCTGGGGCTGGAGCGCTGGGTGCGCGACGGCGGGCTGGGCGGCGAGGCGCTCGCGGCGTTCACGGAGCGCTACCTGCACCACAGCACCGCCCTGCACAACCCCGCCTACATGGCCCACCAGGTGGCCGCGCCGAACCTCGTGGGCGCCATGGCGGGCCTGCTGGACGGCGTCACCAACAACGCAATGAGCATCTATGAGATGGGCCCCGCCTCCAGCGCCATCGAGTTCTTCATGGTCAACTGGATGCTGGAGAAGGTGGGTTGGGTCCCCGCTCCGGCGAACCCCGGCATGGCGGTCGAAGGCGGGCCCCGCGGCGGCGGCGTGCTGACCCACGGCGGATCGCTGGCCAACCTCACGGCGCTCATCGCGGCCCGCAACCAGGCCGCGCCGGAGGCGTGGGACGAGGGCTCCCCCGCGGGTCTGGCCCTCATGGCCGCGCCGGGAGCGCACTACTCGGTGAGCCGGGCCGCGGGCATCCTCGGCATCGGGCGCAAGGGCGTCGCCGAGCTGGAGGCGGACGAGCGCGGAGCGATCCTCCCCGACCGCCTGCCGGCGACACTGGCCCGCCTCCGCGACGCCGGCAGGCGCCCCTTCGCGCTGGTGGCGAGCATGTGCAGCACGGCCGTGGGTATCTACGACCCGCTTGCCGAGATCGCCGCCTTCTGCCGCGAGGCGGGCGTCTGGCTCCATGTCGACGGCGCCCACGGCGCCGGTGCGCTCCTCTCGCCCAGGCGGCGAAGCCTGTTCGAAGGCGTCCAGACGGCCGACTCGCTGGTCTGGGACGCGCACAAGATGATGCAGGCGCCCATCCTCTGCGCCGCCGTGCTGGTGCGTGACCACCGGACGCTGGACCGCGCCTTCCAGCAGGAGGCCAGCTACCTCTTCCACGAGAAGGACCAGCCGGGCGTCGACTTCGGCCACCGCTCGTTCGAGTGTACCAAGGCGGGCCTGGGCCTTCGCGCCTTCATGGCCCTGGCCGCGCTGGGCGAGGGGGCCATGGGCGACTACGTGGACCGGCAGTGCGACCTCGCGCTGGAGGCCCACGCCCTGATCGGCGCCACGCCGGGCTTCGAGTGCGCCGTTCGGCCCGAGAGCTGCATCCTCTGCTTCCGCGTGCGGGGCGACGACGCGCTGCAGATACGCATCCGCAACGCCATCCTCGCCGACGGCCGCTTCTACCTCTCCTCCGCCATGGTCAACGGCCGCCGCTGGCTCCGCATCGTGCTCCTCAACCCGGCCATCGAGACCAGCCACATCCGGGCCCTGGTCGCCGAGGTGGACCGGCAGCGCGCGCGCCTGACGTAGGGGCGGGCCGCCGTGCCCGCCCCGCTCCACGATTTTCAGCGATTTCGCCTGAAGGCCTTCCGGTTTTGGCGCACCCACGCCAGTAGCCCTCTTGACGGCCACGGGTTCGCGTCCCTCGCGGAAGCCCTTCCCGACCGCCACAGGCTGCCCAAGGCCAAGGCCATAGTGCGTTACTGAACACTCGCGGAGGTGATGATGGTGATCGACGATCTGGGCGGAGCGATGGATGGCGGTGCGGCGCCGGTAGTGGAGAACCCCGGCTTGCAGGCATTGGAGCCCGCGCTGGCCGAGGCCGAGGCGCGGGTGGATGCGCTGGCAAAGCAGGCCGGCAAGTTCAACTCGGCGATCAAGGCGTGGCAGAAGGCGACCAAGCTTGGCCACCTGGCGAACCGGCAGAAAGCCATCGCCGCGGCGACGAAGCTGCTGGATGAGATGCCCGAGGCGCTCCGAGCCGCCGCCGGCGACATCGATGTGGCCAACTACCTGGCCGGTGACGCCTGGCGTCAGGAACTGATCGAGACGCTGCGTAGCCGCCACGGCATCCGGGCATTCCGAGACCCCAGCGGAGCGCTGGTCTGCCCTCCGGTGGTCGTATCGGCCGATCCGGCCAGGTCGCGGCTCAAGCTCCTCTCCGCAGGTCTCGGGACGCTACGCCCGTCCGCGATCGCGGACGAGGTGAAGAAGCACCGCGACCGCGTCTCTGCCGCCAACTGCCAGGAGTTCCTCGAGGGTCTCTACGCAGCGGCAAAGCGGGTCAGTGAGAACCCCCGCGAGGTCTACGCGCCCTTCCACGAGATCTACGCGCTGTTCAGCGAGACGCCGGGATGGAGGAAGGCCAACCCCACGGTGGAGTTCGGCCAGCGCATCTACGCGCTACGGATGTCCTCGGTTCGCACCACCAAGGACGGGTGCGTGTACCAGTTCGAGACGCCGGGGGGCAAACCGAGAGAGACGGACATCTTCACGGTCTATGGCGAGGACGGCCACGTGAACCGCTTCTGGGGCATTCGCTTCCTGTAGCCATGGGGGAACGGTATGAGCCACGCAACATCAAATAACTCGCGGCTGACCGTCGACGACTGGGTTTCGTTTGCACGGTCCGAGTACCTGACCGGCCCTGTCGCTGCGGGAGGGTCAGCCATCCGGTTCGTCAGCGGTTCGGACGCTACACTGGCGGCGGCATCGAGCCGGCTAACGCAGGTAGCCACGCACTGCGGGTTTGAGGCCGTCCATCTGGACCCCGGTGTCCGTGACGAGGATGGTAGGGCGCCCAACCTGCACCGGATAGACCGATTCTTCGCGGCCGTCACGCGCCACGCGGAGTGGAAGACCTGGGCCGAGGCTGAGGCCCGTTGCTTTCTGGAGCAGCAGACCGGTGTGACTATACCTACCGACACTGACCTGCGGGACGTGGACGGGGTGGCTCAGGCGGCCGGCTTGGATGCCAATCGACTGCTACAGGTCTATGAGCGTGAGCTGGACAACCGAATCCGCGACCACCGGCTGACGCTGGAGTTCCGTGCCGCCCTGGCATACCTCTTCAGCTCGGCGCTTCGCCGTGATGAGCGGTCCCCCACGACCGACGAGGTGCTGCTTGCCTGGCTCAAGGGCAAGTCGCTCCCCGGCGGCGCGGCGGCGCTGAAGCGGCTCCAGATATTCGGTCGGATCGGCCCGGCGAACGCGCGGCACTACCTGGCCTCCTACTGCCACTGGCTACTGCGACGCGGCAAGTCCGGCCTGCTGGTTGTGTTCGACTTCAGGCCCTACATCCATCGGCGGATCACAGCGCTGGAGCGCAACGTCGCGGTCGACCGTGACCTTCGCGCGGCCGCTTCTGGCGGAACCGGGCTAACGGCCGCGCAACTGAACGCGCTGTTGGGCCGTCGTGACGCCGCGCCGGGCATCGCGTACGCGGACGGCCCCTACTACCAGATGCTGGCTTCGCTACGCCGATTCATCGATGAGATCGACCGCTTTCCAGGCCTCTTCATGGTGGTGCTGACATCGCCGTCATACTACGCGGCTGCCGAGCGGGGACGCCGCACATTCTATGACTACGACGCGCTGCAGACGCGGATCGGCCAGGAGATCAGCGATGCGCGACGCGCCAACCCGGCCTCCGCACTGGTCGATCTGGAGGAGGACGAGTGATGACACCTGACCAGGTTGAAGCGCGGCAGGCCATCGAGGCGCTACGCTCCGGCGTTCCCGGCTCCTACAGCGTGCGAGCGCTCGGGACGACACAGACGGCAGTGGATGAGCAGTTTCGGGCCGCGCTTGAGGCCGCCGAGACGGACGCGGCTGGTGCGGCGCCCGTGGCGGCCAAGGCCAGCTTCGGACACGGGAAGAGCCACCTGCTGGCCTACATGCGGGACAAGGCGCTGCAGCGCGGCTTCGTGACGTCGACGGTGGTCGTAAGCCCGGAAACACCGATGGGCAACGCGAAGGCCGTCCTGCAGGAAGTAGGGCGTAACGCAACGGCGCTTGACCATACGGGCGAAGCCTACCGCGAGATGGCCGCACGTTCGCACACCGATACCGACCGCTGGGGCGCCCTTCGGCGCTGGGCCAGGGATGCCGGCGTCAACCCGAGGTTCGAGGCCATGCTCTATCTCTACGAGGAGGAGCGCGTCGATCTTGAGTTCCGAACGCAGGTGCTGAACGACCTGCAGGGCATGCCGCTGGCGAAGACGGAGATAACCAAGCGGCTGCGCGCCCACAAGCAGACGGCCGGCTGGGACCTGAAGGGCGGACCCAGAAACGACGCCCTGGCGCACGACCGCATCCGGGTACTCGCCCGCTTGGCGCGTGCCTTCGATGCGCCGGGCCTGGTGGTCCTCTTCGATGAAGTGGAGCGCCTCGCGACCTTCTCGTTCAGGCAGAGGCTGGCCGCCTATGAGGAGATCGCATGGTGGGTGGAGCAGAGCCGGCTGCAGGGCTCGGCGCTCGTCACTGTGTGGATGTGCAACCAGGGCATCCTCGACACGGTACTGAAGGCCGACCGCGCTAAGCTCGGCCTGATCGGCGGCTTGGCGCCGGACGGGACCTCGGAATCACCTGCGCTGGATGGTGCGGACTTCCTGCGGAGCGGCTTCGCGCCGCTCGTCGACCTGAGCTCGGAGCAGTTGCAGAGCACGCAGTTCAAGGTCGCCAGCCTCTACAAGGCGGCCTACGGGCTTGCCAGGGTGGCCGAGGCGCCGGTCGGCGGCCGCCTGTCGGTTCGGAGCGAAATCCGCCGGTGGATCGCCACCTGGGATCTGGAGCGAATCTACCCCGGCTACGCGCCCACCGTGACCGAGACGGCCATGGAGTTCGACACCAGCGAGGTGGACGACTCCGTGCTTGAGTTTGACGCTGGTGGAGGAGGGGAGTAACGCATGGCTGTACCATATCGACGCATGGCGCCGACGGGGCGAGCGCGTTGCGTGGCCTACCTGAAAGTGCATCGCGTCGCGCAGGGGCGCGTGCTCTTCGGCGCCCTGCTGCTGCTCGACGCCTACGGCCATCCGCAGGAGTTCATCCACAATCGCCTCTCGTTGCCCGGTGGGTTCCTCTGGCCCGAGGAGCGGGTCCTGCCTGCGGGCCTCACGGCGCTCTGTCACAGCCTCTTCGACGCTCCGCGCGTCGAACCCGACCTCTTGTTGGCGGAGACGGACCTCGCGGGGTCCGGCTTCCGGCTACAGGATCTGGCGCCGAGCGTGCCGTTCGGCATCGTCGGCTCCGGTCCAGGCGGGTCTCCGGAGGTTTCCTGGGTCAACGGCACGCCCGGCCTGGGGTTGCCTGCCACCCAGATGGTGGAGGATCTTGCCGGCCGGAACCTGCTGGTCGAGCCCTTTGAACGGGCCTTGCAGGGACTGACTGAAGCCTATGGGGCCGTGATGGGCACCACTGACGCGCAGTGATCGCCCATGTCGGTGCGCCGCCGGAGTCCGTGGCCCCGCGCATCCGGCTGCCGGGGATGGGCCGATCCTGGATGCCGAAGCCCGGGCAGGCGGTGCTGGTCGCCGGCGATGCCATCGAATGCGGTGGCGGGACGTCGCAGGCCGCCCAAACCTGCCCGGCGTCGCGAGCCGTGGTCGCGGCGGCTGAGCCCATGCCGTCTCTGAGGGCCGCGGCGGCGTTCGACCTGTACGGGCTTCGCACTCCGGCGCCGGGCTCCGGTGCGGCATGTGACCGCGTCGGCCCCGGCGCGGCCAGACAGGTGTGCGCGCCGGGCCCGGTCTCCGCGCAGACGGATGCCCTGATCGCCCGCCTCGTTGCCGTGTTGCAGCCGCCGCTGGAGCAGCTCGTAGCGCCGGGAGGGGTCCTGCAGTGGCACGCGCCCTTGCTGCCCTACCAGCAGCAGGGCGTGCAGGCTCTGCTGGAGAGGCCCGCGCTGCTCCTGGCCGACGAGATGGGCCTCGGCAAGACGATTCAGGCCATCGCGGCCCTGCGCATCCTGGCGCACCGCGACGGCATGACTGACGCGCTCATCGTCTGCCCGTCGAGCCTCCTCGTGCAGTGGCAGCGCGAGCTCGCGCTCTGGGCGCCTGAACTGGCGGTCGTACCGGTGCGCGGAGACCCGGCGTCGCGGGCGACGCTCTGGCGGCAGCCGGCGCATGTGCGGCTGGTATCGTATGACACGCTTCGCAGCGACACCCTGGAGGTGGAGAACGCGCCGGCGCTTCGCGGCACACTGCCTTGCGTCATCCTGGACGAGGCGTCGCGCATCAAGAACCGTGACACCGGGATATCGCGAGCCTGCCGGGCGCTCCGCGGCGAACGACGCTGGGCCCTGACCGGCACCCCGCTGGAGAACAAGGTCGATGACGTGGCCTCCATACTGGAGTTCCTGCTCGGCGAATCCGGTGGTTCGGCGGAGATCAGCTGCGACCGGGCCGCGCTCAAGGAGCGGCTGGCCACGCTGCAGCTACGGCGACGGAAGGCCGATGTCCTGACAGAACTGCCCGAGAAGAGCGTCGTTGACCTCACGGTCGACCTGGCCGAGGGCCAGCGGGCCGCCTACGACATGGCCGAGCGCGAGGGGATCGTCCGCCTGAGCAGCTCTTCCCAGCCGGTGACGGTGACGCACATCCTGGAGCTGATCGGACGCCTGAAGCAGATATGCAACCGCGACCCGGCCACCGGCCAGAGCGCCAAGCTCGACGACATGGTCGAGCGGCTCCGGCAGGTTGTGGCCGAGGACCAGCAGGCCCTCGTCTTCAGCCAGTTCACCGACGCCGGCTTCGGCACGCGATGGGTCTGCAGCGCCCTGCAGGAGATGAGGCCGCTGGAGCTGACAGGGGCGATGGCGGCCGGTGCGCGGCAGGAAATGGTGGACCGCTTCACCCAGTCGCGAGATCACCGCGTCATGGTCCTCTCGCTACGCGCCGGCGGCGTGGGGCTGAACCTGCAGGCGGCCTCCTACGTGTTTCATCTGGACCGCTGGTGGAACCCGGCAGTGGAGGAGCAGGCGGAGGCCCGGGCGCACCGGATGGGCCAGCGTTACCCGGTCACGGTCTACCGCTACGTCTGCGCCGACACGATCGAGGAGCGCATCGACGCCAAGCTGCGCGAGAAGAGGGCGCTCTTCAGCGAGATCGTGGACGATGTGTCGATCGACCTCTCCGCCTCCCTTTCCGAGCAGGAGCTCTTCGGGCTTTTCGGGCTCAGCGCCCCCCGGAAAACGGGTCCCGCGCGAGCCGGGCGCGATGCCGCCTCGTTCGGCGAGATGGATGGGGAGGCCTTCGAGCGCTGGCTTCGCGACCGGCTACAGGCGCAGGGGTTCGCCGCGGAGCTGACGGCCCGCTCGCGCGACGGCGGCATCGACATCCGCGCGGAGCGCATCGACGAGCTGGGAATCGCCAGCCTCCTCCTGATCCAGTGCAAGAACCAGCAGGCGCCGGTAGGCGTGGCCGTGGTGCGCGAACTGCGCGGCGCCATGCCCGACCGAACGCCGGGGATCCATCCCATCGTGGCCGCGCCCTCGGGCTTCACCGCCGACGCCCGGGCATTCGCCCGAGACCACGGCATCGACCTGTGGGACACGGCCAAGCTGGCGGGCCTGTAGGGGCATCCCGCACCCTGCCTGAGCCGCCGCGCCTGCGGACTCGGGCACGGAGGCCCGAGCCACCGATGGCGGCCCAACGGCGGGCCGCCGCGGCGGGCCAACGGGCGCCCGGCCACGCTCCTTCTGCGCCTTGCTCCCTCCCGAATGCCGCCAACGAGGTATCACATGGTATGCGGTCGCTCGGTCGGGCCGCGAACGGGAGGCTGCGATGGTGGCATGCATGCTGGCGGCGGCGGGCGTCCTTGTCATGGCTCCGAGCGCGGAGCGGCCGCTCTTCCGGTTCGGTCTGGTGGCCGATACGCAATACGCCGACAAGCCCGCGGCGGGCACGCGCCACTATGCCGGATCGGCGCAGAGCCTGGCCCGGTGCGTGGCCGACCTGAAGGCGCGGCGGGTGGCCTTCGGCGTGAACCTGGGCGACATCATCGACGGCCGGGGCGCCGAGAGCCGCACGGACCTCGACGCCATGCTCGCCCTCTGGGCGGGGCTGGGCGGGCCCGTGCGCCACGTCATCGGCAACCACTGCCTCAGCGTGCCGCGCAAGGAGCTCCTGCCGGCGCTGGGCCTGCGGCGGGGCTGGTACGAGTTCCGCAAGGCGGGCTGGCGGTTCATCGTCCTCGATGCCTTGGACGTGAGCGTGGCCGGTCCCACCGGCCCCAGGGAGGCGGAGGCCGCGAAGGGGTACATGGCCCTGACCCCCAGGCCGCCGGAGTACGACGGCGCCATCGGCCGCGAACAGCTGATCTGGCTGCGGGTGCGGCTCGCCGACGCGCGGGCCAGGGGCGACAAGGTGATCGTCTTCTGCCACCTTCCGGTCCATCCCGACGCCACCACGGCGCCCCACCTCCTCTGGAACCATGACGAGGTCCTCGGCGCCGTGCAGAACGCCGGCTGCGTGCGGGCCTGGTTCGCCGGGCACGACCACGCCGGCGGCTACGCCTACCGGGGCGGTATCCACCACGTGACGCAGCGCGGCATGGTGGAGGCGCCCGAGGGCTCCAACGCCTACAGCGTCGTCAGCGTCTACGCCGACCGGCTGGTGGTCGAAGGCGTGGGCCTGGCCGCCTCGCGCACTCTGGACTGGAGCGATGCCCGATGACGACCTCCCGGCGCCGCGCCTCGGCGGCCGTTTCGCTGCTGCCCGCCCTGGGCGCCGTCGCTCTGCTACTGGCCTACGCCGGCAGGCCCGCCGCGCCGGCCCCGCCCGAGAACCTGGCGCGGCGGGCCGCGGCGTCTGCCACGTCCGCGTACAGCGGCGCCTATCTGGCCGCGTTCGCGATCGACGGCAAGGCGCCGGGGGCCGGGAGCCAGGCCGACACCAACCAGGCCTGGTGCGTCAACGGCGCCACGCACGGCAAGGGCGCCGACCTGACGCTCACATGGCCCGAACCGGTCACGGTGGCGCAGGTGGTCTACTACGGTCGCACCGCTTGGTTCGCCGAGGAGTGCTGGTCCGGCTGCACCCTCTACGTCGACGGCTCCGATCAGCCGCTGGCGACCTTCGCGCTGAAGATGGGCCACGGCCCGCAGCCGCTGAACCTGCCGCGGCCCGTGAGCGCGCGCCGATTGACGCTGCGGTTCACCAGCTCCTTCGCGGGCATGAACCCCGGCGCCTCGGAGATCGAGGTCTACTCCGAGCCGATGGCTCCGGCCGCGCTGGGCAAGTTCATCCCGCTGCCGCCCGGCACGCCCATCATCGAGGTCGAGCCGCCCGAGGCGCCCGAGCTGGCCGCCCGCCTGAAGGACCTGGGCTGCGACAGCCTGGCGCTCATCCGGCGGCATGAGATCAACTGCAGCCACGTCTACACCTACCACATGGAGGGCTTCCAGCCCGGCGGCGCGCTCTCGCTCCTCTCGTTGCGGGACGGCTCGGTGCGCGACCTGGTGCGGTCGCCCGAGGGCGAAATCCTCGACTGCGACGTGAGCTGGGACGGCCGCACGATCCTCTTCAGCTGGCGCCGCACGCCGGAGGAGGGCTACCACGTCTACGCGATCGGCGCCGATGGCAGCGGGCTGCGGCAGCTGACGCGCGGCGACTGGCACGACTACAACGCCTGCTGGTTACCAGACGGCGGCATCGCCTTCCTCAGCACGCGGAGCGCCCGCTTCGCCTACTGCTGGATTTCGCCCGTGGGCATCCTCCACCGGATGAACGCCGACGGGACGGGCGTGCGCCGCCTCTCGGCCAACATCGTCAACGACTTCACGCCCGCCGTCATGGCCGACGGCCGCATCATCTACAGCCGCTGGGAGTACGTGGACAAGCCCGCCATCCCGATCCAGAGCCTCTGGACCATCCGGCCCGACGGCACGGCGCTGGAGGGCTTCTACGGCAACGGCGTCCTGAGCCCCGCCACCTTCATGGAGGCGCGGCCCATCCCCGGCTCCCGCGCCGTGCTCTGCACCCTCACCAGCCACAACGGCCCGGCCCGCGGCGCCACCGCCATCGTCAACCCGGTCTACGGCGTCAACTCGCCGCTGGCCATCCGCAACCTGACGCCCGAGGTGAACATCGGTCGCGTGGACCGCGGCGACGGCAACGCGGTGCGCGGCCCCTTCGAGAACCCCTACCCGCTGGACGAGGAGACCTACCTCGTCTCCATGCGCGGCCGCGTCCTGCTGCGGCGCTACGACGCGCAGGGCGCGTTCACCGTGATCGACCGGCCGGGCGGCGGCGAGGGATGGTATTCGCCCCGCCCGCTCCGGCCCCGCCCCCGCCCGGTGACGCTGCCGCGGCTGGCCCCGCGCCCCGCCGAGGGCGACTGGGCCGTGGTGACGCTCTCCGACGTCTACCAGGGCATGGCGCCCGAGGTGCGGCGCGGCGAGGTGCGCTCGATCTGCGTGGTCGAAGAGGTGACGAAGAACGTCCGCACCGACGTGAGCAAGCGCGCCTTCGGCTTCCAGTTCCCGGTGATCTCCTGCGGCGCGACCTACGCCTGCAAGCGGGTATGGGGTTGGGCGCCGGTGGCCGAGGACGGCTCCGCCACCTTCCGCGTGCCGTCGGGGAGGCCCATCTACTTCATGGCCCTGGACGCCCAGGGCCGTGCGCTGCAGCGGATGCGGACCTTCACGCACCTGATGCCCGGCGAGCGGCAGGGCTGCGTGGGATGCCACGAGCCGCGCGGCCAGGCGCCCGTGCCGAGCCGCGGCGGCCCGCGGCAACCGGCGTCGCTGCTCAAGCCCTGGTGGGGGCAGGGCGTGGGCTTCGACTACAGCCGCATCGTCCAGCCGATCCTGGACCGGCGCTGCGGCGGCTGCCATTCGCCCGAGGCCAGGTCGGGCGGCGTGGACCTGAGCGGCGACAAGACCGACTTCTTCAACGTCTCCTACGAGACGCTGGCCCGAGGGCGGCGCGACGGCGGCATGTGGGACAACCCCTACACGAGTTGGATTCCCACCTACAACGGCTTCGAGGCGAACATCCTGCAGAACCGGCCCCGCAGCTGGGGCTCGCCGCGCAGCCGCCTGGCGGACATCGTCATCGGCGGCCACCCGGATGCGGCCGGACGCAAACGCCTGTCCATGCCCTCCGACGAGCGGCGGGCGGTCCTCACATGGATCGACCTGAACGTGCCCTACTACGGCACCTCCGAGACCGCGTACCCCGACAACGAGGGGTGCCGCCGCATGGTCCCGTCGCGCCTGGAGCCGGTGCTGGCGGAGGTGGCCGCGCGGCGTTGCGCCGGATGCCACAAGACGGGCGTCCCTCGCGAGGCCTGGTACCGCGTAACGCGGCCCGAGCGCAACCCCTTCCTCGCGGCGCCGCTGGCCCGTGCGGCGGGCGGGACGCAGCGGTGCGGCCAGGCCGTCTTCGCCGACAGCGCCGATCCCGACTACCGGGCGATCCTGGCAACCTTCGACGAGGTCGCCCGCCAACTCGCCGCCCGCCCACGAATGGACATGCCCGGCGCCACGCCCGCGGCGGGCGTGAGCCGGGCATGCCGGTAGAGCGCGGAGCGCCGGGCTACAGGGCGCCGGGAGTGATGATCGGCTGGAAGCGGTAGCGATAGACGCGGGTCAGGAGATCGGCGGCCGTGGGGACGTAGACGTCGTTCCAGCGCATGTCGTCGATCTTCATGGCCTTGTTCAGCAGGTCGGTGATCAGGCTGGTCTTGTCCTGGTAGGAGAAGAGAAGCGCCTGCGCGACCATGGCGTCCGGGGCGCCGGGCTCCAGCTCGCGCAGCTTGGCCAGGAAGGGCTCGGCCTCCTGGTGGCGCTTCTGCACCAGGAAGGAGACGGCTGAGGCCATCTTGGCCATGCGGTCCTCGGGGTCCATCTTCCGCGCCATCTCCAGCAGGGCGTCGCCCTTCTCGTAGGGCTTGGGCTCCTTGCTCAGGAACATCTGGTAGGCGCGAATGACGTACGGCTCGGGCGCCGACGGGTCCAGAGTGTTGCATGCCAGGAGGGCCGTCTTCAGGTCGAACACGTCCGTCACCAGATAGGCGCGGATCATGGCGACTTCGGGCCGACCCGCATCGGCTTCGTTGATCTTGGCCAGCATCTCGGAGGCCTTGGGCTTGTGGCCCATGGCCATCTCGGCATAGATCGCCACCAGCGTGGCCAGGTAGCCGCCCCCCTCGAGGCCGGTCTGCACCGTCTCGCGGGCCTTGGCGACCTGATGGTTGGCCAGCAGGTAGAGGCCCTCGAGGGCGCGGGTGGTGGCGTCGCCGCGCTGGGTCTGTTTGAGGGTGCGGAGGACGCCGTCGGCCTCCTTCATACGGCGAGAGCGGATGTAGGTGAGCAGGAGGCGATTGGCCGCGGCTATGGGGGCCTCGTCGGCGGACCCGGCTTCCTGGTAGGCGCGGACGGCCTGGTTCCAGTTGCGGGCCATGTAGTAGGCGTCGCCCTTGGCTTCGGGCGTGGTCGCGGCGGCGACGCGGGCCTCGTTGAGGCGCTGCTGCTCCACAGCCGCCTGCGACGCGGCGGCGAGAAACTCATCCAGCGTATCGGAGGCGGTGAGCATGCGGAGCGCCACGAGCTCCTGGCGGGCGGCGGTCTCGGTGGGCGGCATGGAGGCCGCCAGCAGGACCTCGATGGCCTTGCCGTACTCGCGCTGGGAGCGGAGGATGCCGGCCATGGCGCGCGCCGCCTTCAGGTTGCCGGGATCGATCTGCAGGGCCCGCCGCGCGGCCTTCCGCGCCGCCTCGATGGAGCCGCCCTTGATGGCTTCCAGCGCGGCGTCGGCATGGAACTCGGCACCATTGGCCAGCTGGTTGTCCAGGGTGTAGGTCGCCTTGGCCTCGGCGGTACGGCCCTTGGCGTCGGTGGCCTTGGCGACCACGGTATGCGCGCCCTCGGGGTCCTTCAGCGTGTCCCACTCCAGCTCATAGGGCGTGCTGGTGTCCGTGGATCGGGCCTGGCCGTCCACGAAGAACTCCACCTTCTCCACGCCGTCGTCGTCGGCGCCGGTGACCTTCGCGGCGACCTTGACCACGTCGGTGAGCGTGGCGCCGTCGGCCGGTTCCAGCCGCACGGCCAACTCGTCGGCGCGGGCGGGGATCGCCGCGCCGGCCAGCGCCACCAACAGGGCGCCGAGCAGCGCCATTCGGATGCGGAACACCATGTCTGACTCCTTGCCCGGACCCGCGGGCGGCTACCAGACTGCGGGGAACCGCAGGTGCGCCGGCGTCCTGGCCATGTAGTACGTAATATGCCCCTGCACGGCCCCGGCCTCGGGAGGCGCATTCGGCTCCACCGTGTAAGACGCGCGCGCGGCCTGACCGGTGGCCAGCGACCCGAACGAACTCTCCACGGACGGCGTGAGACCGGCGCCCTCGGGACCGGAAACCCAGAGCCGCACGTTCTGAACCGTACGACGGCCCCGGTTGGTTACCGATACAGACACGGACAGATTACCCTGCTCGCGGGGATTGGTCTCGACCTGGGTCGCCAGACCGAGTGCCGCGGCGCTACAGGCTCCCATGCATCGTTGCGCGCGGAGGATGGCGGCGCCCAGAGCCTGTGCCGGTCCCGAGGCAGTCGGATCCGAGCCCGCGGCGTTCCGGGTGACGGACTCCAGGAATGCCAGATGCAGCAGGGCCCCGTGGGACTGCTCAAGCAGGCGCGCCGCCGCCAGGCCTCCCCTGCCGATGGCTCCCATGCGGCTGCAGGCCGCGCGCACGCTGGCGGCGCCCTTCCGCGCCTGGCTGGCCGCATGGGGCGCGGCCGGCCGCCACGCGGAGGCCACATCGGCGGCGCAGACCGTGGCCTGCCTGCTCCAGTTCGTGAAGCGGAAGACGGCCAGTTCGCCGGGTCGCAACAGCACGCCGCGGCCCAGATCGCGCGGGACGGTGTAAGCGTAGGTGAACGTGGGACCGGACAACGCGGGGGCGGCGGGGTCCGCGGGCACGGTCAGGACCTCCGACGACGCGGGGCCCGCGGCGCAGGGGGCCTGGACCCAGACTGTGGCGGGGCCGGTGAGGGTGTTCCGTGCCAGCGCCACCAGCGTCGGGCCAACCTGGACGGCGGCAACGCGGACGCCGGGGTTGTCGCACCAGGCGGGCGTCGAGGCGCCGTCGAGAGGTTGCCACCACCCGAGGCGCCATTCGGCCCGTGCGTTCGGGGCCAGGGGGCCGAGGACCTCGGCGGGCGTCGGAGAGGGGGCGTCACCACCCGGCGCGCCGAGCCGAACGTGAACGGCTTCCGGCTTGGGAGGGTCGGTGATGGACTGCACCGGGTCTTGCTTCAGTGCAGGAAGGGCGGTAAACGTCGCCGTGGCGCCGGCAGAGGCGATCAGTGCGCCGATCGCCCGGATGGGCCGGGCTAAGAGCCTTCGTTCTGGCAAGAGTCCCCTTGCGGCGATGTCGCCGCAGGACGGCGAACTTCCCGGACGCGCCGCTCAAACTCCACGCGATCCAGAAGCACCCGCCGTCCGCACGTCGTGCACCGCAAGCCGATATCCGCCCCTACCCGATAGACGGCCCAATCGAAGCCGCCGCACGGGTGCTGCTTGCGCAGAGTCGCGGTGTCGCCTGCGTTCACGACCACAAATGCCATCGTCTCGCCTTTCGAAACGCTGCATTCTAGCACATCTGCATACCGGTTCCAGCCCCGATCGGTTCCCCGACACCGGCGGCGGGCGGGCCGTGCTACCCTATTGTCGCCCAAAGCCGCCACAGGAGCCGCCCCATGCCGGACCGCGAGCCCTACGCCTTCCACGTGATGACGAAGCCGATCGGCCCCATCTGCAACCTGGACTGCGCGTACTGCTTCTACCTTGAGAAGGAGGCGATCTACTCGGGGAACCGCCGATGGGCCATGCCCGACGAGGTACTGGAGGCCTACATCCGGGACACGATCGCCGCCACGCGGACGCCCGAGGTGGCCTTCGCGTGGCAGGGCGGCGAGCCCACGCTTCTGGGCGCGCCCTTCTTCCAGCGGGTGGCCGAACTGCAACGGCTCTACTCCGACGGCAGGCCCATCTCCAACGCCATCCAGACCAACGGGACGCTGCTGGACGACGACTGGTGCCGGTTCCTGCGCGACGAGCGGTACCTGGTGGGCCTCAGCCTGGACGGCCCGCGTGAGCTGCATGACACCTACCGCGTGGACAAGCGGGGGCGCCCCAGCTTCGACGGGGTATGGCGCGGGCTGGAGCTGCTCAAGAAGCACGAGGTGACCTTCAACACGCTGACGGTGGTGAACCGCGCCAACTCGGAGCGGCCGCTGGAGGTCTACCGCTTCCTGCGGGAGGCGGGGTCGGGCTTCATCCAGTTCATCCCGCTGGTGGAGCGCGCGATGCCTGACGCGGGCCCGCACGGCCTCGCCTCGCCGCGGGCGCCCGGCGACGCCGTGACCGAGTGGAGCGTGCGACCCGAGGCCTTCGGCGCGTTCCTCGCGCGCATCTTCGACGAGTGGGTCCGGCACGATGTGGGCAAGGTCTTCGTGCAGACCTTCGACGTAACGCTGGGCAACTGGATGCGGCTGGGCTCCGCGCTCTGCGTCTTCGCCGAGGAGTGCGGCCGCGGACTGGCGCTGGAGCACAACGGCGACCTCTACGCCTGCGACCACTATGTCTACCCCGAGTATCTGCGCGGCAACATCATGGAGGCGCCGCTGCTGCAACTGGCCCGCGCGCCGGAGCAGGTACGGTTCGGTCGCGACAAACGCGATCTCCTGCCGGCCCAGTGCCGCGCCTGCGACGTGCTGCACCTCTGCAACGGGGAGTGCCCCAAGCACCGCTTCCTGCGGACCGCCGACGGCGAGCCGGGGCTGAACTACCTCTGCGCGGGTTACCGCCGCTTCTTCCGGCATGTCGGACCCGCCATGGAGGCGATGGCCTCGCTCCTTCGCCAGGGCCGTGCGCCGGCCGAGATCATGGCCCGGCAACGCGGCGCCGACCGCGCAACCCTCCGCACCGTGGGCCGCAACGACCCCTGCCCCTGCGGCAGCGGGCGAAAGCACAAGCACTGCTGCCTCCGCTCGGCGCCCTGAGCCGGGCCCGACGCGCCGCGGGCCGGACCCCTGGAGAGCCCGGCCCGCGGAGATCATCGCGGCGTGCGGCTAAGGCTGCTTCTTGAGCGGCTTGATGTCGAGCATCTCCATGTCGAACAGGAGCGTCGAGTTGGGACCGATCTTGCCCATGCCCTGGGGTCCGTAGCCCAGCTCCGGCGGAATCGTCACCTTGCGCCGGCAGCCCTTGCGCATGGTCGAGACGGCGAGCTCCCAGCCCTTGATCACCTGACCCGAACCGTACATGAACTCGAACGGCTGGCCGCGATCCCGGCTGGAGTCGAACTTGGAGCCGTCGGTCAGGGTGCCCGTGTAGTGCAGAACCACCGTATCGCCGGGCTTCGGCAGGTCGCCCGACCCCGGAGCGAGGTCCTCGATCTTCAGGAGCTTGTACATCTCCTTATCGTCGGACATGGCCTGGGTCGCCTTGGCGGTCTGGCCCGCCGGCACGCCCTCGCCCGCGGGCGGCGGCTCTGCCTTGTGCGCGTCGGGCCCCTCGCCCTCATGCGTGTGCGGCGCCGTGGAGTAGGGGCCCATCTCCTTCTTGGCGGCGTCATTGGCGCTGTTGCTGAGCGAATAGAGGGCGCCGACGATTACGACAACGAGGATGGCGATGCCGATCCTTACCCGTAGCATGCAGACCTCCGGTTACTCGTGGGTTTGGGCCGATCGCGCGATGCGCTCAGGCCTGGCCGGCGGGGCGCGTCAGCGCCTCGACGGTGCTCGCGTCGGCGGCGAAGAGAGACGGCTCGCCCCCTGTATGTATGAATACCACACGCCGGCCGTCGAAGGCTCCCTTGTGGGCCAGGTCCAGGAGGCCGGCCATGGCCTTGCCGGTGTAGACCGGGTCCAGCAGGATGCCTTCCTGCCGGTAGACCTGCCCGACGGCCTGGATGCACTCCGGTGTGGCGATGCCGTAACCCTCGCCCACATAGTCGGCGACCAGCGGAACGTCTCCGGGAGTACACGAGTAGGACGCGCCGTGCGCCCGGGCGACATCCCTGGCGATGAACGAGATGCCCTCGGCGGCGCCTTCGTCGGCGTCCACCCGAATGCCCATCACTCCCACGTCGAGGCCCGCCACGTGACGGCCCGCGAGCACGCCGGCCATGGTGCCGCCGCTGGAGGTGGCGAAGACGACGGTCGTCGGCCTGGGCGGCAGTGCGGCAAGCTGCACCGCCAGTTCGGCCACGGCATCGACGTAGCCCTGCGCCCCGATGGCGTTGGAGCCGCCGACAGGGACGACATAGGCGGTTCGGCCGCTCTCGCGCAGCCGGGAGACCAGGGCGGTGATGGCCCCGCGCCGCTCCGACGGCGATCCGATCCGATGCACCCGGGCGCCCGCCAGCTTGTCGAGCAACAGGTTGCCGCGCAACGGGCCGTCGCCGCCCGCGCCGTTCAGGATGAGGTGGCACGCCAGATTGCTTCGGCGCGCCGCGGCGGCGATGACGCGCACATGGTTGGACTGCTCGGCCCCCAGCGTGATCACGGCGTCGGCGCGGCAACGCAGGGCGTCGGCGATCAGGTACTCGGCCTTCCGCACCTTGTTCCCGCCCATGCCAAAGCCGGTCAGGTCGTCGCGCTTAACCCATAGGTCCGCCCCGACGGCGCGGGACAGCACGTCGAGCCGATGCAGCGGTGTCGGCAACAGGGCAAGCGGCGTTCTCTCGATGTGCATCCGATGCCTCCGGGGCGGCGTGCGACGACGGGCCTCAGGCGGGCCGCGCTAGGCCCATGGGTCGAACAGGACCTTGATGGCCTCCTGCTTCTCGAGCAGGTCGATGCCCTCGGCGTAGCTCGCCAGCGGCATCGTATGCGTCACGAGCGCGGCCAGGTCCAGCTTCCCGGCCTCGATGAGCGAGACCGCATACTGCGCCGCCTCTATATGGTGGCCGCGATACCCGCAGAGCCGCAGCCAGCCGTAGTGGTACGGAGCGAAGGAGTACTCCTCGCGCTGCACGCCGAAGAGGGCGACGACATCCAGCGTCAGGTCCATCAGGAGCTGCACGGAGGCCCTGGCGCCCACGCAGTCGATCCCGCAGTCCAGGCAGGTTCCGTTGGGCCGCCGGGGGAACTGGTCCGCGGGCAGTTCGCGCGGGTCGTAGGCAGAGGCGGCGCCCACTTCCAGCGCCTTGGCGCGGCGGGCCGGCGAAAGGTCGAAGCCGACCACCTCGCGGGCGCCTTCGGCCAGGGCCATCTGCGCCGCCACGAGCCCGGCGGGCCCGAGGCCCATGACGCCGAAGCGTCGGCCGCGGACGGCGTCCATCTCCTTGAGCATCAGGAAGCTGACGCCCACGCACATGGCCAGCTCCACGGGAGCGACGGCCGCGGCGGGCAGGCCCTCGGGGACCTTGATCAGATGGCCCTCCGGCCGCACCGCATACTGCGCGTAGCAGCCCTGAACGTCGTGGCCCGCGTCGCGCCAGATGCTCACGCGGTCGCCGACGGCCAGTCCCTGCACGCCGCCGCCCACCTGCTCCACGCATCCGGTGGCCTCGTGGCCGGGCTGGCCGGGCGTGTAGGGATAGTGGAACTTGTGGCCCACGAACATGGGCTCGTTGTGGCGCAGGTGGAGGTCCCACTGCGGGCAGGTGGTGACGCCCTCGATTCGAACGAGCGCCTCGCCGGGGCCGGGCTGGGGCACGGGGACGTCGAGAAGCTCCGTCTGCCTGCCGCCGCCGATGCTGAGTATCTTCATGCTGTTGCCTTGCATAGAGTGAATACGGCTCTACCAGTCCAGGATGACGCCCAGGACGGGCTCCGTGCGGTTGAGGACGAGATCAAACGCGGCGCCCGCCTGCTCCGCGGGGAAGCGGTGCGTCACCAGATGGTCGGTGCGGAGGATGCCCCGGGCCAGCAGGTCCAGCGTGGCGTCCATGCGGTCCTGCGCCCAGCCGGAGGGCGAGTGGAGGGTCAGCTCCCAGTTGCGCATCTTCTGGATATCCACCTTGCCGTTGTGGCCGTAGAAGCCGGCCGACGAGATGTGGCCGTTGTGGCGCATGGCCGGGAAGAGCGACTCGAGCAGGGCGATGTCGCCCACGGTGTCCGCCACCGCCTGCAAGCCCTCCGGCGCCCAGGCGCGGGCCTCGGCCACGACGTCGGCGGTGCGCTCGTTCACCAGCGCGTCGCCGTCCGCCTTGTCCCATAGGGCCAGCCGCTCATCGTGACGACCGACCATCATGACGCGCGCGCCGCGGTGGCGCAGCGTCTGCGCGGTCCAGTGGCCCACCATGCCGTCGCCGATGACCAGCGCGGCATCGCCCGGCGAGACGCCCACGCGGGCGCCGGTGTTGTAGCCCACCTGGGTGAGCACCAGGCCCGAGGCGTGCCACGGCTCCAGCCCCGCCGGGAGCTTCCAGATCTGCGACTTGTGGGCCACGCAGGGCGAGACGTGCCCGGCGAAGGGATAGAACATCCCCTCCACGGAGCCCATGGTGCAGAAGACGCTCTCGCCCGCCTCGATGCCCGAGGCGGCGGCGCCGACCCACTCCACGATCCCCACCTTCTGGTAGCCGGAGATGTGCGGGAAGGGCATGGGGTCGGTTTCGGAGCGCGGCGTATCGCCGGCGATCCGCTCGCCCCGGATGAAGGAGCCCTCGGTCCCGTTGCTGATCCACGAGTGCGTGACGCGGACCACGACGTCGTCCGGCCCCGGCTCGGGCGTCTGGACCGGCTGGTACTCGACCTTCCATGGCGCCACGGCCACGGCTGCGTAGGCTTGCATTGTGCTGGTTCCCCGGTGCGGCCTAGATGTTGGCGTGCATCCAATCGGCGCACTTCTTGTAGCCGATGTCGGTGGGCTCCTGCCCCTCGTACTCGGCGCACCAGACGCCGTCGTAGCCCACTTCCGTCAGGCACTTCACCGCGCAACCCAGGTCGATCTCACCCTCGCCCAGCGCGGCGCCCACGTACTCGCCGCGGGAGCCCGTGCCGTCCTTCATGTGCGTATGGAACGTGTGCTTGGCCAGCATAGCGTAGAAGCGGTTGATCTCCGGCACGCTGTGGCCGAACCAGCGGTAGTTCATCGTATCGAGGTTCACGCCGACGCAGGGCGAGCCCACCGCCTGGATGATGGCCAGCTGCCGGTCGCCGTCGTTGGTACACCAGCCATGGTTGTCCATGGCGAACTTGATGCCGTTGGCCTCGCCGAAATCCGCCAGCCGCTTGAAGCAGCCCGCGATGGCGTCGACCCACTTCTCCTCGGGCACCGAATCCTTGGGCTGGCCGCCCTCGGTCCGGATGACGGACGTGCCGAGAATCTTCGCCAGCCCGCAGATGCGCTTCATGCGCTCGACCTGCTCGGCGATCTCAGCCTCTTCCAGAACCACGAAGTCGTTCCCCGCGGCCAGCGCCGACGCCTGCAGCCCGCGGGCCTGCAGCTTGCCGAGAACCTTCTCCGCTTCGGCCTCGGGGTTGGTCACGCCGTTGCCCCATACATCGCTGATGGCGACCTCGACGAACGAGAAGCCCGCTCCGGGGCAGTAGTCGAGGAACTGCTCGAAGTCGAACTGGGGGAAGTTGTAGTGGATCACTCCGATCTTGGCCATGGTCGATCTCCTCTCATGCGGCCGGCATCCGTCCGGCCCCCCCCCATGTTCACCGCGCCGCGCTCGACTTCCTGCGCGTGGGCGCGCGTCACGTGCAAGCGGTACACTTCCGCCGGTGCCTCGAAACCGGAAAGGGAGGAACACGACATGTCGCGATTCTGGATCGGCGGCGCGCTGGCCGCACTGGCCTGCGGGGCCGCCTCGGCGCAGACGCCCGCCAAGCCCGCCGAGCGGTGGATCACGCTCTTCAACGGCAAGAACCTGAGCGGCTGGACGCCCAAGATCAAGGGCTACGCGCTGGGCGAGGACCCGCTCAAGACCTTCCGGGTGGAGAACGGGGTGATCAAGACCTCCTACAGCGAGTACGGCCAGTTCAACGAGAGGTACGGGCACCTCTTCTACAAGACGCCCTTCTCGGCCTATGTGCTGCGCGTGGAGTACCGGTTCGTGGGCGAGCAGTGCCCCGGCGGCGCGGGCTGGGCGTTCCGCAACAGCGGCGCCATGCTCCACTGCCAGGATCCGAAGACCATGCGCAAGGACCAGGACTTTCCGGTGAGCATCGAGGCGCAGCTGCTGGGCGGCGACGGCACGGGCCCGCGCTCCACCAACAACCTGTGTACGCCCGGCACCAACGTGGTCTACCAGGGGAAGCTGCATACGCCGCACTGCACCAACTCCAGCTCCAAGACCTACGACGGCGACCAGTGGGTCACGGCCGAGTGCGAGGTGCACGGCTCCGGCAAGGTGATCCACCGCGTGAACGGCCAGGTGGTGCTGGAGTACGAGCAGCCGCAGCTGGACCCCAACGACGGCGACGCCGCGGCGTTGATAGCCGTGACCGGGCGTAAGCTGCTGGACGGCGGATACATCTCGCTGCAGTCCGAGAGCCACCCGGTGGAGTTCCGCAAGGTGGAAATCCGCCTGCTGTCGCACGGACCGGAGCCGCGCAAGTAGGCGGTGGAAGTAGAGTGCGCTGGAGCCGCCGCTCGGCGGCCCCTGCGCGCTTAGCAACCGGAACGCGACCCGCGTCCGCCCGGCCCCTCCCCGCGGCCCGTGCTCCGAGCCATCGGGGCGGTACATTTCATATACGGAACCAGGGCCCGGCGCGTCTCTGAGCTTGCCCGGGGCCCTGCCCCGGGCAAGCGTGGACCGCCCCTTCGGGGCTGGATTCTCTGGGCCAAGCGCCAAAGGCGCGACCCATGGTAGCCCGGGGCAACGCCCCGGGTCCGCACATACCCCGGGTCCGCACCATACGCCGGGTCCGCACATACGCCGGGTCCGCCCATACCCCGGGTCCGCACCATACCCCGGGTCCGCGCCATACGCCGGGCCCGCACATACGCCGCTGCAAGGCCCCGGGGGGCCGCCTACCGCCCCTTCATCTCCTTCACCTTGATGTTGCGGAACTCGATGCGGTAGCCCTCTCCCTCGAGCCCTACGATGCCGCGGGCCTGGCCGCAATCCCTCACTTCGCAGGTCACGGCGCCGTTCACCCAGAGGCTCAGCGTGCCGCCCTGCGCGGTGATCTCTACCGTGTTCCACTCGCCCGCCGGCTTCACCCGGCCGTCTTTCACGCTGCCGGCCGTCTGGAAGAAGCGCTTCCTGCCGTCGGCGCCGGGGGTCTCGCCGAAGAGGTAACCGCCCGAGGCGTCGCCGATCTGCGCCTGGTGCCAGATCGAGCCGTCCTTGTTGTTCCGCACGTAGATGCCGCTGTTGTAGCCCGACTTACCCTCGATCCGGGTGTACCGGAACTCCACGTGGAGGATCGCGTCGCCGAACTCGCGGTCGCAGAGCAGCATGTCGTGGCCGCCCTCGCCGTCGCAGACCAGCATGGGGCCGGCCTTGTCCACGCTCCACTGCGCCTTGCCCAGCGGCGCGCCGGGCGGCACGGGCACGCGGGTCCAGCCCTTCAGGTCGGGCTTGGGAATGATGCTGACCCAGCCGCGCGGGCTCGTCTCCATGGCGCTCTTCGCCGCATCGGTCTGGGCGGCGGCCATGCCGACTGCCAGGGCCAGGCTCAGGGCGGCGGCCAGGGTTGCTGTGGGGCGGTTCATGGGGCTCTCTCCTTGGTCATCGGATGCCGGTCGGCGGCGCGCGACGGGGCCGCGCCTGATGGTTGAGGGTACCTCAGGAGCCGCCGGTGCGCTTCTTGTGCGACAATACAGGTCCTATCACGCCAGCAACGGAGAAGCCCGTGCCGGATAACGCTCCATGGATCACCTACAGGCCCGAGATCAAGGTGCTCGACTGCACCCTGCGCGACGGAGGCCTGGTCACCAATTCCCACTTCAGCGACGACTTCGCCAAGGCCCTCTACGACACCTGCCTCGAGGCTGGCATCGACATGATGGAAGTGGGCTATCGCAACTCGCCGGACGCCTTCCCCGAGCCGAAGTACGGCAAGTGGCGCCACAGCCGCGAGGAGGACCTGCGCCGCGTCTTCGGCGACCATGACGCCGCGCGGACCGGCCTGACGCTCTCCGCCATGGTCGATGCCGGAGGCAAGTCGGACTGGCGCAAGCACGACGTCCCCGCCTCCGAGAGCGTGCTGGGGCTCATGCGCGTGGCCTGCTACGTCCACCAGATATCCGAAGCCGTGGAGATGGTGCACCACTACCACGAGCTGGGCTACGAGACGACCATCAACGTCATGGCCATCTCCATCGTCGGCTCGGCCGAGCTGGCCCAGGCGCTGGAGGTAGCGGCGCGGACGCCCACCGGCACGCTGGTGGTGGTGGACAGCTTCGGGAACCTCTACCGCGAGCAGGTGGACCAGCTGGTGCAGCTCTACCAGGCGGCGGCGGGCGACGGGCGGCACGTGGGCATCCACGCGCACAACAACCTGCAGCTCGCCTTCGCCAACACCATCGAGGCCATCATCCTGGGCTGCAACCGGGCCGACGCCTCCATGATGGGCCTGGGCCGCGGCGCGGGCAACTGCCCCATGGAGCTGCTGCTCGGCTGGCTCCGCAACCCAAAGTTCAAGCTGCGGCCGGTGCTGAAGTTCATCCAGGAGCAGATACTGCCCCTCCGCGCCCGGTACGACTGGGGCCCCAGCGCGCCCTACTACATCACGGGGCTCTACAACCAGCACCCGCGCGCGGCCATCGCCATGCGCGAAGGCCCGGCGCCGGACGAGTACGTGGAGTTCTACGACAGCACCACCGCGGAGCTCTGACTGTCTCGCGGCCGGCCGCGACGTGGGCAACGGACTCGCTTTCCCATGGCAGAGAAGCGAGTCCCTTGGACCCTTGCCGCGGCGCTTGCCCCTGCCATAGCGCCGAACGCAGCGAAGGACCCCGACTCCGGCGGCGCGGTGGCTTGCGCGGGGGCCTGCCCTGGTGGCCTGCGCTTCGCGCTCGGGTACGAGGGTGCGGTGCGCGAGTCGGGGTGCTTGGCGTCGCTCAGCACGGCCGTCAAGGGCCGTGCGCCCTGCCCCCGGGCCGTCATCCTGAGGCCGCCGTATGGCCGAAGGACCCCCCGTAAGCCACCCGCCGCGCTTCCGCGTTGCACGGCGCTTCCGTTGGCGTCGCGCTGAACGGCGGGTCGGG
Organism: Armatimonadota bacterium; assembly: GCA_026392115.1. Lineage (GTDB taxonomy): Bacteria > Armatimonadota > Chthonomonadetes > Chthonomonadales > CAJBBX01 > CAJBBX01. Next base: position 60,899 of record JAPLCQ010000087.1, on the reverse strand, counting down.
GTGGTCCCCCGGGTGCGGCGGCTCAGGCCGGGGGTTCCTTCCGCTTCGCGTCAGGATGACGTCAAGGGCACGGCTTGACCGTGTTGACCGGACTGACGGCGTGCGCGCCGAACGCAGCGAAGGACCCCGATTCCGGCGCCGCGGTGGCTTGCGCTGCGCGCCGGGCTACGGGTGCGAACGCTGTAGCCGAACCTCAGGGCTCGAGGAAGAGCGCGGCCAGGGCGGCGTGGCAGGCCTTGTCGTCGAACAGGGCGCGCACGGGGATGCGGAAACCGGGTATCGTGGCGGACGAGAGGTCGCCCTGCCGCACCGGCGGCGCGTCGGCGTAAGCGGCGCCCGATAGGATCAGCGGCTCCACCGTCTCCCCCTCGGGATCGATGATCCAGTACTCGGCCACGCCGTGGGCGGCGTAGTCGACCCGCTTCACTCCGCGGTCGTTGGCTTCGGTCGATGGCGAGAGCGCCTCCGCCACGAAGTCCGGGGCCGGGAAGCGGCGCTGGTCGGGCCGCAGGTCGGAGGCTTTGGCGGGGCCGAACCAGCAGACATCGGGCTCGTAGTCGTTCCGGGAGAGCGAGATCATCAGCTTCTCGATGCCCACCTTCCCCAGGGACTCGCGCTGGCAGTGGGCGCGGAGCAGCGTGGCGAGCCGCGATGAGACTTCGTTGTGACGTAGCGTGACGGGCGAATGCACGACAACCTCCCCGTAGATGAACTCCGCTTTCTGGTCCTCGCGCACGGTATCGATGAAGCGGCGGCGGCGCGCCCTCTCGCGCGTGCGCATCCGCACCAGCGCATCAATGGGCTCGTCCCACTGCACCATCCGGGTGATCGGTTCAATGACGACGCTCATGGGCTCCTCCGTCCACGACCCTTCCATGGCATTATACGGCAAGCGCGGTTGCGGCGCTACCCGCCGGGCAACGCGCCCATGCGGCGCTCCAGCCGTGCATAATACCGGGTGCGCGGCGCGGCGATCGGCAGGGAGCCGGCGCTACGGAACCGGCCGCGGGAGGGAGCACTATGCTGCGAAGGATCATGACGACGGCGGTGGCGCTGCTGGCGCTGACGCTGGCGACCGGGGCCTGCCTGGCCCAGTTCGCGCTCAAGCAGGGCGACCGGGTCGTCTTCTACGGTGACAGCATCACCGACCAGAGGCTCTATACGACGTTCGTGGAGACCTTCGTGGTCACCCGCTTCCCGGGACTGAACGTCACGTTCACGCACTCGGGCTGGGGCGGCGACCGCGTGACGGGCGGCGGCGGCGGCCCCGTCGACGTGCGCCTGAAGCGCGACGTCATCGCCTACAAGCCCACCGTCATGACCGTGATGCTCGGCATGAACGACGGCTCGTACCGCGCCTTCGACGAGGGCATCTTCAAGACCTACGCCGACGGCTACCGCAACATCGTCAGCACCATGAAGGGCGCCCTGCCGAACCTGCGCATGACGCTCATCCGCCCTTCGCCGTTCGACGACGTGACCCGCGCGCCCGCGTTCCCCGGCGGCTACAACAACGTCCTCGTGCGCTACGGCGACTTCGTGCAGCAGCTTGCCGACGAGAAGAAGCTGGGCGTCGCCGACCTCTGCACGGACGTGGTCGCCATGCTGAAGAAGGCCAACACCACCGACGCGGCGCTGGCGCAGAAGATCATCGCCGACCGCGTGCATCCCGGCCCGGCCGGCCAGTTGACCATGGCCGCGTGCCTCCTGAAGGCCTGGCGGGCCCCTGCGCTGGTCTCCTCGGTGGAGATCGACGCCCGGGCGGGCAAGGCGACCAGCACACAGAACTGCACCGTCGGCGGCGTCACGCCCGGCGCCAAGCTCACCTGGACGCAGCTGGACAAGGCGCTTCCCATGCCCGTCGACTCGAAGGAGGCGACCTTCGCGCTGGTTCTGGCCTCGTCGGACTTCCAGGAGACCCTCAACCGCCAGATCGTCCGCGTCGCGGGCCTCTCCGGCGGCAGCTACCGGTTGAGCATCGACGGCCGGGAAGCGGGCGTCTACCCCGCCGCCGACCTGGCCCGGGGCGTCAACCTGGCCCTCGCGGCCACGCCCATGGCGGAGCAGGCCGCCCGCGTCCACGCCCTGACGCTCTCGCACAACCAGGTCCACTTCACCCGCTGGCGCCAGGTGCAGCTGCCGCTTGACTGGTGCAAGTCGCCCAAGAGCGACGCCGCGCTGGCGGCCATGGACGCCTGGGACGCCGACATCGCGCGGCAGCAGCGGCAGGCGGCCCGTCCGGTACCGCACACCTACACGGTGGAGGCGGCGCAGTAACATCTTTCGCGCAGGGCGGCGGCTCCGGGTGAACCCCTCGGCCGCCGCCCTGCGCCCCCTTACGGCCCCGCGATGGTGACCGGCGACGCCGTCAGCTTCAGCGCCCGCTCGGCGCCGCGCAAGGCCATTGGGAAGCCGTAGAGGTCGTATGCGGTTGATCCGCGCGGCAGCCGAACCGTCGCCGCGCCGGCGGCGCTCCACAACACCTCGACGTTGCCCCGGGCGGTTCTGAAGCGCCGCGAAGCCACTCCCGGGCCGCGCTTGCCGTCGCCGAGGTAGGCGGAGCCCGCCAGCATGGCCCGCGCGGCGCAGAAGGCCGCCAGCGGCAGTGACGGGCTGCCGTCGGGCCGCACCAGCGCGAACGAGCCGTAGTCGCCGCCGTAGAACGAGAACCAGAGCACGCGATCGACGCAGCCGCTTGCCCGCGCCTCCACCAGCTCCTTGGCCAGGATGCGCGCGGCCTCGGGCTCCGGGCGGCCCCAGTCGGGCGCAAGGAAGTCGTTGCGGTAGGGCTGCCCTGCCTCGTCCAGCCAGAGCTTCTGGGCGCCCCCGTAGCGGCGGATCAGCGCGCCGGCCGCACGGAGGCCCTCGCGCCACGTATCGCGCCGGGAAGCCGGGTCCATGATGTTGATCGGCGCCGCCTCGTCGGGGTCGCGCGGGCAGTTGTAAGGGTGGACGCCCACGGCGTCGCAGTACTTCAGCGCGCCCGCCTTGAAGCACTCCTCCATGAACCGGAGGTCGATCCCCGACGCGCTCAATCCCAGCATGCGGGCGCTCGGATCGGCCTGGCGCGCCGCCTCGCGGGTGTGCCGGAGCAGCTCCGTGTAGGCGCGGGCGTCGGGCTTCGGGTGCCAGTAGCGCGCCAGGTTCGGCTCGTTGGCCGGGATCCACCAGTGGATCGTCCCCTTGTACCGCGCCACCACCGCGCCCACGAAGCGGCGCCACCGGGCCATGTCGGTGGGCGGGTAGCGCTCCTGGCTTTCGAGGCCCGCCTTGGCCTCGCCGGGCCCCGCCCAAGCGGGCTGCGGCTTCTCCCAGATGAACGTGGGGATGAGCTCCACGCCGTGCCCGGCGGCCCAGGCCGCGATGCGGTCGTACTTCTCCCAGACGAACCGCCCTTCCCGCGGCTCGATCTCGAACCACTCGAAGGGCATGCGCAGCGTCTGGACGCCGGCCTCCCGCGCGAGCCGGAAGAAGCGCTCGCCGTCGGGCATCTGCGCGTAGCAGGCCGAGGCGCCGAAGAAGGGGTCGCGGGGGATGGCGGCCCTGGGCAGCGCCCGCAGCCACTCGTCGGCCGTTCCAGCCGTCACGCGGTAGAAGCCCGGATGCGCGAGTCCCGCGGATCGGAGGCTTCCCGCGGAGGGGGTCAGGGTCGCCGCGGCGCGCCCGCCGGCCTCGGAGATGCGACCGCGGACCGGTTGCCGACCCGGAACGCTCAGCGTGACGGGCTGTCCCGGCCGGAAGCTGTGCCAGGGCCACGAGCCGCCCGTGAGCGCGGCGGGCGGCGCGGGAGAGCCGTCGAACCGCTCCAGCGCAACGGTGTCCGCGTCACGGGCGATCGGCTCGGTGCGGCGCGCCGACGCCATGATTTCGGCGTCGGACCGCTGCCGCGAGGAGACGCGCAGGTCGTCGAAGGCCATCATCGACGGGCGCGAGGAGACGATGGTCCATGCGTGGCTGCCCACCACGAGATCGCCGGCCGGAGCCGACGGGCCTCCCGTGACGCGCCCGGAGCCCGCCGCCACGCCGTCCACATAGAGCCTCATGCCCGCCGGGCCCCAGGTGACCGCCACATGGCGCCAACGGCCGGCCTTCCACTGCAGGGGCAACGACGCGGCCAGGTTCTCCATGGAGCCGTTGAGCATGAACGCCAGCTGGTGCGAGCCGGTCATGAAGAGCTGCAGGCTTCCCTTGAACCCCGGCATGAAGGGCTCCTGCTGCAGCGAGACGATGCCGCTGAAGTCCGGGATGGCGGCCACGTCGACCGTGGGGCGGAGCCACATCTCGATGGCGCCCTGCCGTCGGCTCCATCCGGCATCGTCGGCGGCGACGCGCACCGGCACGAGCCCCTGGGCGCCTGGCCTGTCGGCCACCATGGCCCGACCGAACTTACCCGGCGCGTAGCGAACGCCGCGCGTTGCCCGGCTGCCCGACGCCGAGGCGGGGCCGCAGGGCAGCAGCGGCGTGTAGGGGCTCGCGCCGGCGCCCGCCACATCGGCGCCCAGCTCGATGTCGTCCAGCCAGAGAGTCCGATCCATGCCCGTCGTGGGCATGAAGCCGCCCGCGTCGGCGATGACCACGTTGGCCACCTGCGCCAGGTCCAGCGCGCCGTTCTCGTCCTTGGAGTCGTCGCTCAGGGTCAGGGAGCTGAAGGCCGCCTCGAAGCGTACCCATTCACCCGCCCGGGTCTGCAGCGTGCGCATGTAGGAGGAGCCGTCCCGCTCGATGCACCCGACCACCAGCGTCGTGGGCGTGTCGGTCTTCGCGCGCAGACGGATGCCTCCGCCCAGAAGGCCGTCGACCGGGTGGATGACGCCGGCCAGCTTCCTGGCCGTCACCGCGTAGCGGAGGCGCAGCGAGCGGCCCGCCGGGGGGCCTTCCGTGAGGCCGATCTGCGTGGGCGGCGCCGTGGGGGGCGGCACGGCGAGCCAGCCCTCCCGCCCCTCGGCGAACCGGGCTGTCAGCCGCTGGGGCTGACGTGCAAACGCCGCCGGCGCGACGCAGGCCAGTGCGGCCGCGCCGAGCGCCGATCGTAGGAGCCTCATGGGGAGCCGCCCTCCGCCGACCGCGCCAACGCGAACGCGGCAGTACGGGATCGGCCATAGGCCATTATGCGCTACGCCCGCGCGCCAATGGGTACCATGCCGGTATCATTCCGACGGAGGTGCGGCATGGGTTGGTTGGGGAGACTTTTCGGCGGCGGCGGCAAGCAGAAGGCCGAGGCGGCGCCGGTTCCGCAGGGCTTCCCGTTCGAGACCGTCATCGTCCCCGGCGTCGAGGCGCTGGAACGGCGCGCCCGGATGGCGGACGAGGCCGAAGGGCGCTTCGTGCCGGTCATCTTGGGAAGCCCGGACGATGTCGCAGATTTGCTGGATGTCTACCGGCAGGGCGACCAAGCACCTGAGGATATCCTCTTCGCGTCCCGCAACTGGACTGCCGAGGCCGTCCTGCAGACCCTGCAGGAGGCGCTCGACGAGAGCGATGACGAGGGTCCCGATGGCCCTGGTCCTGTGGAGGTCGGTGAGTGGCCCGACGACGACGACATCGAGCCCATCGCACCGACGGCGCACGTGGATGCACGCACCCGAAAGCCGTTTGCTGAAGTTGCCATCGCCCGGATCCCATGCGCGAGCGGCTGGCAGGTCCCGGCCCATGTACGTTTCGGCGACTGGTTCGCGTGCCCGCCGCCGGAGCAGCACGTGGTACTCCTGCGCGACTGGCAACTCCGCTACGGCGCCGAGGTGATCGCCATAACCGGCAGTTGCATCGAGTGCAGCGTGACCCGGCGGCCCGCTGACGAGAGCGAGGCCCTGGCTCTCGCTCACGAGATGGTCGCCTACTGCCCGGACCTGCTCGATTTCCAGGATACGCTCTCCGAGTTGGCTGCGTCGCTGATGGCGTCGGACTTCTGGTTCTTCTGGTGGGACACCGACGAGGAGTGATACCGCGCGGCTGGCCTCGGGAGGGCGTCGGCGGGCCTATGGTAAACTATCCGTCTGCGAGTCGGGGGCGCACGCCCCTGAGCTACGGGAGGGTTGCGTCAGTTGATCGATACCAGTGATTTCAGGAACGGCCTGTCCATCATACAGGACAACGATATCTTCACCATCGTGGAGTTCCAGCACGTCAAGCCGGGCAAGGGCGGCGCCTTCGTTCGCACGCGGATTCGGAACCTGCGAACCGGGGCCACCATCGAGAAGACGTTCCGGGCCGGAGAGAAGATGGAGCAGGCGCACATCGAGCGCAAGCCCATGCAGTACCTCTACAACCAGGAGGACGAGTACTTCCTGATGGACGGCCAGACCTACGAGCAGGTCTCGGTCACCAGGGCCGCCATCGGCGATCCGGTGAAGTACCTCAAGGACGGCATGGAGGTCCAGGTGGTGGACCACGCCGGCGTCATCATCGGCGTCGAAGTGCCCTTCTTCGTGGAGCTCGAGGTGACGGAGACCGACCCGGGCGTCCGGGGCGATACGGCCTCGGGCGGCAGCAAGCCCGCCACCGTCGAGACCGGCGCCGTCATCAACGTGCCGTTCTTCATCAATGTCGGCGACCGGATCAAGATCGATACCCGCACCGACAACTACCTGGAGCGGGCCAAGTAGCCTTGGCGGCCGCGCCGATCGGGGGATGCGCCCGGTGAGAAGGAATAGGTCCAGAACCTCCGGCGGCGCCGAAAAGGTCACGCAGTGGCTTCTGGACGCGTCGCGCAAGCTGATGTTCCTGTCCGGTCTGGCCGTGCTGGTCCTGGTGGGCTATCTGGTCTACGGCTTCACGGGCGGCGGGCTCGGGCAGTGGGAGTCGCTGACCCACGACGCGCGCGTCCGGATCATCGGCAACATCCAGGGCGCCATCTCGTACCTGAACATCTCGCTGGCGGTGCTCCTCCTCACGTCGTCGATCCTCTACTGGGCCGAGGAGGGGCTCGGCTACGCCCTGGTCCTCCTGGCCGCCGGGCTCTACTACGGCGTGCCGCTGGGCGTCGAGATGGGTGCGCCGGGCCTCGTCACCAACTGGCTGACGGGCCGCAACACAGCCGCGCTGGCCGTCTACAACGAGGCGCGGATCGCGGGGCTGGTTCTGGCCATCCCCGGCATCATCCTGGTCGTCATCGACCTGGTGAACCGCGTCCGCTACGGCTCCTCGCGGAAGAAGACCCAGCGGTCGGCCATGCAGTTCGGAGCCGAGGTCGAGGAGGAGGAGCCGATCCGGCCGCCCCTCATCGGCGCCATGGCCAAGTGCTACCAGCTCCCCTTCTGCCGCGAGTTCGTCCGTAGCCACTGCCCGGTCTTCCATCTGCAGAAGCGCTGCTGGCGCGTGCGGGTGGGCTGCATGTGCGAGGAGCAGGTGATCCGTACGGCCATGGTCGGCATGGCCCACGAGGCGGCGCGAGCGCGTTCCATGGTTCCCGAGGACAATGAGCCGGTCGATAACGCCAATCGGTACAACCTGGACGACCCGCTGGGGGCCGCAAAGCCCGTCTCTCCCTTCAAGCCGCTCGTCGCGACGCCGCCGCCCAAGGTGGTGGGCGCCGAGGTCAAGATTCCGCAGAACAGCTCCGTCAGCCCGGCGCAGAAGCGCGAGCGCTGCCGCAACTGCATCATCTACAACGAGCACCAGCGGCTGAAGTACCAGGTGGTGTCGCCGCTTGTGGTCCTGGCGATCCCGGCCCTGGCCGTCTCGCAGTTCAGCACGATGAAGTCCGCCATGGAGGTCGCCCTCCGATCCGCCGATACGGTGATGTCACGCCTATCGCTGGAGCAGACGGCCCGCGGGATCGACATCGGCCAGCTCGCCTCGAGCAACGAGATCGCCAACATCGTGCTGCTGGGCAGCCTCATCCTCATGGTCCTCACCTGGGCCCTGCACTTCACGGAGCACTGCATATTCCAATGGAAGATCTGATCCGAGAGGTCGAGGCCATCGCGAGCCTCCTGGCCGGCTCCACAGCGCGCGAGGTGACGCTCCGCGCCGGCGACCGTCGCATCGTCCTGCGCCGAGAGCCGAGCGCCGCGGGCCACCATGCCCATGAAGAGCCCGCGTCGTCCGCCGACCATCCGGCGGCCGGGGAGGCGCCCGCGCCCGCGGGCTCCGAGCCGGACGCCGAGCAGGTGACCGCTTCGCTGGTGGGTGTCTTCCACCACCTGGAGAGGCCCATCGCCGTGGGCGACCTGGTGACCGAGGGGCAGGTCGTGGGCGGCGTCGAGTCGATGAAGCTCATGTCCGAGGTCCGGAGCGAGACCACCGGCGTGGTGCGCGACGTGCTGGTGGAGGACGGCGCCTCGGTCGAGTACGGCCAGCCGCTCTTCGCCATTGCCGCGGCGGACGGGGACTGACCGCCGTGCGGCGCGCGTTCGGGCTCATCGAGATTCTGGTCGTGGTGGTCGTGCTGGTCATCCTGGCCGCGGTCCTCATCCCGCGCCTCACGGGCGGCGGGACGCCCGACGGCAAGAAGGCCAAGGGCGTCATCACCTACGCCAAGGACAGCGTCTGCGTCCAGAACCTCCGTTCGGACCGGCAGTGCATCGAGGCCGCGCAGGCGTCGGACCCCGACGGCGGCTACCCGGCGGACCTGTCGCAGGTCCGCGAGATCACGGGCGAACTCCGCAAGTGCGCCGTGGGCGGCGAGCCCTACCGCTATGACCCGGCCACGGGCCGCATCTCCTGCCCGCACCCCGGGCACGAGGGGTTCTGACCAGAGCCGGGTCGACCCCGCACACTCCGGCCGCCTGCGGCCTGCAAGTGAATGGAGCGCATGTTTAAGAAGATCCTCATAGCCAATCGGGGCGAGATAGCCGTCCGCGTCATACGCGCCTGCCGCGAGATGCGGATCCAGTCCGTGGCGGTCTACTCCCAGGCCGACGCGGAGTCGCTGCACGTCAAGCTCGCCGACGAGGCCGTCTGCATCGGCCCGCCGCCGAACAAGGACAGCTACCTCCATGCGCCCAACATCATCGGCGCGGCCCATATCACCGGCGCCGAGGCGGTCCATCCGGGCTACGGCTACCTGAGCGAGCAGGCGGGCTTCGCCGAGGCGTGCGAGGCCTGCAAGCTGGCCTTCATCGGCCCGCCGGCGGCCGTGATCGAGCAGATGGGCGACAAAGCGCAGGCTCGCGAGATCGCCCGCGCGGCCCGCGTCCCCGTGATCCCCGGCTCAGGCGGCGAGATCACCGGCGAGGCCGACGCGCTGCGCGTGGCCGGCAAGATCGGCTACCCGGTCTACATCAAGGCCGTTGCGGGCGGCGGCGGCACGGGCATCCGGCGCGTGGACGAGCCCGACCAACTGCCCCGCGCCCTGCAGATGGCCCGATCCGAGGCCGAGAGCGCCTTCGGGAACCCCGAGGTCTACCTGGAGAAGCTCATCGAGGCGCCCCGGCACATCGAGGCGCAGATCATGGGCGACGGCCGCGGCCACGCCATCCACCTCGGCTTGCGCGAGTGCTCGCTGCAGAACCTGCGCCACAAGAAGCTGGTGGAGGAGGCCCCCGCCGGGGAGTTGCCCGGCTCGCTCCGCACGCGCATCGCCGAGTCCGCCGTGCGCCTGGCCAGGAGCGTGGGCTACCGCAACGCCGGCACGGTGGAGTTCCTGGTCGACAAGAAGGGCGACTTCTACTTCCTGGAGATGAACACGCGGCTGCAGGTCGAGCATCCGGTGACGGAGTTGGTCACGGGTTTCGACATCGTCCATGAGCAGATTCGCATCGCCGCCGGCGAGCCGCTCTCCATCGCACAGAAGTCCGTACACATCAACGGACACGCCATCGAGTGCCGCATCACGGCTGAGGACCCCGAGCGGGGCTACGCGCCGTCGGCTGGGCGGATCGAGTCGCTCCACTTCCCGGGCGGGCCCGGCGTCCGCGTGGACAGCTACATCTATCCCGGCTACGACGTGCCGCCCTACTACGACCCGATGCTGGCCAAGCTGATCGTCTGGGCGCCGACCCGCCCCGAGGCCATCGCGCGGATGGCCGGCGCGCTGGACGAGATCCGCATCGTGGGGCTTCCGACCAACATCAGCCTGCAGAAGCGCATCATCGCCACTCCGGCCTACCGGCACGGCGAGATCGCCACCGACTTCATCGCCCGGCACATCACGCCGGACACCGAGTAACCAACCTCGGAAGGGAGCCATACCATGGTCCAGCTCGTCGCCCTGTGCGCCGTTGCGGCCCTGCCGCCGGCCGAGCCCGCCCGCGACACGCGCTGCTTCGAGATCCGCACCTACTATGCCGAGCCCGGCAAGCTGGACGGCCTGAACGCCCGGTTCCGAACCGCCACCGTGCGCCTCTTCCGCAAGCACGGCATCGACAGCGTGGGCTACTGGGTTCCCGTGGACAACACGCAGAACAAGCTGGTCTACATCGTCGCCTGCCCCACCAAGGAGGCCCGCGACGCCTCCTTCGCCGAGTTCGGCAAAGATCCGGACTGGCAGAAGGCCGCACGCGAGTCCGAGGCCAACGGCAAGCTGGTGACGCGCATCACGTCGCAGTTCCTCACGGCCACGGACTACTCGCCGGCCATCCGCCGCTCCTCAAGCCGCGGTGATCGGCTCTTCGAGATGCGCATCTACACCGCCGCGCCCGGCAAGCTCGACGCCCTGAACGCCCGGTTCCGCGACAACACGCTGCGGCTCTTCCGCAAGCACGGGATGACATCCATCGGCTACTGGACCCCCACGGGCCAGGAGCAGGGCATGAACGATACGCTGATCTACCTGCTGGCCCACAAGAGCCGCGAGGCCGCCGACAAGTCATGGCGCGAGTTTGGCCAGGATCCCGAGTGGACGCGCGTCCGCACAGAATCGGAGCGCGACGGGCGGCTGGTGGACAAGGCGGAGTCGATCTACATGACACCGACGGACTACTCGCCGATCAAGTAGAACGGGACACGGACCTCCACGGACCGACACGGACTGACACGGACCCCGTCAAAGGCCGAGTCGGTCCGTGTTGGTTTGTGTCAGTCGCCCAGGCAGACGCCTATCATCCGCGCCGTCTCGACCATGGGGTGGTCCAGCGGGATGGTCTTTTTCAGGCCCGCCACCTGGTCCAGCGGCACGGGCTCGAACCGGGAGCCGCGAACCGCCACCATCACCCCGAAGACGTTCTCGTGGATGAGCCGGGCGGCGGTGCAGCCGAGCTGCGTGGCCAGGAGCCGGTCGGTGGGCGTCGGGGTGCCGCCCCGCTGGACGTGGCCCAGCGTGGTGACGCGCGTTTCGATGCCCAGGGCCGCCTCCACCTCCATGGCCAACGTCAGGCTGGTGACGGTCTCCAGCGGCTCCTCGGTGGCCAGGTCGGTCGGCGCATCGCCCACCGGGATTTCGCGCTCGGGGACGGCCGGGCGGGCGCCCTCGGCCACCGAGACGAGGCTGAACCGGCGGCCCTTGGTGCGCCGGTTCTCCACCGCCTTGAGCACGGCCTCTTTGTTGTAGGGGATTTCCGGGATCAGGCAGACGTCGGCGCCGCCGGCCAGCGTGGCGCCCAGGGCGAGCCAGCCGGCGTTGTGTCCCATGATGTCGACCAGAATCACCCGCTGGTGGCTGGATGCGGTGGTGTGCAGGCGGTCGATGGCCTCGGCGGCGATGAACATGGCGCTGTCGTAGCCGAAGGTCAGGTCCGTGCCCGCCACGTCGTTGTCGATCGTCTTGGGCAGCGTGATGATGTTGAGGCCCTCGTTGGCGAGGCGGATGGCGTTCTTGGCCGTGCCGCCGCCGCCGATACAGATCAGGCAGTCCAGGTCCAGCCGGTGGTAGGTGTCCACGGCGGCGCCGGTCATGTCCCGCGTGGTGCCGTCGGCCCGGGGCATCTTGTGCGGCTTGTTGCGGCTGGTGCCCAGGATCGTGCCTCCCAGGGTCAGCAGGCCGATCATGTCGCGCTCGGTCAGGTGCATGACGCGGTTCTCGACCAGCCCCGTGAAGCCGTCGAGGATGCCGATGACATCCATGCCGTAGGTGCCCATGCAGGCCTTGGCCACGCCGCGGATGGCCGCGTTGAGGCCCGGGCAATCGCCGCCCGATGTCAGAATGCCCACCGTCCGTGTTCGTCGATGCCTCATCTGGCTCCCCCCGGGCCCGTCGCCGTCACCGTGGCGTCCGCGCCTCCATCCGGCTCTATGGTACCGTGCATGGCCGCCGGGTAGAATCCGCGGACAACGAACGCCCCCTGGAGGACGCCATGCCTGCCACGCCTGCCGCCGACCGGCCCGGGCTTCAGCCCACCGCCTTCGCGCCCCTGCCGCTGGGTTCCGTGCGCCCGCTGGGCTGGCTGGATGCGCAGTGCCGCCTGCAGGCCGCGACCATCACCGGGCGCATCGAGGAGTTCTGGCCCGACCTGGGGCCCGGCAACATGTGGCTGGGCGGCGGCGTGGAGGGGTGGGAGCGCGGCCCCTACTACCTGGACGGGCTGACCCCGCTGGCCCACGTGCTGGATGACCCGCGCCTGAAGGCGAAGGCCCAGCGCTGGATCGACGGCATCCTGGGCATGGTGCGGCCCGACGGCTGGATCGGGCCCGTGCAGGCCCCGGACCGGCAAGCCTACGACCACTGGCCCGTCTTCCTGGTCCTGAAGGTGCTGGTGCAGCACGCCGAAGCCACCGGCGACCCGCGCGTCGTGCCCGCCGTCACGGGCTTCTGCCGCTGGCTCCGCGACAACCTGGCCGCCGTGCCGCTTCGGGACTGGGGAAAGCACCGCTGGGCCGACGGCGTGCTCTCCATCCACTGGCTCTACCAGCGCACCGGCGAGGCCTGGCTGCTCGACGTCGCCGCGCAACTGGCCGAGCAGGGCTACGGCTGGCGCGCCCACTTCGCCGACTTCGTCCACACGGACAAGACCCCTCGCGAGGCCTGCGTGCTGCACACGCACGTCGTGAACAACGCCATGGCCGTGAAGACCGCGGGCGTCTGGTGGCGTCAGAGCGGCGATCCGGCCGACGCGGAGGGGCCCCGACGGGCCATGGCGGCGCTGGACAGCCGGCACGGCCAGGCCACGGGCATCTTCACCGGCGACGAGCACTACGCCGGCCTCGACCCCACGCAGGGCACGGAGCTATGCGCCGTGGTCGAGTACATGTACTCGCTCGAGGAGTTGCTGCCGCTCTTCGGCGCGCACGAACTGGCCGACCGCCTGGAGCGCATCGCCTACAACGCGCTGCCCGGGGCGTTCACCGAGGACATGTGGGGCCACCAGTACGACCAGCAGGCCAACCAGGCCCTCTGCACCGTGGCGCCGCGCCACTGGACCAACAACGACGACACCTCCAACACGTTCGGACTGGAGCCCAACTACGGCTGCTGCACCGCCAACCTGCACCAGGGGTGGCCCAAACTCGTTCGGAGCCTCTGGATGCGGGCGCCCGACGGCGGCCTCGTGTCGGCCGTGCTTGGGCCGTCGGTGGTCAGCGCCAAAGTCGGCGGCGCCGAAGTGGTGATCGAGGCGCGCACGGGCTACCCGTTCGACATGGATGTCACCTACCGCGTGGTCAGCGGCGCGCCGGAGCCGTTCGGCCTGACGGTCCGCGTGCCGGGCTGGTGCGAGGGGGCGGAACTGACGAGCCCCGACGGCTCGGACGACCTGGAGCCCGGCTGGCATACCGTGCGCCGCGTCTGGAGCGCCGGCGACGAGCTCCGCCTCCACCTGCCCATGCGCGTCCGGTGCGAGCGGCGCTACCGGGGCGCGGCGGCGCTCCACTACGGTCCGCTCGTCCTCTCGTTGAAGGTGCCCGCGGAGTACCGGCTCATCGCGGGGAATCCGGACCCGGCGCCGGGGCAGCGGAGCGCCGACTACGAGCTGCTGTCCGCCGGCGAGTGGGCCTACACGCTGGAACTGGGCTCCGACGCCACGCCGCACGTGGCTATCGAGCGGCGCGAGGTGCGGGACGATGTGTCGCCCTTCACCGACGCCCACTGCCCGCTGCGGGCCTCGGCCTTCGCCCGCCGCGTGCCGGATTGGGGACTGGTGATGAACTCTGCGGGTCCCACGCCCGAGAGCCCCTGCCCCGGCTCGGGCGAGAAGGAGATGGTGACGCTCATGCCTTACGGCGCCACCCGCCTCCGCATGACGGAGCTGCCCACCGTGTCGGCGCCGGACTGAGGCGGCGGGCTACCGCTTCCAGCCCAGCCGCACCACCGCGCCGTCCGCCGGGGCCGCCACCCGCACGGCCACGGTGCGGCTGTTCTCCTGCACCTGCACGGCCAGCGGCTCGCCCCAGAGGCTGAACGCCTTCGCGCCCGCGGGACGGCTGCGGCCGCGGGAGATGCGCGTGGTGACGCGCCCCTCGGGGCCCGCCGCCACCGCATAGCCCGTGGACTGCAGTCCCTCGGAAACGGCCACCAGGGGCCGGTCCGAGGCCGCCACGCGCGGGCGCCTGCCGGCAGGGACCTCGGCAAGCACGACCGAAGCGCCGGGCTGCAGGCTGGGGTCCACCGTCTCGGGCAGGTCGGCGTCCAGCAGGTCCACGTAGGCTCCGTCCAGCTGCTGCGGCCTGAGCGCCGCGTGGGCCGTGACGAGCGAGCCGCGCCGCCAGACCACGAGCCCCGTCTCGCTGTACTGCCCGTCGGTGCGGTCGAACGCCCGGCGGACCAGCGCCCGGAGCAGCCTCGCCGCCCGCACCGATGAACCGAAGTGGAGCGGGTCGAGCCCCGCGTAGGCAACGCGCCCCTTGCCGCAGGGCGCCTCCCAGACAACCGGCTCGCCTCCCGGGCGCACCTTCAGCAGGAGCGTGGCGCCGGGCGGCGCGGCGCAGGGGGCGACGTACTCGGGACGCGCCGCCCGCACGGTGGCGAAGAGGGCGCCGAGGCCCGCGCCCTGGGCCTCCAGGAGCGGACCGGCCGGCGGCGCGGCGGCGATCGAGACGCGGCAGGCTCCGCGCAGGCGCAGCGTCAGCCGGGCGGGCCCCGCGCCGGGCAGGGGAGCGAACCGATAGGTCCAGGCGCCCTCGACCGCGGGAGTGCGCGCGTTGCCGGTGATGACGGTGCCGTCGTCATCCCACAGAAAGCGGGTCTCGGTCTCCGTGCCGCACCGGAAGGCCACCGCCGGCCTGCCGGCCACGCGGAGGTCGATGGACTCCACCGCCGGCAGCGGCAGGCCGGCCGCGCCCGGCTCCAGGCGCAGCAGCCAATCGCCGCCGCGCAGGACCGGCGACGCCAGGTCCAGCGCCCACTGCCCGGCCTGTGCGGCCTCGGCCAACGCGCCCGCCTGCACCCACGGGATGGGCAGGTCCAGAGCCGTCGGGGCGGATTTGCGGGGGACGGCGCCCTGGAGGCCCGCCTGCGCGAAGAGGGCCGCCGTTGCGCTGGGCTGGCCAGCGGCCCGCCACCACGCGCCCGCGTCGGCCGCGGCGTCGGCGTCGGCGCCGATGACCAGGAGCACGCCGCCGGCCCGCGCCCATTCGGCCAGCGACCGCACGGCCGCCGCGTCACTTGGGACCTCCACGGCGAAGGAGACGATGAGAGCCGAGATGCCGCGCAATGCCGAGGCATCCTGCAGCATGTCCGACCGGATCAGCGCGGGCGCGGCGCCATGCTCGGCCAGCGGGATGTAGAGCGCCCGGAGCGCCTCCAGCGGCGAGGCGTTGGGAGCGGAGAGCGGATCGCCCACGAGCAGGCCCAAACGGCCCGCGGCGGGCTCTACGGGCGGCGTGAGCCAGAGGCCGGCCAGCGCCGCGCGCAGCCCCCCGGGGAGGGCGGCGCCCGGCACGGAGCCCTGCTCGGCGAAGAGGTCGGTCTGGGCCCCGGCCAGCGCTCCCGCCAGCGCGTCGGCGGCGAGGGCGGTCGCCGGGTCGTTCGGCGCCGCCGCGGGAAGCTCCAGGCGCAGCGGCTGACCCGCCTGGCGGGCCGCGGCCGCGTGGAGCGCCGCCCGGAGGCAGGCCTCGGCATAGGCGCGGGGCTTGCGGATGCCCATGGCCCGCACCGGCGCGGCCACGTCGGCCGGCGTCAGGCGCACGCTCCGCTCCCCCTTGCCCGGCGGGGTCCAGGCGGTGGCGGGCTGTCCGGCGGCGTCGACATCGAGGATCGAGGGCACGTGGCGCACGGGCGCGGGAGCCACCCGCTCGCCGCTGGGATCGCCCAGAAGGCGCTCCACGAGGTCGGAGACGCCGTCGCCGTCGCCGTCCGGCAGGGCGGCCCGAACCTCCAGGCCGCTGACCGCCAGCGGCACGGCCGCCGCCTTGATCTTCACGCGGATGCGGCCACCGATGGGATGCGCCGCGGGGACCGTGAAACGAACGTAGACGGTCTGTCCGCCCACGGTGATGGCGCAGGGCACCTTCTGGGCGGCGCTGTCGGCCAGCGTGACCTGGGCGCGCCCTTCGCGCACCATGCGCAACTCGACCTTGGCGCCGGGCGGCATGGTGAGGGCGTATATCCATCCGCCGCCGACCTCGGCGCGCCGCACGCCGCCGGAGACCGCCGAGCCGTTGTTGAGCATCAGCGCCGCCTCCTCGGCGGGCGTGCCCGGCGCGAGGCCCATGGTCAGGTCGGTGACGGCGCCGCAAGGGATCGCCGCAACCAGCATCAGGCCCAGCCAGCAGGTGGCGGAGCGCAACGTCATGGTTCGAGAACTTCCGCCAGGCCGGCTCCGATGGCGGCCTGAAGGAACTCGGCGCAGGAGTTCGGGAGCGGGTGACGCGCGCCGGACTGCTCGTTGTGGAGCCGGACGGCCTCGCGGGCGAAGGCGAGCGGCGACAGGGCCATGATGGCCATGCGCACGAGCAGCCCGGCACGGTTCGCCGCCTCGCGTTGGATCGCGCCCACCACCTGCTCGGCGTTGGCCCCGGTGAAGACGCCCTCCAGAGTCTGCTCCTTGGCCCGGAGCCGTACGCGCACTTTCACTCGCCTACTCCCCCGCGGCCCGCGGCGGGGCCACGAAGTCCAGGTAACGCGCCCGGGCGTCCACCGCCCCGGCGTCGCCGGCGTGGATGATCGCGCGGTAGCGGAAGCGCAGCGTCTCGCCCTGCTTCAGGAGGTGGCTCCCCTCCTTGCGCCCCTGGGTGTAGTCGTTCAGGGCGAAGGGGTTGGCGGTGAAGAGGCCGTAGTCGCGCACGTGCCAATAGGTGGGGTATCGGAAGCTGTCCGGGTGGTCCATGACGCAGATGCCGATGGCCTTGCCCTCGGCCACGCCGCTGTAGTCGCACCAGTGCGCCGCGAGGCCCCAGTTCTCGGGCTCGTTGACGCCTCCCCACGAGTTCTCGATCTTGCCGCCCCGGGGCACGTCCATGGACGAGGCGACCCGGAAGCTGATGAGGCCGCCCTCCTTGGTATCGCCGAAGCGCACGTCACCGGTGTCGGCCTTGAGGCGCAGGTCGACGTCGACCATCCGCAGGTCGGCCCCGGTGTTCCAGAAGGTGAGGGCCAGCTTCTGCCGCAGGACGTGTTCGCCGGCGGCGCTCAACCAGTCCGAGGTGGTCTCCAGCAGGCCGTAGACCGGGCCGGAGATCAGGCGGTCGATGGTCCGGTGCTCGGTGCGGCCGTGGCCGGGCTCCTCGCTCCAGTTGTCGACGCCGTTCACGTCGCCGTAGGCGAAGTACATGGAGCGGTGGTGCTTGTGGTCGTGGGTTTCGCCGGCGACGTCCGGGATCATGGGGTAGGCGCGCGTGGCCTGGACCTCGCCGGGGGCCATCACGGGCCAGAGGTAGGGCCGCGACGGCACGTCGCCGTAGCGGTAGGCGGTGAAGAGCCGGCCGCCGATCTCCACGTCGACCTGCTTGCCGTTGTCGGTGAGCGAGACGCCCGAACCGGGCGGCGCGGCGGGCGCGGCCTCCAGGGCCGCGCGGCTCTCCGCGGCCAACGTCGGCAGGACGAAGGCGAGACCCTGGTCGTGCGCCTGCGCGGCGGTCAGAAGCCCCTCGGCGGCCAGGCCAGGCGGCGCCGCGCCGTCCCAGGGCGCCACCACGGGGCACGCCGCGCGGGCGTGTCGGCCCGCCTCGATGACGACTCGCTTCATGGTCGCTCTCCTCTTGGGTATGGCGTCACGGAGCCGCCTCCAGGCCCGGCGGAGGCGCTCCGTCCTCATCCTTCGATATCGTCGGGCCGCTGCACGCCCAGTCGCGCCGCGTTGGCCACCAGCCACCGCTCGGCGGCGTCATAGTCGGGCATGGCCTGCCGCACCACGGCCCAGAACTGGGGGCTGTGGTTCATGTGCCGCGTATGCGCCAGTTCGTGTACGATGATGGCGTCCAGCACCGACGGCGGGGCGAACAACAGGCGGAAGTTCAGGCTGATGGTCCCGGCGGCCGAGCAGCTGCCCCATCGGGAGTACTGGTCCCGCAGTATGACGCGGCGGATCGTTGCGCCGAAGTGCAGGTCGTTCAGCTCACGGACGCGCTTGGTCACGATGGGCAGGGCCCTGGCCGTGATGAGCCTCCGGACCAGGGCGCCGGTGTGCTCGGTCCGCTCGGCGGCGGTGAGGCCCGCGGCCAACTCGACGCGAATCCAGTCGCGGTACCAAGTGCCGCGGCTCTCGGTACCGACGCCCTGGGCGACGGCCACGGCGTACTTCACGCCCAGAACCTCCACCACCTGGCCGTCCGTGAACTGCAGCGGCTGCATCCCCTTCTGGGCGGGCGGGCCGTCGGAAAGCATGGTTTGGAGCTTCGCCTCCAGCTCGGAAAGCATGGTCCGGCGCAGGTTCGGCTCGGCGGCGGACGGCACCCTGACAAATATCTGGGCGCCCCGAACCCGCGCGGTCGCCTTGCGGCCCGTCGACGCGGCGATCCGTACCAGATACTCGTGTCCCGCCACCTGCAGCAAGTCGCCGTCTTTCAGCTCGCCCATTGGCCCACCGTTCACTCCCAGCCGGTCTTCGGCGCACTCAGACTACCCCAGCGGAGGCCCATGGCCGCAGGCTCCCGGCGCTCTGGGGTATCCTTCGCCCATCTCCACCCGCCCGGAAGCCGGGCCCGCGATCGGCGCCATGGACGACCTCTGCATCGTGATCGTGAGCTACAACACGCGGGACATGCTCCGCGACTGCCTCCGGGCGCTGCCCGCGGCGGCGGAAGGCCTGCGCACGTCCGTCCGGCTGATCGACAACGCCTCCGCCGACGGCAGCCCCGAGATGGCCGCACGGGAGTTCCCCGAGACCCGCATCGTGGCCAACGACCGCAACGTGGGCTTCGCCCGGGCCAACAACCAGGCGCTGGAGCAGGCCGGCGCGCGGTACCTGCTGCTCCTCAACCCGGACACCGAGGCGCGCCCCGGTTCGCTGGCGCTGGCGGTTGCCCACATGGATGCCGACCCGCGCATGGGCGCTTGCGGACCCATGCTGCTGAACACCGATGGATCGCTGCAGCGCAACGGCGGCTGCTTCCCCACGCCGCTGCGGGAGTTCCTCCACGTCACAGGCCTCCGGCGCCTGGCGCCCAGGCGTTACGCGACGGCCCTGGAGCACGGGCGCGAAGACTTCGGCGTGGAGACCGAGGTGGACCAGGTCTCCGGCGCGTGCCTCTTCGTGCGGGCGGAGGCGGCGCAGCAGGTGGGCCTGCTCGACGAACGCTTCTTCATGTTCTACGAGGACGTGGAGTGGTGCTGGCGCTTGCGCCGGGCCGGCTGGTCGGTGCGGTACCTTCCCGACGTCCAGGTGGTCCATCACTGGATGGGGAGCGTTCGGCAGTCGAGCCGGCGGATGACCGAGCAACTGCTCAAGAGCCAGCTCCTCTACTACCGGAAGACGGGCGGTCCGGCGGCCGCCGCGGCGGTCCTGGGCGTCATCGCGCTGGGGCTCTGCAAGAACGTAATGCTCCATGCGGGCTCCGCCGTCAAGCGTCGCCTGCGAAGCGTTGGGCGCGGAAGCCGCCCTCAAGCTTGACAGGTCCCCACCTGTCCGCTATACTTGCCGATGATTGGGTCACTGTCCCGGGATTGCGCACGTCCAACCCCGTGTAGAGTGAACGAGCCGTCCCTGCCCAGACACTTTCTCGAACGAAACAGGGGGTGCGATAGCTATGCTCCACGCGCGCAGCCGACGTATGCCGAGCGCCAAGGTGCCCCGGGTCCTCCTTGCCGCCGCCGGCCTTCTGGCCCTGACGGCATCTACGAACTCGGCCTACGCCGCGGGCAAGCTGGCTCTGCCCCTGGCACTGGACTGGAAGTACACGGCCAACCGTGACGGGAATAACCCGGCCTCGCCTGTGGCCGACGCCGACACGGTCTACTTCGCCTCCGGCGACCGCATGTACGCCGTCGACATCGCGACCGGCGCCATGAAGTGGAAGTATCCGGAAGACCAGCCGCTGAGCACCCGGATTCGCACCACGCCGGTCATCGTCGGCGACATGCTCTATGCCGGCGCCGAGGACGGCAAGCTCTACGCGCTGCAGACGGCCAACGGGCACGGCAAGTGGCTCTTCGACACTCGCAGCCAGGTCGGCTCGTCGCCCGTGGCGGCCGACGGGGTGCTCTACTTCGGCTCCGCCGACGGACACGTCTGGGCCATCGATACCCGCACGGGCAACGAAGTGCCCACCTGGCGCGGCGGCTACAACGCCGGCGACGAGGTGGCCGCTCCGCCCGCGGTGGCCAACGGGCTCGTCTTCGTGCTCTCGCTGGACCAGGTGCTGCATGCCGTCGGCGCGGCCAGCGGCAAGCAGCGGGCCACCGTCCGGCTCGGAGGCAGCGTCCTCGGCATGGCCCCGATCATCTACGGCGACAACGTCTACGTAGCGGCCGGCGCCACGCTCTACTGCTTCTCCAGCCGCAACCTCTCGCTGCGGTGGACGCAGATGCTGCCCAACGACATCGCCTGCAGCCCGGTCGTGAACGACCTGGGCGCGTATGTCATCACCCGCGACAGCCGCCTCTACAGCTTCGAGCCCCGCTTGGGCCGGCCCCGCTGGAAGGCCGCGCCGCAATTGGAGTACGACGTCCTGGCCTCTCCCGCGGTCTCCGGCGATATGCTCGTCGTGGGCACCGTGCTGGGCGCGGTCTACGTCATCGACGGCAACACGGGCGCCAGCAAGTGGCTCTACACCACCCAGCCCGCGACGACCGATCCGGACGCCCTACCGACCTGGACCAACGTTGCCGCCACCCCCGTGGTGACCGACGACAAGCTGCTGGTCCTCTCCGATGACGGCTCGCTGGCCTGCTTCCGAACGGGCGCGCTGGATTCGCTGCCGCCGGATGTGACGGTCCTGGAGCCCGACATGGGCGTCGTCATCAACGGCAACCCGCCGATCCGCTTCGAGGCCAAGATCGCCGACGTCGGTTCCGGTGTGAACCCCTCCACCGTCCGCGTCCTCATCGACGGCGACGGCATCGTCCGGCGTCCCGACGGCAAAGAGAACGAGGACAAGCCCGGTTACCACTTCGACCTTCGCTACGCGACCGTCACCTATGACACGCCCGAGCCCACCACCGCGGCCCTGGTTCGCCCGCTGCCCGACGGTCGCCACACGGTGACCATCTCGGCCGCGGACTGGGCCGGCAACATGGTGAATAAGACCTGGTCGTTCACGGTGGACAACTCCGTGGCCAAGCGGCCCCGCAAGAAGGCCACCGACCAGACGAACAACATGGGACCCGGCGGCATGGGCGGCATGGGCGGCACGCGCGGCGGCCCCGGCGGCTCGGGCATGCCCGGCATGGGCTCCGGTTCGGGTAGCGGCGGCAGGGGCGGTCGCGGCTCGGGCCGCGGCGGCGGACGCAACATGGGGATGGGCGGCGGCTAACCGCGCGGCCTGAATCCCGTCGAACTCGACAGGCGTGAGAGCCATCTCACGCCTGTCGGCACATCAGGAGCCTGATCGGCACAACCATGTCGCTTGAGCACTGGATCCGCCTGGCCAACGTGCAGCTTCCCGCCCGGCGCCTGCGCCTCCTGCTGGAGGAGTTCGGCTCCCCCGAGGCCATCCTGGACGCCGACCTCGACGCTCTGGCAGACATTTCCGGCATCCACCTGACGACGCTGACCAAGCTCCGCGATCCCCGCCACGCGCCCACGGAGTCCGATCTCAACCGCTTCCGCGCACTCGGCGCAAGCCTGCTCACGATCCAGGACGCCGACTATCCCGAAGCGCTCCGCGAACTGGACGACGCCCCGCCCATCCTCTTCATGCGGGGCGAGCTGGACGAACGCGACCGCTTCGCGGTGGCCGTGGTCGGCTCGCGGCATGCCAGCCCCTACGGCAGGGCCGTCACGAAGACCATCGTCGGCGACGTGGCGGCGGCGGGGCTCACCGTCGTCAGCGGCGGGGCCATCGGCATCGACGCCGCCGCGCACAGGGCCGCGCTGGATGCCGGCGGACGCACGCTCGCGGTGCTGGGGTGCGGGCTGGACCGCGACTACCCGCAGGACAACATCCCGATGTTCGAGCGCATCGTCGGCGAAGGCAAGGGGGCGCTGCTCACCGAGTTCCCGCTGGGTTCCGGGCCGGAGCCGTGGCACTTTCCCCAGCGCAACCGGATCATCAGCGCCCTGGGCATGGGCCTGCTGGTGGTGGAGGCCGGGCTGCAGAGCGGAGCCCTCATCACCGCGCAACAGGCGGCCGACCAGGGCAAGACCGTGATGGCGATCCCGGGGAACGTGGACAGGCCCTTCTCGCGAGGCACGAATGACCTGATCCGCGACGGCGCTCTGCTCATCCAGTCGGCCGACGACGTGCTGCTGGCCCTGAACATCCGCGTCCAGGAGCCCGGCCAGAGGGCCACCGTTCCCTTGACGGAGATGGCCCCCTCGCGTCGGCGCGTGTTGGAGGCGCTGAGCCTCAGCCCGCAGCACGTCGACGGACTGGCGTCCGAGCTGGCGCTGCCCTCGTCCGAGCTGGCGGTGGAGCTGACGATGCTCGAGCTGTCGGGCCACGTGCGCCGCCTGCCGGGCAACACCTACGTCCGCGTGCTCTGAGGGTCGGTCAGGTGGTGTAGACGCCCTCGAAGACCGTCTCCGCGCCCCCCGTCTGCCGCATGGCCCCGCCGGGCGCCCACTCCACGTGGATGACCCCTCCGCGGCTCACCACATCCACCGCGCCGTCGGCATCGCCCCGCAGGATCGCCGACACGGCCGCGGCGCAGGCGCCCGTGCCGCAGGCCAGCGTTTCGCCCACGCCGCGCTCCCATATCCGCACGTGGATCGTGGATCGGTCCATCACCCGCGCCCACATGACGCTGGTGCGGGCCGGGAAGACGGCGTGGCGCTCCACCAACGGGCTCACCGCTCCGAAACGGCTGTCGTCGGGGAGCTGGTCCACGAATGTGACGGCGTGGGTCGATCCCGTGGAGAGCGCGCTGATGGTGATCGGCCCGGCGGCCGTCTCGAGGTCGTAATCCAGCACACGGGGGCCCGGAGCCATCACCGGCACGCGCCCGGGCTCAAAGACGGGCTTGCCCATGGTCACGCCCACGCGCAGGCCCTCCGGCGTCGGCAGCAGCTGAGCCTGGCGGACCCCTGCCATGGTGCAGATGCGCAGGAGGCCCTGCCGGGCGCGCTCCATTGCCTCGGGATCGCGCTCGGCGATGAAACGGGCGATGCACCGAAGGCCGTTGCCGCAGACGTCGGGCGTGCCGTCCGGGTTGTACATGCGCATGGCCGCGTCGGCGCGTCTGGCGCCGTCCACCACCAGCAGGCCGTCGGAGCCGATGCCGGTGTGGCGGTCGCACATCTCCGGCGCGAGGCTCGACCAGTCGACGCCGCGGACGCCTCGGCCGTCCACCACCACGAAGTCGTTGCCTGCTCCCTGCATCTTGGTGAACGGAATGGATCGATGGCTGCGTCTCATGGGCTCGCCTTTCGGGGCTGGGGCGTTGCGGGCGCCGTCACGAACTGGTCGGCCACGGTGGTGATCGGGGTTCCGAAGAGCGTGCCGCTGATGCCGCCGGTGTCGCAGAGGAGGCCGGCCCGACCGTCGCGCACGACCAGTTCCCATGTGCCGTCCACCATACCCAGGCTCAGCAGGGCCCGCCCGTGAAGCGTGAGGATGGTGGCCGTCTCCGAGGCGCGGCCCTGCGTGACCACGGGCGGCCTCCCCCAGTCGGCGATGCGGTACCGTGCCGGGGCGCCTGCCGCGGCGGGCTCCATGCGTTGCCCGGTGTTGACGGCCTGGGTCACCATCTTCACGGTATAGTGGCGCGACATCGCGAAGGGCTTGCCGTCCAGGCTGGTGGCCATCAGAGCCGCGACCGGGCTGCCGGTCTTGAGCCGCCACGGTCCAAACTCGTGGCCCGCGCCGGCGGTCATCTCTCCCGCGAGCGATGCCGACACGGGCGTCTCTGTTCGCATCCGGCCCGCCGACGCGTTCCGCACAACCCCGCCGCCAAGCGCGATGTAGACGCCCTCGGCGGCTGTCGCGAGCCGGTCCGGAGCGTAGCCGGGGATCAGCGCCTTCACGGCGCCGCGCATGCCCGCCTCGGCCCGTGTCGCGCGAGTCGGGGCGACGGCCGCGGCCGTACCGACCCGGTTGTCGACCCCACCGAACCACCCCGCACGATGCACGTCGCTGACGGTGCAGGGCCAGGCGGCCAAGCGCTCGGCCGAGTGGATGACGCGCACGCTGCCGGGCGCCTGCGCACCGGGCCGAAGGAAGGCCGCCGCGCCATGGCCGAAGAGACCCCAGACGGCGGGATCGGCCTGGTGGTCGAAGTCGGAGAGCTCCTCCGGCTTGGTCGCGATCTGGTACCCGAAGAGCAGCACGGCGTCCACGTCGTGCAGCGCGGCGTAGGCGGCCATCTCCGGAACGGCGGTGCATCGATAGCGATTCGGCCAGACGGTCGCCCACTCGCGCACCACAAGAGGCTTGCCGCGCCACCGCAGGGAGGCCAACGCCGCCCCTGCGTGCCACGCAGACGCGCCGCGGAGCGGGTTCGCGTCATTGAACAGGAACGCGCCCTGCCAGTCGCGTCCGGCGAAGACCGGGTGGTCCGCGTAGATGTTGCCCGCCGTGAAGTCCATGGCACTGGTCGATTCGACGTCGGCCACGCTGTCCGATGAGACCGTGGCCGTCACGGGCACGCGCAGGCCGATGGAGCGCAGGTGGCCGCGCATCTCGGCGAAGTAGGCGGCCTGCGTCGCGGTGCAGAACCGAACGCCGTCGGCCACGCGCGCCCTGCCTGGGCCGGACAGGTCGGGCAGGCGGACGGAGCCCAGGGCCGGGTCCTCGCCGGCGGCCAAGGCGGCGGAGCCGTCGGCGGCCCATGCCGATCGCATACGGGCCCGGCTCCCGTAACGGGCCAGCAGCCACCCGTTCCATCGGCGTTGCAGCGCCTCGGCGTAGGGATCGGCCAGGGCGCCCAGCGCCTGGGGGCGTATCAGCAGGCCATGCTCGTTGCAGACCTCCACCAGCGCCAGCGCCGGGTCATCGACGTACCGCAAGCCTGTGCGCGGGTTCCGGTGCGTCAGGAGCTGCGTGGCATACTCCTTTTGCAGCGCGATCAGCCTCCGATCGAAGCAGGCGTAGGGCCGCGCGGCCCGGCCCACCTCCGCGACGGAGGCCACCCCATCGTCGGCGCGGAACTGCCGGAAGTCGAGCAGGTCGAAGTAGTAGTAGATGCCCCGCCGCCGCAGTTCGTGGGTCCAGGCGTCGATCAGCGCGAGCCGGCCTTCGTCCAGCCGCCGCGACGTGGTGACGTTGGGCGCGTCCAGGAGGCCGCCCACGGAGTCGATGGCCTCAAGCCGCACCATGTTGCAGCCCGCACGTGCCAGCACGTCGGCCACCCGCGTGATGGTGGCCTCCGGCACGAAGACGCTCTTGCCGCTGATGTTGACGCCCCAGAACCGGGCGCGTCGGCCGTCGCCGAAGATGAAGCCCTTGCCCGGCTTGCCGGAGGCCACGAAACCGTGTCTACCGGCGGGAGCGTCGAGCAGGTACCGGAAGTCGACCGCGGAGGCCAGCGGAAAGGGCCCCAGCGCCGGATTGGTGCGCAAGGCGGGAGTCTGGGCGGAAGCCGTGGAAAGGGCGGCCAGAGCCGGCAGCGCCGACAGCGCGACCGACGCCCGGCGCGGACCGAGGCGCAACCGGCGAATGGGCGAGGTGATCATAGGCTCCGAAGTGCGGGAGAGAGGCCCATTATGGCATACGCGGCGCGGGCCTTCGCGGTATCGTATCCGTACCAACTCGGGGTCGGCGGGCAGGCCGCCCATCGACCGAAGGAGCTCATCGTGATGTCTTCGCCCATCAAGGTAGGACTGGCCGCCCTGGCGCTGGCCGGCCTGCTGACGCCCGCTCTCGCCCAGTCCGGGGCCGCTCGAGGGCCCAAGCCGCAACATCAGTACGTGACCGTGGACGAGTATGTCCGGACCAAGCTGCCGGCCAAGACGCTCACCTCGGTGGAGGGCTACGTCGTTCTCGGCGTGAAGTCCGGCGCGGGTTTCCGCCTTGATCTGACCGACTCGACCGACAAGGTGCTCACCGCCAAGGAGGCCGATGCCACCGCCCGCGCCTCCTGTCACGCCACGGTCCCGGCGGCGCTCGCCCGCAAGCCCGGCCTCGCCTGGAGCCGGCGGGGCGTGCAGCGCTTCATCATGTTCACCGGGGCCGCCAAGGCCCAGAAGAAGCTGAACGACATGATGCCCAAACTGCGCGTGACGGGCCAGGCCGCCGGCAAGGGGGTCATCAACCCCGTGACGCTGGTGGAGTACACGGACGACAACGGCGACTGGCGGCCCGTCCGGTAGGCCAAGGGTCGTTCCCGGCGGCGGCGGGGCTACAGGACCTCGTCGCCGCTCTCCTCGGTCCGGATTCGGACGGCCTCCTCCAGGGGCAGGACGAAAATCTTGCCGTCGCCCGGCTCGCCGGTCCGCGCGTGGCGCACCAGCGTCTCGATGATCCCCTCGGCGTCCTCGTCGCGAACCATCATCTCGATCTTGACCTTCGGCGGCATCTCGATGGCGTACTCGGCCCCGCGGAACCGCTCCGTGTGACCCCGCTGGCGACCGAAGCCCCGCACGTCGCTGATGGTCATCCCCGTCACGCCGATCTCGCTGAGGGCGATCTTCACCTCGTCGAGCTTGTAGGGCCGGATGATGCACTCAATCTGCTTCATTCAGGCGATGATCCCCCATTCGCGCAAGACCGACAGGACGGGCGGGCGGTCCCAGAGCCATCCGACGCGGATCCAGAGCCCCGCGATCACGGCGCTCTCATAGCGGCCGTCCGCGGTCGGCTGGGCCGGCTCGTAGGCGCCGTCGCCGCCCAACCGGTAGAACTCGGCGCGCTTGCGGTCCGAGTCGATGATCCAGTACTCCCGCACACCGGCCTGCTCGTACTCGTAGAACTTGTCGCCCCGGTCGCGGACACGGCTCTCGGGGCTCACAACCTCCACCACCAGGTCGGCGGGCCCCTCCAGGTGGGTGGGCTTGATGCGGTCCAGATGCTCGGAACCGACGAACATAACGTCGGGAGCGCGTCCCGGCTCCGCCGCAACCCGCCTCATCACGTAGGGGTCGTGGCGCACTTCACCACAACCTCGCGATTCTGTGTAGTCACCCAAGATGCGCAGTAGGAAGAGCGTGACACGGTTGTGTTCGTCTGAAATCGGGGACATTTCGACCGCATTTCCATTGATGTACTCGTAGTGCCCCTCCAGGCGCAAGAACTCCTCGAAGGTGATGCCGCTCGTTGCGTCGATGATAGTGGTCATGGTCGGGGAGCCTCCTGGCCCCGCTGCATTATACAGCCGGTGCGGGGCGGCGCGAAGACCTCTTGCAGGCAAGGCCCGCCACCGTTGCGGGGGCGGGCCTTGCGGATCGGTCTGGGCGGTGTTCGCCTAGGCGTCGTAGTACAGGTGGAACTCGTGCGGGTGCGGCCTCAGGGCGACGGCGTCGCACTCGTTGAGCCGCTTGTAGGCGATGTAGGTGGAGATCAGGTCCGGCGTGAAGACGCCGCCCTTCAGCAGGTACTCGTGATCCGCCTCGAGCGCGTCCAGCGCCTCGGCCAGACTGCCGGGGGTCATCTTGATGCCGTGGCGCTCCTCGGGCTCCATCTCGTACAGGTCGCGGTCGATGGGCTCCGGCGGCAGAATCTTGTTCTCGATGCCGTCGAGGCCGGCCAGCATCATGGCCGGGAAGGCCAGGTACGGGTTGCAGGTGGGATCCGGCGCGCGGAACTCGATCCGCTTGGCCTTGGACGACTTGCTGTACATGGGGATGCGGACGCAGGCCGAACGGTTGCGCTGCGAGTAGATCAGGTTGATCGG
Organism: Armatimonadota bacterium; assembly: GCA_026392115.1. Classification (GTDB taxonomy): domain Bacteria; phylum Armatimonadota; class Chthonomonadetes; order Chthonomonadales; family CAJBBX01; genus CAJBBX01. Next base: position 32,788 of record JAPLCQ010000087.1, on the reverse strand, counting down.
AGCCTCGTAGCCGGGAACCAGGCGGCGGTAGGAGTTGGTCGTCGGGGCGGCCAGGGCCAGGATCGACGCGGCGTGCTTCAGGATGCCGCCGATGTAGTAGATGGCGGTCTCGGAGAGGCCGGCGTAGCCGCGCTCGTCGTACATCATGTTGACGCCGGCCTTCCAGATCGACTGGTGGCAGTGCATGCCGGAGCCGTTGTCCTGGAACAGGGGCTTGGGCATGAACGTGGCGGTGTAGCCGTTCTGGACGGCCACGTTCTTGATGACGTACTTGAACTTCATCAGCGCGTCGGCGCAGGCGAGCAGCGGGCCGAACTTCATGCCGATCTCGCTCTGTCCGGCGGTGCCCACCTCGTGATGGTGCACTTCGGTCTCGATGCCCACGTCGCCCAGCGTCAGCATCATCTGGGTGCGCAAATCCTGATGCGAGTCCGTGGGCGGAACCGGGTAGTAACCGCCCTTGTAGCGGACCTTGTAGCCGAGGTTCGGCTTCTCGTCGCGGCCGCTGTTCCAAATCCCCTCGTCGCTGTCGAGGAAGTAGTAGCCGGAGTGGGAGTTCGTGTCGTACCGCACGTCGTTGAAGATGAAGAACTCGGCCTCGGGCCCGAAGTAGATGGTGTCGGCGATGCCGGTGGACTTGAGGTAGGCCTCGGCCTTCTTGGCCACGTTGCGCGGGTCGCGGGAGTAGCGCTCGCGGGTGATGGGATCCTCGACATCGGCGATGATGACGATGGTGGGTTCCTCGGTGAAGGGATCCACGAACGCCGTCGACGGATCCGGCACCAGCAGCATGTCGGACTCGTTGATGGCCTGGAAGCCGCGAATGGACGAACCGTCGAACCCGATCCCCTCCTCGAACAGATCCTCGGTCAGGGAACTGATCGGGATGGACAGGTGATGCCATGTGCCGGGCATATCGACGAAGCGGACATCAAGAATCTTGGCCTCATGCTCGGTCGCGAGGTCGATCACATCTCTGGGCGTCATCGTGTTGTTTGCTCCTTATGGGTTGAGGCGGTGTCGCACGCGCCGCACGCGGGGTTCAGGGCGCCCGCGCGGCGCGCTCACAACAAAAAACGCCCCGGCGGTCTCCGCATGTGCGGATACGCCTGGAGCGTCTGTGCTTGCCGGGTCACCACGATGTGCCCACAGCCATTGCGTATTGCCGAGGCTCGAAGAGCCTCCGGAGAGGCCCGATGGCCGCTCGGCGATCATTATACCAGTGCCGGCGGCCGCTGTCAAACGCGACGGCGGCCGTCCTTGGGCGCGTATCCTACCGGCAGCAGACCTGCTCGACCGGGATCATGCAGAGGAAGCGCATGGGAAACTCGCCGTCGTTGCGGAAGGAGTGCTCCTCGCCCGGCGCCACCAGCACGGCGTCGCCGGCGTGCAGGGGCCGCTCGTCGCCGCCGGACGTGAGGATATGCCCCTCGCCGCAGATGATGAACACTTCGTGCTCCCACGCGTGACTGTGGAACGGCGTGTTGCCGCCGATACCCAGCTCGAACTGGCGCATGGCGAACGTCGGCGCGCCGTCGGCGGCTGTGATCAGTTCGCGCATCCGGCACTCGGCGGCGCCATCCTGCGCGACTTCGCGGTACGGAACGGTCTCGGATTGCAGAATCTTCATGCCTGTGCTCCTCGGGTTGCTATACCGGTGCCGTGATCAGCTCGTTCCCGATGCGGGCGGAGGCGGGTTGGCCGACGGCGGCGGGTCGGTCGGAGCCGCGGGCGGCGGCGAGGTCCCCGGATCAGCCGGGGTCGGAGACGGAGACGGATCAGAGCCGGGGTCGGGCGCCGGATCGCCGACCTGGGTGTCGTCCGCCGGGGCGTCGAGCGCATCCGACCCCGTGTCGCCCTGGTCGGACCCGCGCTTGGATCGGCGCGCCCGGCCGCCGCCCGATGCCGCGGCGCGGCTGAAGGAGGGCACGCTGATCGTCGCCGCCGCGGGGTTGCCGTCGAAGAAGAGCTCGTTCACAAGCTCCTCCGTCGCATCCGGGTCGGCCGCGAGGAAGGCCCGACTGGCGGGCCGGGTCGGCACCGTCTTGATAATGACATTCTCTTTGGGCAGCCCGCGGGCGAAGTTGGCGATGGCGAAGAGCCGGTCCTCGCTCAGATTGGGCGAGCGCTTGACGTTCCCGGCCAGCTTCTCCACGGCTTCCGCGAGGTCGAAGAAGACGGTGGGCTGCTTGAGCCGGTTGCGGACGGCCTCGATGAACTCGTGCTGCCTCTCGGCCCGCATCAGATCGCTGTCGTTGTGGCGCATCCGCACGAAGCCCATGGCCTGGTAGCCCGTCATGTGCTGGAAGCCGGGGTAGAGGTCGATGTGCAGGTGGCCCCAGTTGTCGTCGTACTTCATGCGCTTCTTGACCGTGATGTCGACGCCGCCGATGGCGTCGATCAGTTGCTCGAAGCCCTTGAAGTTGAGGGTCGCCCAGTAGTCGGTCTCCACTCCGAACGAGTCGCGGAGCATCTGTGCGGTCAGGTCGGGCCCGCCGAACTGGTGCGCCGCGTTGGCCTTGTAGATGCCCCGCCGCCCGGGGATCTCCATGGCCGTATCGCGCGGAAGCGTCATCGCCGTGATGCGGCGCTTGGCGAAGTCGATGTGGGCCAGGAGGATCGTATCGCTGCGCCCGTGGGTCTTGAGGACCTGGTTCTTGTTGTTGTAGTCGTAGTCGACGCCCAGCACAAGGATGTTGATGCTGTTGACGCCGGGGAACTGCCGGTACGGCTGCCAGATGGCCAGGGGATTGAGGCTGGGATGCCTGAAGCCTTCGCCCACAATCCGGACGAAAGCGCCGCGAATGGAGCTGCTGCCCCAGAAGAGAATCCCGAACATCGTGCCGCCGGCCATGGAAAGCAGGCACGCGACGATACCCAGCACGCGTCCCACAACAAACCAGCGCCTGGCACCAGCCTCGGCGCGCTGCGCCATCGTCACTCGCGTTAACCCTCTCCGTCGGCTCCTGTGCTGCCGCTCAGCCGCGCCGCGGGAACCCTTGGGACTGGGCAGCGTACTGGGGTATTCATAGTACCGCGCAGGCGCGAAGGCTCGGTCCGCGGCGGCGAGAAGTCGATGCCGCGGGGCACGGATCCAGCGCGCCGCGCGATATAATGGCGCCTGCGTTGTCGCCGCCGGTGGACGGTCGGCAGGCGGATAGGGGATCGGGTATGGCTATTCTAGGCTCACTTGCGACGGGCTTGCGACGCGCGGCGGTCTTGTCCGCGATGCTCGCCCTGGCCGGCGCATGGCCGTCGGTCGTCGGCGCGCAGACCGCCATGGCGTTCGGCGCCACCTACCGCGGCGTGATCGCGGCGGCGGCCGCGCCGGGCGTCTACACCTTCACGGGCGCCCTCAACGACGTGGTCTTCCTCCGGGTGGCATTGCCCCACGGCAGCGGCATCTGGCCCGGCCTGCGCGTCTTCGACCCCAACGGCGCGATGATCGTCAGCATGTACAGCTCGCAGACCATAGACAAGGCGATCAACATCGACATGCCGGGCGTCTACACCGTGCAGGTGTACGACGGCTTCAACAACTCGCGCACCGGCGGATACCTGGTCTACGCCCAGCGGCTGAACAACCCCGGCAACGCGGCGGCCATCGCCTACGGCGCCACGGCCAACGGACGCGTCAACGTCACGACCGGCGCTCCCAACCTGATCTCCACCTACACCGTGCAGGCGACGGCCGGCGATACGCTCTTCGCACGCCTGGCCAGCCTCACCACCTCGGGCTTCTACCCGCGCATCTGGCTCTGCGCCCCGGACGGCACGATGCTGCTCAAGGCGGACGGCAACCCCACCGCCGAGCTCCGGAAGACCGTGGCGGCGGCAGGGACCTACACCTACCTCGTCTGCGATTACTTCGCCGGAGAGGCCTTTGAGGGCGACTTCGCCTTCTACGCGCAGCGGATCAACAACCCCGGCGGCGCGACGGACCTCGGCGTTGGCCGTTACACGAACACGACGATCACGCCCGCCGGCGCCGGCAACGCGAACCTGGTCTCCACCTATGTGTTCCAGGGCTCCGCCAACGATGTCGTCTATGCGCGGTGCGTCCACCCCTGGAGCGGGGCCGGCGACCTCTGGCCGGGGATGCAGCTCTACGGGCCGAACGGCGACCAGCTCTTCCTGCAGACCGGCAGCGTCATGGCGCAGGGCATCGCCACGCTGCCCTCGTCGGGCAGGCACGTGCTGCTGGTGCATGACGGCTTCAACGGCCTCCGCGGCGGGCAGCTCGGCTTCACGCTCCAGCGGATGAACGACCCGCAGAACGCCGCTCCGCTGGCGCCCGGCGTGCAGGTCACGCCCGGACCGGCCATCGCGAACATCGGCCAGGTCGACACCTACACCTTCAACGGCTCCATCGGCAACCTCGCCACGATCACCGCCGCGCGGACCAGCGGTAGCCTCTGGCCCTGGGTGCGCGTCTTCCTGCCGCCGGCCACCTGGTTTGACCCGGCCTCGTCGTCCGCCACGACCGTCTGGTCGCAGACCCTGGCCAACGCGGGGCGCTTCACCGTGATTGTCTCCGACGGCTTCGACGGCGCCAATACCGGCCCCTACTCCATGCGGCTGGAGCGAACCGGGGACCTCGTGCCCACGGCGCTGGCCGTGCCCAACGCCTCGGGGCCCGGCGGCTCAAGCGTCAACCTGCAGGCCACGCTGACGCGCACCGACGTGGACCAGCCGATCGCCGGCAAGCCGGTGGCGTTCACGCTGGCCGGCACGGCCGTGGGCTCGGCCCAGACCAGCGTCGCCGGAGTGGCCACGCTCTCCACGGTCATCACCGGCGAGCAGGCCGCCAGGACTCTCGGCGCCTCGTCGGTCGCCGACTATGACTTCGCCGCGGCCTCGGGCTCCGGCACGCTGACGCAGACGGCATCGGACTCGACGCTGACCATGCCGGACCGCTCCGGACAACTCGGCGGCGCGGTCACGCTGACGGCCACGCTCAAGCGGGCCGCCGACGCCGCGCCGCTGGCGGGCAAGGCGGTCACCTTCCTCCTCAACGGCTCCGCCATCGGCTCGTGGAACACCAACGCCTCCGGTGTCGCCTCGGCGCCCACCACCGTACCGTCGAGCCTGACGCCGGGCGCGAAGCCGCTGGCCGCCGACTTCGGGGGCGACGCGCTCAACCGACCGGCGGGCGCGACCGCGACGCTGAGCGTCCTGAAGGCCGACACGACGGTCTCCGTCCCCGCGGCATCCGGGGTGATCGGCGCCTCGACCGCCCTGGCCGCCACACTCAAACGCGCGACCGACGCCTCGCCTCTGGTCGGGCGCCCGCTCACCTTCTCGGTGGACGGCACGACCGTCGGCTCCGCAACCACCGCGGCCGGCGGCGCCGCATCCATGGCCTACACCGTGCCCGCCGGCTCGGGACCCGGCTCCCGGGCGCTCGGGGCGCTCTTCGGCGGCGACGCCTCGCACAACGGCTCGAGCGGCTCCGGCGCCCTGCAGGTTCGTGCCGCGACCAGCCTCTACGCGCCGGACCGGAGCGGCGTCATCGGCGAGACGACCTACCTCCGCGCCTACCTGCGGCGCACGACCGACAATGCGACGATCTCGGGCCGCGCGGTCGCCTTCTCGGTGGCCGGCGCCTCCGTCGGGTCCGCGAACACCGACGCCGCGGGCCACGCCTCGCTTGCCTGGGTGATCACGCCGGGCGCCGCGTCGCGCGCGCTGTCGGCCTCGTTTGCGGGCGACGACCTCTACACCGGCAGCGCGGGTTCCGGCGCCCTCACCGCCCAGACGCTGGCGACAAAGGTGTATGTCGTCGATCGAACCCAGAAGATCCGGCAGTACACGGTGCTCAAGGTCTACCTCTACACGCTGGCCAACGCCGTCATCCCGAACAAGCCGATCACGGTGAAGGTCGACGGCGCTTCCATCGGCACGGCCAACACCAACGCCTCGTGCTACGTGCAGTTCGGCTATACCGTGCCTGAGGGCGGCGGCTCCGGCGTGCGGACCATCAGCGGCGCGTTCGCGGGCGATCTGGGCTACCTGGCCTCCAGCAACACCGGGAAGCTCACGGCGACCAAGGGCAACCTCTACCTCTGGCTCTACATCCGCTCCGGGAAGCGCGGCGCCGACCACCCGTTGCGGGCCTACGTGCGAAGCCTGCCGGACTACGTGATCCAGCCCGGCAAGAGCATCACATTCAAGGTGAACGGCACGACGATCGGAACGGCTGCCGCGGCCGCAGACGGTTGGGCCGCGGCGACCTGGTCCATCCCGGCGGGCGAGCCCACCGGCGCCCACACCGGCGCCGCCGAGTTCTCCGGCGACGCCTGGTACTCGGCGACCGCCGCCACCAGCGCCTTCAACGTCGTGCCGTAGGCGCCTCGCCGCCCGCCCGGGGGCTCTTGCGGAACCTCCGGGCGGGCGTTCGGCGTAACAAGCGCATCTGTTCACTCCTACGCAGTGGCGCGGAACGCGCTGTTTCGCGTCCGCCGCTCAGTGAGGGCCCATGGTAGAGGTTGATCGCCTGACCAAGTACTATGGCAACCACGTCGCCATAGAGGATGTTTCGTTCTCCGTCGCCGAGGGCGAGATTCTGGGCTTCCTGGGGCCCAACGCCGCCGGTAAGACCACCACGATGCGCATCGTCACCGGGTTCATGCCGCCGACCGGCGGCACGGCACGCGTGGCGGGTTTCGACGTCGTGCGACAGCCGCTGGAGGCCCGCCGCCGGATCGGCTACCTGCCCGAGCAGGTGCCGATGTACGACGATATGAGCGTGCGCGACTTCCTCGCCTTCTGCGCCCGGCTTCGGGGCGTCTCCGGATCGGCCGTCGCCGCGCGTGTGCGAACCGTCATGGACGCCACGCAGATCGCCGAGCGCGCGGACTCGCTCATCCTCAAGCTCTCCAAGGGCTTCCGGCAGCGCGTGGGCATCGCCCAGGCCATGGTTCACGATCCCCCCATCCTGGTGCTGGACGAACCCACGGTGGGCCTCGACCCGCGCCAGATCGTGGAGGTCCGCGAGATGATCCGCGGCCTGCGCGACAGCCATACCGTCATTCTCAGCACCCACATCCTCTCCGAGGTGCAGATGCTCTGCGACCGCATCGTCATCATCAACGAAGGGCGCGTCACGGCCGTCGATACGCCGGAGAACCTGACGGCCCGCCTGCGCGGCAATCAGCGTGTGACGCTCGTCGTGCGAGGCCCGGCCGAGGCCGTGACGCAGGCGCTGAGCGCGACGCCCGGCGTGGCTTCGGTGCATCGCCACCCGCTGGAGGAGGGCGTCGGACGGTACGACCTGGAGGCCGCCGCCGAGACGGACATCCGCGAGCCCGTGGCCGCCTGCGTGGTGGCCGCCGGATGGGGCCTCCGCGAGATGGGCAGCGTCGAGATGTCGCTGGAGGATGTCTACATCAGGCTCACGGCCGATGACCAGGCCGAGCCGGCTGAGGAGGAGGCGGCATGACGGCCATCCTCTCCATCGCCCGCCGCGAGTTGCGGGCCCACTTCGGATCGCCCATGGGATGGGTCGTGCTGGCGGCTTTCTTGGCTGTGGGCGGCTACTTCTTCGTGGCCGGCGTGGCCCTGGCGGGGTTCGGCGACCTGCGGGCCTGGTTCGGCAACGTCACCATCTACCTCATCATGCTGGCGCCTGCGCTGACCATGAGGCTCGTGGCCGAAGAGCGGCAGCGCGGCACCATCGAGGTGCTGATGACGTCGCCGGTCACCGACACGCAGATGGTGCTGGGCAAGTACCTGGCGGCCTGGGCCTTCTACGCCTTCATGCTCGCGCTGACGCTCCAGTACCCGCTGGCGCTCTCGCGGCTGGGCGCGCCGGACCGGGGACCGATCATCGCGGGCTACCTGGGCCTGCTCCTCTTCGGCGGCGTCTTCCTGGCCGTGGGGCTGCTGATCTCGGCGATGACCAAGAGCCAGGTGGTCGCCTACGTGGGCACGCTCTTCGTGCTGCTCTTCCTCTGGCTGCTCGTCTGGGCCTCCAACGGCGAGGCCTGGTGGCAGAAGCTGCTGGCCTACATCGCCGTCCCCACGCACCTGGAGTCCTTCGCCAAGGGCCTCATCGACACTCGCGACCTCTTCTTCTACCTCTCGTTCATCGGCGGCATGCTCTTCCTATCGGTTCGAGCCGTGGCCGCCTGGAAGTGGAGGTAACCCATGGCACGCAGGGATCGGACCGCGGAGATGTCGCGCCTCCAGTGGGTCTCCGCGCAGGCCGGATGGATGGCCGTCGTGGCGGCGCTGGGAACGCTCCTCTACTGGCTCTACCTCTCCAGCATGGCGGAACCGCGGAACTGGATCGTCAACGCGGGGCTCGGCGCCTCCGTCGGCCTCACCGCGCTCTTCCTCTACGGCATGGGAGCCGTCATCGTGGCGGCCATCCGATCGCCGGAGGGGCGGAGCTCGCTCCGGTCGGCGGGGCTCATCGTCGCGGTGCTGGCCGCGATCGGCATCGCCAACGTGATCGCCTACCGGCGGCACGTGCAGTGGGACATCACGGGCAACCGCCGCCTCACGCTGGCGCCCATGACGCGACGCATCCTCAAGGGGCTGAAGCAGCCGATCACCGCCACCGCCTACTACACCCGCAGCACCCAGAAGCCCTACGAGGCCCGTCAGGCCCGCGAGGTGCGCGACCTGCTGGAGCAGTACGCCGACCGGTCGCCGAGCTTCCGCTTCAGCATGGTGGACTACCTCCGCGAGCCAGACAAGTTCGTAAGCGCGCAGGCCGGAGGCATGCCGCCCGTGGTGATCTTCACCAACGCGGCGGGCGGGCGCGAGGAGGTGAAGGGGACCACCGAGAAGGACTTCACCGGCGCCATCCTCAAGCTGAGCCGCACCGAGCGCAAGACCGTGGCGTTCACCACCGGCCACGGCGAGCTGAACCCGGAGAGCTATGAGCGGGACGCGGCCTCGCTGGTGCGCCAGGTGCTGGCCGAGCAGCAGCACACGGTGACCACGCTCGACCTCATGGGCCGCGAGCGCGCCGTGCCCAAGGACGTCAACGTGCTCGTCATCGCCGGGCCGCGCATCGACTTCAAGCCGGACGAGGTGAAGGCCGTCAACGCCTACCTGGCCTCCGGCGGCCGTGTGCTCCTCCTGCTCCGTGTGGGCGGCCCCGCGCTTCCGGGCGTCACCGCGCCGCTCGGCCTCCGCGCCGGCGACAACGTCGTGGCGCAGTTGGTCGACTACGGGGGGATGACGGCCGTATCCAAGGAGGTGAACGTCCGCAAGTTCGAGACCCACGACGTGAACCGCGGCCTGGCCGATGTCACCTTCCCGCTGGCGCGGACGCTGGACAGCATCCAGCCCGCCCCCAAGGGCGTCGTCATCACGCCGATCATGCGCTCGGGCCCGGATACGCTGACCAAGCCCCTGAAAGCCGGCCAGCGGACCATCGACCTGCGCCCGGCGGGCGCCGACAAGAAGGGGCCATTCAACCTGGCCGTCGTGGCCGAGAACGCCGCCGCGGGCAAAGGACGCCTGCTGGCCGTGGGTTCCACCGAGTTCGCAGACGACATGATGGCCGGCGAACCCACCTCCAGCAACCGCGACCTCTTTACCAACGCCGTGAACTGGCTGGCCGAGGACGACGCCCTGGTCGATATCCCCCCGCGCGACGAGAAGCCCGATCAGCTCTATCTGAGGCCCGAAGAGACCGTGAAGGTCGTCATCTTCAACCTCCTGCTGCCGCCGCTCGCCTGCCTCCTCATGGCCGGCTACAGCTGGTGGAAGCGGCGCTGAGGAGACCGGCATGGACCGCGTGAAGGTCTCCAGCGCAGGGGTCTGGGCGGCGGCGGCGGCGCTGCTCGGAGGGTGGCTCTGGCTCGACCTGCGCCGCCCCGTGACGGAACCCGGCGAGGCGCCGAAGGTTGGGGCCGTCCTGGGCCTCCGAACCGAGGATGTGACGGCTCTCGCCTACCGGTCGACCGGTCGCTCGCTTTCGCTGGCGCGTTCGGGCGACCGGTGGCGGCTCACGGAGCCCATCAAGGCGCCCGCCGACGCCGATGCCGTGAAGGCGCTCCTCGAGGAGCTGCTGGAGCAGCCGACGGAGATCGTCATCGAGAGGCCCACCGACCTCGCACGGTACGGTCTCGCCCCGCCCAATGGCGAGGCCACGCTGACCGCCCGAGGCAACGGCATCACGCTCCGCCTCGGCGGACCCGACCCGGGCAAGGGCTCCGTCTACGCGCGGGAGGCGGCTACGGGTCGCCTTCTGCTGCTCTCCAACGCCGCCGCCGCCTCGGTACGCACCAAACGCGCCTTGGACCTCCGGTCCAAGAGGATGGTCGAAGCCGATGTGGAGCAGGTGGCCGGCCTCGCGGTCACCACGCCGAAGCTCCGGTGGAGCGCACGGCGCGCAGGCGACGAGTGGCGCTACGCCTCGCCGAAGGCGGGCATGAAGGCCGACCGCTTCACCGTGGATGACATCCTGTTCGACACGGTGGCCGACGCCGCCGGCGTTGCCGCCGAGGCCCCCGCGGACGCCGGGCGGTTCGGCCTCTTGCGGCCCGAGATCCGCGTGGAGATCACGCTCAAGAACGGCAAGACGGGGTGGCTGGAGGTCGGCGGCAAGGCGCCCGGCGCCGCCCGCTATGCCCGGGGAAGCGCCGGCGGCGGAGCCGTCTACACGATCACCGCCGAGACCTTCAACCGGCTGTCCAAGGACCCCGGCACGGCCAAATAGCCGGCGCCGGTCGCGTTCAGCACCCGCGTACTCCTCCCCTCCGCGGCCCGCACACCAAAGCGCCGCGCCCCATTCCTTAGCCTGACGTAATATTCCTTCGTGGCTTGGGTCCGGTGCGCGTCGTTCGGCGCCTTCGCTGCCAAGCCGTTGAGCGTCGCACAACCCGAAGCAGACCCCTGTTGCGAGCTCAGGCCGGTGCGCCGCAAGGCGCCTAAGGGAGAACCCGTGCTACACAGATCTTTTCGAGCCATTGCGCTCATTGCCCTTCTAGCCATCGCAACCACCGCCTCGTTCGGCCAGTTGGTATCGGGCTTGCCCGACGCGGACAACCGCAGCGGGCGGTTCGTCAACGTGACCCGCGGCCTCTCCAGCATCGGCGAGGACGGCGCGTACTTCGGCATCATCGCCCCCGGCGCCGATCCGACGCTCCGGTTCGGCATCTTCGACGGCGATCTGGGCGGCAAGTGGGATCCCATCCCCTCCACCGCTCCGGACCTCGTGCGCTTCGCGCTCTACGCCGATCCGCTGGCCGCCAAGAGCGCCGCGCCCGGCAACCTCGTCGGCGAGTGGTTCTCCACATCGATGCCTGACGACGACTGGTTCGACATCGCCCTGCCAAACGCTCCGGCCGCGTTCAACGCGGGCGCCAACCAGTACCGGTACAACCTGCGCGTCACCTGGGCCACCACGGCCACGGTGGGCGAGCAGAACAACTTCAAGATCCGCACCTTCGGGTCGGTCTGCGCGACCGGCCGCTCCAGCTTCGGCTTCATCGGCTACGGCCCCAACGATCCGAGCCCGAGCCTCTACCCGCGGTCGAAGTACTCCGGCGCCTGGAACTTCTACATGGACGTCAACACCGTCCCGGCCGTGCTGAACACCTGGAACGGCGACTTCGACCGAGCCGACGACGGCACCGACCCGCACCTGGCCCCGTTCCCGCCCTTCGCGTACGCCGCCAGCACCCAGGCCGAGGGCGCGCATCCGGGCCTGCCCGCCGACGACCCGCTCATCGCCACGGCGCTCACGATCTCCCCGGCCATCTACCACAAGCTGACCAGCCCGGACCATGCATGGACCGTGACCGACAACAACCCGTCCGGTGACAGGGAGTGGGAGAGCGCCGCCATCGCCGCCGATCCCACCGTAACGGCCCCCGTGTTCGCCAACCCGGTGAACGTGGGCGACATCGACTGGAAGGTGCCCTCGCTTCCCATCGGCTACTACCGCTGGGACATCATCGGCGCCGACGGGCGCAACACGCTCTTCCTGCACCCCGATTACGACCTGTACGGCGCCTGTGAAGTGGGCGATACGGTCTGGGAGGATGTCAACGGCGACGGTGTGCAGGACGCGGGCGAGCCCGGCGTGGCCGGCGTGACCGTGGACCTGCTCGACGCGAGCCTGGCGGTCATCAACACGACGACGACCAACGCCGCCGGCAAGTACGAGTTCGACAACCTCGACCCCGGCGCCTACGCCGTGCGCGTCCACCTCCCCTCGGGTTACCTCTTCACCGTGCTCAACCCGTTGGCCGACATCGAGGCCCGCAGCCATGCCGACGCCGGCGGTATCACCGAAGCCGTCGTCCTGAAGCCCGGCCAGTCGGTCTACTACCTTGACGCGGGCCTGGTTCGCCCCGCCTCCATCGGCGACCGCGTCTGGCTCGACAACAATCGCGACGGCCTACAGGACGCCGATGAGCCCGGCGTCGCCAACGTGCCGGTCGACCTGCTGGATGCCGGCGGTTCGGCCATCGCCTCTACGACCACCAACGGAACCGGAGGCTATCTCTTCGCCGGCCTCGGCGTGGGAACCTACTCCGTGAGGTTCGGCCTGCCGGCGGCCCACCATCGCACCCTGGCTCTGGTCGGCTCCGATCGCGCCGTCGACAGCGACGCCGATGTGGCGACGGGCGTTTCGCCCAGCCTCAGCCTCATCTCCGGCAGCCAGATCACCACCGTGGACGCGGGCCTCTACACTCACTCCCGCATCGGCGACACCGTGTGGGAAGACCTGAACGGCAACGGCCTCCAGGATGCGGGCGAGCCCGGCGTGGCCGGCGTGACCGTCCAGATCGTCAAGAACGGCGTGCCCGGCGCGACCACAACGACCAACGCCTCCGGCTTCTACAGCTTCGAGGACCTGACGCCGGGCGACTACTCCGTGATCGTCACGCTCCCCTCCGGCGCCCTGTTCACCGCCCGATACGTCGGCGGCGACGCCACCGTGCAGAGCCACGTGGATGCAGCCGGCGCCACCGAGACGGTGGCTGTGGCGGCCGGACAGGCCGTGATGACGCTGGATGCGGGCATCATCCATCCCGCGGCCATCGGCGACCGCGTCTGGTTGGACCTGAACGGAAACGGCATCCAGGATACGGGCGAGCCCGGCCTTGGCGGCGTCACCGTCCGGCTGCTCGACGCAAGCGGACAGACCATCGGCCAGACGACCACCGATCCCTCCGGCCTCTACCGTTTCAGCGGCCTGAACCCCGGCGTATTCAGCGTCGTGGTGGACGTTCCGGTCGGCTACGTCGTCTCGCCCAAGTACAGCGGCGGCGTGGCAGTCGATAGCGATATCGCCGCCGGTACCGGCGCCACGGGCGCTGTGACCCTCGCCTCGGGCGATACCAACCTCACGCTGGACGCAGGCGTCTTCCAGACGGCGTCGCTCGGCGACTTCGCCTGGCTCGACGCCAACGGCAACGGCATCCAGGACGCCGGCGAACTGCCCGCCGCGGGTGTCACCGTCACGCTGCTCTCCTCCGCGGGCGCTCCGCTGCAGACCCAGGTGACGAGCGGCACGGGCGCATACCTCTTCACCGACCTGGCGCCCGGCTCCTACAAGGTGCGCTTCGGCACGGTCTCGGGTTACGGCTTCACCTCGGCCCTCCAGGGCGCCGATCGCACCGTGGACAGCGACGTGACCTCCACGGCCGGTGAGACGGGCCTCGTCGCCCTGGCCTCCGGCCAGACCAACCGTACCATCGATGCCGGCTACAAGGCAACGCAGACCTGCGGCCGGTACACCACCTACACCCAGGGCGGCTGGGGCGCCCGCGCCTGCGGCAACAACCCCGGCGCGCTGCTCCTGGCCAGGTTCGGCGCCGTCTACCCGGCGGGTTACGTGACCGTCGGCGGCGCCTATACGCTGAAGTTCACGAGCGCGGCGGCCATCCAGGCCTTCCTCCCGCAGGGCGGCACGGCCCGCGCCCTGACGGCAAGCGCAGTGAACCCGACGGGGAGCATCACGGTGCTCGCCGGACAGGTACTGGCGCTGCGGCTCAACATCGACTTCTCCAACGCCGGAATCATCCGGTCCGGCCTGGGCGGCCTGACGATCCAGTCCGGTCCCTTCGCCGGCCTCATGGTCAACCAGTTCTCGGTCATCGCCAACAGCGTGTTGGGGGGAGGCGTCCTGCCGGCCGGCAAGAGCCTCAGCGACGTCAACAACACGGCCACGGCCATCAACGAGAACTACGACAACGGCACGACCAACAAGGGCTACCTGCGCTAGCTCCATAGCAGGCGGCCGCCCGCTCGAAGCTCCGAGGCCCCCGCCGCAACGCGGGGGCCTCGCCGCGTCTGCGCGCCGGTGGTACCATTGTGAGCGCCCGCCGCCCACGCGGCTGGAGCAAGGGAGGCACCCAATGGCAGTCGCGCTACCCCGTCCCGCGGACCGTGATCTCGGCCGGGATGACCTGATCGTGATCGCGGGCGCAGGCGGATTCATCGCCGGTGCGCTGGTGCGCCACTTCAGCGACCTCGGCTTTCGCAGGATACGCGCGGTCGACCGCAAGCCGGTGGGCGAGTGGTACCAGCGCGTGCCCGGCGTGGAGTGTCTCTGCCTCGATCTCCGCGAGCGCGAGAACGCCGTCCGCGCCGTGGAAGACGCGGCCGAAGTCTACAACCTGGCCGCCGACATGGGCGGCATGGGCTTCATCGAGCGCTTCCGCGTCGAGTGCCTCCGCAGCGTCCTCATCAACACGCACCTGCTGGAGGCGGCTTGGCACGCCGGAGCGCGACGCTACTTCTACAGCTCCTCGGCCTGCGCATACAACACCGACCTGCAGCAGGACGCCAACGTCACCGCCTTGAAGGAGTCCGACGCCTATCCCGCCATGGCCGAGCGCGGCTACGGCTGGGAGAAGCTCATCTCCGAGATGTTCTGCCAGGAGTACACCGCCGAGCGCGGCTTTGAGACCCACATCGCGCGGTTCCACAACGTCTACGGCCCCTTCGGCACCTGGTTCGGCGGGCGTGAGAAGGCGCCGGCCGCCATGTCCCGCAAAGTGCTGGAGGCCATCGACAGCGGCGACCTGAGCATCGAAATCTGGGGCGACGGCTCGCAGACCCGCAGCTTCTGCTACATCGACGACTGCATCGCCGGCATCGACGCCATCATGCACTGCCCGGAGCTCATCGCCACGCCCATCAACCTCGGCTCCAGCGAGCTGGTGAGCATCAACGAGCTCGTGGGCATCGTCGAGGAGATCGCAGGCGTGACGCTGGCGCGGCGCTACGACCTGGACGCCCCCAAGGGCGTGGCCGGGCGCAACAGCGACAACACCTTCATACGGCAGGTGCTCGGCTGGGAGCCGTCGACGCCGCTCCGCGACGGCATGAAGCGGACCTACGACTGGATCGCCTCGCAGATGGCGGACCGCAAGGCCGGCAAGCGCATCGTCGAGGAGCGCTGGTAGAACCATGCCCCTGACCTCGGTGATCGGCTCGCTTCCCTACCGGCTGGCGCTGGCCGGCGGATGGATCGACCAGCCCTTTGTCTCGCGCCTCAACCCGGAGCCGCCTGGCTCCATGGTCGTGGTCGCGCTGGAGCCCGAGGTCCGCTACATGGAGCGCTGCGGCCTGGCCACGGGCACGCGCAAGGTGGCGCAGCGCCTCTGGCCCGCCGGCCTGCCCTCCGGCGACCGCATGGAGCAGGTGCGCACCCTCTATCGGGCAGAGAACGGCGATAGGCCGGACCCCTCCGGCTCGCAGGACATGATCGGCCTCATCGTCCCCGGCGTCTGCCGTCTGGACTACCGCGCCGACCACGAGGGCGGTCGGTTCCCGGCGCGCATCGAGCAGTGCCTGGACCCGGTCGTGGCCGCATGGCTGGAGCGCGTGCTCCACCTGATACCGGTGAACCAGCGGCCCGCGGGCTACCACCCTCTCGGCGAGCAGAACCTGACCCCGGACGGCGTACGCGCCCTGGGCCGGACCGGCGCCGACTGCTACGACGCCATCCTGCGCCTCGATGCCGCCGCGCTGGGCGCCTCGATGAACGCCTGCATGGCTTGCTGGGAGGCCCTGCTGCCGCGGACCGTGGTCCACCCGCTCATCGATATCGACCTGCGCGGCCTGCTGGCCTGGCACCAGCGGCGCTACGCCGGCGCGATGTACTCGGGCTGCGGGGGCGGGTACCTGATCATCGCCTCCGAAGCGCCGCCGCCGGGCTCCGCGGGCATACGCATCCGGCTGGGCGGCGCGCCGGTTCGGGAGGGATAGGCCATGCGCATCGTGGTGACCGGCGCGTTCGACGACACACGCTCACCGGGCGTGCGGCTGCTGGACCGCGCCGCGCAACTGGGCGACGTCACGGTGGCGCTCTGGAGCGACTGGCTGGCGGAGGAGATCACCGGCGCCGCGCCCCGCTTCCCGGAGGCGGAGCGCCGCTACTTCCTGGAGGCGATGCGCCAGGTCTCCGCGGTCACGGTGCTGGAGGCGTTGCCGCTTATGAGCGTGGGCGACATGCCGTGGGCCGTCGCCGGCGGCAACCTCGCCGTGGCTGCGTCCATAGAGCGCGCCGGCATGGAGGTGCTGGACGTTGGCGACGGCGGCTCGGAGCCCTTCCCGCCTGTTGCACCCAGCTTCGAGGTGCGTCCGGGCGTGCGCCGCGCCGTGGTGACGGGCTGCTTCGACTGGATTCACACGGGCCATGTCCGCTTCTTCGAGGAGGCCGCCGCCTACGGCGATCTCTATGTGTGCCTGGGCAACGACGCCAATATCGAGAGCCTCAAGGGCCCGGGCCACCCGCTCTTCCCTGCCGAGGAGCGCGCTTTCATGGTCGGGTCCGTTCGGCACGTCCACCGGGCCGTGGTCTCCCGCGGCATGGGATGGCTGGACGCGGAGCCGGAGATCGAGTGGATTCGCCCCGACGCCTACGTGGTGAACGAGGACGGAGACAAGCCCGAGAAGCGTGCGTTCTGCGCCTCCAAGGGCATCGAGTATGTGGTGCTGAAGCGTCTGCCGAAGCCGGGACTGCCGGCGCGCCAGAGCACCGACCTGCGGGGTTTCTGAACGGGAAGGGGAGCTTCATGGGCAAGGCATCGAGCAAAGACCACCGTTACGCGCTGATCATCGCCGGAGGGTCGGGCACGCGCCTCTGGCCCATGTCGCGGCGGAGCCTGCCCAAGCAGCTCATCCCCCTGCCCGACGGACGCAGCCTGCTGCAGACCGCCGCCGAGCGCCTGCGCGGCCTGGTTGACCCCTCTCACCTCTACGTCTGCGCCTCGCAGATGCACGAGGAGGTGATCCTGCAGGCCCTGCCGGAGCTGCCGGCGGCGAACTTCCTGGGAGAGCCGGTGGGGCGCGACACGCTCAACGCCGTGGGGCTCGGGGCGGCCGTGATCGCCTCCCGCGACGCCGAGGCGGCCGTGGGCGTCTTCTCCGCCGACCAGATCATCCTGCCCGAGGATCGGTTCCGCGAGGCGGTGGACAGGGGCTTCGCCGTGGCCGAGGAGGAGCCCGACGCGCTGGTGGCCTTCGGCGTGCGGCCCACCTGGGGTGCGCCCGGGTTCGGCTATGTGCGCATGGGCGCGCCGGGGCCGCACGGCTCCTGCTGGGTGGAGGTCTACCACGAGAAGCCGGGCGCCGAGCGGGCCGCGGAATACGCCGCCCAGCCGGAGCGGTACGCGTGGAACGCCGGCAACTTCGTCTGGCGCGCCGAGACGATTCTGGCGGCCATGGCGCGGCACTGCCCGGAGAACCACGCCGCGCTGGTGGCGCTGGCGGAGCGCTGGGATGCGCCGGACCGCCTCGCCGTACTGGCGGAGGTCTACCCCGAGCTGCCGAAGACGAGCATCGACTACGCCGTCATGGAGCAGGTGGGCAGAGACCCGCTGGTGCGCGTGGCCGCCATCCCGCTGGACCTGAGCTGGATGGACGTGGGCTCGTGGCCCATGTTCGCCAACACCTGCCCCCGCGACGAACACGGCAACGCGCTGGGTCCCGGCCGGAGCCTGCTGCTCGACTCGAGGAACACGCTGGTCGCCAGCTCCGACCCGGAGCACCTGCTGGCCGTGATCGGCTGCGACGACCTGGCGGTGGTGCACACGCCGGATGCCACGCTGGTCTGCCGCGCCGACCGGGCCGAGGCCATCAAGGAGATGCACGCACTGGTCACCGAGCGCTACGGCGACACGCTTCTCTAGGACCGCCCATCCACAGCTAGGGGCCGCCCACTGCGAGAGTGGGCGGCCCCTGGTGCGTCGTGCCGAGATCGCGGGCTGCAGTGCAGCCTCCGGGCCTCGCACCTGATACGGAGTTACTGGTACTCGGTGTTGACCGTGCGGATGCCGTTCAGGAAGTTGGTCCTGTCGGTCTCGTTCACGTTGCCCTCGTACCACATCCAGGTCGGGCTGGCGGTGGCGCCGAGCTTCATGGCCTTGGCGTGACCGTCGGCGAACGTCCAGTTCAGCATACCGTCGTGGCTGATCCAGGCGCCGGCGCCGGTCAGCTGGAAGACGCCGCTGAGATCCCAGGGGGTGCACCAGTACCCGAGGTCGGGGTACTCCATGCGGGTCTCCTGGATCATGAGCACCTGGGCCGGAGCCTGGATGCGGGCGGCCTTGATGCCGGTGGTGTTGTTGAACACGCCGCCGTTGTAGGCATAGGACAGGTGGTAGTTTCCGCGGTCGCCGGAGCCGGTGCAGTTGCCGCCACGGTAGAGCACGCAGTCCAGGTACGCCTCGGACCAGTTGACGTTACGGGCGTCGTCCGGGCAGTTGAAAATCTGCTTGTTCTTGTGGTAGGGGAACACGGCCGCGCGCCAGGTGGCGCCGGTGGGCGGGTTCGCGTTGTAGTCGCTGGTTCCCGGCGGGAACATGCGGTTCGGCGCGTAGACTTCGTCGTAGTCCTGGGTGTACATCATCACGGCCAGGCCGATCTGCTTCATGTTGCTGAGGCAGACGGACTTCCGAGCGGCTGCGCGGGCGCGGGCGAAGACCGGGAACAGGATCGCGGCCAGGATCGCGATGATGGCGATCACCACCAGCAGCTCGATCAGGGTAAAGCCTCGACGTCTCGACATGCGACTTCCCTCCATGGGTACTTTGACCTTCATGGTCTGCAGTAGGGCGGCGACGCTCATCGCGGCGCCGGCCTCGTACTACGGTGCGACACACTATGGTACTGCATTGTTCCGCAGTCGGCGATGCGATTCCTCCCCGTACACGCCCGCAGAGGCGAAAAACGGCGCGACACCGGGAACCCGGCGGGTGGGCGGAGCGTCTATGAGGGTGCTAGCCCTCCTTAGCGCCGGCTGATGTGCGACCGGATGCAGCGCCGGTCGGCCGTCATCGGGACCACCGTACGACGTGTGGCGACGCCGTTCCGCGGCGAAAGCCCAAAGCAATGGGGCCGCTCCTTCCCTGGTGTCTGGACAGGGTAAGGAGCGGCCCCTCTTGCGTTTCGGAGCCGAACGAAATCCCTTGCGGGACTAGTTCGCCATGTGGCCGAAGTAGGGCGAGTTCGGATCGGCGGCGGTGGTGCCGTCGTTCAGGTCGCGCGGGCGGATGGCCTGGCTGCGGAAGAACTTGGCATGGCCATCGACGAAGCCGATGTTCTTGCCCTCGGTGTGCGGGCCGGCGACGCTGTTCCAGTTGCCGTCCAGCGTGTTCATCGCGCGGCCGCGCCAGTCATACCATGTCGTGAAGCAGAGGGAGTTGCCCTTGTCCATGATCAGGAAGGTGCTGGCGGGGTTGCCGGTGCCGGAGAGCTTGACCGACCATGCGGCGGACTCGTTCCATGTGTAGTCCGTGGCGCGGTTGACGTAGCCGTTGACTTCGTTCCAGCCGCCGGACTGCGATACGGGATCGGTCGCGGAGGGACAGCGCCAGATGCCGGTGTTCTTCACGTACGGCATGGTCAGGTCCTGCCAATGGCGCCCGAGCGTGTTGTTCCCGTTCCACGAAAGGTAGGGGAAGCGCTCGTCGTAGTCCTGGACGTACATCAGAACGCCGAGGTCGATCTGCTTGACGTTGGAGAGGCAGGACGAGGTGCGGGCCTTCTCGCGGGCCTGGGCGAAGACCGGGAAGAGGATCGCCGCCAAGATGGCGATGATGGCGATCACAACCAGCAGTTCGATCAGGGTGAAGCCGGAACGTCTTGACATGCAGCACTCCTTCGATGGTGCGCGGCGGCGCAGTTGCCCTCCCGTAGTGCAGCGGCATCCGCTCGCCGGGGCCGACACTATCGGCCCTTAATCAATGACTGTACCCCACGACCGCCTGCTTCCGCGTTGTGGTCTCCGTGCACGCGAAACAGGCCCCAGCCGCTCGCTCGGTGCGCACGATGTCGGCTACTGCGATATACTCAAAGCCGATGCTTCGTGCCGGAATCCGTTGCACAGAGAGGACGCATATGCTTACCATCGCCATTGTGGGCGCTGCCGGATACGGAGGCGGCGAGCTGATACGGCTGCTGGCCAGGCATCCCGAGTCGACCATCCGGGCGGCCGTCTCGTCCACCTACGCGGGCAAGCCCGTGTGGGAGGGTTTCCCAAGCATGTCGGGCCGCGTGGAGCTGGTCTACGAGCCCGCCGCCGCGCCCGACCGCCTGGCGGAATGCGACTTCGTCTTCCTCGCGCGCGACAACGGCGCGGCCATGCGCCAGGCGCCGGAGCTGGTCGCCGCCGGTTGCCGCGTCATCGACCTGAGCGCGGACTACCGCTTCCGCGACACGACCGTCTACGACGCCTGGTACAAGGGGCCCCACGCCTCGCCGGACCTGAGCGCCGAGGCGGCCTACGGCCTGCCCGAGCTGCACCGCGAGGCCATCCGCACCGCCGCCGTGGTGGGCAACCCCGGGTGCTATACGACCGCCTCGATCCTGGCGCTGGCGCCCCTCTTCGCCGAGAGCCCGGCGTCGCCCGGCGTGGGCGGCCTGGCGGACCCGCACAGCATCGTGGTCGACGCCAAGTCCGGCATCTCCGGCGGCGGGAGGGCCAAGTACTGCCAGGAGTTCCACTTCGCCGAGGCCAACGAGAGCATGACGGCCTACAAGATCTCCGGCACGCACCGCCACACGCCGGAGATCGAGCAAGAGATCTCCCGCCTTGCCGGCACACCGCTGGCGATCACGTTTACGCCGCACCTGGCGCCCATGACGCGGGGCATCCTGGCCACCTGCTACGCGCAGCTGACCGCCGACGTGAGCCGCGACGACCTGCTGGCCCGCTACCGCCGTTTCTACGCCGGCGAGCCGTTCGTCTGGATCACCGACGGATTGCCCTCCACAAAGCACACGGCGCTCTCCAACATGTGCCACATCGGCCTCGGCGTCGATGGCCGGACGGGCCGCGTCACCGTGGTTTCGGCGCTGGACAACCTCGGCAAGGGTCAGGCGTCGCAGGCGATCCAGAACATGAACGTCATGGCGGGCTTGCCGGAGACCATGGGTCTTGAAATGTGCGCCATGTGGCCCTGAACCGCGCATCTCCACGACGCGCAACCTATCGCTTTCTATGCGAAAGGGTACAATAGCCCAGTCCAACCGGTGGGTGAGAAGTGCGCCGCGCCTTTCGCTGCCTGCATGAGCGCGCCCGCTGAGGCCGCGACCACACCGGAATACAAAGGGGAGCGTTACGAGAAAGATGTCAAAGACAAATGGATTCACAAGGCAGGAGATTATCGGCGCGATCAAGGAGAACGGCCCCATGACCGCCGATACGCTCGGAGACGAACTGCACATCAGCCCGGTGGCGGTTCGGCAGCATCTGGCCGCGCTCGAGGCCGAGGGGCTTGTCCGCACCACCATCGAGCGCCGATCCGTAGGCCGCCCGGTTCACCGGTACGCCATCTCGCCCGCCGGCGACGAGACCTTCCCGCGCTCCTACGACGATCTGGCCAACGCCCTCCTCGACCATACAGCCGACACGCTGGGAACCGAGGGGCTGACCAAGATCTTCGACCGCCGCTGCGACCGGCTCGTAGCCCAGTACCGTTACCGCACCGAGGAGAAGGACGGGGCCGGCCGCGCTCGTGAGCTCGCCAAGATTCAGACCGAGCTCGGCTACATGGCCGACCTCGCCGAGAACGAGGACGGCACGCTGACCCTGACCGAGCTGAACTGCGCCATCTGCAAGGTGGCCAAGGAGCATCAGGGCCTGTGCGACACCGAGCTCCGCTTCTTCCAGGAGATCATGGGCAAGACCGGCAAGGTCGAGCGGACCTCCCACATCGCCTCCGGCGACTTCACCTGCGCCTTCAAGATCAAGGTCAAGGGCTAATCGCCTAGCCGCAGCCGATGCTGGAGGCCCCCGTGCGATCTCGCACGGGGGCCTCTTCGGCGTCAGGGGCGATCCGGCAGCGTCGCCGGGCGTCGTCGGCCTCCCGTCGCGTTCGCCTAACGCGCCCTTGACATTGATCGGCCATAATCGGGCACAGTGAAGGTGGCGCCGGCGCTCGAGCACCCACGGAGGTGTTGAACCATGACGAATCCTGCTCAGATGACTCGCCGCGTGGTCCTCACCAGGGCGGCCGGCCTTACGCTGACCCTGGGTACGGGGTCTCTGTCGGCGGGCCGTGCGTCGGCCGGGATGAACCCCTACGCCGGAGGCTGGTGGCTGGCCGGCGACCACCATATCCATACAAAGTACAGCCCCGACGGCCTCTACGAGATCGCGCAGCAGGTCGCCGCCGCACGCCGCTACGGCCTCGACTGGTGCGTCATCACGGACCATGGCGGCCCCCGGCACGACAAGGTGGCGCTGGCGCAGGCGTACCCGGAGCTGCTGGCGGCGAGGCGCGCGAACCCCGGCCTCACCGTGTTCCAGGGCGTCGAGTGGAACATCCCCGCGGCCGAACACGGCAGCGTGATCCTCCCGGTCGGCGCCGAGGAGGCCCAGCACGCGGCCACGTTCGAGGCGATCTTCGACGCCAAGAACGTCTCTCTGCCCGGCGCCAAGAACACCGAAGCCATCGCGGTTCAGGGCGTCCAGTATCTGGAGTCGATCACGCCGAAGCCCCTCTTCATCGCCAACCACCCGGCGCGCAGGGGGCTCGACAGCCCGCACGAGATGCGCGCCTGGTCCGACGCGGGCCCGAGCGTGGCCCGCGGATTCGAGGGTGCGCCGGGGCATCAGGCCGGGGGGCTCACGGGCAAGGCCCGCGGCGAGTACGACAACAAGCCGTCGGCCGAGTCCTACTCGGGCTACCCCGCCGAGGCGTACCGGACCTTCGGCGGCTACGACTGGTATGTGGCCAAGGTGGGCGGCCTCTGGGACAGCCTGCTGGGCGAGGGGCGGCCCTGGTACATCACCGCCGATTCGGACAGCCACAAGCACTGGGACGAACGCGCCCTCGTTGACCAGTCCACCTACCTGACCAGGGGCTACGTCACCCGGACCGGCAAGATGGGTGACGCGCAGACGGAGCCGGACTTCTTCCCCGGCGAGTACGCCAAGACCTGGGCATTCGCCCGCCGGCGCAACCCCGAGGCGATCCTGGACGCCCTGCGGTCGGGCAGCATGTTCACCGTCCTGGGCGGCCTCATCGACCGTCTGGAGATCTGGGCCTCGGCCCACGGCGACGCGGCCACCATGGGCGGCTCCCTGGCCCTGACGAGGCCCGGCTCCCCGGTGGATGTCACGATCCGCCTGCGCGTTCCGAACCGGCCCAACTTCGCCGGCGAGACGCCGCGCCTGCACCATGTGGACCTGATCGCCGGCGACATCCTCGGACCGGCTGCGGACCGCGACGCGCTTTCGAACCCGACCACGCGCGTGGTGGCGCAGTTGAGGCCGTCGGAAGCCCGGCGCGAGGGGCCCTACATGGTCTTCCGCCACCGGTTCGAGAACGTCGGGAAGGGCTTCTACCTTCGGGTGCGCGGCTCCAACACCGAAGTCGAAGCGCCGGTCATGGACACGGTCGGCGCCAACCCGTGGCGAGACCTCTGGTTCTACTCCAACCCCATCTTCGTGCGGCTACCGATGGCCTGAGACTTCGTCTTGCGCAATCCGATGCGGCCGCTCCTCTCAGTTGCGTGAGGGGGGCGGCCGCACCCATTTGTGGATACAAACTGTTCCGCCAGGTTTCGCGCAAAGGCGTACGACAAGAAAAGGGGACCCATCCGATCAAGTCGGACGGGCCCCCGAACGATCCACGATATGGAGGAGAGACTTCGACGGTACGCATTGTGGCTGATCGGTAAGTCTTTGTCCGATCACAGTCAGTGTAGCCCGGGTGTAGTAACGTGGGGTTAATGGACGATTAAGGGACCGTGATCTTGGCGGCCCGCCATGGGTCCGGGGACACGGGCGCAGCAACGGCGTTGCGACAGCCGGTCTGGGCCGTCCCGCCACCGGTTCGAGTCGTCAGGCAGGCGTTATGGCTCCGGGTACGCGGCTCCAACACCGATGTTGGTGCGCCGGCCCTGGATGTCGTGGACGCCAATCCCTGGTGAGACCTCTGGTTCCACTCCAACCCCATCTTCGTGCGGCTCCCGGCGCACTGAGCCGCCTGTTTGCCCCCACACGAGGACCGTAGATGAAAAGAGGGCCCATCCGGTCAAGTCGGATGGGCCCAGAGGTCACAAGTCCTTGGAGGTCGGGCATGGTCAAAGGTACGCGAGTGGTTGATCGAGTGTCGCACCACCCGATCACATACAGTGTGGAGCCGCAATACTCATGTCGCATGAAGGCGATGTTAAGCCTTCGTGATATCGTACCTCTGCTCCGAGGTCGGGTGATTCCGCACTGCAAGCGCATGCAGGGCGCCGGGCCGGGACCGAACCATCGCATCCGGCTGACTGGGGCGCTTCACAGAGCCTTAACGTCCCGTTAGCAATGGCTTCATAGAGTGCCGCCATCATGGACGATGCCGTGGGACTTTGCGCGGCGCAGAACACGTTGGAGGAACCCATGAATCGAACTAACCGCCGCCGCGCGGGCTTCACGCTGATCGAGTTACTGGTAGTCATCGCGATCATCGCGATCCTTGCCGCCATTCTGTTCCCCGTCTTCGCGCAGGCCCGAGAGAAGGCACGGTCGGCCTCCTGCCTATCGAACATGAAGCAGTTGGGCCTGTCGCTCGCCATGTACTCACAGGACTACGACGGCGCCATGATGCAGACCACGTACGAGATCCCCACGTACAAGGTGCACTGGTCCTACGTGGTTCAGCCCTACGTGAAGAACCTGCAGATCTTCGTCTGCCCGTCCGACACCAACCCGGTCACCCCCAATGTTCCGTGCGGCCCCGGCGGCGTTGTGGGCGTGAGCTGCGACGGCCAGGCGCCGAAGTTCTCCTACGTCAACAACTACAACGCGATCCCCGCCCATGATTGGCTGCCCCCGACGGAGGCCGCCTTCGAGCGTCCCGCAAGCATGATCCTGCTGGCTGAGCGCCGCAACCTGCTGAACTCCGGCGCGGTGATCGGCAAGTGGAAGGGCGCCGGCGGCTTCTACGCCACCAGTTCGGCCCACGGCAGCACGAGTGGCGGAAGCCAGATCTGCCCCGGCGACTCCTACCGGCTGACCACGAAGGCCGACGCAGAGGCCGGCCTGAGCGCCACCAGCGACAAGAAGCCGGAAGTGATCCGCGTGCGGTGGGACCGTCACTCGCAGGGGGCCAACTACAACTTCTTCGACGGCCATGCGAAGTGGCTGCGGTTTGAGCAGACCCTGAACCCGTCCGACTTCCTGTGGGGCGACCGATGGTATCCCGAGCCGTTCCAGAACTCGCCGCTGGGCGCGCCCTGTAGCTGATGGCTCAACCCGCACAGCCTGAGTGCCCGCGCTGATCGAGGGTGCGGTCTCACTGGGCCCGCACCCTCGTTGCGTGCGGGCCCCAGCCGGCCCCCGATCGGCCCGGACGTGGTCGCGAATGGGGCCCAGCCACCAACACCGACCACCCCCTTCGCCTCCTCGCCTCCTCACGCCCAGCCGTCCGGTATCATGACGCCACGCGGCGTGCAGCCGCGCCACAGGAGCCAACATGGACGATATCCTCTCGCGCCCCATGCCCACTCGCCCGCTGGGGCGCATCCCCTGGCAGGCCTCGGTGGTGGGGCTTGGCGGCGTCAAGTGGGATACTCAGCTCAGCGAGGAGGGCGCCACGGCGCTCATCCGCCGCGCCATCGACCTGGGCGTCAATGTCATCGATACCGCCTTCAACTACGGGGGCGGCGAGAGCGAGCGGCGCATGGGCGCGGCACTGCGGGAGGGCTACCGCGACCGCGTCTTCCTCTGCACCAAGACCATGAAGCGCGACCGCGACAACGCCCTGCGCGACATCGAGACCTCGCTTGCCCGCCTCCGCACCGAGACGCTGGACCTGGTCCACGTGCACGGGGTCGACACCGAGGAGGAGTACCAGCGCATCATGGCGCCGGACAGCGTGTTACAGGCCATCGGCGAGATGCGCGACGCCGGGCATATCCGCTTCATGGGCGTCTCCGGCCACTGGGTTCGCCACGTCCTCGCGCGCCTGGTCCGCGAGGTCGCCTTCGACGCCGTACTGCTCCCCGCCGGCGTCTTCAACCTGGCCTACCGCTACTCGTTCGTCGACTCGGTCCTGCCCATCGCCCGCGAGCGCGGCATGGCCGTCCTCGGCATGAAGGTCTTCGGCGCCGGCCGCGTCCAGCACGCCGCGGCCATGGAGCCCTACCTCCGCTACTCGCTGCAGCAGGATATCGACTGCGCCATCGTCGGCGCCGACAGCATCGCGCAGATTGAGCAGACGATCCGCGTCGCCAAGTCCGACCCTGTGCTCCTGGCCCCCGCCGAGGTCGAGGCCCTCCTGCCCGAAGCGCTGGAGATCACGAACGCCTGGGACGACCTGGAGTTCAATTGGGTCTCGCATTACGTCGAAGTGGGCGAGGCGCCGCCGGTATGATCCCCGAAGAACCGACCATCCCGCCCGAGGTCCGCAAGCGCCTCCGCCGGCTCCGGGCGCACCTGCGCGAGGACCTCCTGCCGCGCTGGCTGCTCGCCGCCGGGCCCGACGGCCTCCTCCGATGCCGCCTCGACCGCGCCTGGCGCCCCTACGGCGAGCCCCGAGCCACCCTCGTCAGCCAGGCGCGCCTCATCTACAACTTCGCCGTCGGATGGGACGTAACCGACGACCAGGCCTACCTCGACGCCGTGGAGCGCGCCTCGCTCTTCTTCATACGCCACTTCATGGACCGCGCCCACGGAGGCTGCCACTGGGCCGTCGGCCTGAACGGCGCCGTGCTGGATGACCGCAAGGACGCCTACGGCCACGCCTTCGCCCTCTTCGGCCTGGCCCACGCCGCCCGCGTCCTGCGCGACGACCGCATGCTCGCCGCCGCACAGCAGGTCTGCGAGGCCGTGGCCGACCACCTCACCGACGCCCAGGGCGGCCTCATCCCATCCGCCACGGCCGACTGGGAGCCCCTGGCCGACACCCGCTCGCAGAACCCCGTCATGCACTGGTTCGAGGCCAACCTCGCCCTTGCCGAGGCGACCATGGGCCGCCAGGGCATCCGCGAGGCGGGCCGCACCGCCCGGTTCGTCGCGGGCCTCCTCATCGCGGGCAAAGGCCCCCTGCCCGAGGTCTACGACGCACGCTGGGTCCCGCTGCCCGAAGCCGCCGGAGGCCGCTACGACCTGGGCCACCACCTGGAGTGGGCCTGGCTCTTCTGCCGCGGCTTCCAGCAGGGCCTCGACGACACCTGGCTGCCCCACGCACACCACCTGGCCGACCTGGGCCTCAGCATGGGCTGGGACGAAGAGCAGCCCGGCCTCTTCTCGCCCGCCCGGCCCGACGGCTCCATCGTCAACCGAGGCAAGAGCCGATGGGAGCAGTGCGAGACCGCCCGCGCCATGCTCCGCCTGGGCCTCGCCCACAACCGCGCCGACCTGCTCGACCGTTGCTGCCGGGTGATCGACAGCTTCCGCAACCGCTTCATGGACCCCGACCACGGCGGCTGGTACGACCGCGTCGAGGCCGACGGCTCCGTCCCCAGCACCGACAAGGGGAGCGAGTGGAAGGTCGACTACCACGTCGTGGGCCTCTGCCGCGAAGCCTGCGACTGGCTCCGCGCCGCCGCCGACGAGGAAGAGTGACCCCGCCTGCCCTATAGGTACAATCCGAACGGTGGGCCGCGCCAGGGCCACGGGAGGATGACGATGGGGCATGTGCAGACCGTCGAGGCAACCGGTTTCCGGCCGATGCCGCGCGTCCCCGCCCTGGAGACCGGCGACCACCTGAGCCGGGCCGAGTTCCAGCGCCGCTACGAGGCGATGCCGCACATCAAGAAGGCGGAGCTCGTGGAAGGGGTGGTCTACATGGCATCGCCGGTCGGCGCCAAGCACGCGCGGGCGCGCGCGGTCATCGCCGGCTGGGCGCTCGCCTACGCCGCCGGCGCGCCCGGAGTGGAAGCGCTCGACAACGCCACCGTCATCCTCGATGCCGACAACGAGGTCCAACCCGACACAGTCCTCAGGCGAACCGTCGGCGGCGCCTCCCGTGTGAACTCGCGAGGCTACCTGGAGGGCGCGCCGGAGCTGGTGATCGAGGTCGCCGTCTCCTCCGCCTCATATGACCCGCACGATAAGCGCCGCGTATACCGGCGATCCGGCGTTCAGGAGTACATGGTCTGGCGCATCGACGACGGCGCCCTGGACTGGTGGACGCTCACAGACGGCGAGTACCGGCCTTTGGCTCCCGGCGGCGCCGATCTCTTGGGCAGCGAAGCCTTCCCCGGGCTCAGGCTGAACGTGGCGGCGCTGCTGGCCGGTGACCCCGCGGCAGTCCTGGCCGGCCTCCGCGCCGCGCCGTAACCCGCTGTCCGGGCAGCCGTCGCCAGGATCCGCCTGGCGGGCATTCGGGGCCGGGCGGGCGCTCAAGACGCGGTCGCCTCGTCCCCCCGTCAGTCGATGAGCCGGAGGCAGAGCAGCTCTGCCTCCGGGCTCGCGCCTTCGCAGGAGAGGGAACCGGTCTGGCCCGCGGGCTCGTCCTTCTGGATAACTGGAACGAGTTCGGCGAGGGCCACTACCTGCTCCCCACGCGCGCCGCCGTATTCGGCCCGCTGGACGCCGTGCGCCGGGCCTTTGAACCCCGCGCCGGAGCCCATCAGGACATCCAGCCCGCCGATCTGGGCCTCGGCCCCTACGACGCCCTCTACCGCGCGCACCGGTAGCGGGGCAGTCCCTCGGACCAACGCGGAGGAAGCTCACATGTCACTCATCCGAACCATGCTCGCCCTGTCCGTCGCGCTACTGGCGCCCCTTTCGGCCGCCGCGCAGAAGCCCTTTGCGTACCCCTATGCCCCCTACAACGAGGGCAAGATGGACCCGCAGCGCACCGGCTGGCCCCTCACCGACGCCGAGCGCGCCTACGTCCTGAAGCCCGAGTTCGCCCGCCGCCCCGGCTCCGAGGCCGGCAAGCACGACCCCGCCCTCTGGCCCGTGACGCCCGCCGCCGGCTACTGGGGCGGGACCAACTGGCTCGATACCCACGCCAAGCTCGTCGAGCACGTCCGCGCCAATCGCGGCCCCGTCGACGTCCTGCTCGTCGGCGACAGCATCACCCAGCAGTGGGGAAGCCCGCTCGACACCGGCAAGCTCAACGCGGCCTGGCAGTCGCGCTTCCCGCGCCTCAAGGCCGTCAACATCGGCATCGGCGGCGACAAGGCCCAGAACGTCCTCTGGCGCCTCGACCACGGAGGCGTCGAAGGCCTGGCGCCCCGCATCGTCGTCCTCATGATCGGCAACAACAACATGTTCTTCACCCCGGAGACCGGAACCGAAGCCGCCGCCCGGGGCGTCGCCGTCTGCGCGGCCAACCTTCTGGCAAGGTTCCCGAAGGCCTCCCTGGTGGTCGCCAAGATTCTCCCGGCCCACGCCCCCGGCGTCCGCTTCCACGAGGACATGAAGAAGACCAACGCCGCCCTCGACCAGTTGAAGCTCGACCGCGACCCCCGAGTGCGCATCATCGACCTCTGGGCCGACTTCACCCGTCCCGACGGAACGCTCAAGCCGGAGCTGTTCGCCCCGGACGGCATCCACCTCTCCCCGGCCGGCTACGAGCTCTACGCCCAGCGCCTCCAACCCCTCCTGGCGCCCAGCGGTAGGAAGTAGCCGACACGGGCGCGGTCCGGGCGCGGCGCCGGGCCCCGTCCGTCCGTGTGCAGGCGCCGCCGCGAACCGCGTGGCTGGCGCATAGGGGTCGGCCCCGCGCTCAAGACGCAGGCGTCCTTCACCGGACACCGGAACCCGTTCCACGAGGCGGGCGCTCAAGACGCGGCCGCCTCGCCGCCCGCCTTCAGTCGATGAGCCGCAGGCAGAGCAGCTCCTTGTCGTCGCGGAGTGTCAGCTTGCCGTCGGAGTAGGCCGGGCTGCACCAGTTCTTGCCGCAGGCCTGCGTCTTCGCCACGAGCTTGCAGCCCGCCGACGACGCCGGGACGAGCATGAGTTGGCCGCCCTCGGCCAGGATCAGGAGGTTGGGGCCCGCCACGAGGAACGCGGCGAAGCCTGCCTCCAGCATCCCCGAGAAGAAGCCAACCTCCACCCAGGCCCGTGCGCCGGTCCGGGCCTCCACGCAGAAGAGCCGCCCTCCGGGGCCGATGCAGTAGACGTGCGCGCCCACGGCAACCGGGCTGGAGAAGTCGATGCCCAGCGAGCGGTCGTTCCAGGCCACCTCGGCGGCGAGGCCGCCCTCGCCCTTGCCCACCCGCACTCCGATGAGCCCCGCCGTGTAGGAGCCCACCACCACCGTGTCGCCGACGATGACCGGCGTGGTGACGTGGCGCCCGTAGAGCGTCTTGATGGGCACGCGCCAGAGGAGGGCGCCGTCGGCCGGGGCCAGCCCGATGAGCGCCGCCGAGGTGTAGCAGACCAGGTGCCGCACGCCGCCCAGGGTCGCCATGACCGGACCCGTATGGCCGGGCACGTCGTCCTGCGACTTCCAGAGGACGCGCCCGTCGCGCTTGTTGAAGCAGACCATGGAGGCGCCCGGCTGGCCGCCCACGGGCATGTACATCCGGTCGCCGTCGATGAGGGGCGAGGCGGTGTGGCCGTGGCGCGTGGTTCCGGGCATGTCGCCCGCCTCTAACAGCTCCGGCGCGCCGAACTCCTTCATGAAGTTGGTGCGCCAGACCTGCCGGCCATCGGCTGCCTGGAGGCAGCGGAACTCGCCCCGGCAGGAGAGCACGTAGACGCGGTCGCCGTCCACGGTGGGCGTACTGCGCGGGCCGGGAGGCGAGCCGCTGTCGGCGAAGACGTCGTCCAGCGTGACGCGCCACAGCTCCTTGCCCGTGTCGGCCGAGGCGGCGTGGGCCACCTCCTTGCCCTCCTGGTTGTCCAGGTAGAAGACCCTGCCGCCGGCGACCACCGGCGAGCCCTGGCCCAGCCCCACCGGCAGGCGCCAGAGCGCCCGAGGCGCGGCGGGAAGCGATCCGGGGATTTTCCAACCGGCGGGGATGCGGTTCGTGCCGGAGGGGCCCTGCCAGCGGGGCCAATCGGCGGCCTGAACCGGCCCGGCCAGCGCCGCGAGAGCGAATAGGAGTGCGAACCGATTCATCACTTGCCTCCCGTGGTGCGTGCGCCCAGGCCGGGGCACGGGCTGTCGGGGCGGAGCCGGTAGTCGCGCCGGGCCGAGTTGACGAAGCGCGGGTCTATCGTCATGGATCCGCGGTCGAGACCCAGCTCGCCCTGGTACCTGGCGAAGCCCTCCATGGGGTAGTCGCGGCCCGCCACCGAGATCATGGTCCCCCGGCGCTGCACCCAGACGTTCCGCTCCATGCGAAGTGCGCGCGCGTCGGCGGCGGGCCAGGCCGGGGCGTAGAAGGCAGGACCGGTGGCTTCGATGAAGAGGTTGCCGCTGATCTCGATGCCCGTCGCCCGCGCGGGGCTCTCGTAGAAGCGGAGGTGGCACCCGCTGGGGTCGGGGCGCTGGGCGTGGCCCCATCCGCGGCCCGCGTCGACGCAGGTGTTGTTGATGAAGCGGATATTGCGCGTGGTCGAGGTCTCCGGTCGGTTCCAGTACTCGAACGAGTACTCGCTGTTCCAGATGACGTTGTCGCGGTAGGTGATGTCGGCCTCGGTCACGGGGTCGCCCATGCTCTGGTTGGTGAGCGCCGCGTCGTAGATCTCCCACAGCCTGCACCGCTCCACCAGGTTGTCGTGGGCCCCGGCCCAGAACTCGATGCCGTTGCCGAACCGCACACGCTTGTCGCCGCCCATCTGGTCCGCGCCGCCGATATAGGAGATGTCGCATCCGCGCACGATGATGTGGTGCGTCGCCGCCCCTCCAATCCCGTGGGCGCCGCCGTACTTCAGCGCGAGCCCCTCGTAGGTGACGTGGGAGCGCTCCGACTGGTTGATGATGTGCCGGTACATGGCGCACTCGATGCGACCGTAGCGCTGGACCGGGTTGATGTCGCACTTCAGCCAGAGCGTCTGCCGCTCGGGGTCGTACCAGAAGTCGCCATGTGCCTTCAGGTCGGCTCGCGTCCACCGCTTCACGCCGCAGGCCGCCTCGTCGCCGAGGATGAGGTTGCCCACATCGACGCTGAACGGCGAGGGCGGCGGCGCATCGCCCGGCTTGCACTCCCTGAACGAGAGGCGCTCCACGGTGATCGACGCGCCCGCTGGCAGCAGGCCGCCCAGGTAGAAGGTGAGCCGCGGCTTCGGGTCGGTGGCCGCGGCGCGGTAGTACTGCACCAGCTGCACGGCGTCGGGCCCGACGGCGGTGCGCGGGCGCGGGAAGCCGCCGGAGAGCCCGGTCCAGGGCGGCCCGTCGCGCATGAGTTCGGGCGCCTGCATGCGCAGGGGACGGTCGCAGCGCAAGCGAAGCACGGCGATGTACGTGGCGCCGATACGGATGGCCGGCCCGGACGCATAGAGCTGCAGGTGGTGCGGCTC
>JAPLCQ010000034.1 GCA_026392115.1 Armatimonadota bacterium | reverse complement strand
TCACCTCCTTTCTAAGGATTGACGATGGGTGAGGCGCCTCAACAGCGTCGCCATCCCTCGCAATCTCAGGTCGATCCTCTGTTCCTTTCAGTTCAGTCCGATCAAACAAGGTCTATCCAAGCCTGCCCGGCTTTGAAGGATTTACAACTGCGGGGCGCCTTCGGGCGTCCCGTTTCCGTTTGTCCGCCCCCATCCTGCCGCACACGCCCGCCACAGGTAAACTGACGCCATGCAGGAGCCAACCACCCCCGAGACCGCGGTCGCCTACACGGCCAAGACGCCGCTCATGATGCAGTACTTCGGCGGCAAGGCGGAGCACCCGGGCGTCCTCCTCCTCATGCGCGTGGGCGACTTCTACGAAGCCTATGGCGACGACGCCGAGACCATCGCGGGCTTCCTGAACATCACCCTCACGGGCCGCGAGGACGGCGGGCAGCGCATCGCCATGGCCGGGGTGCCGCACCATGCCGCCGAGCGCTACGTGGCCCGGCTCATCAAGGGCGGCTTCCGGGTCGCAATGATGGACCAGGTCGAGGACCCCAAGGCGGCCAAGGGGCTCGTCAAGCGGCGCGTCACCCGCGTCGTCTCCCGCGGCACCGTCTTCGAGGACGCGCTGCTGGATGACCGCTCCAACAACTACCTCGTGGCGGCGGTAGTGGGCGACTCCATCGCGGGGCTGGGCGTTGTGGACGTCTCGACGGGCGAGTTCCTCACCACGGAGTTGGACGGCGAGCATCCCGAGGCCCAACTGGCCGACGAGATCTGCCGCCTGGAGCCCGCCGAGGTCCTGGTGCCCGAGGGCCGCGACGACCTCGTGGAGATCATCAAGCGCGCCACCGGCGCCGCGGTCACCCCGTTCGCCGCCCGGGATGTGCCCCGCTCCCGCACCGCCCGCGAGGCGCTGACCCGGCACTTCGGGACCACATCGCTGCGCGGCTTCGGATGCGAGGAGTACACCACGGGTCTGGACGCGGCCGCGCTGGTGATCGACTACCTGAAGGAGACCCAGGTCGCGGCCCTGTCGCACATTACGGGCATCAGCACGTACTCGGTCCGCGACCACATGACGCTGGACGCATCGGCGCGCCGCAACCTCGAGATCAGCTCCTCCATGGCGGACGGAAGCCGGGCTCGGAGCCTCCTGGGTGTCGTCGACACGACGCTTACGGCCATGGGCGGGCGTATGCTCCGCCGGCGCCTGGAGGAGCCGCTGCTCGACGTGGCAGGCATCATCCGTCGCCTCGATGCGGTCGCCGAACTAGCCGGCGATGAGTTGATCCGCGGCGACCTGCGGGAGATGCTTCGCGGCGTCAGCGACGTCGAACGGCTCGTCTCCCGCTGCGCCGCAGGGCTGGCAAACGCCCGCGACCTGGTGGGCCTCCGAACGTCGCTGGACCTCCTCCCGGCTACCTGCGACAAGCTGGCCGCCGCCTCGTCCGAGATGCTGGTCGAGTGCCGGACCCGTCTGGCCGGCGTTCGGGCGCCCGCCGCGCTGCCGGTGCCTGTGGTGCGCGACGTCCGGGTCGACGGCACCACGGCGGGCATCGCCGCCCTCATCAGGCGCGCCGTTGTCGACGAACCGCCGGCGGGCCTGCGTGACGGCGGGCTCATACGGCCGGGCTTTTCCGTTGAACTTGACGCCCTGCGCGATGCGGCGTCGAACGGTCGCGCCTGGATCGCAGGCCTGGAGGCCGACGAGCGCGAGCGCACGGGTATCGCCTCGCTGAAGGTCGGCTACAACGCGGTCTTCGGCTACTACATTGAGATCACCAAGGCGAACCTGGCTAAGGCTCCCGCCGACTACATCCGCAAGCAGACCACGGCCGCCGGCGAGCGCTACATCACCCCGGCGCTGAAGGAGTGGGAGGCGCGGGTGCTGGGCGCCGACGAGAAGATCGTCGAGCTGGAGTACGCCCTCTTCGCGCAGGTTCGCGACCAGGTGGCCGAGGCTTCGCGTCCGCTGCTGGACGTGGGCCGTGCGGTGGCGGAGCTCGATGTGCTGGCAGCGCTGGCCGAGACGGCCGTTCGGAGCCACTTCTGCCGCCCCATAGTGGACGATTCCGACAGCATCCATATCCGCGGCGGCCGCCACCCGGTGGTGGAGAAGATCCAGGGCGCCGGCGCCTTCGTCGCCAACGACTGCACGCTCGACTGCACGGAGAGCCGGCTCCACGTGCTGACCGGACCCAACATGTCGGGCAAGTCCACCGCCTGGGCCGTCGTGGAGCATCTGGCGGGCATCGGCTGCCGGACGCTATTCGCCACCCACTACCACCACCTCAACGATCTGGCGGGGCGCATGCCGGGCATCCGCAACTACCGCGTGGCCGTGAAGGAGAAGGGCGACCAGATCGTCTGGCTCCACAAGCTCGTACCGGGCGGGACGGACAAGTCCTACGGTATCCAGGTCGCCCGCATGGCCGGCGTGCCCGCCGAGGTGATCCGGCGGGCCAAAGAGGTGCTGGCAAGCCTGGAGAAGACCAGCGCCCGGGCCGCCGGCGATGTGGTGGCGCCGGGTCAGGCCATCCCGACCAGCAAGAAGAAGCTGCAACTCACGCTCTTCGACCTCGACCGGCATCCCGCGCTGGAGGAGCTCGACGTGCTGGACACTGCGGCGCTGACGCCCATTGAGGCGCTGATCAAGCTCGACGAGCTGCAGCGGATGGCTCGGGGCTCATGACGGACTATGAGAGCGAGCAGGCGCGGGACTCGGCGCAGCCCGAGTGTCGCATCGTGCTGCTGGACGACAACACGGCCAACCGCATCGCGGCGGGCGAGGTGGTCGAGCGGCCCGCGTCGGTCGTCAAGGAGCTGGTCGAGAACGCCATCGACGCCGGGGCCACGCGCATCCGGGTGCGCCTGCTGGACGGCGGCAAGCGCCTCATCGAGGTGGCGGACAACGGCTGCGGCATGAGCGCCGAGGAGGCCGTCCTTGCCCTGCAGCGGCACGCCACATCCAAAATCCGATCTGCCGACGACCTGGCTTCCGTGGCGACGCTGGGCTTCCGGGGCGAGGCCCTGCCCAGCATCGCCTCCGTATCGCACCTGCAGCTTGTGACCAAGACCGCAGCTTGCGATGCGGGCTGTCGGGTGATCGTCCACGGCGGCGATATCGAGGGCGCCGACCCCGCCGGCTGCAGCGACGGCACCACACTGGCCATTGAAGACCTCTTCTACAACACGCCCGCTCGCCTGAAGTTCCTCAAGACCACGCCTACCGAACTTGCCCGTTCCGTGGAGACGGTGGGGCACCTGGCCGTCTCGCACCCCGCCATCAGCTTCCACCTGTTGCACGACGACCAGACCGTGCTGCAGACTCCCGGCGCCGGCGACGCCATCGGCGCCCTGGCCGCGCTCTGGGGCCGCGAGACGGCGCGCACGCTGGCGCCCATCAGCGGCGAGTCCAACGGGGTCGGCGTGGAGGGCTTCATCGCGCCGCCGGACATCCACCGGCCCGGCCGAAGCCACGAGCTCTTCTATGTGAACCGGCGGCCCATCCGGAGCCGCTTCGTCTCCCACGCCGTGGAGGATGCCTACCGCACACTCACGCCCGACGCGCGCTACCCGGTGGCGGTGGTCCTCATCGATGTGAACCCGCTGCTCGTCGATGTGAACGTCCATCCCACCAAGATGGAGGTGAAGTTCACCAACGACCGCGAGGTCCACCACGCCGTCTCGCAGTCGGTGCGCGCGGCCCTCTCCGGGCACGGGCAGGCGCCTACGCTAACGCCTCCACGCACTTTCGGTTGGCGCTCGTCCGGACGCGAGGCCGGTGCCGTCCCGAGCAGCCTCGTCGATGCCGTCTGGACGCCGCCCAGCGCGCCGGAGCCCGGCGCCTCCTCTGTCGCGCCGTCGCTGGGATTGCCCGGCCTGTCGGGTGACCCCTTTGCGCCCGATCCGGAGGCGACGCCGCCTGAGGAGGCCGGTTCGGGGCCGGAGCAGCCGTTCGGCGAGATGCTGCGCGGGTTTCGGGTGCTTGGCCAGGCGCGGCGACGAGCGCGTGCTCTACGAGCGGCTGCTCAAGGCGCGCAACGCGCAGGGCATCCATGGTCAGCGGCTGGCGGTGCCGTTCACTGTGGAGCTGGGAGCGGCCGAGGCGGAGCTGGTGCGCCAGAAGCTGCCCGACTTCCGTGAACTGGGATGGGAACTGGAGGCGTTCGGCCGCGAGTCCTTCCTGGTGCGGGCGGTACCGGCCCTCTCGGCCGCGCGCGGCGTCGAGCAGCTGCTGCGGGACATGATCGACGAACTGGTGCATCAGACCGTGGCCCGACGGCTGGTGGTGCAGCGGGACCATGTGACCATCACCAACGCCTGTAAGATGGCCGTGAAGGCTGGAGACCCACTGCAGATGCCCGAGATGGAGGGCCTGCTGGAGCAGTTGGCGCAGGCCAAGGTGCCCTTCGCGTGCCCGCATGGCCGCCCGGCCGTCGTGCTGATACCATACGGAGAGATCGACCGCCGCTTCAAGCGGTAGCCCGGGCCCGCCGAGACCGATCGGGGCCGGCAACGCAGCGCCGCCGGCGCAACGAGGAGCGCAGATGGAACCACAGGCCGCACTGATCGAAGCGTTGAACCGCCGCATACTGGTGCTGGAGGGGCCCAAGGGCACCATGGTCCAGCGGCTCGGCCTGGATGAGGCCGGCTTCCGCGGCGAGGCATTCGCCGGGCATCCGATCGACCTGCGGAACAACAACGAGGCCCTCAACCTCTCGCAGCCGCACCTGGTGCTGGGCATTCACGAGGCCTTCATAGCCGTCGGCGCCGACATTGTCGCCACCAACACCTTCAACGGCAACCGCATCTCGCAGGCAGACTTCGGCCTGGAGGGATGCGTTGTCGAGATGAACTCCACCGCGGCCGCCCTGGCCCGCAAGGCGGCATCCGCGGCCGGCAGGCCCGTCTTTGTCGCCGGAACCATGGGGCCGACCAATCGGACCGCCTCCATATCGCCGGACGTGAACCGGCCCGCCTACCGCAACGTCGACTTTGCGGCGCTGGTGGAGGCCTACTCCGAGCAGGCGCAGGCGTTGCTGATGGGCGGTGTGGACCTGCTCCTCATCGAGACCGTTTTCGACACGCTTAACGCAAAGGCGGCCCTCTACGCCGTTGAGGAGGCCTTTGAGGCCGTGGGCCGCCGCGTGGGCGTGGTGGTTTCCGTGACGATCGCAGACAAGAGCGGCCGAACGCTCTCCGGCCAGACGCTGGAGGCCTTCTGGACTTCCGTCTCCCATGTCGACCTGCTGGCCGTGGGGCTGAACTGCGCCCTGGGCGCCCAGGAGATGCGGCCCTACGCCGGCGAGCTTTCCGACCTGGCCCCGGTGCGGACGGCCTGCTACCCCAACGCCGGCCTACCCAACGCCATGGGCGCCTACGACCAGTCGCCGGAGGAGATGGCGGCTTGGCTCCGCGAGTTCGCGTACAACGGCTGGGTCAACATCGCCGGCGGTTGCTGCGGCAGCGGGCCCGAGCATATCGGCGCCATCGCCGAAGCCGTCCGCGGAGTGCCGCCGCGCATCGTGCCCACCGTGGCGCCCGCGACGCGCCTCAGCGGGCTGGAGCCGCTCACCATCGAGCCGGACGCCAACTTCGTCATGGTCGGCGAGCGGACGAACATCACCGGCTCGCCCCGTTTCGCCACGACGATCCGCGAGGGGCGCATGGATGCCGCCCTCCAGATCGCCGTGCAGCAGGTCCGCAACGGCGCCAACATCATCGATGTGAATATGGACGAGGGGCTGATCGACTCCGTCGCCACCATGGTGGAGTTCCTCAACCTGCTGGCGTCCGAGCCCGAGGTCAGCCGCGTTCCCGTGATGCTGGACAGCTCGCGATGGGAGGTGCTGGAGGCCGGACTTCGCTGCCTGCAAGGGAAAGGCGCGGTCAACTCCATCAGCCTGAAGGAGGGCGAGGAGGCGTTCCTGGCGCGGGCACGGGTCATCCGCCGCTACGGCGCCGCCATGGTCGTGATGGCCTTCGACGAGGTCGGCCAGGCCGACACGCTGGAGCGCAAGCTGGAGGTCTGCGGCCGGGCGTATCGCCTGCTGACCGAGAAGGCGGGCGTACCGGCCGGGGACATCATCTTCGACCCCAACGTTCTGACGGTCGGCAGCGGCATGGAGGAGCACCGGGCCTACGGGGTCGCCTTCATCGAGGCTGTCCGCGGCATCAAGGAGCTCTGTCCCGGCGCCCGGGTCAGCGGCGGCATCAGCAACGTCTCGTTCGCGTTCCGAGGCAACAACACGGTGCGCGAGGCCATGCACGCCGCGTTCCTCTATCACGCCATCCACGCCGGGCTCGACATGGCCATCGTGAACGCCGGCATGCTGGCCATCTACGAGGACATCGATCCCGAGCTTGGCGAACTCGTGGAGGATGTGCTTCTCGACCGCCGGGCAGATGCCACCGAGCGGCTCATCGACCGGGCGGGCGCGTTCGGCGAGGCTCAGAGGGCGCGCGTCGCGGCGGCCGAGTGGCGCAGCCTGCCCGTGTCCGACCGGCTCTCGCACGCCCTGGTCAACGGCATCGTGGACCACATCGAGGCCGATGTGGAGGAGGCCCGCGTCGAGCTGGGTTCGCCTCTGGGCGTCATCGAGGGCCCGCTCATGGCCGGTATGAACGTGGTGGGTGACCTCTTCGCCGACGGCCGCATGTTCCTGCCGCAGGTGGTGAAGAGTGCCCGCGTGATGAAGCGCGCCGTGGCCGTGCTGGAGCCCCATATGGAGGCCGAGCGGCTCAGCGGCGGCGGAGAGGCGGCCCGCAACCCGGTGATCGTGATGGCCACCGTGAAGGGCGACGTACACGACATCGGCAAGAACATCGTCGGCGTCGTGCTCAGCTGTAACAGCTACGACGTGAAGGATCTGGGTGTCATGGTGCCCGTAGAGGCCATCCTGGCCGCCGTTCGCGAGACCGGGGCCGACGCCGTGGGCCTCAGCGGCCTGATCACCCCGTCATTGGACGAAATGGCGCATGTGGCGGGCGAGATGGAGCGCGCGGGGCTCACGGTGCCGCTGCTCATCGGCGGCGCCACCACCAGCGCGGCCCATACCGCCCTGCGGATCGCCCCGGCCTATAGCGGCCCCGTTGTCTACGTGCCCGATGCCGGCCGCGCCGTCGGCGTCGTCAGCCGCCTCCTCTCCGCCGAGATGCAGCCCGCCTTCCTCACGGCCAACCTCGCCGAGCAAGAGCGCCTGCGGCAGGAGCTGGAGCAGCGGCGCAGCGCACGAGCCATGCTCTCGCTGGCCGATGCCCGCGCCAACGCCGCCAAGACCGACTGGGCTTCGGCCGAGATAGCGTTGCCTCAGCGGTACGGCGTCGAGGTGATCGATCCGATGCCGTTGGCGGAGCTGGCCGAGATGATCGACTGGTCGCCCTTCTTCCACACGTGGGAGCTGCGCGGACGGTTCCCGGCGATTTTGGAAGACCGCGTCGTTGGCGAGCGCGCTCGGGAGCTCTATGAGGACGGCCGACGCGCGCTTGATCGAATCGTCACCGGCGGCCTGCTGCGGCCCGTGGGCGTCTACGGCCTCTGGCCGGCCGCCTCGGTGGGCGACGACATCGAGGTGATGGACCCGGCGTCCGGCGCCCGGCTGGCGCTGATCCACTGTCTGCGTCAGCAGATGCCGAAGACCGACGGTCGACCCAACTGGTGCTTGGCCGATTTCATCGCGCCGGCCGCGTCGGGGTGCCCCGATGCGGTGGGCGCCTTCGCAGTGACATCGGGTCACGAGGCGCAGGCCCTGGCCGACGGCTTCCGCGCCGAGTTGGACGACTATGGCGCCATCATGGCGGCGGCGCTGGCCGACCGGTTGGCCGAGGCCGCCGCCGAGTGGCTCCACCGGCACGTGCGCAGGATCTGGGGCTACGGGGCGGACGAGCGCCTCAGCGTTGAGGAGCTGGTCCACGAACGCTACCGGGGCATCCGACCGGCGCCGGGCTATCCGGCCTGCCCCGATCACACCGCCAAGCGGACCCTCTGGTCGCTTCTGGATGTGCAGAAGGCCACCGGCATGACGCTGACCGAGAGCATGGCCATGGCGCCTGCGAGTTCGGTGAGCGGCTGGTACCTCGCTTCAAAGCAGGCGCGCTACTTCCCTGTGGGCAGGATCGACCGCGACCAGGTGGAGGACTATGCCGCCCGGCGCGGCTTGCCGGTCGCCGAAGTGGAGCGGTGGCTGTCGCCCAACCTCAACTACGAGCCGCGGTAGCCGCGGCCGCTCGGGTACGATGGTCCTGAGGTCTGCCGCATGGATGACGCAGAGCTGGCATTCAGCCTGGCAGCGGTGCCGGGCATCGGTGAGAAGTCCATCGCCGCCATCCTTCGGCGCGTGGCGGTGGGCGGCATGAGTCCCGTTGCGCTGCTGGAGATGGGCGCGCCGGCGCTCATGGGCGAGTTTGGTCTGCGCCACGCGGCCGCCGA
Organism: Armatimonadota bacterium; assembly: GCA_026392115.1. Taxonomy (GTDB): domain Bacteria; phylum Armatimonadota; class Chthonomonadetes; order Chthonomonadales; family CAJBBX01; genus CAJBBX01. The sequence goes on along the minus strand of JAPLCQ010000034.1, from coordinate 28,554 downwards.
CGCCATCGTGCAGGGCCTGAGGCCCGCCGCCGAGCGCGCCGCTCTGGAGCTGAGGCGCCTGCGGCGGCAGGGGGTCCAGCTGCTCACGGTGGCCGATGCCAGCTATCCGGCGGCGCTGGGCGCCTTCCTGGACGCGCCGCCGCCGTTGCTCTGCGCCTACGGCGACGTGCGGTTGCTCTCTCGGCCGCTGGTCATGGCGGCCAACTCGAACGGGGCGCCGCCGGAGGCACTGGCCGCCTGCGACGAGGCCATGGCCGTAGCGCTGGCGGCCGGAATGTCGCCGGTCACGGGGCACAACCGGATCGAGTACCAGCGGCCCGCGCTGGTGGCGCTTCGGGCCGCGGTGGGTGTGGTCTATGTGCTGGACCGGGGCATCGTGGACGCGCTGGGCGAGGACCTGGATCGGGAGCTCTTTCCGGCGGCGGGCATCTGGACCGGCGGGTTCGATCCCGGCCGGCATCTGGCTTTGTCGCCCTTCGGGCCGCGCGACCACTGGCTGGGCGCCAACAACCGGCGAAGGGACGAGATGATCGCCGCGCTGGCCACGTTGGTGCTCGTGGGGCATGTGACGCCCGGCGGCGGCATGGACGGCATCTGTCGGCGAGCCGTCAAGGCGGGCCGGGGGGTGGTAACGGTGGGCGATTCGATGAACGTACAGACTCGCGAGGCGATAGTGGCAATGGCTGCCGGAGGAGGGTAAGCAACATGAACACCGTGTGGGTGGGTGATGTGGGCATCGGTCCCGCCGCAGGCAAGCCGGCGCTCATCGCCGGACCGTGCGTGGCGGAAGGGCTGGACCTCTGCCTCATGATCGCCGAGGAGGCCAAGGCTGCCGCAGACGCCGTCGGCATGGGCTTCGTGTTCAAGGCCTCGTTCGACAAGGCCAACCGCTCCTCGGTGGGCGCCTATCGCGGCCCGGGCTTGGAGGACGGCATCGCCATGTTGGCCGAGATCAAGGCCAAACTGGGCGTGCCTGTTGTTACGGATATCCACGAGACGTGGCAGGCCGAGCGCGTGGCCGAGGTGGTCGACATCATCCAGATTCCCGCCTTCCTGTGCCGCCAGACCGACCTGATTGACGCCGCTGCGCGGACGGGCAAGGTCGTCAACATCAAGAAGGGGCAGTTCATGTCGCCCTGGGATATGTCCAACGCCGTCGCCAAGGCCAATGAGGCCGGCGGCACGCAGGTGATCCTTACGGAACGCGGGGCCAGCTTCGGCTACAACACGCTGGTGGTCGACATGTGCTCGTTGCCCATCATGCGCGGGCTCGGCCATCCCGTCTGTATGGACGCGACCCACGGTATCCAGCGTCCGGGCGCTGCCGGCACCGCCTCGGGCGGCCGCCGCGAGTTCATCCCGCACCTGGCCCGGGCCGCAGCCGCCGTAGGCATCGACGCCCTCTTCCTTGAGGTCCATCCGGAACCCGGCCGCGCCCTTTCTGACGCGGCTTGCATGCTGCCGCTTTCAGACTTGCCGGGGTTGCTGCGCGATGTCGTGGCCATCGACGCCGTTGTGCGAGGTCACGACAATCCGGCGCAGCGGCTTTGGCGCAAGGGAGCAGGACAGGACGAGCCGCAGAGCGAATAGGTCTGGCAGCGAGCCCCTACCGGCTCCACCGCATCACACGGAGGATGTCCATGCCTGATCGCGCGCCAATCAAGGTCGGTTTCATCGGTACCGGCGGCAACGCCCGCTGGCACATGGGTACGGTCCTCTCCATCCCGGACTACCGGGTGGTGGGGCTGGCGGACCCCAACCCCGCCATGCTTCATGCAGCAAAGAAGCAGCACGCCCAGCTCTCCGACGTGCCCGCGTTCGCCGACTGGCGCGAGATGCTGGACGAGCTCCAGCTCGACGCGGTGGAGATCAGTACTCCCCATACCACGCACCACGAGCAGATCGTGGCCGCGCTGGACAAGGGGCTCAACGTCCTCTGCGAGAAGCCGCTGGTCTGCTCCGTGGCCCATGCCAAGGACGTCATCGCGCGTCTTGCCGCGGCCGGCAAGGTGGGGCTACTCTCCTACCAGCGCCACTTCCAGCCCGAGTTCCGCTGGATTCGCGAGAAGATCGCATCGGGCGCCTTCGGCAAGGTGACCTTCATCTCCGCCCTGCAATGCCAGGGCTGGAAGACGGGCGTCGCGGGCTCCTGGCGCCAGGACCCGGCACTCTCCGGAGGCGGCCAGCTGAACGACTCCGGCAGCCACCTGATCGACATCATCCTCTGGATCACCGGGCTCAAGGTGGAGACGGTTTCGGCCTACATCGACAACTGCGACACACCCGTGGATATCAACTCCGCGGTGGCGCTCCGGTTCGACGGCGGCGCGCAGGCCACGCTCTCCATCGTGGGTGATGCGCCCGACTGGCACGAGGATGTGACGATCTGGTGCGAAGGCGGCGTCTTCTTCATGCGCAACGGCAAGCTGCAGGTTGCGGACAACAACGGCCGCTACACGTTCGACAACCTGCGCGGCGGTTCGACGCCCGACCGCAACTTCGCCGACGCCATCCTGGGCCGCGATGAGGTGCAGTCGCCGTTTGAGTGCGGCCTGCGCGTCATAGAGCTGACCGAGGCCGCGTGGAAGTCCGCCGCACAGGGCAGCGCGCCGGTCGCGGTGGGGTAGACCTGTGGATGAACCGCCCGGGGCGCCATGCTCCGGGCGGCCTACTCGTTGTCGACGGAGACCTGCGGCAACCGCCGCCGCCGGTCGGGCGGCAGGATGCGCTCCAGCATGTCATCCACCGTTACGATCCCCGTGAGCCTACCCGAGTCGTCCAGCACCGGCAGCGCCAGCAGATTGTAGCGGTTCACGGTCTGTGCGATCTCGTCGGCGTGGGCGTCGGTGTGGACGTATCGCACGCTCGTCGTCATCAGTGAGCTGACCAGCGCCGAGGGATCGGCCACGATCAGGTCCCGCAACGAGAGCACTCCCACCAGCCTCCGGTCGTCGTCCACCACGTAGAGGTAGTAGATCGACTGGCCCTCCGGCGGCGTTCGCCGAAGGAGCGCGATGGTCTCGTCGGCGCTGATGTGCTCCGGGATGTCGATGAAGTCCGGCGTCATCATTCCGCCGGCCGTCTCTTCGGGGTAGGCCAGAAGCTCCTTGACGTCTGCGGCCTCTTCGGGCTCCATCTGCTCGAGGAGGTCCTCGGACTTCTCGTCCGTCAGGTCGGCAAGGATGTCCGCCGCCGCATCGGGGTCCATCTCGTCCAGGATGTCGGCCGCCTTTTCGTCGGGCAGCGACTGCATGACGGCCGCGGCCTCTTCGTCCTCCATCTCTTCGATGGTGTCCGCTGCGGTCTCCACGTCCAGCGCCTCGATTACTTCGGTGCGCTGCTGCGGGTCCAGCTGCTCGATGATGTCGGCGATGTCGGCGGGGTGCAGAGCCGCGATCTTGTCGTGGGGGACCTTCAGCTTGATCCGTCCGCCGCCCGCCGCGCCGGGCTCCAGCGTTTCCACATCGTCCCAGGCGATCAGGTGCGAGCGCAACGGCCTGCCGACGAGCCGCGCAAGGGCCTCAACCGGCTTGCTGATGCCGGTTCGGCGCAGGATGGCTCGGAACCCGGCATCGACGCCGATGACGCAGGCGCGGTCACCGCAGGCGGCCAGACGCACATCGTTCACGCGCACTACACGGTAATCGTGTACATCGACGATCTGTTTGTCGAGGATGTCGCGCTGAAGGCGTAGATCGTTGTCCGCCGGTGCGTATCGTGGAGTGTCGGCCCAGGAACGGCGCAGCAGAAGGCGCGGGCCCCCGAGGTCGATGTCGTCGAGCCCGATCCACCCGTCGCCCCGCCGACCACGTATGAATATGGCGCTGAGCGTCGGCAGCCGGCCGATCTGGCCCGCGATGGCGTCATGCACCCGGCCGACCTTGGAGCCGTCCGGGCCGAATACGGGCCGGCTCAGCAGTTCCGTCAGGTACTTCAGCATGCGGTTCGGTTCCTCATACCAATAGTGTAGCCCGACACCCGGCGCACCTGTGCTGCCGCGGCTCGGGTCGTGCGGTTCCCGCGCGCGGTGATGCAGGGACGCGTCGCGGCCTGCAAGGGCTCCGGAGTTCCTTGCCCATGGCTCCGGTAGGTGTTACAATCGGCCCGCAAGGGTTTGGTGTAGTTCAGGCCCGCGCCCGACGCGGCGCGACACAGTGACGAAAGGGTCCAGCCAATGCATGACATAGAGTGCGCCGCCTCAACGCGCAGGCGGAGCGCCTTCACCCTGATCGAGCTTCTCGTCGTCATCGCCGTCATCGCCGTTCTGGCCGCGATGCTCTTCCCGGTATTCGCCTCCGCGCGCGAGAAGGCCCGGCAGACCACCTGCATGTCCAACACGCGGCAGTTCGCGCTGGCCACGGCGATGTACGTGCAGGACTGGGAAGCCCACATGTTCTTCTCGTTCAACCGTTTCGGCAATCCCGGATACCGATGGATGCAGATGGTCCATCCCTACATGAAGGCCGCCTCGCTCTTCCACTGTCCGTCGTCCAACCGCAAGCCGCCCATGAACATCGAGCAGCAGGTCTACGGCTACAACTGGCAGTACCTGGGCAACTCGCGGCTGCTGCCCTTCGGGCGCGGCCTCGTTCCCGACAGCGCCGTTGAGGTTCCCGCACAGACCATCGCGTTCGCCGACAGCGCGGGGTCGCGGAGCCGCATCGGCACTTCGACCGAGGGGCGCGCCGGATACGCGATCGATCCGCCCAAGCCCAAGCCCGACCCGGATGTCTACGGGTACCATGACCCCGACGATCCGGCCATGGTGGCCGGCAGGCACCACGGCGGGGCGAACCTGGCGTTCTGCGACGGGCACGCGAAGTGGCTTGGCCTCAGCGCCATCTACCGCGACAACTCTCTCTGGAACGGCACGGGCAGCCCCGACCCGTAGAGGCCCTATGCCGCGGCCGGCGGCGCGGAGGGGATGGACGGGTGTTCACGACCGCGGAATCTGCGCATCACGCCGACGTTGCGGGTTACCTGGCCGAGGCCGAGAGGCTGATGGCGGACTCGGCTGCGGATGAACGGCAACGCCTCCTCGACTACGTCCGGGCGCAACTCGAACTGGAGATGGACCTCGCCTCCGCTTCGCCCCAGATTCCAGGCAGCGTGGCCGACGTTCTGGTGCGGCTCGGCGCCCCGACCGAACTGGTCGGACGGGCCCGCGTCGCGCTGAACCTTCCGGCCGCCGCGCCTCCGGTGCATGCGCCGACGGTCGCCGGCCTCACGGCGTGCCGCGTCTGCAAGCAGGGCGTGGCGGCGACCGCCGCGGTGTGCCCCCACTGCGGCGCTCCGCGTCCCGCCAACCAGAGCTGGAACGGCACAGGATATGAGTACCGCTCGACCGCCACATGGCGCGGGATGCCCCTGTTGCACATCGCGGTCGGCCGCGACGCAAACGGCAAGTTCCGCGTGGCGCGCGGCGTCGTGGCGATCGGCCAGTTCGCCCGGGGCGTCATCGTCGTGGCGCAAGTGGGTGCAGCGTCGGTGTTCGGGCTCGGCCAGTTCATCGCCGCGCCCATCGCCGTCGCCCAGTTCGCCGTTGGACTGGTCTGCGTGGGTCAGTTCGCCCTGGCGGCCCTATTGGGCGTGGGTATGATCGCCACGGGCCTCAAGGCGACCGGCCTGCTCGCACTCCGGCTCTTCTAGGCCGCCGAACCGCACTCCGGGCAGAACCGGTACTGCACGTTGCCGATGCGCGCCCCGCAGGCCGGGCATCTCCGCTCAGCCGCCGCGGCGCCGTCGGTGCGTGGGTAGGCGCCGCCCAGAATGGCCCCGTATTCAGGCGAAGAGGCCCAACGCTGTATCTCGCGGGCCCGCAACGCGGGGAACGGGTGGGTCTGGAAGCGGGTCATGTCGAACTTGTAGACCAGGTCCAGCAGGTTGGTGTCCATATCCTCGTAGTCGTCGGCCTGCCGGACAAACTCCTCGGTGCTTGCCTCCCGGGCCGCCTTGCCTGCCGCCAGCTTCAGCAGCGTCCGCTTCACGTGTTCCTGATCCTGCGCCACCAGCAGGGCGGCGCGGTCGGCGGTGAGTTCCGACTTGCGCATCCAGTCGTACATCGCCAGCGCGATGGCCTCATTGATGAGCGCCATGATGGGTAGCCGCCGCAGGGCCGCGTCCCCCAGGATCCAGAGGAAGATGGCAATGGTCCGGTAGAGCATGTGCCCGGACTTCACGTGGCCCAACTCATGGCCGATGACGGAGCGCAGTTCGTCGGCATCCAGCAACTCCACAAGGCCCGACGAGAGCACGATGGTGAAGCGTTCCATGCCGATGGCGAAGGCGTTGGGGCGGGGATCCTGGAACAGGAAGACGTCCGGCTCCTGCACGTCGAGCGTGGCGCAGGCCTCGCGATGCAGCTCGTAGATGCCGGGCAACTGCCGCGGCGAGATGCGCAGGCTGTCGGCGGTGAAGAACAGCCGCACCTGCCGCTCGGGGCCCAGCGCGCCGAGCTTCCTGAAGAGCAAGGCCAGGCCCGGTGTCTTCCGGAGCGCCTCCAGCGCGGCCCGGTCCAGCGGGTGCTCGAAGGCCGCCGCGTCAATGCCGGGGAAGGTCTGTCGTGCGTTGGGTTGGTCCGCCATGGCTACACCTCCAGTTCGCGCGCCGAGCCGCAGAAGGGACAGAACCGCGCGCTTCGCTCGACTTCCTTGCCGCAGGCGACGCAGGCCGCACCGGTCGGCTCCCCCTCGCCCTTGGGGGCGCATTCGGCCAGCCTCATGGCAAGCCGCGCAAAGCGGCCCACCGAGCGGAGCCGCGCCGTGCCGCGTGTCCCGAAGTCCATGGTGATCCGCGCCACGGAGCCGACGCCGAGATGGTCGGACTCCTCGGCGCTGATCCGCACGGCTGCGGGGAACTCGAGCGCCACATACCGCGCGGGCGCAGTGCCGCTTCGGGAGACGCGCAGGGCCTGTACCCACAGGTGCGTTGGCGAGATCGCGACGTTGGCGTAGACGCTGCCACCCAGAAGCGTGCTGAGCGAGGGCATTCCCGGCACGTCGCCGACGAGGCGGCCCCGGGCGAACCCGAGCAGGGGCTCGTCGTCTGTGATCTCGCGCAACTGGCCGAAGGCTTCCGCCTCGGGAGCTCGGGTCCACTCCAGGGCAGGTCCGCTGGGCATCAGCCCGCAGACCGTGCAGGCTTCGGCATCGCCCGGAAGCGAGGCATCGCACGCGCGGCAGTTCATGGCCGTCTCTCCTGCGGCGCATGGCGCCGGTGGTCGCTGGTAGGCCCGGCTTCAGCGAGGCCTACCAGCACTACGAAGGAGACCGCCGAAAGGGTTCGGCATCTTGCCGTGCCATCGCCCGAGTTACAGCGCCGGCGCCGTCGGTGTCCGCAGCGCCGTGACGATCCCGCTCATGCCTGCCGTGAAGGTGAGGTCGGCCGAGCCGCAGGGCGTGGTGAAGCTGTACCCCACCCCCACGGCGTACGTGCCGCACGCTTTGCCCGTTCTGGCGTCGATCCAGGTGAGCCGGTGCTGCACCGAGCCGATGGCAATCCAAGGCCCGACGGCCGCCGGCGACGAGTCGTAGTTGTCTGCCCCTGTGGAGCAACGCCAGACCCGGTCGCCTGTGGCCGCGTCCAGGCAGTAGCAGTCGCCGCGGCCGGCGTCGCCCAGGCCGCCCAGGTAGAGTCGGCCCTCGTGGAGGAGCGGCGACGAGTAGCCGAAGCCGTCGCCGCCTTTCGGCGCCCGCACGGCCCACGCCTCGGCGCAGGTGGCGGAGTCCAGGCAGTGGAGCAGGCCGTCGTTCGTCACGGCGTAGACGCGCCCGTTGCCGCAGGTCGGCGATGCGATGGCCGGGGAGTAGTAGGTGCTGATGGCCCCGGCCTTGGTGCGCCCCATGCGCGCCTTCCAGCGCACCGCTCCCGTGGCGGCCTCGATGGCGTAGAGCGTGTTGTCCCAGCCTCCCAGGTAGAACGCCGTGCTGTCGGTCGCCGCGCGCGACTGGAAGAAGCTTCCCGCCGCCACGCGCCAGAGCTGCGCGCCTGAAGCGGCATCGAGCCCGACGATGGCCTTGTCCGCGCCGATGCAGACCACCCCGCCGCAGACCGCCGGCGTGGCGAAGAGGGGGCTGCCGATGTCGGTGGCCCAGAGCTTGGCGCCGGTCTTCAGGTCGGCGGCGTAGAGCTTGTGGTCCATCGAACCCACGAAGACGCGACCATCCGCCACCGCGGCCGATGAGAAGAGAGCCCCTCCGGTGGCCAGCGCCCATGCCTTGCTTCCTGTGGCCGCCTTCAGGCAGTAGAGCTTGCCGTCGAAGCTGGGGCAGAGCAGGCGGTCCTCGGCCAGTGTCGGATTGCCCTGGATGGTGTCGGCTGTCTTGAACTCCCACGCCAGGGTTGGGCGCGTGTCAGAGGGCTCATAGGCGAACGGCATCTCGCTGGACGCGGATGCGCCGTCCGGCATCGTCACCGTGACGCCGAGCGTATGGCTGCCGGCCGCCAGCGCCTCGGTATCAAACTCGCCTGTCAGGCCGCGCGGCTTCTTGGCTGCCGCATCGACCAGCGTCGGCTGCGGTGCGCCGTTGTCGATGGCGTACTCGCCGCGAATGCCCTCGGTCACGGCCTTGCCGTCGGCTCCGCTGACCACCGCGAGGAACCTCCTCCGGGCCAGATTGGGCGCCTCGGGGTCGTCCCAGGTCAGCCTCAGTGCAGGACGGGCAGGCTTGCGAAGGCGAATCTCGGCCACCGTTTGCTCGCCCGCCTCCTTGACCAGGACCACCCTGGCCGTCTCTGCCGTCACGTCGATGCGGTGCCATGAGCCCTGGTAGAGGCCCATCGCCATGAAGCAATCGATCCCCGCGGTGGTCCAGTGCCAGTCCTTGTGCCCGTGTCCCATGAAGATGCCGGCCACGTTGTAGGGCGCGAGGATGCGGAGGAGATCGCCGCCGTTGTCGATGTTCGAGTTGTCGCGTCCGACCCAGTGGTGGAAGAAGACGAAGACCGGCGTGCCGCGCTTCAGCTTCTTCAGGTCGCCCTCGAGCCAGGCGAGTTGCGCGCCGTCGAAGTGGCCCCAGTGCTCCAGCACGATGGTGCTGTCCAGCAGGACGAAGTGGCATCCTCCCTGGTCGAAGGAGCGGTAGGCAGGCCCGACCCCCTGGGTGAAGCCCTCCTTGCCCAGCGGCGCCCAGCGCACGTCGTGGTTGCCCGGAACACTGTGGATCGGCGCGGACGCACCCGCGATGGCCGCGCGGTACCTGGCGAATTCGGCGGGCGTGCCCAACTCGGCGATATCCCCTGTGTTCACCACGAACGCGGGACGCGTGGAGAGGTTCGGCAATGCGGCGACCCATCGCTTCAGCGCGGCCTCGTTGGCTGCGCCGGAGCAGTGCGTGTCGGTGATGTGCGCGAACGAGAACCCGCCGATCTGTCCCGTGCTCTGGATAGACACGGCCAGTAGCGCCGCGATGGTGGCTGTAATCAGCATGGGTCGTTGCCCTCGCCGTCTTGGGGCGCGTCGTCCGTCAGGCGCGCGATGTAGTGGACCTGCCGTGCGATCTCGCGGAACCCCAGCGAAGGGTAGAGCGCACGGCCGATCTCGTTGTGTTCCAGCGTCTCAATCTTGGCGATCACCATTCCGTGCGCCAGCAGGCGCTCTTTGCAGGCTTCCAGCAGGGCGCGCCCGAGACCCAGGCGACGGTGGCCTTGGCCCACCGCTAGGTTGGCGATCCAGCCGATGCGGGTTGTCGGGTTCGTCCTCGATGTCACATAACCCGCTATGGCGCCGTCGGCGTCAACAACCACCAGAACGCCCGCGGGTTCGGTTCGGCAATCGTCGGCTATGGCGGCCGCCTTGCGATCGGCCCAGGAGCCGGGCAGGGCGCCGGGGAACGCATCGTCGATGGCCCTGTCGATAGCGACCGGCGCGAAGGTCTCCACGGTGATCGCCTGCAGCGCGGGCAGGTCGCCGGGCTCGAACGGGCGTATGCGGTAACCTGAAGGCACGGGCATGGCGGACCTCTCTGGGCGGCGTGGCGTCGGCGACGCCTGCCGCGAATCGTACCACCTTCCACCGTCGGGCTCGAGGAGGCTACCGGATGGCGCTTGGCAAGAACTCCCACCGCAGGCTCAACGCTCTCACCGGCGAGTGGCTGCTGGTCTCACCGCACCGCGTGGACCGCCCCTGGGACGGCGCCCGATCCAAGAGCTCCGGCGGGCCGGCCGGAGTGCCGTACAGCGCCGACTGCTACCTCTGCCCCGGCAATGCGCGCAAACTGGGCGCACGAAACCCGGATTACCATGGCCCCTATGTCTTTGATAACGACTTCCAGGCCATTCGCCCCGAGCATTCGGGCGCCGCCGATCCCGTCTCTGAATGCGACGGCCTGGTCGCCGCGTCGCCCGTGCTGGGCAGGTGCCGGGTGATCTGCTTCTCCGAGAGGCACGATCTCTCGCTGCCGGAGTTGCCCGAGCGGAGCATCGTTGGCATCGTGGAGCTCTGGTCGGAGCAGGTTCGCGACCTGGGTGCGCGCCACCGGTGGGTGCAGGTCTTCGAGAACAAGGGCGCCGTCATGGGATGCTCCAACCCGCATCCGCACGGCCAGATCTGGGCGGGCGACTTCCTGCCCAACGAGGCCGCCAAGGAGGATGCCCGCCAATGCGACTTCCACTCCTCCCACGGCGTCCCGCTGCTTTGCCGTTATCTGGATTGGGAGCTGGAGCGCGACGAGCGGATCGTGGCAGCCAACGAGGAATGGGTGGCCCTGGTGCCCTGGTGGGCCATGTGGCCCTTCGAGACGCTCCTGCTGCCCCGGCGTCGGTTCGCGCGGATGACCGACCTGGATGCGCCGGCCCGCGAGGCGCTGGCCCAGATCCTGAAGAGGTTGCTGACGCGGTACGACAACGTATGGGATATCTCGTTCCCCTACTCCATGGGCTGGCACGGCGCGCCCACGGCCACGGAGTACCCCGGCGACCACTGGCAACTCCACGCCCACTTCTACCCGCCGCTCCTGCGCAGCGCCGACGTGAAGAAGTTCATGGTTGGGTACGAGATGCTGGCCGAGGCCCAGCGCGACATCACCCCCGAGGCCGCCGCCGACCTGCTCCGGGCCCAGTCGGAGGTGCATTACCGCGCTGGATCGCTGGGCGCGTAGCGTGCTACAGAACACGTTCGTTCATTGCCCCACGGTCGGGCCTGCCACCGAAAAGCGCCTCTGGCGTATCGGGCTGCTCACGTGGGAGGACTGCCTTGCCGAAGGCGCCCCCGTGCCGCGCCGCTTGGAGGGCTGGCTGTTGCCCCGGCTGGCCGAGTCCCGTGAACGGCTGGCCAAGGGCGACTACCGCTGGTTCGCCGCCGAGTTGCCTCGGTCCGAGCACTGGCGGGCCCTCTCCGAGTTCGGAGACCGAATCGGCTACCTTGATATCGAGACCACCGGCAGCTCGGCAGAGGACTCCACCACCGTGGTGGGCATCTACGACGGCCACGTCATGCGCCAGTTCGTCCGTAACGAAAACGTCCGCGACTTCGCCGACCTTCTGGAGAGCTTCTCTGTCATCGTCACGTTCGCCGGGTCTTCGTTCGACCTGCCTGTGCTGACACGCGAGTTCGGCGTTCGCTTCCCGCAACTCCATGTAGACCTCTGCCACGTCCTGCGCCGCATCGGGCTCAAGGGCGGCCTCAAGAGCATCGAGACCCAGCTCGGCCTCCGGCGATCGGACGAGACAACCGGCATGAGCGGCTATGACGCCGTGCGCCTCTGGTGGCAGTGGTGGAACGACGATGACGAGGCTGCCCGCCGCAACCTGCTGGCCTACAACGCCGAGGATGTGGTCAACATGCAGACGATCCTGCAGACGACCTTGCCGCGCGTGCGCCGCGCCGCCTGGGGCGATCTGGCCGACCAGGTCCTCGGTTCGTGATCTACCTGGACTACGTCGCCGGCGCGCCCCTGGACCCGGCGGTGGCCGATCGGATCGCCCAGGTGATGGCCCAGGGGCTTGGCAACCCCTCGAGCCTCCACTTGCGTGGACGCATGGCGCGTGACCTGGTCGATGAGGCTCGGGAGACGCTGGCGAATGCCCTGGGCGTCGACTTTGCCGAGGTCCTCTTCACCAGCGGCGGCACCGAGGCCGACAACCTGGCTATTCTTGGCTCCATGAGCGCCGCTCCCGTCGGACGCGACGGGCTGGTCGTCTCCGCCATTGAGCACCACGCCGTGCTGGGCGCCGCCGACGAGGCCGAGCGGCGCGGGTTCCGGGTGTGTCGCGTGGCGCCGGGCTCCGACGGACGCGTGGAGCCCGGGCCCGTGGGGCAGGCGCTGGACGGGCGGGTTGCCCTTGTCTCCGTGATGCACGCCAACAACGAGACAGGCGCGGTGATGGACGTGCCCGCCATGGCGGCGGCGGCGCACCACGCGGGCGCGCTTTGCCACACCGACGCGGTGCAGAGCTTCGGTTGCCTGCCCTTCCTGCCCGCGAGCATGGGCTGCGACCTCGCCTCGGTCTCGTCGCACAAGATCGGCGGCCCGCCCGGCGTCGGCGCGCTCTACGTACGCCGCGGCGTGCGGCTTCATCCGGTGCTGCATGGCGGAAGCCAGGAGCGCGGAGTTCGGCCCGGCACCGAGGCCCTGCACCTCGTCGTCGGTTTCGGCGAGGCCGTGCGGTTGGCGATTGATCGCCGCGAGGCCGATGCCGCACTGGCCCGCGCCTGCGCCGACCGGTTCGAGGTCGCCGTTCGAGCGGGACTGCCCGATGTCCAGCGCAACGGTTGTGCCGGGCGCAGCAGACCGGGCATCGTCAACCTGCGGTTCGGCGGGCTCGATGGCGCCGCGCTGGTGATCTTGCTGGACATGGCCGGCGTGGCGGCCTCCACGGGCGCCGCCTGCTCGGCCGGAAGCCCGGAGCCCTCGCACGTGCTGCTGGCCATGGGGCTTGACGGGGACGCGGCCCGGGCGAGCGTTCGGTTCAGCTTCGGCAGGGGCGTTACGGCGGAGCAGGCCGACCAGGCGGCCTCCATCGTCGTGGAGCAGGTGCGCCGGATGCGGCGCGGGGTTTGACGGTCGAACCCTCCGCGAATCTATAATAGCGGGTGCGTTACGGAAAAGGGGAGCGGCATGGAAGACCGGTACGACTTCAGGGCGATCGAAGCGAAGTGGCAGGCGACGTGGGAGGAGACATCGGCGTTCCGGGCTGAGACCGGCTCCGGGCGGCCCACCTTCTACGCGCTGGAGATGTTCCCGTACCCGTCCGGGGCGGGCCTCTCCGTGGGCCACTGCAAGAACTACGCGCCCACCGATGCCTTCTGCCGCTTCAAGAGCATGCGCGGCTTCGATGTGCTCCATCCCATGGGATGGGACGCCTTCGGCCAGCCCGCGGAGAACGAGGCCATCAAGCGTGGCCGCAACCCGCGTGACATGGTGCCGGAGTACGCCGCCAGCTACAAGCGCACCCTGAATCTCATCGGCGCCACGTATGACTGGAGCCGCGAGATCAACTCCAGCCTGCCGGACTACTACCGATGGACGCAGTGGTTCTTCCTGCTCCTCTACCGCCGCGGCCTGGCCTACCGCGCCAACGCGCCGATCAACTGGTGCCCGTCCTGCAAGACCGGCCTGGCCAACGAGGAGGTGAAGGACGGCCGCTGCTGGCGCTGCGACGCGCCCGCCGAGAAGCGGCCCATGCCGCAGTGGTACTTCAAGATCACCGACTACGCCGAGCGGCTGCTGGCCGACCTGGATACGATCGAGTGGTCAGAGGGCATCAAGCAGTCGCAACGCGAGTGGATCGGCCGCAGCGAGGGCGCCGAGGTCGACTTCCAGGTCTTTGGGCACGATGCCACGATCCGCGTTTTTACCACGCGGCCAGACACCCTCTGGGGCGCGACGTTCATGGTGCTGGCGCCGGAGCATCCGCTGGTGGCAGAGATCACCACGGCGGAGCAGCGCGACCAGGTCGAGGCCTACGCCCAGAAGGCCCGCAACGAGACCGACATCGACCGAATGAGCACCGAGCGCACCAAGACCGGCGTTTTCACCGGCGCCTATGCCGACAACCCGGTGAACGGCAATGCCATCCCCATCTGGGTGGCCGACTACGTCCTCATGGGTTACGGCACCGGAGCCATCATGGCCGTGCCCGCACACGACCAACGCGACTTTGAGTTCGCCCGCAAGTACCAGATCCAGATTGAGCGCGTCTACGCCGAGCCCGACGGCGTTCAAGACGGCGCAGAGATGGCGACCGCCCAGCCCGAGGGCGGGGTCATGCGGCGCTTCGCGCCGGGCCCGGCCGCCCGCGTGCCCGATTTCCCGTTCGAGGGCCTCCCGAACAGCAAGGAGACCGTCGGGGTGGTGGTCCGCTGGCTGGAGCAGCACGGCGTCGGAGAGGGGCGGGTGAACTACAAGCTCCGCGACTGGCTCATCAGCCGACAGCGCTACTGGGGCGCGCCGATCCCCATCATCCACTGCCCGGAGTGCGGCGAGGTGCCCGTACCCGACGAGCAATTGCCCGTGCTGCTGCCCGACGTGGAGAACTACAAACCGTCCGGGACCGGCGAGTCGCCGTTGGCGACGATCCCCGAGTTCGTGGAGACACCGTGCCCGGCCTGCGGCGCGGTCGCACGGCGGGAGACCGACACCATGGGCGGCTTCGCCTGCTCGTCCTGGTACTTCCTCCGGTTCGCCGACCCGCACAACGAGCGGGTCTTCGCCGACCGCGCGCTCATCGACGCCTGGCTGCCGGTGGACCTCTACACGGGCGGCGCCGAGCACGCGGTCATGCACCTGCTCTACGCCCGGTTCTGGACCAAGGTGATGTACGACGCCGGGCTGGTCGGTTTCGTGGAGCCCTTTACCAAGCTCCGCAACCAGGGCTCCATGCTCGCCTACACGCCCGGCCGACGGCCACGCGGGTCCGAGAGCGCGGGCGAAGAGGACGGCGGCGACGAGAAGGTGATCGACTGGATCGTCCTGCGGCCGGAGGAGCGCGCCGACTACCCGGAGTCCGATATCGTCTGGCGCTGGGTCCGGATGTCCAAGTCCAAGGGCAACGTGGTGCGGCCCGACGACATCGCGGAGCGCTACGGGGCCGACAGCCTGCGCGTCTACCTGATGTTCGTGGCGCCCTTCGAGGACAACGTGCAGTGGAGCGACGAGGGCATCCACGGCGCCCTGCGCTTCATGAACCGCGTGTGGCGCTGGTGCATGGCCAACATGGAGGCCTACGCGCCGGAGTGGCGCGCCACGCTCGACGGCGCCGAACTGGCAGGCGCCGACCGCAAGCTCCGCCGGAAGGTCCACCAGACCATCCGCAAGGTGACCGAGGATATCGAGGCGTTCCGCTTCAACACGGCTGTCGCGGCGCTGATGGAGATGGTGAACGAGCTCTACCTCTACAGCCCGCCGGACACGGCGGCGGACGCCGACCCGACCCGCGCCGCGCTCCGATCCGAGGCGCTGGAGGCTCTCACGCTGCTCATGGCGCCCATCACGCCCCACACCGCCGACGAGCTCTGGGAGCGCATGGGCCACCCGGGCATCACGTACCGGGCGGCGTGGCCGAGCTACGACGAGTCCGTAGCGGCCGACGAGGAACTGACGATTATCGTGCAGGTAAATGGGAAGCTCCGCGACCGCATCACGGCGCCGGTCGGCATCGACGAGGCCGGCCTGCGCGAACTGGCCCTGGCCAGCCCCAAGCTGGTTGAGGAAGCCGTCGGCAAGACGGTCCGCAAGGTGATCGTCGTGCCCGGCAAGCTCGTCAACGTGGTCATGGGCTAGGGAAGGCAAAGGAGCGGATCATGCTTGGACCGGGCGGCTATGTGCGCGACATCCTGGCGATGCCGGTGGGTTCGTCGGTTGGGATCAGCGGTTGGGTGAAGACGCGGCGCGACAGCAAGGGCATCCACTTCGCGCAAGTGAACGACGGTAGCTGCATGCAGGACCTGCAGTTGGTGATCGATGACGGCGTCCTGACGGCCGAGACGCTGGCCCTCGTGACCACGGGCGCCTCGGTGACCGCCACAGGCGAACTGGTGGCCTCGCCTGGCGCCGGGCAGTCCGTGGAGCTCAAGGTGACCGGCCTCGCCGTGCACGGGGGCGCCGACACGGTGGCCTATCCCCTTCAGAAGAAGGGGCATACCATGGAGTTCCTCCGGGACATCGCCCACCTGCGCAGCCGGTCGAACACCTTCGGCGCCGTCTTCCGTGTCCGCAACGCCGTCTCGTACGCCATCCACCGTTTCTTCCAGGAGCGCGGCTTCATCTACGTCCACACGCCGGTCATCACCGCGTCGGACTGCGAGGGCGCCGGGGCCATGTTCGGCGTCACCACGCTGGACATGCAGAACGTGCCTCGGACCCAGAGCGGCGCCATCGACTTCTCACAGGACTTCTTCGGCAAGCCCGCCTACCTGACCGTGAGCGGCCAGCTCGAAGCCGAGATCTTCGCCCTGGCCTTCAGCAACGTCTACACGTTCGGGCCCACGTTCCGGGCGGAGAACTCCAACACGCCGCGCCATCTGGCCGAATTCTGGATGGTCGAGCCGGAGATGGCCTTCTGCGACCTTGCCGGCGACATGCGGCTGGCCGAGGACTTTCTGAAGTACGTGATCCGATACGTCCTCGACACCTGCCTGGCCGACATCGAGTTCTTCACGAAGCGCATCGACCCGACCGTCCTCGGTACGCTGGAGCATGTGGCTTCGGTGGACTTCGAGCATGTCACATACACCGAGGCCGTGGATATCCTCGAGCGGGCCGGGCGGAACTGGGAGTTCCCGGTGGAGTGGGGCTGCGACCTGCAAGCCGAGCACGAGCGCTTCCTCACCGAGGAGACCTTCAAGCGCCCGGTCATCGTCACCGACTACCCGAAGCAGATCAAGGCCTTCTACATGCGCGCCAATGATGACGGCAAGACCGTGCGCGCCATGGACGTGCTGGCTCCCCGGATTGGCGAGATCATCGGCGGCAGCCAGCGCGAGGAGCGGCACGATGTGCTCCAGGCACGGATCATGGAGCAGGGCCTGGACCTGGAACCCTACTGGTGGTACCTGGACCTGCGGCGGTTCGGCTCCGTCCCGCACGCGGGCTTCGGGCTGGGCGTCGAGCGCATCCTCATGTACCTGACCGGCATGAAGAACATCCGCGACGTGATCCCCTTCCCGCGCACGCCGGGCAGCGCGGAGTTCTGACGAGGCCGCAGGGTGTCGACGGAGCCGACGGGCGGCGATAGGGCGGGTATCGCGTGGAGTCGGAGCCAGATCGCGGCGAGCGCGGTGCTCTTGGCGGCCTTGCTGGTGATGGCCGCGGTGGCCTTCTTTGGTCGCGGCAGGGCCGTCGAGGACGAGATCACGGTCTCGCCTCCCGGCAAGGCCCAGGCGGCGGTCGGCGACGCCGGAGCGGCCGCACCCGCGGGACCGATCATGGTGCACGTGATCGGGGCGGTAGTGAAGCCCGGAGTGGTGACGCTCCAACCCGGAGCGCGGACGCAGGATGCCGTGGTCGCCGCGGGAGGCCCCGCGCCCGAGGCGGACCTGCAGGCTATCAACCTGGCCGAGCGGCTGGATGACGGTCGCCAACTGGTGGTGCCGAAGAAGGGCGACGCCGCTGCGCCCCAGGCGCGGCCCGTCGCGGTGGCGGCATCCCGAGGACGCGGTTCGTCGGGTGATCGCCACGAAGGCCCGAAGAAGCTGCGGGCGGCGGGCGAGGGGACCGTGGATATCAACAGCGCCTCAGCCGAGGAGTTGCAGCGGTTGCCCGGTATCGGCCCCTCCATGGCTGCCCGGATTATGGAGCACCGGCGGCAGAGCGGCAAGTTCACCGCCGCCGAGCAGTTGATGGATGTGTCGGGCATCGGCGAGAAGACCTTCGCCAAGATGCAGCCTTTCATTCGAGTTCGGTAATGCAATCGGGCGTAACCGTTTGCCCGGTCGAACCAGGCCAAGGAGGCCCACATGACTGAGAACGAGGCCCAGCAGTTGCTGGAGCAGGCCCTTCGCCACGCCACCGCAGAGCACACGGAACTGGTGCTGAGCGGGTCCAACGTGGGCTCCACCCGGTTCGCCAACAACAGCATCACCCAGAACGTGGCCAAGTCCAACGTGCAGCTCTCGGTGAAGTCGGCCTTCGGATGTCAACTGGGCCGGTCGCGCACCAACCTGCTGACGCCTGAGGGTGTTCGCGACGCGGTGCGGCGCGCCGAGGCCATCGCCCGGGTGGCGGCTCCGGACACCGAGTTCATGCCTCCGCCGGGCCCGACCGAGTGCCCGACCGTGCCGGCGTGGGACGATGCAGTGGCGGAGTGCGGTCCCGAGCTTCGGGCCCAGGTCGTGGCGCGGACGCTGAAGCCCGTGGTCGGCGCCGGCCTGCGCGGCGCGGGTAGCTATGCTACCGAGTCCGGCTTCACGGCGCTGCTGAACTCGGCCGGGCATCGGGCGTACCATCGCGCCACGTCGGCCGAGCTGGTCTGTTCGGCTCTGGGCGGCGACAGCTCCGGCTGGGCTTCCGGCGGCGGATGGCAGCTCTCGCAGGTCGATGCCGACGCCGTGTCCGCCACCGCGGTGGGCAAGGCGCTCACGGCGGCGGGTCCGGTCGCGGCTCTTGCCAAGCCCACGACGGTCATTCTCGAGCCCGCGGCGGTGGCGGAGCTGCTGGCCTTCATGCTCTGGTCGCTGGACGCCAAGGCCGCCGACGAGGGCCGCAGCGCGTTCACGGGTAAGGTGGGGACCCGGATCGCCGCTCCGTCGATTACCCTACGCAGCGAACCGGCCCATCCGCTCTGCCCCGGCGCCTCCTTCGTGGAGGACGGACTGCCGGCGAAGAGCGTGGACTGGGTCCGCGAGGGCGTCCTCCAGAACCTGGCCAACTCGCGGTACTGGGCCTCCAAGAGCGGACGGCCCTTCGTGGGCCGACCGACGAACATGGTGATCGACGGCGGCGGGACCACGGTGGACGAGATGGTCGCCGCCACGGAAGAGGGCCTGCTGGTAACGCGGTTCTGGTACATCCGCTTCGTCGACCCCATGCGCCTGCTGCTCACGGGTATGACGCGCGACGGCCTCTTCGTGGTGCGCGACGGGAAGGTGGTCGGCGGCGCCAAGAACATGCGCTTCAACGACAGCCCGCTGCGAGTGCTCTCAGCGGTCACGCACGTTGGCGTGCCTGAGGTGGTGGAATCCTACCTCGGAGCCTATGTCCCGGCCTTGCGCGTGGAGGGCTTCCAGTTCACCAGCGGCACCGAGTTCTAGCGCCTGACTGCCTCTCTACGGCGTGGTGGCCATGGGCAGGTCCCGTGGCTCCACGCCGGCGCCGGGATTGCCGGCGGGAGCCTGCCAGGTGCGCCCCCGTCCGGCGCCGGAGTTGCGCCAGGCCATGAGGGCTCGCGGCCGCGCGACTGCGGTCCAGACGACCGCCAGGAGCAGCAGGGCGCAGGCGGCCACGGCAGCCAACCGACGTATGCGGACGGCAGGACGCCGGCGTGCCGGTGCAGGCCTCGGCTCCAGCACCTCGGCGGCTCCGCCGCGGAGCACCAGTTCGATCTCGTTCCACTGCCTCACGTATGCGCGGCAGCCCGGGCAAGAGCCGACGTGGGCGGCCAGGTCTTCGCCCATGTGGGCGTCCCGCTCGTCCAGCCAATCGTCGATCCGGGGGCGTGCCTGCCTGCAGGTCAGGAGGCCGCTCGTCGGTTTGTTCAGTTGGCCCTTCATCGTTCCTGTCCCTCTGCCAGTACGTGGCGCAGGCGCTCCCTGGCCCGGTGGAGCCGGACCTTCACGGCGCTCACGGACAGGCTTGCCGTTCGGGATATCTCATCGACGCTCATATTCTCAAAGTAAAACATAACCATAACGATTCGGTAGTGGTCCGGCAGGGCGGCCACCGCATCGCGCACATCGTGGGCCCGGTCCGCGGTCACCGCCAGCTCTTCCGGTCCCGGCCTCGGATCTTTCCGCCGCAGGGCGTCGAACGGCATCGTCAGCTTGCGGCGCCGGATGCGGCGTCGGCACTCGTTGAGCGTGATTCGGTACAGCCAGCTCTGGAGCAGTCCCTCGGTCCGGTAGCTCTGCATGGCCCGGTACGCCCGGATGAGCGCCTCCTGGGCCGCGTCCTCGCCCTCGGCCTGGCTCCCCAGGACCCGTGTCGAGAAACGCATGAGCCGCTCCTGATAGCGGCTCACGATCACATCGAACGCAGATCGGTCGCCGGCCCTGCACCGCACGGCGAGCAGGTCGTCGGTCTCGGCGGCCCGCGTGGCCGGCGGCGTCTCGTGTTCCATTAGGTTCGTGGCCATCCGCGCACTCATAGCCAAGGAGCGTACCACACCAAGCGCCAGGCCCTCGTTTACAGCCACACGGCGTGCCCCGCGCTCCCATCCGCCGGCCAGCGTTTGCATGGCTGCCGATGGAACCCGCGTGGGGCCGTGGCGGTTACACGGCTCGCAACGGCTGGTAGACTGATACATCCCGACGCGCGTCCCGCGCGTCCCCGCTGGAAGGCGCCCGCATCATGTCCACCCTCGTCCGCATTGGCCACAGCCCCGACTCCGATGACGCCTTCATGTTCTACGGCCTCGCGTCGGGCTCTGTACAGACCCCGGGCATCGACTACGAGCATGTGCTGCGGGACATCCAGACGCTCAACGAATGGGCGCGCGACGGCCTGCTGGAGACAACCGCGATCTCGGTGCATGCCTACGCCTACGTGGCCGACCGGTACGCGATCCTGACTCACGGCGCCAGCATGGGCGACGGCTACGGCCCCATGGTCGTTACCGCGCGGCCCGCCGCTGCGGCAGACCTGCGCGGCAAGGTTGTAGCTATACCGGGCCTCATGACCAGCGCTTACTTGGCCCTTTCGCTCTACCTCGACGAGCCCATGGTGGAGGAGGGGACCGCGGGGGGCGAAGGGGCCGTGCGCTACCGCGTGATGCCCTTTGACGCCATCATGCCAGCGGTGATCGCCGGCGAGGTCGATGCGGGCCTCCTCATCCACGAGGGGCAGCTCACCTATGCCGATGCGGGGCTGAGCCTTGCCGTGGACCTGGGGGTCTGGTGGAAGGAGCGGACGGGCCTGCCGTTGCCGCTCGGCGTCAACGCGATCCGGCGCGACCTTGCCGTCGACCTGGCCGCCACGATCTCGCGAGACATCAAGAAAAGCATCGTCCTCGGGCTGGACCAGCGCTCGAACGCTCTGGACTACGCGCTGACGTTTGCCCGCGACATGCCCGCCGCCACCGCCGACCGGTTCGTGGGTATGTACGTGAACAGTTGGACCGTGGACATGGGCGAGGCGGGCAAGCGGAGCATCCGCCTGTTCCTGGAGGAAGCTCGGAACCGCGGCCTGGCCCCCAGCGTGGGCGAGATCGACTTCGTGGACTGAGGCGCCCTCAGTCGGCCACCTCGCCGAAGAGGTGGTCGAACCGCTCCGAGAGGTCGTGCTCGAGCATGGCGAAGGACATCTCGAACGACATCGTCCAGAGGAGCATCATCCCCTCCTCGGGAGGCATCTCGAGGACCCGGGCGTAGAAGTCCTTGAGGATGCTCTCGTAGGTGGTCTGCTCCTCGCAGATCTCGATCCGGCGGCGGCTGCCTCGCGACTCGAACTCGCGCTCGCCCATCTTGTCGAGGAATTCGCGCACGTTGGCCGGAGTGGCGTGCTCCAGCCGCTTGCCGAACTCCTGGCGAACCGCCTTGCGGAACTCGTCGATCCTCACGGCGGGCTCCCGGCGCCCTTCGGCTGCGTCAAGTGGCCGTTACTTCCAGCACGTCGAACAGCGAGGCGTCCAGCTTGTGCTCCTGCTGCAGGATCTCCTCCAGCGGGTGGGTGACCGTGGCGCCGCCTTCGTCCACGCCCACCATGAGATTGGTGCTGCCGGCAAGGAGCAGGTCCGCGGCGCAGACGCCCATGCGGGTGGCGAGCGATCGGTCGCGGGCGGTGGGTGATCCGCCGCGCTGGATGTGGCCCAACACCGAAACGCGGGTCTCGATCCCCGTGACCTGCGTGATCGTCGCGCCCACGGCAGCCCCGCCAGCGGCCCCTTCGGCCACAACCACGATGCAGGACATCTTGCCCCGCTCGCGCCAGGCCTGGATGCGCCGGCACAGCTCCACCATCTCGACGCGGCGCTCCGGCGTAATGACCGCCTCGGCTCCGCCCGCCAGGGCGACCTCCATGGCGATGGACCCGTCGGCGCGGCCCATCACCTCGACCACGAAGACGCGGTCGTGCGACTCGGATGTGTCGCGGATGCGGTCAATGGCCTCCAGCGCCGTGTTGACGGCCGTGTCGAACCCGATGGTGTAGAGCGTACCGGGGATATCGTTGTCGATGGTTCCTGGGAGGCCGATGACGTGCGCCCCGCAGGTCTTGTTCAGGGCCAGCGCGCCCCGGTAGGAGCCGTCGCCGCCGACGATCGCGATTCCCTCGATCCCGTTGCGCGCGATGGTGGCTGCGGCCGCGGCCTGCCCCTCCGGCGTCTTGAACTGCTCACACCGTGCGGTCTTCAGGATTGTGCCGCCCTGGTCGATGATCCCACTAACTGAGTGGAGGCTCAGGGGTATGACGTGGTCATCCACCAGGCCATGGTAGCCCCGCTCGATCCCGACAGCCTCGCCGCCCCTGGCGATCACGGTTCGGACGACGGCGCGAACGGCCGCGTTCATGCCCGGTGCGTCGCCGCCGCTGGTGAGTACGCCTATGCGCATGGTGTTCCCCTGGCTCCGTTATCTTGGTCGTGGTGCGGCCATCAGCTCGTTTACGTCGGCAAGGCTCGGAAGGGCCGGGATGGCGCCCTTGCCCGTGGTGGCCAGCGCTCCCACGGCGTTGGCGAAGGCGAAGACCCCGGCAAGCTCCGAGGACGGCCAGTCGCTGTGCCGTGCCGCGGCCAGCCTCACCAGCATACCCGCCACGAATCCGTCGCCCGCGCCCGTGGTATCGACGGGCGTCACGGTCGGCGGTGTCGCTCGCCCGCCGGCGCCGTCGGTCGCGCGCCACGCACAGCCGTCGGCTCCCATGGTGACGGCCACCAGTCGCCGCACACCCAGGCCCAGCAGCGCGTCCAGCATCGCGCTCACACTCGACGCGCCCGTGAGGAACTCGCCCTCCTCCTGGCTCACCTTCAGGACATCGCAGTAGGGGATCGCGTCCAACATGGCGCCGCGGGCGGTCGCGAGGTCGGGCCAGAGCGCCGGCCGCAGGTTCGGGTCAAACGAGATCAGGGCTCCCGCCCCGCGCGCGATGGCGGCTGCCTGCAGCGTGGCGGAACGCGACGGCTCCTGGATGAGGCTGATGCTCCCAAAGTGGTAGGCATCGCACTCGGCAAGCAACGCTGTCGGTAACTCGTCCGGGCGATGCAGCATGTCGGCGCTCGGATTGCGCCAGAAGGCGAAGTCCCGTTCTCCGTCGGCCTGGATCGAGACGAACGCCAGCCCCGTGCGGCTCTCCGGGTCGAGCATGAGCCCGCTTGTATCGACGCCGGATTGGGTCAACACGTCGCGGATGTGGCGGCCGAACGGGTCGGCGCCCACCTTGCCGAGGAAGGCGGCCCGGCCGCCGAGCCGGGCCACCCCAACAGCCACGTTGGCAGGAGCGCCGCCGGCCGCCTTGACGAAGCCGGGAGCATCAGAGACGGTCACGCCCGCCTCGAGTGACACGAAGTCGATGAGGGCTTCGCCAAGGCACGCCACCAGCGGCGGCGACTGCGTCACGCGGCTGGGCTGCATCTAGGCGCCCGGCTCGATCAGGCCATACGAGCCGTCGCGTCGGCGGTAGATCACGGAGACATCACCGGTCTCGAGGTTGCGGAAGACGAAGAACGGATGGTCGATCATCTCGAGCTGGAGCGCCGCCTCCTCGGGCAGCATGGGCTTCATGACGTAGTGCTTGCGCCGGGCGATCTTCGGCTCGAACGGCTCGTCGTCGTCGACCGTCGGGGCCGCATCGGCGTCGTTCACGTCTCGGACGGGCTTGCGGTGGTCGTGACGCACTCGATCTTTGAAGCGCTTGACCTGCCGGTCCAGCTTGGCGGTCACGTTGTCGATGGCGGCGTGCAACTCGGGACACCGTTCCTCGCTGCGAAGGAAGATGCCGTCACCATCGACGTTCAGCTCAACGACGTACTGGCCGCGCTCGTAGGTGCCCAGCAACTCAACGGTAGGCGGACGGTGGAACAGGCGCTCAAGCTTCGACAGCTTGCGCTCCGCATACTCCGTCACCGTGTCCGGCACACCCCCATGCTTGCCCTTCAGCGCGATCCTGGCTTCCATCGTGAACCTCCTGTGCTGCAGAATGTACGGTGCTACTGCTCCTCGGCCCGCTGCAGGGTCGCTACGGCCCAGCAACCGATACCCTCTCGGCGACCCACGGGGCCCAGTCCCTCCGATGTAGTGGCTTTAATACTGATCCGCTTCGCTTCGAGTTCCAGCGCCTGCGCCATGGCCTCGGCCATGGCGGTTCGATGCGGGGCCAGCCGGGGCGCCTCGGCCAGCACCGCCGCGTCGATGTTCGTCACCAGCCATCCCGCCGCCCGTAGCCTGGGTCCGATTTCGGCCAGAAACTCGGTGCTGCGCCGGTTTCGGTGTGCCGGATCGCCCGGCGGGAAGAGCAGGCCGATGTCGCCCAGACCTGCCGCGCCCAGGAGTGCGTCGCAGACGGCGTGGACCACCACGTCGGCGTCCGAATGCCCTTCGAGCCCCTGGTCATGCTCTATGCGCACGCCGCCCAGCCAGAGCTCACGCCCGGACGCGAGGCGGTGCACGTCGTAACCGAGACCCGTCCGGACCTCGCCGGACCCGCGGCCGATCAGCGCCCGCCTCACCGCGGCTAGGTCCGCCAGCAGGGTCACCTTGACGTTGGCGGCGTCGCCCGCCACGACATGCACCGGTATGTCGGCACGCTCCAGCAGCGACGCCTCGTCGGTCGTTCCGTTGGCGGCGGCTCCGGCAACGCGGTAGGCCCGTTCGAGCAGGTCGCGGCGGCAGCCCTGCGGCGTCTGGACCAGGGCGATCCGCGAACGGTCCAGCGTGGCCTCAACGCGGCCCTGCGGGTCGCAAACCTTGGCCGTGTCCGTACAGGGCATGCCGGGGATCGCGGCGCCATGGCTGCGGACACCGGCCAGCACGCGGTCGATGAGGTCCGGCGGCACGGCCGGTCGCGCGGCGTCGTGTACCAACACCGTTTGAACGCCGGCGTCGAGGCTCTCAAGCCCGCGCAGCACAGACTCGGCCCGCGTGGCGCCCCCTGCGACGATCCGCGTCGGTTTGGCCGGAGCCGCCGCGGCGTCGCGGAGGCGGTCCAGCTCATCGGGCGCCCCGACGATGACGAGGCTGTCGATGCCCGGATGCGTCTCCAGCGCCCTGAGCGTCCACTGGATCAGGGGCCGACCCCCTATGTCGACCCAGATCTTGTTCTCAGGGCCGCCGAATCGCGCGCCCCGGCCCGCCGCCGGGACGATGGCGGCAACGGTCATTCCGCGTCTCTGGCGCGCTCGAGCCTGGGCTTGAGCCGCGCGAAGACCATCTTGCCGGCAGAGGTCTGGAGTGCGCTGGTCACGGTGACCTCCACATCTGCGCCGATGTGCTTGCGGCCATCATCGATGACGATCATGGTCCCGTCGTCTAGATACGCTACGCCCTGGTTCGGTTCCTTCCCTTCGCGGATCACGCTCACGCGCATCTCCTCGCCGGGAAGCATCACAGCCTTGAGGGCGTTGGCGAGCTCATTGATGTTCATCACCGAGACGCCCTGTAGCGACGCGACCTTGTTGAGGTTGAAGTCGTTGGTGACGATCGTGCCGTTCAGGCGCTTGGCCAGCACCACGAGGCGCCCATCAACCTCGCGAGGCGCTCGATCGGGCAGGAAGTGGTCAAGCGTGCGGACGAGCAGGGGGTAGTCCGCCTGGAGTTCGGCCAGCATGTCGAGGCCGCGCCGGCCGCGGGCCCGCCGTTGGGGATCGGCGGCATCGGCGATGTGCTGGAGTTCGTCGAGGACGAAGCCCGCCACGTAGAGCGTCCCCTCGATGAACCCCGCTCGGCAGACGTCGACGATGCGCCCGTCGATGATGACGTTGGTGTCGAGTATCTTGCACGAGGTGGGCGCAACCGCGGGCAGGGCGCCGTGCTCGGGGCGGGCGTGGGGGAAGAAGAGCGCCGAGAGCTGGTCGCCCATACCAAGGGCGTAGCGAACGCCCAGGTAGACGAAGGCCACGCCCAAAACCAGAGAGATGAGGACGCCGAAACGGGATATCCCATGGAGCAGGAGCATGACCGGGGCCGTCACCAACAGGCCCAACAGGACGCCGACGACCGCCGCCACCTTGTCGCGCGCCGACATCTGGTCGATGGCGTTGCCCAGCCGCACCAGCGCCGCACCCAGCTTGGGCCCGAGCACAGCCCCGCTGACGATGCCGATGATGCCGAAGGCGGCAACGGTGAACGAACGGTAGACGGGGTACGTCTGGCAGAGCTGATCGAAGCTGGGGAGCGAGCCGTAGGCCGGCCACCGGACGACGCTGCCCGCGGTGATGCCCATCGCCGTCATGCAGAGAAGGACCAGCGCACCGAACCACTGCTCGAAACTGCGGACGCTCATAGCCGCCCTCATAGGCTCACCTCGCTTGCTGTACCTCTACAGACGCTTCAGACCCACCTCCATGTTTCAGGCTTTGGGACCGAATATGGGCTCGTACTGGGTGGTTCGGCGAATCGGCTCATATCCCGCCGCTCGAATCTGCCGTTCCAGCTCCTCAATGGGCATGGTGAACCGGCAACCCGCGGCAGAGACCACGTTCTCTTCCATCATGGTTGAGCCGAAGTCGTCCAATCCGTAGCCCAGGGCGATCTGCGCCACGCGGGGCCCCTGGGTCACCCACGACGCCTGCAGGTGCGGCACGTTGTCCAGCGCCAGCCTCGAAACGGCCACGGTGCGCAGGTAGTCGACGGCGCTGGCCCGCGAGCCGCCCAGCTCGGTGCCGTCCGGCTGGAACGACCAGGGGATGAAGGCCGTGAAGCCGCCGGTCTCATCCTGGAGGTCGCGGAGCCGCATCAGGTGCTCGACGCGGTCCTCCCAGGTGTCGATGGAGCCGTACATCATCGTTGCCGTGGTCCGGATGCCGAGGCCGTGTGCGACGCGCATGCAGTCGATCCACTCGTCGGCAGTGTCCTTATAGGGCGAGATCGCGTGCCGAACGCGGTCGGTCAGAATCTCGGCGCCGCCGCCGGGCATGCTGTCCAGGCCGGACGCCCGCAGGCGGCCGAGTGTCTCCGATAGGGTCAGGCGGCTGATCCGGGCGATATAGATCGCCTCGGCAGGCGATAGGGCATGAAGCGTGACCGTCTTGCCGGCGAAGCGCCGCTTCACGGTTCGGAAGAGCTCCTCGAACCAGTCGATCTTGAGCGAGGGGTTGAGGCCGCCCTGCAGGAGCACTTCGGCGCCGCCCGCGTCGACCATCTCCTCGATCTTCTGAAGGATGGCCTCCAGCGGGAGCACATAGCCGGCGTCGGAGCCGGGCACGCGGTAGAACGCGCAAAACTTGCACCGCACCCAGCAGACGTTGGTGTAGTTGACGTTGCGGCCGACCACGTAGGTGACGACCTGCGCCGGGTTCAGCCGCCGGCGCACGGCATCGGCTGCGGCGGCTAGTTGCAGCAGGTCGGCGCTCTGGGCCGCCGCCAGGCACTCGTCGGCGGTCAGCCGCCCTCCGTTCGCCGCACGGGCGAGGGCGTCGCCAAGGGAGCCGCTACGCGGTTGCAGTTCACCCATTGCGGGCCTCCACCGGCGCAACGGGCCGGTAGAGCGTGTCGCGCTCCACGGGCATGCGGCCCGCCTCGATAATCAGCGCCTCCAGCTCTGTGCGGGAGAGGCTTTGCGAGGTGTGGCCCAGGCGGCCCTCGGGGAAAGTGATCTCGTACTCCTGCACGGTGCCGTCGATGTCGTCGGCGCCGTACCAGAGCGAAATCTGCGAGACCTGAACCGTGCTCATGACCCAGAACGACTTGATGTGCGCCACGTTGTCCAGCAGGGCGCGGGACACGGCGGCCATGCGGAGATCGTCCATTCCCGTCGGGGCAGGCAGGTGCGACAGGTAGGTGCCCTCCGGGTGGAACGCCAGCGGGGTCAGGGCCAGCAGGTGTCCGGTCTCGTCCTGAAGCGCGCGAAGGGCCAGCAGGTGGTCCACCCGCTCCTCCGCCGTCTCCACATGCCCGAACAGCATCGTGGCGTACTGCGGCAAGCCCGCCGCCGCCACCTGCCGGGAGATGCCGATCCACTGGCTCGGCGTCAGCTTGTTGGGGTGGAGCAGGCCGTGCACGCGATCGGACAAGACCTCGGCGCCGCCGCCGGGCACCGCGCCCAGACCGGCCTCCATCAGCAGTTCGAGGGTCTTGGGTACGGTCCGGCCGGCGACGCGGGCGATCTGGTCGATCTCCACGGCCGTGAACGCCTTGACGCAGGCGTCCGGTCGGGCTCGCTTGGCGGCGCGCAGGAGGTCGAGGTAGTAGTCCAGGGGCAGGCGCGGGTCGATGCCGCATATCTCCGCGCCGACAAAGGGCGACAGCGGTTCGATGGTGATGCTCATGTTTCCTCCTTTGACAGCCGGTCAGCCCTGTCCCGTCCTTGCGCGCCA
>JAPLCQ010000074.1 GCA_026392115.1 Armatimonadota bacterium | reverse complement strand
CGCCGCCGCTGCGGCTGCCGTAGCCACCGCCGCCGCCGCCGCCGAACCCGCGGCCGCCGCCGCTATCACGCTCGCGAGCCTCGTTCACCACCAGGGTGCGGCCGCCCAGCGTGGAGCCATTGAGCTTGTCCATCGCCAGCTGCGCCTCGGATGCGTCCGCCATCTCCACGAACGCGAAGCCCTTGGCCTGGCCCGTCTCCCTGTCCTTGATGACATCGACGCCGTTGACCTGCCCAAACTGCGCGAACAAGTCCTCAAGCTGCGTCTCGGTCACCGAATAGGGCAAGCTACCGACGTAGATCCTCTTCGCCATCTCCCATCCTTTCGGGCCACCCACGGGCCCGTCCGGGCTTGGGATGGCTCTCACCCGCGCGGCCGATCCGCACAGATCACACAGTGTACTGTATCGCGGGGAACTTCCGCCTGTTACGTACGGAACTGCGCCAAATCGGGCGCGGCGGACGTAGTCCGCGGGCTAGACGTTGCCCAGCGTCTCGTCCACGATCTTCAGCAGGTCCTCGCCGCGGAACGGTTTGGTCAGGAAAGCCACCGCGCCGCTCTGCTCGGCGAGCAGCTTGTTGGCGGGCGAGGCGTGGGCGGAGAGGAAGATGATCGGGGCGAACATCGTCTTGGCGTTGGCCCGGAGGCGGCGCGCCACGTCGAACCCCGTGCCGCCGGGCATGCTGATATCCAGGATCACCAGGTCGGGCTCGTCGCGCACGGCCACGTGCATGGCCATGGAGGCATCGGTGGCGAATGTCACGGCGTACCCCGACGCCCGAAGCCGTATCGCAACGGCCCGGATGATCTCCTGCTCGTCGTCCACGATCATTACCGTGGCCTTCGCCATATTCGTGACCTCCGTCGCGACCGCCGCGGCCACACGGGGCCGCTTGCAGCAGATTACCCAACTTCGAGCTGGAAGAGCATGGCCCGCGCCCCGGGGGGCGGCGTCAGGCGGGGATGCTGAACCGCTCGCAGACCCTCGCCAGCCCCTCGTCGGCCGAGGTGTTGCGCGACAGCTCGGCCACGGCGTACTCCAGGGCGCCGTCCTCCAGCGCGGCGGCGCCCAGCGTCTGCCCGAGACCCCGGAGCACCGACATGGCGCGCGCCCTGCCCATGGGAAGGGCGAAGGCCACGAAACACTCGGTGAGAGAGACCACGCCCGCGCCCGCGGCATCCAGGGCCTTGCGCGCGGCGTCGTGAATCCTGGCCAGCCCGCGCTCACGCTTCTCCGGAGCCGCCGAAGCGAACCCCTCGGCGTAGACCACAGCCAGCACCTGCGGAGCGGCGCCGTTGTGGACGGCGCGCCAGGTGTCCGTGACGACGGCCGCCAGCTCGGCGCCCTCGTGGTATGCCGGCAGCGAGTAGCCGAACCGGCTACCCGCTCCGGGCTCGCTGGAGACCCAGACCGAGCCGCCGTGCAACTCCACGAGCCGCCGCGTGATCGCCAGGCCCAGGCCGGTGCCGCGGATGCCGGGACCGGCCTCCCGCTCCACCTGCACGAACGCCTCGAAGATGCGCTCCTGGTCCTGCTCGGCGATGCCGCGGCCGGTGTCCTCGACCTCCACCCAGAGCAGGTGCTGGTCGTACCCCGGTCGGATCGTGATGGAGCCGCCTTCGGGCGTGAACTTGGCGGCATTGCCCAGCAGGTTGACCATCACCTGCTCGATCTTCGCCGCGTCGCACACCGCGTCGGGCAGCCCCTCGGGAAGCTCCAGCGCCAGGGTCTGGCCCTTGCCTTCGCACATCGGCCGGAAGTCGTTGGCGCACTGGCGCAGGAGGGCGGCCACGTCGGTCCGGCGGCGATGCAGCTCGATCTCCTGCCGGCCGAGGCGCGTCATGTCCAACAGGTCGTTCAGGAGCTGCGCCAGCCGGTCGCAGTTGCGCTGCGCCGAGTTGAGGCACTCCGTCTGGTCCGGCGTGACGGGCCCGGCCAGGCCGTCCAGGACGAGGGTGACGAACTCGCGGATGATGGCAAGCGGCGTCCGCATCTCGTGCGAGGCGGTGGCGATGAAGTCGGACTTCTGGCGGTCGAAGGCCTGCAGCGTTTCAACGATGCTGTGCCGCTCGATGGCGTGGCGGATGCTGCGCGCCAGGTTGACGCCGTCGGTCTGGCCCTTCACGAGCACGTCATCGGCGCCGGCCTGGATGGCGCGGATCGAGCCGGCCTCGTCGTCCTGGCGCGACCAGACGATGGTGGTCACCTGCGGGGCCTGCCGCCGGATGCGGTGGAGGGTGTTGAGACCTCGGCTGTCGGGCAGGTTCAGCTCCAGCAGCGCCACGTCGAACAGCTCGTCGGCCAGGTACTTCAGGGCGTGGGCGAGCTGCCGGACGTGAAGTATCTGAAACTGGCTGCCGGCGCGCTCGGCCAACGCCGTGCGCAGGGCGGCGGCGTTGGCCGGGTCGTCATCGACCAGCAATATTCGGGTCGGTTCGCCATCCATCGTGTTGTTGACGGGTCCAGTCCGTTACAGGTTGAGGCGCGCTTTGGCCATGTCGTCTCCCATGGCCAGTGTGAGGACGAAGCCGAGCTTCTGGCAGACGCGCTGCATGGGGTAGTTCTCCGGCAGGATGTCCGCCAGGACGCAGCCGAGCTTCTCATCGCGGGCGACGTCGAGCACGCGGCTCAGCAGCTCTGTGCCCAGGCCGTTGCCGTGGTAGGCGTCGTTGACCAGCAGCGAGAACTCCGACTCGTTGGTGCCGTGGATCTTGCTGAGCCGGGAGACGCCCAGTATCCGGGCCTTGCCCGTGGCGGGGTCGGTGTTCTCGGCGACCAGCGCGATCTCGCGGTCGTAGTCATTGAAGCAGATGCGGATCATCCGCTCGTGGGCCACGCGCTGGCTCAGCTTCATGGCGTGGAAGAAGCGCATGTAGACGCTCTGGTCGGAGAGCGTGGAGTGGAAGTCCACGACCAGCGGCTCGTCCTCCGGCCGGATCGGGCGGATGAGCACCTCGGTGCCGTCCCGCATGGTCCACCGCGTCGTGTACTGCATGGGATAGGGCCGGATCGAGAGCCGCGGCAGCTCGTCGTCGGGCAGCGAGGCGTCGTGGAGCGACACCCGGGCGCCCAGCGCCAGCGGGCCGTGGGACGAGACCAGCAGGGGATCGATGCGTATCTCGCGGATGCGGCGCTGCTCCACCACCAGGTAGCTGAACCGGACGATCAGATGCTCGAGGGCGGCCAGGTCGACGGGCTCGTCGCCGTGCTCGCCGAGGAGCGCCGAGTAGATGCGGGTCTGCTCCAGCATCCGGCGCGCCAGCGTCGTGGTCTGCGGCGGCAGGGCCAGCACCTCGTCCTTCAGGGCGGCGCCCAGCCTGCCCCCGGCTCCGAGGTAGAGCACCGGGCCGAACTGGTGGTCGATGCGGCTGCCAAGGACGATCTCGTACCCCGCCCGCTTCACCATGGGCTGGATGCTGACGCCCAGGAAGCTCTTGACTCCCAGCCGCGACGTGACCGAATCGCGCACGGTGCGGAAAGCCTTCCGCACGGAGTCGCCGTTGAGCAGGTTGAGCTGCACCCCGAGGATGCCCGTCTCCTGCGTGATGGCCTGCCGGATGGCCTTCATCACCACCGGGTAGCCCACCGCGCGGGCGTAGCGGACGGCCTGCTCCTCCTCGGTGGCCACCAGGTTCTCCACCGTCGGGATGCCGTAGGCCGAGAGGAGCCGCTCCGCCTCGCTCCAGGAGAGCAGCGTGCGCTTCATGGCCTGGGCGACCTGGATCACCTCGGTGGCGCGCTCACGGTCCGAGCCGTCGCCCATGTCCGGGGCCATGGTGGCGGTCTCATAGATGCCGCGCAGGTTGTAGGTGTACTGCCACATGTAGCTGAACGCGCGGGCGGCGCTGTCGGCGTAGGGATACGTCGGGATGCCGGCATGGTTCAGGATCGCCGTGCCCGCGGCCACGTCGGCGCCGCCCATCCAGGTGGCGAGGATCGGCTTGTCGCGGAGCTTGGCCAGGGGGCGCAGGGCCTCGGCGGTCTCGGTGGCCTTGGTGAGCACCTGCCCGGTGAGGATCACCACGATGCCGTCGGTGTTGGCATCCTGCGAGATGATCCGAACCGCAGAGGCGTAGCGCTCGGGGTCGGCGTCGCCCAGGATGTCGATGGGATTGGCGCGGCTCCAGGAGGAGGGCATGGCCTCGTCCAGCGCGGCCACGGTCTCGGGGCTCAGCGAAGCGAGCTTGCCTCCGTTGCGGATCACCGAGTCGGTGGCGATGACGCCGGGTCCGCCGGCGTTGGAGACGATGGCCAGGCGGGGGCCCTTGGGCCGGGGCTGGCGGGCCAGGACTTCCGCCATGTAGAAGAGGTCGGCCACCTTCTCCACGCGCAACACGCCGCAACGCCGGAACGCGGCGTCGAGCACCTCGTCGATGCCGGCGTTGGAGCCCGTGTGCGACTGCGACGCCGACGCGGCCTCGGGCGTGCGCCCGGCCTTGATGACGATGATGGGCTTGGAGAGCGCCACTTCGCGGGCGGCGGAGAGGAAGGCGCGCGCGTCGCCGATCGATTCCATATAGATGACGATGCTGCGGGTGTTGGGGTCGTTGCCAAGGTAGTCGATGAGGTCGCCCCAGCCCACGTCCACCATGGAACCCACGGAGATGAACGCGCTGAAGCCCACCAGATCGTTGAGGCTCCAGGCCAGCGTGGCGGTGGAGAGGGCGTTGCTCTGGCTGATGAAGCCCACGGTGCCGCGCAGGGGCATGGCAGGCGCGCACGAGGCGTTGAGGCCGCTGCTGGTGCACATGACGCCGAGGCTGCCCGGGCCCAGGATACGCATCCGGGACGCGCGCGCCGCGGCCACGATGAGCGGGGCCTGCTCCACGCCCTCGGAGCCCATGTCGCGGAAGCCCGCCGAGGTGATGATGGCGCTGGGGACGCCTATGGCGCCGCACTCGGCCACCAGGCCCGGCACCGTCTCGGCGGCCGTGGCGATGATTGCCAGGTCGATCTTCTCGGGCACGTCGCCCACGGTGGGATAGGCCCGGATGCCGTGAACCTGGCCGCACTCGGCGTTCACCGGGAAGACCATGCCGCCGAACGGGCTGGCGATGAGGTTGCGGACGATGGTGCTGCCCGCGTTGTCCGGGTCCTCCGTGGCGCCGATGACGGCCACGGTGCGCGGCGCGAAGAAGGGCTCGAGGCCGCGCTTCCCTTGTCGAAGGATATCGCTGGCGGTCTCAGGACTGGGCCTTCCGTTGGCCTGCTGTGCCGCGTCCGGTTGCATGAGGATGCATCCTTTCTGAGCGCTGACGCTCGAACCTTGCCCGGAATCATCGCTGGAGGAACCACGATTATGGGTGAGCACGGCGCAGCGTGTCAACGCGCCCGGGTGCACGGCCCACTCCTCGATACGCATAAGAGGTAACCTGTCGGCATGACACGCAGGGAGTTCACGGTGGGAGCCGCCGCCGCCGCGCTCAGCGCCCCGGACGCCGCCCTCGCCCGCAAGCCGGAACCCATCATCGACACGCACCAGCACCTCTGGGATGCGTCCCTGCCCGCCCCGCCCTGGGTCCCGGCGGAGGGGCCGCTGGCGGGGAGCCACCCGCTCGCACGCTACAACGCGGAGACGGCGGGACTGGGCATCGAGCGCACGCTCTATATGGAGATCGCGGTGCGCGACGAGGACCTGGAGGCCGAGGCCGAGGCCGCGGTCGCCCTCTGCAAGCGCAAGGAGAAGCCCCTCGTCGGTGCCGTGATCGGCGGCAGGCCAGCCGACCCGGCGTTCGGCGACTACCTGCGCAGGCACGCCTCAAGCTCGTGCGTGAAGGGCGTGCGGCAGGTGCTGCACGGCGCCTCGCCGCAGGGGACCTGCCTGCGGCCCGAGTTCGTGCGCGGCATACGCCTGCTGGGCGAGAAGGGCCTCTGCTTCGACGTCTGCCTGCCCGCGGCCTTCCTGTCCGACGGCGCCGCGCTGGCCGACGGATGCCCGGCCACGCGCCTGGTGCTGGACCACTGCGGCAATCCCAACGTCCAGGCGCCGGACCAGACCCAATGGCGCCGCGACATCGACGCCCTGGCGAAGCGCGCCAATGTGAGCTGCAAGATCAGCGGACTGGTGAGCTCGGTTCGCAAGGGCGCCTGGGCGCCCGAGGACCTGGCGCCGTTCGTTGAGCACTGCGCACGCGCCTTCGGGCCCGACCGCATCGTCTTCGGCGGCGATTGGCCCGTCTGCACCCTGGGCGCCGAACTGGCGGAGTGGGTGCGCGCCCTTCGCCAGATTATCGCCGCCTGGCCGGTGGGTTACCGCCGGAAGCTCCTGCGCGAGAACGCCATCAAGATCTACCGACTCTGAGAGGGAGGATCCACCCATGCCGAGCCTGCTTCCGTTCGCGCTGCTGGCCGCGGCGGTCACCCTGGCCGCCGCCGCCGGGGCCGACGCGCCCAAGAAGGCATCCAAGCCCGCCAAGCCCGCGCCGCCGACCAAGCCCCTGGGCCTCACCGGGCTGACGGTGACGGACAAGAAGTTCGGCGCCAAGGCCGACGGGAAGACCGACAACACGGCCGCCTTCCAGAAGGCCCTCGACGCGGCGGCCAAGGCGGGCGGCGGCGTGGTCTTCGCGCCGCGCGGCAACTACCTCTTCAAGGGCCGCCTCAGCGTCCCGGCCGCCGTCACGCTCAAGGGCGTCTGGGAGTCCGTGCCCTCGCACAACGGCGTCCGCGACGCGGGCATGCCTCTGCCCACCGACGACGGCACCACCTTCCTGGTGACGGGTGACGCGGGGACCGAGGATGCGCCCGCGTTCATCACGCTGAACACGAACTCCACGCTGAAGGGCGTGGTGCTCTACTACCCGAACCAGATCGTGGATGACGCCCCGGTGGCCTATCCCTGGGCCATCGCCATGCGCGGCAAGAACCCCGCCGTGCTGGACGTGGAGCTGCTGAACCCCTACAACGGGATCGACGCCAGCCAGAACGAGAGGCACCTCATCCGCAACGTCAGCGGGCAGCCCCTCCGCCGCGGCGTCTGGATCGACTCGATCTACGACATCGGCCGGCTGGAGAACGTCCACTTCAATCCCTGGTGGTCCATGAAGCCGAAGCTCTTCGAGTGGCAGCAGCAGAACGGCGAGGCCTTCATCTTCGGCCGCACGGATTGGCACTACGTCCACAACACCTTCTGCTTCGGCTACAAGGTGGGCTACCGGTTCATGGAGACCAAGGCCGGGGCAACCAACGGCAACTTCCTGGGGATCGGCGCCGACGACTGCTACACCGCGGTCCTGGTCGAGCAGAGCGCGCCGTTCGGCATCCTCATCACCAACGGCGAGTTCGTCTCGTTCCACGGCCCGGACCCCACCATGATCGCCGTGGGCGCGAAGCACAGCGGCAGCGTGCGCTTCGTGAACTGCGCATTCTGGGGTCCGTGCAACCAGATCGCGAAGATCGACGGCAAGGGAACCGTGGGCTTCGGCGACTGCACGTTCACCCACTGGGACAGCAAGCGCGAGGGCCGCTACGCCCTGCAGGTGGCGGGCGGCACGGTGCTGGTGCGGGGTTGCGAGTTCCGCGAGAACAAGGCGCAGGTGGAGCTGGGCGCGAAGGTGCGCCGCGCCGTCATCACCGGGAACGTGATCACGGGCGAGGAGCGGATCAAGAACGACAGCGCCGGCAGCGTGAAGATCGGCGACAACGCCGCGGGTTAGGGGGCGAGGCCGGGGACCGTCCGCGGTCCCGGCGTCAGTCCGGTCAACGGGGTCGGGTGGCTGCGGCCCGACCCCGCACCGCACGCCGGCCCGCCGCGCCGCGTTAGCCGCGCAGGCGGGCCCGAATGTCCTTGATGCGGTCCTTGAGCTCGCGGATGCGGCCCTCGGCCTCGCTGATCTTCGAGGTCCTCTCGATGATCCAGCCGGTGACGATGGCTGAGAACTCATCGTTGCGGGCCCGGTCGCGCCGGTACTCGTCCTGCGCGATGCCGTCCCGCATGGTCTCGATGAACTGCTCCTGCTTCTCGATCTGCTCTTCCCAGCGCCGGATGTTGGTCTCCACCCGGGCCACGCGCTCGGCGTCGGCGGCAGCGAAGACGGCGTCGATGGCCGCGCGGAAGCGCTGCCAGAGCGCGTCGGACTCGGCGCGGGGCACCTCGCCGATGGTCTTCCACTCGGCCTGCAGCTCTTTGACGCGGTCGCGGGCCGCGCCGAAGTCCGGCTCGCTGGCCAGCGCCTCGGCCTCCTCGCAGAGGCGGGCCTTGGCATCGCGGTGTGCGCGGCGCTCGCGGTCCTGCTCGGCGAAGTGGGTCCTGCGACGCTCGTAGAAGCCCGTCCGCGCCGCCTGGAACCGCTCCCATACGGCGGCTTCCTGGTCCCGCGGGCCCGGACCGGCGGCCTTCCACTCCTCCAGCAGGGCGCCCATGGCCTCGGTGGTGACCTTCCAGTCGGTGGACTGAGCGATCTCTTCGGCTCGGACGCAGAGGGCCTTCTTTACCTCCAGGTTCGCACGGCGAGCCCGGTCCTGCTCGGTGAAGTGGGCCTGCCGGCGGTGGTTGAAGGTCTTGCGGGCGGCGTGCAGCCGCTCCCACAGCTCCTGCTCCGGCTCCCGCGGCGCGGGACCGGCCACCTTCCACTCGTCGACGATCGCCTGCAGCCTGTCCCAGGCCGCCTTCCAGTCCTCGCTGGCGCTCAGGGCCTCGGCCTCGGCGCAGAGGGCGGTCTTGCGCTCCAAGCTGGCCTCGCGGCCCCGCTCCAGTTCCTCGTGGTGCTCGCGGCGGCGTGCGTAGTAGCGGTCGCGGGCGGCCTGCAGGCGTCCCCAGAGCTGGTCGCCGTCCTCGCGCGAGACCGGTCCCACGAGCTTCCAGCGCTCCAGGATGTCCCGCAGTGCATCGGGTCCATGCGGCCAGTCGTCCGACGCGGCGATGGCCTCGGCCTCCACGCAGAGCTCGACCTTGGCGGCCACGTTGGCCTTCAGTTCGTCGTGCGCGGCGTGCTCCAGGCCCTTGAGGGGCTGCAGGAGGCGGCTGAAGTCGCCGAGGGCGTTGGCGCGGCGCATGAAGAGGGTGCTGGAGTGGACCTCGGCCATCAGCGGCTGTTTGGGCGATGCGGACCTGACCCGCTCCTCCAGCTCGCGCACCTCGTCCACGAGGTCCTCGAAGCGGAGCATGAAGTAGGCAAGGGCGGCGGCGGCGTTGGGACCGCGCACCTGGCCGATGGCGCTGGCCTGCTCGGGCGTGGCGCCGAGGAGGACGACGTGCCCCTCCTCGTTCACGATGCCCCACTCGGGCCGGACGCCGTCGGCCTCCGGGCCGTAGGCCTTCAGGCCGGCGACGAGGCCGACCTCGGTCTCGGCGGCGCCGTCGCGCCCGAACCGGAGGACCGCACCGGTCTCATCGAGCCGGCCCAGGCCCGGGTCCGCGGGGCCGGAGCCCTGCTTGAAGATGCGTCCGTCAGAGGTGGCATGGCCGACGACGTCGTCGTACTGGCCGGGCTGCTGTAGGATGTCGGTGTTGGCGCATTCGCTCATGGCATAACCTATCCAAGACCGGTGGTGGCATCAACCTGCTTCCCTCTGGTATACCGCACGGTGACCGGCTTTCGCTGCGGTATGCTTTGGCCTCACGTTTGCACGAGGCGCCATGCTCATCACCCACCAACACGCCCAGCGCCCAGGCGCGCCCTCCATGCGCGGCCTGTTCCTCCTCTGGCTCCCGCTCGCCGTGAGTTTCGAGCTGATGATGCTGGAGGGACCGGCCTTCCAGGGCGTTATGGGCCGCCTGCCGAGCCCGGCCCTGAACCTCGCCGCCTGGGGCCTCGCCATGGGCGTCTCGCTGCTCATCGAAAGCCCCGTCATCATGCTACTGGGTACCGCCGTGGCCCTGGCGCGCGACGCCGAATCGTTCGCCGAGCTCCGCCGGTTCATGCTCACCCTCTGCGCGGGATGCACGGCGGTGACGGCGCTCGTGGCCTTCACGCCGCTCTACGACCTGGTGGCCCGGGGCATCATGGGCCAGCCCGACGACATCGTGGCGGCGGCGCGCCCGGCGCTCCAGTCCATGCTCTTCTGGTCGGCGGCTATCGGCTGGCGGCGCTTCTACCAGGGCGTCCTCGTGAGCCACGGCCACACGCGCTGGGTCACGTACGGCACGGTGGTGCGCCTAGTCGCGGCCGTGGGCACGGCGGTGGGCCTGATGCTCTGGGGGCGGCTCACGGGAGTGCGGGTGGCGGCGCTGGCGATCATGGCGGCCGTGGTGTCGGAAGCCATCATGACCACCCTCTTCGCGCGGCCCATCGTCCGGCGCGAGGTGCTGACGCTGCACCGCGCCGATCCGCGGCCCCTCACCCAGGGCGCCATCTGGCGGTACCACCTGCCCCTTGCCGCCACCTCCATGCTGGCCCTCGTCACCGGGCCCATGACCGCCGCCGCGCTGGCCCGCCTGCCCGATCCGCGAGCGGCGCTGGCGGCATGGCCCGTGGCGTTCATGGCGCTGCTGGTCATCCGCGGCGGCGCCATGGCGTACCAGGAGATCACCGTCTCGCAGGCGCGGGTGGCCGGGGCGCCGCCGGTCCTGCGCGCCTTCGCCTGGTGGCTGGGATGGGGTTGCACGGCCCTCACGCTGGCTCTGGTGGCGACGCCGATGCTCAGCCTCTACCTGCGTTCGGTGGTCCACGTTCCGGCGGAGTTGCACGGGCTGGTACGGCTGGCCGTGCTGCTCGGGGTCGCGCTGCCGCTGCTGACGGCGCTGGGAAGCTGGGTGCGCGGCCTCCTGATGGCGTCCGGCAAGACCACGGATGTCTACCGCGCCATGGTGGTGGGCCTCGCCTGCCATGCGGCCCTGCTGGCGGCGGGCGTCGCGCTTCGCCTCCCGGCCATGTGGGTGGCGTCCGCGGCCATGACGGCGGCCGCCGCGACCGAGTTCGCCGTGCTCGCGTCCCGCGCCAGGCGGGGGTAAGGAGAGGCGCCCCGACGCCCGCCCCTGTAGCGTACACTGAGGGCCGTTCGCCCATCCGTTACGGTCCCGGGAGGTCCCATGCTGAATGCCCTTGCCATGCCCGCCCTGCTCTGCTGTGCCTTCGTGCAGACGCCTTCGGGCACGCCGCGGTGGGAGCCCGGCCTGATCCGCGAACCCGCGGCCTGGTCGCGCGCGGGCTCGGGCACGCTCGCGGTGACCGACGCCGGCCTTCGCCTGACGGTTGACCAGGGCTGGTGCGCCGGCGTGGTCGAGCCGGTCGTCCTGCCGCGCGAAGCGGGCAAGGTGCGCCTGAGCATCCGGCTGGGCGGCGGCGGGCGGCTCATCATGCAGATCGCCGGCGACCTCCACGCCGACGGCAAGCAGCGCATGTACTCGCCGGCGTGGGGATCGGCGATGGAGGGGACCTACGAGCGTCCGCTGGACCCGCGCGCCGTGAAGCCCGCCGCCGGCAAGCCGCTGAAGGTCGTCGTCTCCATCGAGGGCCCCAAGGGCGCCTGGGGCGAGGTCTCGGCGCTGGACTTCCTGCCGATGCCCCGGCCCGCGCCGACGCGCATCGCGGGGCAGAAGTCCATCTTCGCCGTCGACCTGATGCCGAACCTGCCGAAGCCCTACAAGATGCTCGACTGGAAGCGCGTCTGCCGCGACTTCGACGCCCTCACGTTCGACACGCGGGCCACGGGACCGAACCTGCCCCTCTGCCGCGTGGGCGCCGACGCGCAGGGGCCCTTCTTCGCGCAGACGACCTACGTCGGCGACGACCGGGCCGCGACCGGCGCCGGCGAGAGCATCAACTCCATGTGGGCCGTCATCGGCGCGGCCTACGGCGGCATCGACAAGCGCAAGCAGGGCGGCCAGGACTGGGTGAAGCTCTGCGACGCTTGGTTCTGCACCGACAAGGGGTTGAACCTGCTGACCGACTACCGCCCCGGCCCCACGCCGCTCAACTACTGGTATGACCTGCAGCCCTCCACCGCCTACGCCGTGCTGCTCGACCTCTACCCCGGCAGGCCCGAGGCCGAGCGCATCTGGCGCACGAGCGTCGACACGCTGGCACGGGTCCACGACGGCCTGAAGGGCCCCGACGGCGTGCCGGACTACGACTTCAGCGGCTACGACTACGCCGCGCGGCGGCCCGCCGCCACGGGCAGCAAGGAGCCCGACAACGCCGGCCACGCGGCGTGGCTCTTCTACGCGGCCTACAAGCGCACCGGAGAGAAGGCCTACCTGAACCGCGCCCTGGAGTGCTTCCGGTTCTGGGATCGGTACGGCGACGTGCCCATCATCGAGACGGGCGTGGCCTGGGGCGCCGCCGCCGCCGTGCGGATGAACGCCGAGCTGGGCCTGCGCCTCCCCGCCGACCGCTACGTGCGGCGCGCGTTCGCCTTCAGCCACGAGGGGTTTGACCACAACGGCGTGGGCGTGGACCGCTGGGGCGACCTCGATATCTGCGGCCTCTGGCACGACCCGGCCTCGAAGGCCTACATGGT
The DNA here is from genome assembly GCA_026392115.1 of Armatimonadota bacterium. GTDB lineage: Bacteria > Armatimonadota > Chthonomonadetes > Chthonomonadales > CAJBBX01 > CAJBBX01. The sequence continues at coordinate 2,472 of JAPLCQ010000074.1, read as the reverse complement.
GGAGTCGGCGCAGTGGTCGATCCTCGCCGGCGTCGCCCGGTACGACCCCGCCTACGCCCGCGCCATGGGCAAGTGGGTACTCAACCTGGCCAACTCGCTGCGTTTCTTCTACCCGTCCGAGGTGCCGCCGGAGAGCCAGTCCTGCTGGGACTGGAAGGGCGACCCCAGGCGCTGCATCCCCTACGAGCGCATCAACTGGGGCCGCCGCGGCAAGTGGCTCACCGCCGGGAGCGACGCGCCGGACTACAACTGGCCCGTGAAGGACCTGAGCCTCTACAGCGGCGCGTCGGCGGCCTTCATGGCGGGCCTCGTCGACACCACGAACGTGCCGGGCATCCTGCGGCTCGACCTGCGGATGATGGACGTCTTCGCCGGTCGCACCTATCCCACCTACCTGCTCTACAACCCGAACCCCGGCTCGCGCACGGTCGCCCTGCCGGTAGGCTCCAGGCCGGTGGACCTCTACGACACCGTCTCCAAGCGCTTCGTGGCCCGCCGCTGCAAGGGCCGGGCGCGGGTCTCCTTGCCGGCCGACCGGGCCGCCGTCCTGGTCCTCACCCCGGCCGCAGGCAAGCTCCAGCGCCAGGGACGGAGGCTCTCAGTGGACGGCGTGGTGGTGGACTTCGCGGCGAGGTAGGGCCGGCCGACCGGTTCGGCCGACCGTGAACCGGCCCGCCGCGAGCGCGGTATCGAAGAGAAGGCCGTCCGAGGACCGGCTCATCGCGCCCTTCGCCGGCTTGCCGTCGAGCAGCACGGCCGCGTCGGCGGGGTGCTTGCCCGCGAACCGCAGGCGCAGGCGGCCGGCCGACGGGTTCGCCATGCCGGAGCCCGAGAGGTCGATGGCGCCCTTCGACGCTCGCACCTGCAGCCGGTTGCCCCGGTAGACGGCATCGCGCACCCCGATGCTGCTCAGGCCCGGCGGCAGCGTCGGCGCGATCTGCAGGATGCCGGGCGCCGGGGCGCTGAGGCCCACCCAGACCGTCGCCCAGGCGGTGGGCGCGAGGAGGCTCTCGACGAACTCCTCGTCCAGCCCGAGGGCGCCCTGCGGTCCACCGCCCTGGAGCGTGCCGCGCTCGGGATGCCCCTCGTAGTAGTCGCGGTAGAAGCGTTTCCCCTTGCCGCCGCCGGCCAGCACCGCGGAATGGTGCGCCAGCATGCGCCGCCAGACCCGCCAGGCGCCCGGCGCGTCGCCGTAGCGCAGCCGCGCCTTGACGTCGAAGTGCGTGGTGAAGAGCGTCGCCCCGCCGTCCTGCACCTGTCCGCCGAAGGGGATGCCGATGCTGGCCACCGTCTGGCCGAACTCGTCCGCGGCCTCGCCGGGCAGCGCGGCGCGGCCGTAGACCCAGCCGTAGTCGAGCAGGTTGCGTCGGGTGGTCAGCCGTGCGGCGAACTGCCACCGGTAGATGTCGGCGCCTTTGGACGTGTCGCCCGCAACCGACCGGACGCCGTCGAGCCAGCTCAGGACCAGGCGGGCCGACGACGCGTCGGGTATCCCGGCGGCCAGCGCCTCGAGGTTCAGATGCGTGTAGCCGTAGTCGTGGAGCCTTCCATCGGCGCTGCGCCAGCCCGCGTACCGGCCCGTCGCCGGGTTCCACAACGCCCGGCGGACGGCCTTGCGCGCGGGGTCCAGCAGCGCTCGCAGCGTCTCTGCGGTCTCGCGGTACGCGACCTTGCCGGTCCCATCGGGCGCGCTCAAGGTGGGGCGCGGCGAGTTCGCGGCCGGGTGCGCGGCGACGTGGGCCTCGATCTTCGCCATCTCCTGCAGCGCCAGGTGGTAGCCGGTCGCGCTCTGGAGGTCTTGCGGGCCCATGGGCGTGACATCGAAGTAGTTCGTGCCGAGCCCCTGGCCCAGGCGGCGCTCGGTCGCCGACTTCCAGCCCATGCCGTCGTGCCCGACCAGGAACGCCTGGTCCGGCAGGCCCTGCCGTCGGGCGCGAAGGTGGGTGAGCATGAACTCCGTCGCGCGCCTCATGCGCGGCAGCTCGGCTCGCAGCCACGTCTCGTCGCCGTCCCACATGAACTTGCGGCAGCACGCGCGGACGTAAATCGGGTTGTTGATGGCATGCCGCGTGTCGTAGTCGAGCCGGATCGAGTTGAGCCGCAGCGACACCTCGCGGGGCTGGTCCCCGCTATCGAGCGGCTGGATGCGGACCCGCGTGATGACCTGCCCCCGCCAGCCGGGGTGGAGGTACATGGGAAGCCAGACGCGCCGCGAGAAGCCTGGCTTGAGGTCATCCACGGGAACCACAGGCCATGTGTCCGACCGAACGCTCCGCTCCGGGGCGAAGTCGGGCTTGCCCTCGGTGGTCCATGAGAGCACGAAGGCCCGCTCCCGCCGCGGCGCCGCGGCGTCGATCCCGTCGTAAGCCACATCGACCATGACGAACGGAGCGTGGAGCCACTCGGCGTGGAACGGAGGCGACGTCAGTTCAGCGTGCGCCCGGCCGCTCTTCACCTTCCAGACGCCGCCGC
>JAPLCQ010000158.1 GCA_026392115.1 Armatimonadota bacterium | reverse complement strand
GACGAGGGCGGCGGCGGCGGGGGGCTTCACCGCCGTCTGCTGCATGCCTAACACGAACCCGGCCATCGATACGCCCGCCGTGGTGACCGCGATCCTTGAGCGTGCACGGCAGGTCGGCTCGTGCCGCGTCTATCCCGTGGCGGCCCTCACGCGCGGCATGGCCGGCGACCAGCTCAGCGAGATCGTCGACCTGCTCTCCGCCGGCGCCTGCGCGATCTCCGACGATGCCTACCCGATCCAGAACGCCGAGACCATGCGCCGCGGCATGGAATACATCGCCCAGTTCGGCGCGGTGTTGATGACCCACAACGAGGACAAGGCCCTCACGGTGGGCGGTGTCATGTCCGAGGGCGCCCACTCGTCGGCCATGGGAGTGCCGGGCATCCCCACCGCCTCCGAGGACGTGGCCACCTACCGCAATATCCGGCTCTCGGAACTGACGGGTTGCCGTCTCCACCTGCTCCATATCTCCTCGGCGGGCACGGCCGGCCTGCTGGGTTGGGCCAAGGGCCGCGGCCTGGGCGTCACCGGCGAGACGGGTCCCCACTACTGGCGCCTCACGGATGCCGCCTGCCGAGGCTACAACTCCAACGCCAAGATGAACCCGCCGCTTCGCTCCGAGGCCGACCGCGTGGCCGTCAAGGAGGCCTTGGTCTCGGGCGTGATCGACGCCATCGCCACGGACCACGCTCCCCATGCGCCCTACGAGAAGGAGCGCGAGTTCGACAAGACGCCCTTCGGCATCTTGGGCCTCGAGACGGCCTTCGGGATCGCCTACACCGACCTGGTGGCTCCGGGACTGCTCACGCTCAGCGAACTGGTCCACAAGATGAGTGCGGCTCCCGCGGCCATTCTGCGTCTGCCAGGCGGCAGTCTGACCGCCGGCGGACCCGCCGACGTCGTCGTGCTGGATACCGAAGCGCGATGGACGGTGGAGCCGAACCGGTTCCGCTCCAAGTCCCGCAACACGCCCTTCGACGGCGCCGAACTGCAGGGCAAGGCCTGCTTCACGCTGGTCGGCGGCCGCGTGGTGGAGGCCTGACGTGGCCCTCGTCCTGACCAATGCCCGCATCCTCGCCGGCGCCGACGCCTGGCGCGAGGTCGAAGCCATCGCCATGGCCGACGGCCGCGTGCTGGCGGTCGGCTCGGCCTCCGAGGTGCGGGCCGCGTCCGGCGCCGGTTCGCGTGTCGTGGACCTGAACGGTGCACTGGTGGCGCCGGGCTTCAATGACAGCCACATGCATATCCTCTGGTACGGCCTCACGCTGCTGATGGCCGACCTATCGCCGGCAGCCGGCGTCCGCTCAGTGCCCGCGCTGGTCGAGGCGCTCCAGCGTTGGCGCGCGGCCAATCCCGGCTCCGAGTGGGTGCTGGGCGGTCGGTACGATCAGAACACGTTTCCCGGCGCCTCCCATCCCGTGCGCGCCGATCTGGACGAGGCCTTCCCGGTCACGCCGGTCTACATCTCGCAAACCAGCGGACACGCGGGCGTTGCCAACTCGGTGGCGCTGCGACTGGCGGGCATCGACGCCACAACGGTCGACCCGCCGGGCGGGGCCATCGTCCGAGACGCCCGCGGCGAGCCCACGGGCCTGCTGCTGGAAGACGCCATGGATCGGGTGACGGCCCGCATCCCCGAGCCGACGCGGGCTGAGCAGGTCGAGGCGATTGCGCGGGCCTGCGAGCGCCTGGTCGCGAACGGCATCACGGCGGCCTCGGAGATGAGCCTCGGCTCCTACGGCCTCGCCGCCGAGGTCGACGCCTACCTTCGGACATCGGAACTGGGCGCCCCGGTCCGCATGACCCTCCATCCGCTCACGTCTGTCCTGGGACTGCCCGACGGGGGCGTCGCCTTCAAGCAGGCCGCGCATGACCTCGGGCTCCCCGCGACCTCGCGGCCCGGCGTCGGCGGCGTGCGCCTGGGCGGCGCCAAGCTCTTCGTTGACGGTGCGCTGACGGTGCGGACGGCCGCGTTGAGGCGCCCGTTCGTGGACGGCTCGGGCTCGGGGATGCTCCTGCACGATCCAGACCGGCTGAGGGCCATCGTCAGGGCCGCCCACCTGCTGGGCTGGCAGGTCTGCGCCCACGCCATCGGCGATAGAGCCGTTGATGAAGCCCTCTGCGCCATCGAGGCCGCCCAGTCGGTCCTGGCCCGCGTCGACGCCCGCCACCGCGTGGAGCACGCGATGGTGCTGGGCGTCGACCTGATCGAGCGGATGGCCGCGGGCGGCATCGTGGCCGACCTGCAGCCGGAGTTCCTCGCGCGGCTGGGCGATGCCTACGTCATGGGCCTCGGCGCGGAGCGCGCGGCATCGGTGAACCCCGCGGCGTCGCTGGTCGCGGCGGGCGTGGCGATGGCCTTCGGATCGGACTGCCCAGTGGTGCCCGGTGCGCCGCTAGCCGGTATAGCGGCGGCTGCGGCGCGCCGGACGCCGTCCGGAGTTACCCTGGGGCCCAACGAGGCGATCTCGCCGCTTGAGGCGCTGCGCTGCTATACCGGCGGCGCGGCCTTCGCGGAGTTCGATGATCAACAGAGCGGCTCACTGGAGTTCGGACGGCGGGCCGACGCCGTGGTCCTGCGCCTGGCCGAGCCCGATGCGCCGCTGGACAGGCCCGAGACGTGGGCCTCCGCGGCGGTGGAGACGACGCTGGTTGGGGGCGTGCCCGTCTACGGGGCGGACGCGCTGGACTGATGGCTCAGGCCCGGCTGATCACCCGGCGCAGGTTATTGGGGCTGGCCCTGACCACGGGCGTGGCGGGCGGCGCCGTGGCGCTTCGGGATACGCGGTGGGTGGAGGTGACGCGCCACCGGGAGGTGCTGCCGGGCCTGGAGCCGGGGCATCCGCCGATTCGGGTTGTGCAGCTGTCCGACTTGCACCGGGGGCCGTTTGTGGATGAGGGCTATCTGCGCCGCGTGGCCGACCTGGCTATGGAGATGAAAGGCGATCTATTGCTGGTGACGGGTGACTTCGTGTCGCGGAACTGGAACTACGCCGCCTCCTGCGCCCGTGCGCTGTCGGTCCTGTCTGCGCCGATGGGGGTCTGGGGAGTCTGGGGTAACAATGACAACTACGGTGGCCGGGTCCCGAAGATCAGGGAGGCGATGGACGGCATCGGTCTGCGCGTGCTGGTGAACGAGTCCGTGGCGTTGGAGCCGGGCCTCCATCTGGCCGGCTTCGACGACCACGATACCGCCGGGATGGACCCGGTCCGCGCGTTCAGCCGGGTTCCAAAGGGGGCCGCCACGATCGTGATGGGACATAACCCGCTGGAGTTCGGCGGGATGAGGCTGCACGGCGGGGTGATGTTCAGCGGGCATACGCACGGTGGGCAGGTCGCCATCTGGCCGGTGCCCGCGCTGGTGGCGGCAGACACGCAGGGGCGGGTGTCGGGCTGGTACAGCCGACCGGGCGCCCGGTTGCTGGTGAACAGGGGGATCGGCACGGTGAACCTGCCGTTCCGCATGTTCTCGCGACCGGAAGTCGCCGTGGTGGATCTGGTGGCAGACGAGGAGCCGCCCGGCGGGCAGGGGTTGATGGAGAAGGACAGGGGGACGAGATGAGAGCGATACTGGCGCTGGAGGACGGTACCTGGTTCGAGGGGCGCGGCCTGGGCCGCCAGGGGCGCAGCTACGGTGAGGTGGTCTTCAACACCGGCATGACCGGCTACCAGGAGATTCTGACGGATCCCTCCTACTCTGGCCAGATCGTCTGCCTGACCTACCCGATGGTGGGCAACTACGGCGTCAACACCGACGACTTCGAGTCGCGCCGTGTGCAGGTTGAGGGCTTCATCGTCCGCGAAGCCGACGTGAACCCGAGCAACTGGCGCTCTACCACCACGCTGGACGCCTTCCTGAAGCAGCGCGACATCGTGGGGATCGAGGGCATCGACACCCGTCGCCTGACCCGGACCATCCGGAGCCGCGGCGTCATGATGGGTTCCATCTCCACCGATGAGGAACCCGACCAAATCGTGGCGCGCATCCGCCAGTCGCCCTCCTACGCGGGCGTTGACTTCGTGCGTAAGGTCACCACGGAGCAGCCGTACGAGTGGCCCTACGACGGCGCCCCCAAGCATCGCGTGGCACTGCTGGATTGCGGCGTGAAGTTCAACATTATGCGCAGCCTGGCCAACCTGGGGTGCCAGACCACGGTCTATCCTTGCACCGCCTCCCCTGAGGAAGTGATGGAGAGCGCGCCGGATGGCATCATGCTCTCGCCGGGTCCCGGCGATCCCGACACGCTGGGGTACATCGTGGAGACGGTACGGGCGCTGGCCGGAAAGGCGCCGACCATGGGCGTCTGCCTGGGCAACCAGTTGCTCGGCTACGCCTTCGGTAGCCGGTGTTTCAAGCTGAAGTTCGGCCACAGGGGAAGCAACCACCCGGTCCGGGACATGAACACGGGTCGGGTCTACATCACGTCGCAGAACCACGGCTATGCGCTGGACCCCGCGCACCTGACCGGCGGCATGGAAGTGGCGCACATCAATCTGAACGACGGCACCGTGGAGGGCCTGCGCCACCGCGACCTGCCGATCTTCTCGATCCAGTACCACCCGGAGGCGAGCCCCGGTCCCACCGACAGTATGTACTTCTTCAAGCAGTTCGTCGCCATGATGGACGCCGCCTGACCGCCGCCATGACCCAGTCACCAGACGATCTACGCGAACCCGATGCCGCGGAGGCCGCGGTGGGCGACCCCGCGCGAGAGCAGGAGGGCTTGCCTTGCCTGGAGCACGAGCAGGCGACTGCCTCGCCGGACGAGGCGCCCGGGGCGCCCGTAACCGCGCCTGACCCCGAGGTTCAGTGGAGCGCGGCGCGCCGCGCGGCCGATAGCCGCCGGATGCGCCGTATGCGCATCATCGCGCCCATCATGGTGCTCCTCGCATTCCTTTGCTGGGTCTATACGACGCACTACATCCCGTCTCCCTCCATGACGCCCACGCTCATGCCCGGCGATCACATCCTGGCCATGCGGTCGTGGATCGCCTATCCCAACGGAGCGATCCCAAAGCGCGGAGACATCGTGGTCTTCTTGCCGCCGGAGCAGCCCGGCACTCCCGAGGGCTACTACTCCACGGTTCCGGAAGAGCCCGTCAGCACCAACGCGGTGGACCGCCTCAAGGAGATCGTGGCGCGACGCCGCAACGTGGAGGTCTGGATCAAGCGGGTCGTGGGCCTTCCAGGCGAGGTCGTGCAGATCGCTCAGGGCTCCGTCTTCATCAACGGCCGCGAGCTGGACCGCCGCTACTACAACCGCCAGCCCGATGCGGGGCCGGACTACCCGTATATGTTCGGGTTTCTACCCGTTCAGCTCGGCGCGGACGAGGTCTTCGTGCTGGGCGACAACCCACTGGACAGCGACGACAGCCGCTTCTGGGGGGCGCTGAAGGTCGGCAGCATCACCAGCAAGTTCGTCCGTGTCATCTTTCGCGAGGGCTCTAACGGGCCGAACGCCCGTAAGGCCCGCTCCGAGCAAGGGCAAGGCGGCTAAGATGGCGCGTCTGAAGCCGTTCCTGCCGGCGCTGCTCATCTTGGCCGCCTCTTTCGCCCTGCGCGCCGTGGCGCTGGACACGGATGCCTACGGCCGACTGGACTGGAGCGCCGGACTGCTGACGGACGAGGGCTTCTACACGCACAATGCCCGGAACATGGCTCTCTTCGGCGCTGCCCGGACCGATGAGTTCAACAACATGCTCCTATCTCCGTCGTTGCACGCGCTGCAGGCGTGGTTGATGACGAGCTTCGGCGTGGGCGCGGTGCAGGTGCGCTGGATCTCCGTGCTGGCGGGCACCGTCGGCGTGGGCCTGCTGGGCGCGATCCTGTGGCGCACGGTGAGCCCCCTCGCGGCGCTTGGCGCCATGGCTGTGCTCGGCTTGGACCATACCAGCGCGCTCTTCAGCCGGATGGCCCTCATGGACACGCCGGCCGGGCTGGGCTGCACCGCGGGGTTGGCCTGCTTCGCCGTCGCGCTCCTCGCGAGGCGCGACCGGGCCGCGTGGGCCTGGATGGCGCTCTGCGGGGCGATCCTTGGCGCCACGGTGATGAACCGGTCTCTCACGCTCTACATCCTGCCCGCGCCGGTTTTGGCCCTGCTGCACGTGGCCTACGGCATGGGCGTTCGGCGCCGCCCGGTCTGGGTGGTCACGCGGCTGGCGGCCTATGGCGCGGCGCTGGTCCTCGTAGTCGGCGGCTTCTGGCTCGAGTGCATCCGTCCCAATGCCGCTGAGATCGGTCCGATGACGCGCTACTACCGCACGCGGCAGCTTCAGCCGAAGTCATCGAGGCAACTGGCGGGGAACCTCCAGCGCGCGGCGTTCGGGGACCATCGTGGCATCGCGCCCTACCTGTTCCGCCATGCGCCGGTCCCCTTCGTGCTGACGCTGGTTGGGTTGGCGGCGGCGGGCGCGGGCAGGCTGCGGCGGAACGCCGCGCCGTCGGTTGGCGCGGATGCCGCGCTGGCCCGGCAGGGCGTCGTGGCGTTTCTGGCGGCCTGGCTGGCCTGCGGCTGGCTGTTGCTGGCGGCCGTGGCCTACTCGCCCACGAGGTACTACATCTCGACCTACCCGGCGCTGGCGGGCCTTGCCGGATGGGCGCTCAGCGCGCTGGTTCCCAACGTTCGCCGGCTGGCTGCCCGTCTCCCGGAGGCTCGGTTGGCCGCGGCGGCCGTGGCGGCGTTCGTGGCCTACCATGCCGTCCAGACGCTCTTGCACCGCGGCGGCCCGGGCACCCGGGGAGTGGTCATGGCGGCCCTCTGCCTCCTGCCCGCTGCGGCGGCGCTATGCTGGGTGCGCTGGGGTCGTCCCGTTGACCTGTCGCGACGTGCGGTACCGGTCATGGTTGCCGTCTGCGCCGTCTGGGTGATGACCAACGGCTGGTGGCTGGCCGATTGGGCCCGGAGCCAGAGCCGCAGCCAGATCGAAATGTCCCGGTGGCTGGGTCGGGAGCTACCCCGCGGCTCTGTCCTCATCGGCGACGTGGCCCCGGGCGTCTGCATGGACAACCGGCACGTCGCGGTCAACGTGATCAACGGGCTCTGCAACGGTGACTCCCCTGTGGAGCGCTGGGCGGGCCGGCCTCGGTACGTCGTGATACTCGACGGCCGGTGGCTTGAGCAGTACTGGACCGAGCGCTATCCCGAGCTCATCATCCCGGCCAACCGGGTGAAGCTGGCCCGCGTCCTACGATGGGACGTGGGCGTCTACCGGGTGCCGGCAGACTATGCCGGTCGGGCGCATCGGGTTACGATTGGGCGGAACAGCCCGGAAGGGAAGACAGGATAGAGATGCCGCGAGATCCTTCCATCAAGAGAGTCCTCGTGATCGGGTCGGGCCCCATCATCATCGGGCAGGCCGCGGAGTTTGACTACGCCGGCACCCAGGCGTGCCGGTCTCTGCGCGAGGAAGGCGTCGAGGTCATCCTGATCAACTCCAATCCGGCGACGATAATGACGGACCTAGAGATGGCCGACCGCGTCTACATCGAGCCGCTCAACGTGGAGTTTGCCGCGCGAATCATCGAGCGCGAGCGCCCCGACGGCCTGCTCGCCACGCTGGGCGGCCAGACCGGCTTGAACCTCGCCACGCAGCTCGCCGACGCTGGCGTGCTGGAGCGCTTCAACGTCCGCCTGCTTGGTACGCCGCTGGCATCCATTCAGATGGCCGAGGACCGCGAGGAGTTCCGCTCGCTCATGCGCCGCATCGGCGAGCCGGTCCCCGAGAGTTGGATCGTCGAGGATACCGACGCCCTGGCCGAATCCGGCACCCACGGCGTCTGGCCCCTCATCGTGCGGCCGGCCTACACGCTGGGCGGCACGGGCGGCGGCATCGCGCACAACATGGAACAGCTGATGGAAATCGGCAGCCGCGGTCTGAAGCTCTCCATGCGCGGCCAGGTGATGATCGAGCGCTGCCTCCTCGGCTGGAAAGAGATCGAGTACGAGGTGATGCGCGACGCCAACGATACCTGCATCACCGTCTGCAACATGGAGAACTTCGACCCCATGGGCGTCCACACCGGGGACTCCATCGTGGTCGCGCCGTCGCAGACGCTCTCCGACAAGGAGTACCAGATGCTGCGGACGGCATCGCTGAACATCATCCGCAGCCTCGGCATCGAGGGCGGCTGCAACGTACAGCTGGCGCTCTCGCCCGACTCGTTCGACTACTTCGTCATCGAGGTGAACCCAAGGGTCTCCCGCTCATCTGCGCTGGCCTCCAAGGCTACCGGCTATCCCATCGCCCGCGTGGCCGCCAAGATCGCCGTGGGGCTCTACCTGGACGAGATCCAGAACGCGGTGACGCAGAAGACGCTGGCCTGCTTCGAGCCGACCTTGGACTACTGCGTCGTCAAGATCCCGCGCTGGCCGTTCGACAAGTTCACGCTGGCCGACCGCCGGATCACCACGCAGATGAAGGCCACCGGCGAAGTGATGGCCATCGACCGCTCCTTCGAGCCGGCCCTGATGAAGGCCATTCGGAGCCTGGAGATCGGCGCCTACGGGCTCTCGGGCAAGCATGTGAACGCGCTCTCCGATGTCCAGCTGGAGGAGCGCATCTCCGTCGCCACCGATGAGCGGCTCTTCGCGATCGCCGAGGCATTCCGCCGCGGCATGATGGTCGAGGAGGTCCAGGCGCTCTCGGCCATCGATCCCTGGTTCCTGCATCGCGTGCGCAACCTGGTGGCCATGGAGACGCGCCTGCGGGTCCATGGGCGAGCCATCGCGGCCCTGGCGGACACTCTGGACCCGACCGCCGCCGAGGTGGCGATCCTCCGTGAGGCCAAGCGGATGGGCTTTGCGGACAAGCAGATCGGCGAGTGCATCGGCCTGGCCGAGTCGCTCGTGCGCGACCTGCGGAGGGCCTTCGGGATCGTCGCGACCTTCAAGATGGTGGATACCTGCGCCGCCGAGTTCGAGGCCGCTACGCCCTACTACTACTCGTGCTATGACGAGGAGACCGAGACGATCGCGTAGTCGTTGCGCCGGTGTCTGGTCCGTCTGTTCCGGCCGCGGCCGGTGACGCTGTGAAGGAGGCTTCGTAAAGTGGCAGCAAGCTCAGGCAAGAAGAAGATCGTGGTGATCGGCTCGGGGCCGATCCGCATCGGGCAGGGGATCGAGTTCGACTACTGCTCGGTGCACTGCGTCTGGGCGCTCCGAGAGGCGGGCTACGAGGCACTGATCATCAACAACAACCCGGAGACGGTGAGTACCGACTTCGACACCTCCGACCGCCTCTACTTCGAGCCGCTCACCACCGAGGACGTCCTCAACGTCATCGAAGCCGAGCAGCCCGAGGGCGTCATCGTCCAGTTCGGCGGCCAGACCGCCATCAACCTGGCGCGGCCGCTGCACGATGCGGGGATTCGAATCTTCGGCTCCAGCTGCGAGTCCATCGACCTGGCCGAGGACCGCGACCGCTTCGAGCGCGTCCTCCGCGACCTGGGCATCCCGAAGCCCGCGGGCCGCGCCGTGACGAGCCTCCGCGCCGCGGAAGAGGTGGCCGAGGAGATCGGGTATCCGGTCCTGGTGCGGCCCTCCTACGTCCTGGGCGGCCGCGCCATGGAGATCATCTTCGCGCCCGACGAGTTGCGCTCGTATATGCAGTACGTTGTCGAGGTCTCTCCCAAGGCGCCGATTCTCGTGGACAAGTACGTGCTCGGCCGCGAGGTCGAGGTCGACGTCATCAGCGATGGCGAGGACTGCCTCCTGCCCGGCATCATGGAGCACATCGAGCGCGCCGGCGTCCACTCCGGTGACTCCATGGCCGTCTACCCGCCCCAGACCCTGAACCGCGACATCATCGACCAGATCGTGGACACCGCCACCGCGCTGGCCCGGCGGTTGGAGGTGCGCGGGCTCATGAACATCCAGTACGTCGTCGAGGGGAACGCCGGTGAGAAGCACGGCTCGCAGGGCCTCCATGGCGGCTCTGCGCAGGTGATCGAAGTGAACCCGCGGGCGAGCCGAACCGTGCCCTACCTGTCCAAGATCACGGGCATCCCCATGGTGAAGGTCGCCACTCACGTGATGGTCGGTCGGACGCTGAAGGAGCAGGGATACAAGGGAGGGCTTCACCCGTCCGCGCCGCTGATCGCCGTGAAGGCGCCCGTCTTCAGCTTCCCCAAGCTGGTGGGCGTAGATATCGCCCTTGGGCCGGAGATGAAATCCACAGGCGAGATCATGGGGCTAGAGACCGACTACAACCGGGCGCTGTACAAGGCCATGATCGCCAGCGGCGTCGACGTACCCACCACGGGTACGCTGCTCGCCACCATCGCGGACCACGACAAGGCCGAGGCGGTCGATATCATCCGCCAGTTCTCTGAGATCGGCTACAGCATCTACGGGACGCAGGGCACCGCCACCTATCTGGCTGCCCGGGGCATCGCGGCCAAGGTGGTCCACAAGATTCACGACCAGACGCCCAACCTGCTCGACCTGGTGCGCTCAGGCAAGGTGGACCTGCTGATCAACACGCTCTCGCCGGACAAGCGCACGGAGCGCGAGGCCCTGCAGATTCGCCGGGCGTCGGTCGAGGTCGGTGTGCCGTGCCTGACATCGCTGGACACGGCGCGCGCCCTATTGCTTGCCCTGAGCGCCCGCAAGCAGGGGCGTGATTTCGCCTGCGACACGGTGGACGGCTACCTGGCGCCCGCCGCGGGCTGACGCTGCCATGGCCGGGGTGAAGAGGGTCGACCTTGAGATCGACTACCACGGTTACACGGTCCGCGAGATGCTGGCCGACCTGGAGGCGCAGTGCACGCGCACCCAATGGTCGTCCGCTCGCCGGGTGCGCCTGATCCACGGCACCGGTGAGGCGCTGTGGCACGAGCTGCGCTCCTGGTGTACTCGCCGGCGGTTGGCCTGGGCGCCCGAGCCGCACAACACCGGCTGCACCCTCGTCTATCCGGCGTCGCGGTCGGAGCCGCATGCGGCGGCGCCGCGGCCGCGCCGCTGCCCGGCCCGCCGAACGGCTGCGGCACCCCTGCCCGAGGCTCCTGCGCCCGCGCCCTCGCCGGCCAACGCGGAGCTGATGGAGATGGAAATGGCCAAGCTGGGAGGACTGGATCACGGCCAGGTTCGCCGGCTAAAGGGCGCGGACTAGGGAATGGGCCCGATTTGCGCTTGACAGTCGTTGTTCACCCGAGTACAATGCTCGCGAAGGGCTGTAGCACAGCCTAGAGGCATCGCCGTCTGTACCCGTCTATGGGCGTCGGAGGCTGGTCGTTCAGGGAGGCCACACCGTCGTGCGGGGGCAGGCGACTAGCACACTCCGGCCATGGGCCGGAAGGGGGTTACGCATGCAGAACCGACCAAAGAATGGCTTCACCCTGATCGAACTGCTGGTTGTCATTGCGATCATTGCCATTCTCGCAGCCATCCTGTTCCCTGTCTTCGCACAGGCTCGGGAGAAGGCCCGCACATCGTCCTGTCTGTCCAACATCAAGCAGATGGGCACCGGTATCGCCATGTACATCCAGGACGTGGACGAGATGGTGCCCCGTGGTCAGTACTACGTCGACGGCATGGCGTCCCTCAACGCCCGCACCTGGGTGAAGGACATCGAGCCGTACACCAAGAACTGGCGCATCGCCCGCTGCCCCTCCGAGACTACCGACCCGTTCGGCATCTGGAATGGCTCTACCGCCAACATCAAGTGGTGGTACAACTGGATGCGCTGGCCGTCCTACGGCTACAACTGGAACTACCTGAACCAGTCCGACTGTAGCTACTGGGGCAACTGGGGTGGCGGTCTTCCCGTCTCCCTGGCCGCGATCGGCTCCCCCGCCGCCACCGTCGCCCTGACCGACGTTAAGCTCGTCGGCACCAGCGCCGGTTTCTACACCTCCGCCACCGTGGACAGCCCGGCCGCCATCTGGGCGCCCGACTGCTGCACCTGGAGCAATGGTGGATGGGGCGTCGGCGCGTTCGGCGATACGCTGAACTTCGTCGGCAAGGAGACCTATACCGGTCTGTACGCCGTTCGCCACACCAACGGCGGGAACGTCGCCTTCACCGATGGTCACAGCAAGTTCTACATGCCGGGCGCTGCCGCGGCCGGTACGAACTGGCGGACCGGCATTGGCAGTGGCGCGATCGTGATCAACGACCGCTCGCAGTACATCTGGGATCTCCAGTAATCTAGGAGCTAAGATGCGAGCTTCCGCCAGAGCGTTGGGCCTGATCGGCGTTGCGGCCCTTCTTTCCGCACTCATCGTGGGCTGCGGTAAGAAGGATCCTCTCGAGGAAGCCGCCCCGCCGCCGTCGTCCACCGCCGTACAGGAGCCGACGGTCAAGAAGAACATGCCTGGTCCGAATGGACCGACCGGCATGGGTGGCCAGCAAGGCCCCGGCGTCAATGCCGGTGGTATGCAGGGCGCCGCGGTGAGGCCGCCGGGGATGTAGCTTCGGCTGCTTCCTGACGACGATGCCGCCTTCATGATCGCCACAGGCGTCTGCCCCTCAAGGCAGGCGCCTGTGGCGCATCTAGGCGGTCGGTGGCCACCGCTGATCAGTCCGCGTTTGTGATCGTCCCGCCGCGTCGCAGGCGGTAGCGCCTGCCGCGCCAGGTGACGCGCTTGACCGCCGGCGCCCAGGCCCAGAGAGCGAACGCCAGGAGATCCTCCAGCGGCAGCAGCCAGAGGCGCCGCCTTGACGCGTGATCACCCAGAAGCCCGAGTACGTAACCCGCGCTGAGGGCCCTCGCCGCGAGCGTAGCGGCCAGGAAGACCCATGCTGCGCCGGACTGCGCCGCCAGCGCTCCCGCGAGGGCCAGAGGCAGGCCGTGAGTCAACAGGGCGCCTGCCGCGCCGATCGGCTGTAGCGCCCGTATCGTTGCTGCCCAGCGCAACCTTCTCTCGAGCGAGGCGCGCATGGGCTCGTCGCTCAGCACGGTCTCAACGCAGCCGCCGCTCAATGCCACGCGGGCGCCGAGGGCTGCGGCGCGGTGACCCAGCAGGTAGTCGTCGGCGATGCAGCCGAGCAAGGTCTCGAACCCACCCATGGCGGTGAGCAGTTCGCGGCGAATGGCTATCGTCGAGCCGAAGGCGAAGTTGGTCCTGCCCATGGATGCGGCAAGCATCGCGCTGGGGATGAACGAAGCGGCGATGCCGAGGGCCTCCATGCGTGCGGCGAGCCCATGGCCTCCGCCTCCGACGTAGGGACACGTGACGAGCCCCACGCTCGGGTCCGCCAGCGGCGAACAGGCCTGCACCAAAGCTCCTTCGGGCCAACGGATGTCGCTGTCTGCCAGAACGAGAACGGCGTGCTCGGCCTTCGGCGCGATCTGGCAGAGGTTGGCCACCTTCCGATTGGCGCCTGTCGGGGCCGCTGAGTGGACGAAGCTGGATCGGCGCTCCGGGTGGCGCTCGGCTACCGAGCGGGCGACGGCCAGCGCGGGATCGTCAGCGCGCTCGGCTCCGAAGATCACCTCGAAGTCGGGGTAGTCCTGCGCGTAGAGCCGTTCCAGGTTCGCGGCCAGACCCTCCTCTGCGCCGCAGAGGGGCTTGAGGATCGATGCCGCCGGCGTGAAGACCTCTCGCGCGGGCTGGTTGCGCCAGCGCCGGACCGACCAGGCCGCCGCGGCCCAGTAGACCCAGGACAGCGCGGCCATCCCCTGGAGCGTCGCGCCGAGCGTCGGTAGCAAACCGGGTCAGCCGCCCTTGCCCACGACGACCACACCGGCCACGATGAGCGCCGTCCCTATCCACCGGGTGGCCGTCACCGCCTCACCGAGGTAGGTTGCGGCCAGAATGGCCCCCAGCAGGTAGCTGAGGGCCGTGATGGGTAGCACGAAGGAGAGGTCGGCCCACGAGAGGGCCAGCGCGTACATACCGTAGAAGGCGGCCATCAGGGCGGTGCCTGCCCATACGCGCCAGTCGCCGGCGGCTATGGCAGCCAGACGCCATCCCGTCGGCTCTGCGCGTCCCGCGGCACGCATACCTGCGGCCAGAAGCGCCTCGCCCAGAGAGACACAGGCCACCGATACGAGCACCAGCACGACCACCTGCGATCTGGGTACGACGTTTGTCACCGTGTCCCTCCTGCGCCCTGCTCGGCGTCGGCCATGCCGAAGGAGACGAGTCGAGCGCCTGCCGCATTCATCGCCTGGCGCACCCGTGTCGAAAGCAGGGCCTCGAGCTCTGAGCCGTCGCCGGACGCGAACCGCCGCTGTCGGAGTTCGTAGATGCTGCCCGGGTGGCAGTAGACCTCCGTCACGCCCTGCGGCAGGGCGGCCAGGAGGCCGAGCCAACTCCGCTCCGTCATTCTACCGCTCTCGACCTGACCGAAGACATGATCGGCGACACGCAGACCGGTCCGAGCGGCGTCGGTCCTCGCCCACCTGGCCATCGCGCGCAGCAGTACGTGCTCTGTACGTCGCAGTGCGAACCCCTGCATGGAGGTTGGCCGCCACGGCTCGTTCGGCAGACGCACCCATCGGCAGCCCGCGGCCAACGCGTGTCGCGTGGCGGTGCGCCACGCAAAGGGGTGCAGGTGGATGTGCTGGTGGCCGTCCCAGTGCGTGCGGAGCAGACGCGTCGCCTCGAACGCGGAGAACTGCGCCTCGATCTCTGCGGCGCACTGGGCCCTGGCACGTCCGTCAAGACTGAGCCGGATCGCCACCGCAGTCGCACTGGAGGGGAAACGACCGTCGGCGCCCGAGAAGTGCGAGAGCTCTGAGCGCGGTAGGCAAGGGCGCCCGTCGCTCAGGGTCAGGTGCAGGCCCACGTCGAGGCTCGGCATGGTCTGGGCGATCTGGACGGCTTCGCGGGCGCAGGGAGCCGCAACCATGAGGCCGCACGCGGTGAGGATGCCGTTACGGTGGGCTAGGGCGACGGCATGGTTGATCTCCGGACTCGCGCCGAAGTCGTCGGCGCTGACGACCAGTCGCCGCTCCGGCGCGGTCACGGATCGAAGAGGCGGCCCTGCGGGGAGTCGTCTGTGGCGGGCGCGCGGAAGGCCAGTCCCAGATGCTCGTGGGCCAGCCGCGTCGATTGGCGGCCGCGCGGCGTGCGTTGGATGAAGCCCAACTGAAGCAGGAACGGTTCGCAGATATCCTCGATCGTATCGCGTTCCTCGCCCAGCGCCGCCGCGATGGTCTCGATCCCCACCGGCCCCCCGTCGTATTTCTCGATGATGGTTCGGAGGTACTTGCGGTCGAAGTCGTCCAGGCCCAGCGCGTCGATATTCAGCATCGCCAGGGCCGCTGCGGCCGACTCGGGTGTGATGACACCGTTGCCGCGAACCTGGGCGTAGTCGCGGCAGCGCCGGAGCAGCCGGTTGGCGATGCGCGGCGTCCCGCGCGAGCGAGCCGCGATCATGCCGGCGCCCTCGTCTGTGGCATCGACACGAAGGATCTCGGCCGACCTCCTCACGATGGTGTGCAGGTCCCCGGGGTTGTAGAACTCCATGTAGTACTGGAGGCCGAATCGGTCGCGCAGAGGCGAGGAGAGCAGGCCCGCACGGGTTGTCGCGCCGACCAGCGTGAACTTCGGCAACGGCAGCCGCATGGTGCGGGCGCTGGGTCCCTTGCCGATGACGAGGTCCAGCGTGTAGTCCTCCATGGCGGGGTAGAGAATCTCCTCCACGGCCCGGTTCAGGCGGTGAATCTCGTCGATGAAGAGGACGGCCCCCGGCTCAAGGTTGGTGAGCACGGCCGCCAGGTCGCCGGGACGCTCAATGGCGGGGCCGGCCGTGGTGCGGATGGAGGTCTCCATCTCGTTCGCGCAGACCAGCGAAAGGGTGGTCTTGCCCAGGCCGGGCGGGCCGAAGAAGAGGATGTGGTCCAGGGCCTCGCCGCGTCCGCGCGCGGCTTCGATGGCGATGCCCAGGTTCTCTTTGAGGCGGGCCTGGCCGATGAACTCGGCCAGGCGCCTCGGGCGCAGTGAGAGCTCGTTCTCGTCGTCTTCGCGACGACTCCGATCCAAAACGCCGGTATCGGCCATGCGCTACTTGGCCGCGAACCGCGCCAGCAGCTCCTTCAGCGAGCCTTGGTCATCGAAACGGGCGCGCAGGTGCGCCTGTTCGTCGATGATGTTCGGCTTGTCGTCGTGCTTGTAGATGACGCCCAGCGGGTAGCTGTCGCGGTTGATGGAGAGGGCGAACGCCGCTGATCGGTCCGTCGGATCGTGCGTCTCAGGAACGTCGAAGGTACGGCTCTTGTAGAAGTCCTCGGTCTGCTCCTGATTGAAGGTGGGGCAGGGCGAGAAGGTGTCTACGAGGGAGAAGCCCTTGTGCCGGATGGCCTGTGCGAAGATGTCGGCCAACTGGTTGGGCTTATACGAGAAGCCCCGGGCCACGAAGGAGATATCCCACGCGATGGCCTGGGCGATCGGATCGATGGAGTCCTCGGTGGTGCCGTAGGGAGTGGTCTTCCACCGCTTCGGGTCCATCTTCTGCCCGCTGGAGACCAGCGGCAGGATGGAGGTGGGCGAGACCTGTCCCTTGGTCAGACCATAGGTATTGTTGTTCATCACCAGATAGGTGATGTCCGGGTTACGGCGCGCGGCGTGGGGCAGGTGCCCGCCGCCGATGGAGTAGCCGTCCCCGTCGCCGCCGACGCCGATGACCGTGAGGTCCGGGCGTGCGGCCTTCAGGCCGGTCGCAATAGGCAGGACGCGGCCATGCACGCTGTGGAAGCCGTACGTGGCTACGAAGCCCGGTAGCCTCGATGAGCAGCCGATTCCCGAGACGATGACCATCTTGGTCGGGTCGACGCCGCACGCGCTCAACGCCTTGAAGAGGGCGCTGAGCACGCCGAAGTCGCCGCAACCAGGACACCAGATCGGAGCCAGGTCGCTCTTATAGTCCTTTGGCGTGAACTGCACAGGTGCGGTTGTGGACATGCGTTTTCCTCCTGGTACCGCCTAGTCGCTCAGGATTCGGAGCATCTCATCCTCGATGTCGTGGGAGCTGAAGGGGCGCCCGTCGTCTCGGTGGAATGCCTCGAACGTCATGTCGGTGTTCACGCGGAGCCAGCCTGCGAGCTGGCCCGAGTAGTTCAGCTCGACCACCAGAAGCCGCTTGCAGCGCACGGCGAACTCGTTGATGGGCGCCACCGGCAACGGCCGGATCAAGCGAAGGTGCAGGTGCGCCACCAGGTGGCCAGCATAGCGTAGCCGCTCGGTGGCTTCCCGTACAACGCCCTCGGTTGCGCCGAAGGCGATGACGCCCAACTCCACCCTGCCGGCATCGCCCCACGTCCGCACGAACTCGTGTCCACGCTCGGCAAGGAGCGTATCCATCTTGCGGAAACGCTTGTTCCTGGCCTTGGTGGCGGTGTCGGGCGTGTAGGTCGGGTCGCCGAACTCGTTGTGCTCGATGCCCGTAGTCGTGTACATGCCACCGGGAATGCCTGGCACGGCCATGGGCGAAACGCCGGAGGGCGTGTCGAGGTACCGCTTGAAGTCGGGCCCAAGGTCGGCTTCGGCCGGCTTCAGCCGCTCCGTCACGGTTACGCGCTCGATAGCCGGCGGAGGTACGGTCGAGCGCCGGGTGGCCAGGGCCTGCTCCGAGAGCAGGATCACGGGGCACTGGTAGGCCTCGGCCAGGTTCACCGCCTCAACTGCCGTCCAGAACACGTCGCCCACGCTGGACGCCGCCAGGACGATGCGGGGCGACTCGTTGTGGACGCCGTAGACCGCCAGGTTCAGGTCGCCCTGACTGGTCTTGGTGGGCAGGCCCGTGCTGGCGCCGCCGCGCTGGACATCGACGATCACGACGGGGATTTCCGCCTGTCCCGCCAGGTTGATCTGCTCGACCATCAGCGAGAGGCCGGGGCCCGACGTCGCCGTCATAGAGGGCACACCGCCGAAACTGGCTCCGAGGCACATGCCCAGGGCCGCGATCTCGTCCTCCGCCTGGATCACGTTGCCGCCGAAGGCCGGAAGCTCCTTGGCAAGGAACTCCATGATCTCGGAAGCGGGCGTGATGGGGTACCCGCCGAAGAACTTGAGTCCCGCGGCGATGGCGCCCATGCAGAGCATCTGGTTGCCCGTAACCATGATTCGGTCACGGTGGTCCGGCCGCGCGCCGACGTGCGGCGTCTCGCGGTCGCCGATCTGTTCGGCCACGCATGTGGCGCCCGTGTGCAGGGCGCTGATGTTCATGCGGACGATGGCCTCACCCTTGCGGGCGAAGACGCGGCCGAGGTACTCTTCCGCAGGCTCCAGGGGAGCGTTCACCAGCCGCAGCAGGGCGCCTAGACCAACGGTGTTGACGGGCGCCGGCAACCGCTTGAGCTGCTCGCCGGAGACCTCGTGCCGCACCTTGTCCTTCTCGGCGCGAGCGAGGGTCGTGATGGGCAGCGCATAGTCGGTGCGCGTCGAATCCACCGGGGGCGAGAACGCATCGGAGTTGTACAGCAGAATTCCGCCGGATCGCAGATTGTCGCCGAACAGCCCGAATCCCTGGTTGTTCAGCGCAACCAGTACGTCCGAGACGTCGCCGGGAGAGAGCGTGACCCCGCTCTTGGTGCGGAGCTGGTACATGACCGTACCGCCCTTGATCTCTGCCGGGAACGTCTGGAACGTGTAGATATCGAGGCCCAGACCTGTAAACAGCTCAACAAGTACATCACCGAGTGTTACCGTGCCTTCACCCGACTCGCCAACGATGCGGAGCACCACATCGGTGGGGCGGGCGGTAGGTTTCTTCTGAGGCATGTCGCCGGTTCCTCCTAGGTGTACTACGGGTCTACCTCCGCGCGTGTTCGTATCGGTCCTGTCAGGACGGCGAACAACCGAAAACTAGCTTACCCCAAGCCCGAACGGGAGGGTTGGAGGCCATTCTTGCGGACCAGAGCGCGTAGATCGGCGTGGATGTGGGGCTGTGCGACCGTGTTTCTGGCGGCGACGGCGGCTTACGGGCCGGCGCTTGCGCGGGGGAGGGTGCTGCTTCCGGCCGATCTCGTGCAGTTGATGCGCCCCTGGTCGGTGAACTACCGCAGCCGTTTCCCTGACCTGAGATTCGCCCAGAACCAGTTGCACGGTCCGATCTTCGAGTACACGCCGTGGCGGAGCTATGCGCGCCAGTCGATGCGCGCCGGGCGGGTCCCGCTCTGGAACCCCTACGAACTCACGGGCAACGTCCTGCTCGCCAACAACCAGAGCGCCGTGCTCTATCCGCCCAACGCGCTCCTCACGCTGCTGCCTCTGGCCGCGGGTATCAATGCGGTGGCCCTGCTGCACGCGCTGGTCACGGGCCTTCTGATGTTCGGGCTGCTGCGGGCCTGGCGTCTGTCGACGGCGGCATCGGCTTGCGGCAGCGTGGTCTGGATGCTCTGCGGGGTGCAGACCGTCTGGCTTGAGTTCCAGACGCCCACGGCGGCGCTCTGCTGGCTTCCGGGTGCGCTGTGGGGTTGGTCGGCATGGATGGCGCGCCGTCGGCCGCCGGCGTTGGCCGGATCGGCGGCCTGCCTTGCGCTCTCCCTTCTGGCCGGGCACCTCCAGTTCTCGTTCTATGTGGCGCTTGGGTTCGCGCTGTTCGCCCTGGTCACCTCTGTAGTCCAACAAGGCCTGCGCGGGTCGCTCCAGGCAGGTTGGTCACTGGCGCCCCTGGCCGTTGCCGTCGCTTTGGCCGCTCCGGCGTTGCTGCCCGTGACCGAGATGGCCCGGACCAACTACCGTTCGAAGGCGCCCTCGTACGCAGAGTCCATCGGGTTGGCCTTGCCGCCCGTGCACCTCCTGACCCTCGTGCAGCCCGACCTGTTCGGCAACCCGCGGGACTATGTCTCCGTTGCCCCGGACGGCTCGGCTCGGCCGGGCCACCCCTACTGGGGCAAGTACGACTACATCGAGTACACGATCTACATGGGCGTGCCCGCGCTGTTGCTGGCCCTACTGGGCGTCGCGGGGCTGAAGCGGCGTGGATTGGATGGCTCGGGGCGCCGCACGTCTTGCGGTCTGGCCGCCGGGGCTGTCGCCCTGCTGACGGCCGGGCTGCTGCTGGGCCTCGGTACGCCGGTGGGCGCCGTCCTCTATGCGCTCGTGCCGGGCTACGCGCAGTTCCATGCCCCGGCTCGGGCGATGGCGCTGGCCTCGTTCGCGCTGGCCCTTCTGGCGGCCCTCGGCGTCGATCATGCCCAGGGCGCCCGGCCCGCGTCGCACAGGGCGTTGGGCATCGCCGTCGGGGTTGTGGTTGCGGCGCTGCTCACTGCGTTCCCGGGCCTTGGGCTGGCTTACCCGCAGCTTCTCTCCGACCAGTGGTTGCCCTATGCCGGAGGCGCGGCCGTGCGGGCGCTGGGCTTTGTGGCCCTGACGGCGGGTGCGCTCTGGGCCCTGCGCGGGCGGCGGGCCGCGGTCGCCGCGTGGTCGCTCCCCGTCATCGCCGCGCTGGACCTCTGCCTCTGGGGCGCGGGGTTCAATCCGGCCGTCGATCCCGCCATGCTGGGCGGCTCCACGCGGGTGGGCGACGTGCTCAAGGCCAATGGCGCGGCCCGTACGCTCTCCTTGGAGGCGCCGGAGCAGGGGATCAAGAGCTTCATCGTCCCCAATTTCAACGCCGTGCTCGGCTACCGCGAGGTGCAGGGCGCCGACTCGATGCACTCGAGCCGTGTCCATGCGTTCCTGGCGGACGCCGCCGTGCGCATGGGCGCCGATCCGGCGGCGCCTTTCGCCGACCCCAATACGGTGCGGCTTCGAGGCGCCCGCGATGTGGCGCTGGACATGCTCAACGTGTCGCTCGTCACCTCGCCCGCCGAGGCGCCGCTGGATGGCCTCGGGCTCGTGCGGCAAGAGGACGCCGAGCTGGTCGTCTGGCGCAATCCCCGCGCGTTGGGGACCGCATGGTTGGTCCGCTCGGCGCGTGCGGTTGCATCCGCCGAGGAGGCCCGCCGACAGGTCGGCGCACAGGGCTTCGACCCCTGCGCCGTTGCCTGCGTGGAAGGCCTGGGCGGCGACCTGTCGGCGCTGGGGCAGGGCGCCGTGCGGCTCTCCGAGCATTCGGCCCACCGGCAGGCCTTCGAGGTGCAGTCCGATGCGCCGGGCTTGCTGGTGATGTCCGAGCCGGCCATGGCAGGCTGGCGCGCCACGGTCCAGGCCGGGGGTTCCGGGGCTGCTCCGTTCCGGATACTCATCGCCGACGGCCTCCTCAGGGCCGTGCGGGTGCCCGCGGGCCGGTCGGTGGTACGGCTGGCGTATGAGCCCGCGTCCTACCGCGTGGGGCTGTTCGTTGGCCTCGCCGCCTTGGCTTCCATGCTGGGCCTCATCGCTGCGGGCGTGACCGCCAGGCCGCGTTCGCCTGCTGCCTGAGTTTCCGTTTACCCCGGCGGCTGGGCGGTGCTACAATGGGAACCGCCCACAGGCGAGAAGCACTACGAGGCGTCCGTGTCTCCTCTACAAGTTCACGTCGGCATCAAGACCGATCCCATCCAGTACCGCTACTCCTATGGCTGGCTCTTCCGCTTGCTGGCGGAGGAGGGCGTTCAGCGTGTGCAGTTGGGCACCTTCCCCGAGATATACCTCCTGCCGGACGACTGGTTCCGCACGCTCCGCGCCGAGGCTGAGGAGCTTGGCCTGACCATCGGCAGCGTCTTCACGGCGCACCGCGAGTTGGGAGGCTTCTTCCGCGAGGAGGCAGGCTGGCCCGAGACGGCCCGCCGGAGCTTCGAGCGCCTCATCGAGGTTGCGGCCCTTGTGGGCGCAAGCGCGGTGGGCTCGAACCCCGGCGCCATCGTCCGCGACCGGATGCACCACAAGGCGCCGGGCATTGCCTGCTACCTGCGGCATATGCGCGATCTGCTGAGGCGGTGCAAGGACGCGGGCGTCGACTGGCTGACCATGGAGCCGATGAGCTGCTTGGCCGAGCCGCCCACGTTGCCGGGCGAGATCGCCGACATGATGGAGAACCTGCTCGAGGCGCACCACGCGGACCCCGGCGGAACGGCCCGTCCCGGCCTCTGCGCCGATGTATCCCACGGCTACGCCGACGCCTCCCGCAACGTGGTGCATGGCCACATGGAGCTACTACAGGCCTGCATGCCCTACGTGTGCGAACTCCACCTGAAGAACACCGACGCGGTCTACAACTCCACCTTCGGCTTCAGCGCGGATGAACGGTCGCGGGGCGTGGTCGACCTGGCCGAGGTGCGCGATCTGCTGCAGGCCTCGGATGCCGGACTGCCGCGCCGGGACCTGACCGCCTACCTGGAGATCGGCGGACCCAAGACCGGCCGCGACTACACCGACTGCGGCGTGGAGGAGGCCCTCCGCATCTCGTTGCGCCACTGTCTGGAGGTGTTCCCGCCCGAGCCGGATTCCGCGCCGTCCTCGGTAGGTGCGCCGCTGGCCGTCTCGGCATCGCTGGCGTCGCGCCCTGTCCTCGTAGCGCCGTCCATGATGTGCGCCGACCAACTGAACCTCGGCGGCGCCATCGCCGAACTGGAGGCCGCTGGCGCGGACTGGCTGCACTACGACATCATGGACAGCCGCTTCACGCCGAACCTGCCCATGGGACTGGTGCAGATCGAGCAGGCGCGCAAGGCCACGACGCTGCCCTTCGACGTACACCTGATGGTCTGCGACAACGACCTGCTGGTGGAGAAGCTGGCCCCGCTGGGAGTGCAGTCGGTTTCGGTACACGTCGAGTCGTGCGTGCATCTGCACCGCACGCTGGCCCTGATCCGCGGCCATGGTATGGCGGCGGGCGCGGCGCTGAACCCAGCCACGCCGCTGTCGGCGTTGGAGCATGTCGCGGGCGACCTGGACTTCGTGGTCGTTATGACCGTGAATCCCGGCTTCGCCGGACAACCGCTGGTGCCCTCCTGCCTCCGGAAGATCGCCGACTGCCGCGCCATGCTGGACCGCCATGGCAGCAAGGCCTTGATCCAGGTAGACGGCAACGTGAGCCTGCAGCACATCCCTGCCATGGTGGCCATGGGAGCGGACGTGCTGGTGGCGGGCACCTCCAGCCTGTTCCGCTCCGGCGCGAGCATCGGGGCCAATATGCGCGCCACCCGCCGCGCCATCGCGGATGGGTTGGGTCAGCGGGCATGGGATGGGCCGGCGTGAAGGCGCTGGTACTCGAGGCGGTAGGGCAGATCGCCGTGCGCCGGCTTCCCGTTCCGGAGCCGCCGGCCGGGTGGGCTCTGGTCCGCGTGGCCTGGTGCGGCGTCTGCGGCAGCGACATGCCGCGTATGTTCACCAAGGGGGCGCACCGCATGCCGTTGGTCTGCGGGCATGAGTTCGCCGGCGTCGTCGCCGCCCTCGGGCAAGGCGGCCAGGGCGTGGCCGTGGGCGACCGCGTGGCTGTCTTCCCGCTCATCTGGTGCGGCGCCTGTGCGGCCTGCGAGGCCGGAGCCTACGTCCAGTGTGAGGCCTACGACTACCTGGGCAGCCGGCGCGACGGGGGCTTCGCCGAGTACGTCGTGGCGCCCGTGCGCAACCTGCTGTCCGTTCCCAGCGGCGCCGACCTGGCAGCCGCCGCCATGCTGGAGCCCGCAGCCGTGGCGTTGCACGCCTTGCGCGGTTGTGGCGCGCCGCTGGTGGGCAGCGACGTTGCCGTCTTCGGCGCGGGGCCCATCGGCCTGCTCACGGCCCAGTGGGCTCGCATCATGGGCGCCGCGCGGGTCATCATCTCGGATGTCGTCGATGCCAGGCTCGAGACGGCGGCGGACCTCGGGTTCCGATGCCTGGTCAATCCATCGCGGCAATCGGCGGCGGACCATATTCAGGAGATCACGCAGGGCGCGGGCGTTGCGGTGGCTGTGGAGGCCGCGGGCGTGCCGCAGACGCTGCTAGCCGCGATACGGAGCGCTGGCCGCGGCGGCCGCGTGGTCCTGCTCGGCAACCCAAGCAGCGACGTGACGGTACCCGCCACGCTTCTGTCGCGTGTCATGCGGCAGGAGATCGTCCTCTGCGGTACGTGGAACTCGACGTACAGCGTCCATGGGGGCGCCGATGACTGGCGGGCCGCGATGGCGGCGATCGCGTCAGGTGCGCTGATCACCGAACCGTTGGTTTCGCACAGGGCATCGCTGGACGAGGCGCCCGATTTGCTGTGGGCCGTACAGAACCGAACCGTTGTCGCCTCCAAAGTGCTGCTGGGTGCACCACTGGAACCGGCCCTCCTGGGCCGTGAAGGGATCGAACCATGAAAGCCGTCATGCTGACCGCTCCGGGCCAACTCGTGGTCCAGGAGGCGCCCACGCCGGAGCCCGATGACTTCGGCGCGCTCATGCGCGTGGAGTCGGTGGCCATCTGCGGGTCCGACGTGCGTATCATGCACCATGGCAACCCGCGCGTGGCGCTCCCCGCCATCATCGGGCATGAGACCTCCGGCGTCATCGTTGCGGCGGGCAAGCATGTCACGCGCGTCAAGGTCGGCGACCGCGTTGCCATCGGCGCCGACGTGCCCTGCGGCCAGTGCAAGTGGTGCCGCAACGGCCTCGGCAACAACTGCAGCATCAACTACGCCATCGGCTACCAGATTCCCGGCGCCTTCGCCGAGTGCATGCTGCTGCCGAGGCTGGTGCTGGAGGAGGGCCCCGTCACTCCCTTCGGGCCGGAGATGAGCTTCGATCAGGCCGCGCTGGCCGAGCCGCTTGCCTGCGCCATAAACGGGCTTGAGCTGGCAGGTATGGGCCTGGGCAAGACCGTGGCCATCATCGGGCTGGGTCCCATCGGCTGCATGATGATCGAC
This sequence comes from Armatimonadota bacterium, assembly GCA_026392115.1. Taxonomy (GTDB): domain Bacteria; phylum Armatimonadota; class Chthonomonadetes; order Chthonomonadales; family CAJBBX01; genus CAJBBX01. The sequence goes on along the minus strand of JAPLCQ010000158.1, from coordinate 283 downwards.
CTGGCGCGCATCATGGGCGCCACCAAGGTCATCGCGATCCAGCGGAGCAAGTTGCGCATGGAGATCGCCCGGGCCTACGAGGCCGACTGCTACATCGCCTCCGAGGAGGTGGATGTGGTGGCGCGGTGTCTGGAGGAGACCGGCGGCGAGGGCCCCGACATCGTGATGACCACCTGCGGCTCCGTGGAGGCCCACGAGCAGGCCGTCGAGATGGTGGCCCACCGCGGCGTGGTGAACCTGTTTGGCGGCCTGGCGAAAGACGCGCGGCCCATGTCCCTGCTCT
>JAPLCQ010000136.1 GCA_026392115.1 Armatimonadota bacterium | reverse complement strand
TGGCGCCTGGCCGCAGCAGGCCGGAGACGTGCACCTCGAAGGGCATCCAGAGCCGCGTGCCGGCTGGTCGACCGTTCACCGTCACGGCGGCGCCGTCGCGCACGTCCCCCAAGCGCAGGACCGCGTGGGAGGCGCCGACAGCGTCGGCGGGCGCTTCCAACGTCTGTTCGTAGACGCCGATGCCCGAGTAGTAGGGCCGGCCCGCGTCGGTCCAGAAGCCCGATATAGTCGCGGCGGGTTCTACCATCTCGCCGTCGGCCAGGCCGAAAGCGCCCACCAGGTAGGCGGGATCCAGCAGGCCGTGCATGGGCTCCAGGCTGGAGATGGCACGGATTTCCACGGTGTTGACGCCCACGGCCACGGCGTCGGTGACGTCCTGCATCAGGTAGTACGGGTCCTGCCAGTTCGACGGGACGAGCGGCGGCAGGCGTCGACCGTTGACGTAGATCTCCAGGCTGCGGAAGTGGGAGAGGAAACCCATGTGCGGCGGCACCCACTGCTTCAGGTTGTCCAGCACCAGCCGAAGTGATGCCGGGCGATGCCGGACGACAAATCGCGTGGAGTAGGTGTTCACCTGTCCCGCCACGCCCTGGCGCTCGGCCGCCGAAGCGGCTCGGTCGCGAAGGCTGCACTGCCAGCGATCCAGCGGCAGCACGTTGGGGTCGCGGGTACTGAACGACCACGCGGAGGGTAGCGCGAGGCGGCGCTCCGCGGTCCCGCCGAGACGCCGAGCAGCCGCGCAGGGCTCCTCGGGCTCTGCGCCCAGCACGACGAGGCGGCACGCCTGCGGACCCAACTCCAGCGTGACGCGGGTGCCGCCGGCGCCGTCGGGGGCGGAGGCCAGCCGACGGGCAGCGCCGGTCTCCACCTCCCATTCGGCGGCGGGGCCCGGTTGCCGCAGGTCGAGGACCACCTGCTGCGGCGCTTCGAGCGTGTTCACGATCATGCAGACTGTCGCCTCGCCGACGCGCCGCACGCTGAGGAGTACATCCTCGGCGCTGGAGCCGTCGGGCAGCACGCAGGACGCCACGGGACTTGAGAAGGATGCCAGCAGGTCGGCGATGGCGCCGTCTCGCCCCACCCAGTCGCGGACGAAGACCGCCGAACCGCCCGCTGCGCTGGTCCGCACGGCGTCCGGCTCCGGATCGGCGCCGAACACGGTGGCCATGGCCTGCCGGACGGCGAGGTGGTCGCCGTCGTCCGCCGTGTCGGGCACGCGACCGATGGCCATGACATTGCCGCCGTTGATGTGCACATCACGGATGCGGGCGGCCGCCGCGGGAGACAGCACCTGGCAGAGGGGCATCACCAGGGTGGGATAGCTCTCCTGCGAGCCGGCAAAGCGGAGGCGACCGCCGCGGACCTCGGCGCGGAGGAGCTGGCTGTCGTCGAGGTAGTCATAGTCAATGTGGCGCCGGAGGAGGCGATCGGAGACGAACGCGTAGACGGCGTCCTCCGGCAGTGCGTGGTTACACCGCCCGCCATGGAAGATGCGCGTCTGGGCGCTCCGCACCGGCGAGAGCAGGGCCACGTCGGCCACGTGCGTGCCGCTGGATTGGACGAGGCTGAGCCTGGCCAGGAAGTCGGCGAAGGCCTTGTAGTGGGGCCAGTGTGGCGCGTGGAAGAACTCGGTGGGCGGCCAGTCGGTCTTGCGATAGCCGTCGAACGAGTAGTAGAAGGCGTGCGGGATGTACATGTTCACGCCCAGCACTGCCATGAACGCCGCGTCCAGCTTGCGGGCCGCGAGGCTGTGGCCGTGGCCGCTGCCTCCGAACGCCTCTACGGCGACGCGGGGCTTCCCCTGCACATGTGCCACCGAGGAGGCGCACTTGACGGAGAGGATGCGGTGCGGGTGCTCGCGCGTGCCGATGCCGGTCATCAGGTAGTCCAAGCCCGGTCGGTGAAACTGCTCCAGCACGCGGGTCTGGTTGCCCTGGGTGCGAATCTGCCCCCAGAGCGGCTCCTCGAGCGTGTGACCGATGTACTCGATCCCCCGACGCGAGCACCATCCGCTGATGGCCCCGTGGTACGCGCCGAGGTACCAGCGCGTGCAGGCGTCGTAGAAGTCCAGTCGCGTCTGCTGCCAGTCCGGCCCGACTTCGTAGAGGAGCGCGGGCAAGATCGGAAGCAGGTCGGCACCCGTCTCCTTTCGCCAGCGGGCGGGGAGGTCGCGCGTCCATGGGAGCACGAGGCCCGGAAGGCTGCCGTTGAGCGCTTCCACGGTGGTTCGCATGGAGCCGGAGCCGAAGAAGCCGTCGTGGATCATGAGGCCCGGCTCATCGGTGAAGACGCCCTTCACGGCGCCGCCGAAGTCCGCCCCAAAGCGCTCCCAGTAGGGCTCATACGCCAGGTTGATGAAGGCCTTGCCCGCCTCGGGGTTCATGGTGTCGAGGTAGTAGCCGCGGAAGAAGGTGACGTCCTCGGCAACCTCGCACTCCCAGCAGACCACCAGCTTCCAGCCGGGGGCGGGGGCGCAGCAGTGCGCCTGGGCCGGCGGTGCGCCCGAGCCGGCGGACTCGGGGCCCTGCAGCAGCATCTCGCACGCGCCGTCGGGACCCAGAGCGTAGACGGCGATGAGGCGGTTGCCGGGCGGCGGGGTGAGGTTCGCGCCCTGCCCCGTCGGCATCTCTTCGACGCGCAGGTAGCGCATGCGAAGCTCGGGGTTGGGCCGGGTCAGCTTGCCGCCGAATGTGCCGCTGGGCCAGTTGTCCTCGTCGTAGAGCCACACCTCCATGCCTCGCATGCGGCACTCGTGGATGCAGACGCCCACCATGTCGAGCCATTCGCTGGACATGAAGGGCGTGAGCAGCCCGTGGCGGGCGTGCAGCACGGCCCCGCCCACGCCCTGGGTGTCCATCTCGGCGATCTGGCGGCGCAGCTCGCGCTCGGTGAGGTCGTGGTTCAGGAACCAGAAGGGCATGGGCCGGTAGGCCTTGCCGGGGTCCGCGAACTGGGCGCGAAGCGATCGAATATCGGCGTTCATGGCGCAGTACTCCTCCAGTCGGTGCGGCCGACGGTCTGCCGCATCCTTGTATAACCTCAGCCCCACCTCTCCACGAACTCGCGGACCCGGCATATGCGCCGCCACTCGGCGTCGGGCGGCGCCTGGTCGGCCACGCCCAACACGAAGCCGGAACCCCTGGGGAAGGTCTCCAGCGTCTGGCGCACGAAGGCTTCGAAGGTCTCGTCGCTGGTGAGCGGCGAAAAGAGGGCGCCTGGAAGCCCGCCCCAGACGATCGTGCGGTTCGCCGTGACGGCTCGGATTTCCTCCAGCGTCATGTCGCCTACCGGGGCGGGCGTGGCGGCCTCCACGATATCGAACCCCGCCTCCACCAGAAGCGGCAGCGAGGCCCGTAGCGTCCCGTCGTTATGGATACCCACGCGCTTGCCCGCGCGGTGCAGCTGCTCGATGCGCCGCGACCAGTACGCCATGTTGTAGCGCCGCATGAGCCGCCGCCCCGTCACCTCGCCGCTCAGGTTGTCCGGGAAGACCACGAACTCGGCCGGGCTGTCGCAGAGGATGCGGAAGATGGGGTCGTCAGCCGCCTGCATGGCCTCCACTGTGGCCTCCAATTCGCTCGGCGCATCGGCTGCCAGCATGGAGGTAACCTCCACGCCCGCCAATCGGGTGAGCAGCGACTGCAGGCCCGAGGTGCTGATCGGCGCCAGGGCGCACGCGAGGCCGTCCTCGCCCCATAGGCGGTCGCACGCGGCGAAGGGGCCCGGCTCGGCGTAGACGGCGCGGTGTTGGAAGAGCCACCGCACGGCCGCCAGGTCCTGCGGGCCCTTCACCAGATGCTCCACGATGGCCGAGGTCTGCGACCCCGGCAGCAGCCGCGTCACGCTGCGCAGATCGCCGACCGGCGTGCGGTACGCGGTGACCGCGTGATCGCGCTCCGCGGTCTCGGTATGCTGCACCGTCTCGTCGTAGTCCGTGCGCCAGAGCAGGGGGGCGTAGAGGTAGATGCCCACGCCTGCGTCCTGGTGCATGCGCAGGTAGCCCGTCGTAGGGGCCGTGTGGGCTTCGGGCAGGGCGCCCTCGGCGCGGCGGGCGGCCCACCACCAGCTCAGGTCGCCGAACCATGGCGTTCGATCGGGCGTCTCGCCGGCCAGAACGCACTGCAGACGCTGCCTCTCGGTCATGCTCATACCCTCCGTGCCACGTCAGAAGGCCATCGACGAGAAGCCGTTCTGGAAGTAGCGAACGAGCGACTTCAGGAACAGCTCCTGCCAGTATGGCGCGCCCACGGCCTGCCCGCGAAAGAGGCTCGTGCGGGCCATGGCCTCCGTGAAGCGGCTGTTGGCGGCGAGCAACGCGGGCTGGTCTTCGTTCTCGCGGGCCTCGGCGGCCACGCCCAGGATGGCGTAGGCCTCGCCCGCCCCGGCCAGCCACTCAAGCCGTCGGCGGAGCGGGCCGGGCGATGCGGCCACCGCCGCCTGTGCCTGCCGGGCGATGGCGCGGCCCTTGGCCTCGGTCGCGCCGCCGCCGACCAGGCCGAACCACGCGAAGTCGTTCATGCGGCTCAGCGCCTCCCAGGCGTGGCCGGCCGCGGCGGTGTCGCCCGTCACGGTCCGAGCCACCGTCATCAGGGCCCGCGCGGGCTGCACGTCGGGCTGCCAGAGGAACTCGCCTGCCAGCAGGTCATCGGCGACCTTGGAGCCTGCCTCGATCCGCATAAGGAAGACCCGGTCGGCCCCGGCCTTGAGCGCCTGCGGCACATGGCGGGCGAAGTAGCGGCCCAGGAGCAGGACGAAGGGCTGGCCGGTCTCGATGTTGGTCTGGTAGAGGAATGACGCGGCTGGGATGCCGGCCCGTCGCATGAGCCCGAAGAGGGGCGTGCAGTCCGGATCGATGAGGGCGCCGTCAGCCATGCTCAGCCGCAGGCCCAGCGCCGTGCATTCCCGCTGCACCTGCCGCACGAACTGCTCGCGGATCGAGTAGCGGTGCATTCGCTCGTAGCGCCATATGGCCCAGGTCATCACCTGGTACTCGGCCCGCGGGTTGGCCCTCTTCACGGAGCGGCCGAAGGTCTTGACCTGCCATAGGAGCGACGCCAACTGCTGTTCAGGCTTGCGGCAGACATCGCAGAAGCAGCCGCCCACGTCGTAGAACCAGATGGAGAAGAAGTCGCACTCGCGGAACCAGTCGATCTCACCGCCGTAGACTTCCTCCATGAGCGGCCTGGCCTGGGCATTCGACGGGCAGACGGCGCCGGGATAGGCGTACTCGAGCTTGGAGCGCATCTCCGGGTGGGCGTCCCATATCTCCCGCGGCATCATACTGGGCGAGAAGTGCATGCCCACGCGCATTCCGCGGCGATGCGAGTATCGGATGGCCTCGCGAAGGGTCTCGTGAACGCGCCGGTTGAGGGCGGCGTTCTGTACGGATGACGGGTGCATCAACTCGCAGTCGCCCCAGAGGTAGAAGGACCACGCGTTGTAGCGCGCAAGCGCGAGGTCGTCGATGGCCTGCCGCCACCGGGCGATATCCCACGTCTCCACCGTGATGCCGGCACGGCCGAGCCCGTAGCCGATGTTGATGTACAGCTCGCGGCGCTCCAGCGCGGGCGCCTCCACATGGTCCTGGCGCCCGAGTAGGAGTATTGGGGCGCGTCCCTCGCGCAGCGAGTTCCTCTGGAGGTCCGCCATGGCGAAGGCCGCGCCTGGCTCGGACAGCCAAACGGCGCAGACCGTCGGATTCGGCGCCGGGCGCTCCAGGCAGACCACGTAGCCGTCGCGCCGCCGGAAGCGCTCCTTCTCGGACCGCAGGCGGGCGATGAGCTCGGCGGTGCGCGGGTAGCGCCGCCCTAGGCTAGGGCGCCATCGGCCGAGCACCAGCGTGGGACCGGTCGAAACCCGGCTGGAGGCGGCGCCGACCAGAGCCAGCCTCTCCCGGAGCCGAGCCAGCGCCATACCTTCTGCCACGGTGGCCGGCGCGGTGTTCACGATGCGTACGCCAGCCAGGGGCAGGCATCGGTCGCGCTGCGGCGGCAGTGTCGGGGCCGGACGCGGCCGCACCCGTGCGGCCTTCTGCGCCGCGGAGATCACGCGGAGGATGAGGCCGGCGACCCACTCGTCGCCGTCCGGTCCACAGCCGATCCGGAAGTCGGCCAGGCCGTGCTGCGCGTTTCGGAACTCGGCCTGCTCCAGCGTCACCGTCCGGGAGCGCCACTGGCCCGTGCCGCCCTTACTCCAGGCCACCTCACGAAAGTTGGCCGCGACGTCGGCGCCCATGGCATCGTATTGCACCGCGATGCGGTCAGAGCCGGTGTCCAGGTACTCCACCGTGAGCTCCAGCCGATAGGGTGGTTCGCCGTGGCGTCGGAGCCAAGCTCGACTCACGTCGAAGTACAGGTAGCCGTTGTTGCTCGCCCAGTCGGTGCTCAGACAGGAGCGGCCCAGGCGTGTGTCGGCGCGGGCGTCGCCGTCGATCGGCGCCATGCGAACGAGGCGCACTGCCTCTTCCACCGGCGGCGAACCCGCCGTGAAGCGGGCCTCATCGGGACCTGCGACGCATGCGCACGCCGCGACCAGGGCGAGCACGGGCAGGATCAGCATCCGGGTGGTCATCCCGCGCCGCCTGCCACGCGCCATACGCCCACGTCATCGACGTGGATGGCGTCGTCCACAGGCACGATCTCGAAGTCGAAGGCGGCTGCCTGCGGGTCGGCGATGGTGATGACCGCCTCCAGCTTCGTCCAGGTGCCGGCCTTGCCGCCCTCGGTCACCGGCTGGTAGCGCCCCAGCCACTGGCTGTCGACTCCGTAGAGCGCAACCGTGACCTGCGCCCGGCCATACACCCAGGCGCTCACCCGGTACGTTCGCCCGCAATCCAGCTTCACGAGGTTGTCGGCGCGGAAGGGCCACGGCACGCCGGGAGCGGGGGTGTTGGCGAACGTGAGCCAGCCCCATTCGCGCTCGAATCCGGGATTGATGACGAGGTTGCCCTGTTGCCGCGCGATCTGCTCCTCCAGGTGCGCCGGGATGTCGGGGTGCTGCAACGCGGCCCGCCGGGCGGCCGTCGGTGCGAGCATCATATGCGGCGCGGCCTTGGGCACGAAAGCACGCTGCAGGGCGTCCAGCATCGAGCACCCCCGCTCCAGGGTCGGCTCTATGTAGCTTCCCTCGCCGAACTCGTTCCAGGTGCCCACCAGCGCCAATCCGAGGGCCGGGTCCACGGCCTGCTTGAGCGCGAGGCACATCCGGCCGAAGAGCTCGGGTGTGGCGTCGGTGCGGGCCAGACCGGCATCGCCGTACCAGGCGCGCGAGTCCCAGCCTGGCGAAACGACGGGGATGATGGGCAGCTCACGCCCCTGCGCCGCGCGGCGCCAGAGCGGCTCGATCTCGGGGAGGATGCGGGAGTAGGGCGCCGACTTTTCGCCCGGCTTCATGCCGTGCGACGAGTAGCAGTAGAGCGTGCAGGCATCGAAACCCGCCTCGCGCATCTGCGTAAGGATGGGCGCGGTCGGGTTCTGGATGCAGACTGTGTAGAGGCCGCCGTGGGGACGCACCTCCTCGCCCATCTTCCGCAGCAAAGCCCGCGTGCCGGTAGCGCCGAAGCGCTTGATCAGGCGATCTGGCCGGGAGATCACCAGCACGTTGCGGCCGCCTACGCGGAGGTGGTTGGGCCGCCGGAAGTAGCGCTCGCCCAGCGTCCGGGCCAGGCGGAGCATCTGCTCCTCGGTGTAGTCCGGCTCGCCCGGCTCCTCGTTGCACCACATGACGGCGAAGTCCATCGTGCGGTTCAGCGAGGCGTTGAGAAAGCCCTTGTCCAGCGCGACATTGTGCTCCAGCACCGTGCCTGTACGGTGGTCGTAGTACCAGTCGAACACCCAGAACGAGACGCCGTGTTGCCTAGCCTGCCGGATGTGCCAGTCCTGCACGGCGGGCAGGTCGTCGCGATACCAGCCGAGCACGGGCTCGCGACCGCCGTACTCGAGGATCGGCGCCCAACGGTCGGCGGTGTACCAGCCTGGGAAGTAGTAGCAGCCCACGCGCACCGGCGCCCGGGTCGTGGCGGCAGATGCCGGGGCGACTACGGCGAGCAGGCACGCGAGAATGGACAGGCACCGAACCATGGCAACGCCTCCCGCCGGCATGGCGCGCCGACCGTGCCACAGGGTACCGTACCCGCCACAGATCAGTGTAGGTACTCCCAACGGCGAACGCATACCGGCGGGTACGCGCCACCGCCGCCCAGTGGGCTACACTCTGTCATCGGCCATCCCATGGGGGAGCATCGTATGTCACACGACCAGTTGTGGAAGCAGTTGCTGGAGACCTTCTTTCAGGAGTTCATGGAGCTCTTCCTGCCGGACGTGGCGGCACGGCTCGACTTCGGCAGCGTCGAACACCTCGACTCCGAGGTCTTCACCGATCTGCCCGAAGGGAGCCTCTGCCAGCCGGACGTGGTGGTTCGCGTTCGCACCGACGACGGCGCGACCGAGATCGTCCTCATCCACATCGAGGTGCAGGCGCAGCGGGCGGCCGATGTCCCCGCGCGGATGAGCGAGTACTACAGCCTGCTCCGCGTTCGCTGGCGTCTGCCGGTCCTGCCGGTGGTGGTCTACCTGGCTCCCGGCGCCGGGGGCCTCACGCAGGAGACCCATGTGGAGCGGCTCTGGGGGCGCGAGATGCTACGCTTCCGGTACGACGCCATCGGCCTGCCCGACCTCTCCGCCGAGGAGTACCTGGAGAACCCGTCCATTCTGGCGCCT
>JAPLCQ010000040.1 GCA_026392115.1 Armatimonadota bacterium | reverse complement strand
AGTGTCTCAGAATCGTTGACACGCACCGGCACGACCATCCGAATGCACTCGTCCAGCGTCTTCTGCCATAGCTCAAGGGAAGCATATATCGCACCGGCGCCTCGGCCGTTCGCCGGCAGGAGGGCTATGCGACCGCCGTCCAGGTTGTATATGATGTGATCGCTGGCGGCGTCGCCCGGCAGTATTGAAGCTCGTGTGAGGTCCGAGTTCAGTTTCCCGCCAGCATCTGCAATCATCTTACACAGCCGTCGATACGGCACTCTACAGAGGGTACCGTCGCGTGACCTGTACACGCTATTCCTCCAGAGCCCGCGGCACTAGGCCTCCAGTTCGATGAGATCAGGGTCCGATGCGTCGTACCCCGTGGGGAGCCGCAGGGCACACGGACCGGTCATTGGCTGCCCGGTGGCTGCCCCGGAGGCTAGTATGCGCCCGTTGAACCGCACCACAACGCGCATTGGTGGGGTAAGCGTTGACTCAGCCGCCACGTACGCCTTGTACTGGCTCAGCACCGCAGCGCGATCGCCTGCTGCTTCTCGTACTATGTCCTCGCCAATTGCGGTGTTGTCTGTCGTACCGTATATCAGCGAAATTGGGCAGTTCGGGTCGGTCCTCCGGCGGCGTAACGCATCGAACAACCCAAGAGCTTGACCTTGGTAACTCGCCATCGTTACCGTTCTTTTTGTTGCCGTAGCATCGGTGAACAGGTGGCCACTACATAGAACGCAAAACAACAGAAACCGCATGTACTGCGTGTCTCCAATGGTGTCAGGACGCACGCGACCTACGCGATACCGCGCCTGGCGAAGTGGTGTTTCTAGGTTGGCGTGGTTTTCCGGTGCACCAGTCGCCTCCTGCCAGCAGGTCTGGAACATCCGTCCGACCTCCCGGTTGAAGTTGATGCCTCTGGTGTTCACTCCGATGGCCACTGCGATCCGCCGCAGGAGATCCGTCGTGAGCGGAGCGGGAAGCGACGGCCAGCCTCCAGGATCGGCAAGCAGCGACGGTTTGGGCACGGCGTAGGATGTTGGCCCCGACCTAAGCTGGGCACGAGGAGCGTCCGCCACCGACGCAATGTCTCGCAGTGGATCCCTGGACAACCACCTTCCCAACTCCACCTGCAGATGCCTCGCCCTTACATAGAGCCTGCTCGCCGTATCCCTCCAGTACCCCCACTGCCCGAACGGCCGCAGGAACAGGCCCCCGCCCACGATGGGCCAAATCTCCCGCCCCCACGCATCGTAGGTATGTGGCTCGAAGATCGCGCCGGCCGCGTTGGTGAGCTGCCGGGTGTGGCCCTGGAAGTCGGGGAGCAGGTAGTAGTGGTCCGCGCCGCGCTTGAAACTGAAGGCGCCGCCCCAGATGCCCGGCAGTTGGGTGGAGCTTGGCGCGGCGGCTGCGGGCGCCGGTGGACGTGGGCGGGGCAGCCAAGCGTTGCCCGACGCGGCGCGGACGTAACCGCGGGCGCTTGAGCGGCTCTGCGTTGCGGTGGACCGAAACGGCATGGCACCCCCTCGGGCGGCCGCTAGGCGGTCGGCGACACCGGGTTGCGAAGCGACAGACGATACTACTACGTTACCAGAGCGGCACTCGGTTCATGCAGGGCCGCAGGGCTCACGGCTCGGTCATGGCGGCCTCGGCCAACTGCCGGCGGTACTGCGCCTTGCGCTGGGCCAGCAGGTCGGGAGCCATGGAGCCTTCCACCTGGTCGCGCACCACCCGCAGGGCCTGCCGGACGCGCTCCACGGCTGACGCATCCAGCGACGACCCGGAGAAGTGGGCGCCCACGCACTCGCGGGTGATGGTCTGCACGGCGGAGGCGTCCAGCGACGATGAACGCGCCAGCGAGGCCGCGAAGTCGAAGGCCGTCTCCGCATCGCCCTTCTCCCGGCCCATGAGCCAGACCTGGGCGGTGAACCCGGCGTAGGCGGCCTCCGGGAAACGGTCCGGCGAGACCTGCTCGGCCAGCGGGTCCGCGAAGGGGTCGCCGGCAGCCGCCAGGGCAGCCTGGAAGCGCGCCTCGCGGCGCCTGCGGTCCAGGGAGCCCAGGACGCCGCGGCGAGCCGCCGCCCACGCCGCCGCCGCTCGGCTTCCCAGCCAGGCCAGGCAGCGCAGGACTACCGGCCAGGCCCACTTGCGCCATGCGTACAGGGCGAACGTGACGACCGCCATGAAGAGCGCCAGTTTCAGCAGCCTGAGCGGGTTCTCGCGCAGGGCTTCGGCCAGCCGGCTCGCCTTCTCCGCGGGCGTCTGGGCCTGAGCCTGTCCATCGGCCGCCGACCGGCCCTGGCCCTGGCCCTCGCCTTCGCCTTCGCCGTCGGCGCCGGATCGTTGCGCCCCGGAGGGGCCCTGCGCCTCTCCTCGCTCGGAGCCGCCGGGGCTTCGGCCCTGGCCGCCCTGCGAACCGTCAGCGGCGCCGCCCTCGCCCAGCCTGGCGATGGCCGTGGCGGCGTCCAGCGCCTTTGCCAGCGCTTGTTCGGCGACCGAAGGTTGCCTCGGGCCCTGCTCGCCGGGCTTGCCGGGCACGGGCCGGGGGAGCTTGCCGCCGGGCGCGCCTTCCGGACGGACCTGGCCGGGGAGCGTTCCTGCGAGCCCCTGCCCCTGGCCTCCGGCACCGCGGGCTCCGCGGTTCAGACCCTCGAACCCGGGGTTCCATGGTTGCCCCCGGCCCTCTTCGCCCTGCGACGAGGGATCGGGCTGCGGGGCGGCGTTGGTCAGGCGCTCCCAGGCCGACGCCTTGGCGGCCTGGCCCGGACCGGTCGGAATCTGCTTGGGCAGCAACAGCCCCAGAAGCGCGCTGGCCGCAAGCACGATGAGGGCCGACTGCAGCCACGCCGGCACGATGGAACCCGCGACCTGCACGCCGCGGCCGATGGACCGGACCTGCTCCTGCAGCTTGCTCAAGGAGGCGAGCATGCCCAGCGAGCCGTAGAGGACCAGGCCAAAAGGCCACGCGGGAGCCACTGGGGCGCCTGTGGATGCCAGCGATTCGCCGCCGGCCAGTATGACGGCGCCCAGGATGCCCACGCTGGCGATGGCGTTGCCGGAGAACGCGGACGAGCCCCGGCCGGTGACGGGCCTCTCCACGAAGAAGGGCGGAAGCAGCGTGAAGGTCCGAACGGTGCGGGGCTTGGCCGCGTCGTCGGGCTCCTCCAGTCCCGCGTACTCCTCCAGCAGGGCGACCATGAGCCACCAGCCCGTGGAGGAGAGGAGCATGAGACCCGCGGCCAGCGACATCATCGACCGGCTGCCGCCGCTTGTGGCCACGAAGAGGAGGGCGCCCGGGCCGATCACGGTCAGCGCCCAGGAGGCCACTCCCCGGCTCAACCGCGACGCCTCGGCCAGCGTCATGGCCATGCCGATGCCGCTGATGACCATGGAAGCCGCCCAGCAGAGCAGGGCGTCGGCCTGTCCGGCCATGGCGAGCCCGGCGCATGGATAGAGGAGCAGCGCGCCCACCGCCACCGCCGAGAGCGCCGGCGCCCAGAACCGGGCCAGGCTCTCAGCGCCGTCTTGGAGCGATGATCTCGAGCGTCTCAAGGTCGTCCTCATCCTTCACGCGGGCCATGGGCAGGCGCAGGGCGGCGGCGCGGTGTTCGGCATGGACCGCATCGTCGCCCGTGCCGACGATGATGGCCGCGATGGAGAAGCCTGTCCGCCGCAGCTCGCGCAGGGCCAGCGCGGCGCGCTCGTCGATCCCGTGGGTCACCAGCAGCAGCGTGGCGCTCCAGGGCAGATGCGAGTGGACGGCGGTCAGGAAGTCGGGCAGGGGATCGGTCGGGTTCGGCGCCATGCGGCCCAGCAGCGCCAGCATGTCGGGCAGCTGCGCCGGGTTCCGATCCGGGCGGATACGGTTGGGCCTGCGCCGGGCGGGCGGGATGCCCTCGGCGGCCCAGCGCGCGTCGAGGCCGTTGGTCTGCAGGCCCACCGCCTGCTTGTCGCCCAGCAGGCTGGCGGCCAGGGAGGCCACGGTGGTGCAGGCCAGGTCGACGTCGTGCTCCAGCGACTCGGCGTCGGGCGCGTAGTCGGCCCGGTGGAGGTTCAGGACGATGTTCACTTCGGTGGAGCAGGAGGGCTCCAGCACCCGCGACGCGAGCCTGCCCGTGCGCGCCGAGGCCCGCCAGTGGATGCGCCGCATGCCGTCGCCGGGCTGGAAGTCGCGCACTCCGGCCAGCCGCGAGGGGTCCTCGAAGGCCCGGTTGGGGGAGCGGACATCGCCGATGGGCCGGTTGGAGGGGAGCCGCACCCGCGGCGTCCGAACCACGCGCGGCGTCACCGTGAGGTAGTCCACCCGGTCGCGCCGGGCCACGCTGCGTACGGCGCCGAAGAAGTCGCCGCACGCGACGGCCGTGGGACCGACGGGGAAGTAGCC
>JAPLCQ010000100.1 GCA_026392115.1 Armatimonadota bacterium | reverse complement strand
TCACCTACCCCATCCTGCCGCCGCACCAGGGCGGGGCCATGTGGTTCTACTCGCTGCCCATGCATGCCGCGCTCTGTCTCCCCGCCGCGCGGCTCTATCGCGACGTCGCCGCGGGCGTGAAGCACGGCAACATATTCTCGCTCGACGTGGGGCCAGATCCCGCCGGCCGCCTGCGCAAGGTGGACGTGGAGACGCTGCGCCGGGTCGGCGGGATGATCCGCAATCCGCCGAAGCCCGAGCCGCCGCCGATCTCCGAGGGCAAGGCGGCGTCGGCCTCCAGCGTCTGGCCGGACCCGGGGTACGAGGCAGCCATGGCGTTCGACGGCAATGAGAACACCCGCTGGGGCGCCGCGGCCGACGCCCGGAGCGGCTGGCTGCAGGTGGACCTGGGACGCGAGACGGAGATCGGCCGCGCCGTGGTGATGGAGATCGGTTACCCGCGCACGCGGCAGTTCGCCATCGAGGTCGAGGAAGCCGGCTCGTGGCGCGCGGTGGTCACGGGTGACGCGCTGGGCGGCGAGAGGAGCTTCGACTTCGCACCGGTCCGCACGCGGCGCGTTCGCCTGAACATCCTGAAGGCCTCCGAGGTCCCCACCATCGAGGAGTTCCGCGTCTACGCGCCGGCAGCGCCGGGCGGGAAGCGGTGAACGGCGAGGAGCGGGCCATGCGTGCCCCGGTTGCATCGGCGCCTACGGTCCAGCAATCTCGAAGGCCCGGCGACCGTGCAGTCGGTAGACGGAGAAGTCCTTGCGGTCGAGCGTGATGATGCGGCAGGTTCCCAGGCGCTCCGCCGCGACCACGAGGGAGGCGTCGGCCAGATCCATGGGCAGATCGCGGTACCGATGCATCAGGGCCGACATCCGCTGCATGTCCGTCGAATCCGGGTGGACGAGCAGCAGGTCGCCCCGAAGGGACACGCGCCACAAGGCCTCCTGCGCGGTCCAGCCCAAGCGCGCGCCGGCCACGTACATGGCCTCGGTTAGAACAGACATGGTGGTGTAGAGTGGATCGGTTTGGGCACGGAGAAGGGCGGCGCAGGCGGCGTGGTAGGTATCGCCCCGATTCACTGCGGCGATCAGAGGACCCGCATCAACAAGCGTCTTCATGGCCCACGCGGTTGGAGTGCCGGCTCGCCACTCCGGCACTGAAGATGGCGCCCACGTCTGCGGACAGGTCTTCAGGTCCATCGCAAACGCCCAGTATGTCGTCGAACCGACCGGCTGTCGACGACCCCAGTTCACGCCGGCAGTACTCGGACAGCGCGAGGCGATGCACCTCCGACGCCGTCAGTCCCTTGGTTCGCGCTACGCGGCGGACCTGTGCTGCTAGTTCATCGCCAAGCCGTACGGTGCTCATGGTCTGCTACCCCCGTGCCGCGAATGTACCACAATGGCGGGCGCCGTGCCGGCAGGTATCAACGTCGGCCGCGTCGAGTTGCGGACCTGGATGGGGTGCGCCTGGGGTTGCTCAGCCCCCGGCGCGTGACGCTCGGCCGTGATCCGACGAATGGCCTCGTGCTGAACGCTCCACAGATCAGTCGGTTCCACGCAACCGTTGATCGGCAGGGCCTTCGACTGCAGTTGACAGACTGCGGTAGCGCCAACGGGACACTCGTTGGCCACAGCCGTCTCGCCGATCCTCGGCCGCGGAGCTATTGGGGCGCCATCGTGTTGGGCCCGATCACGCTCCATATGCTGATGGTCACCCCCGGAGGCCGCGTCTATCCCGAGGCGTGGCCGGGCGGTCATTCGTATGCCGCAGAGGTGGTCGTGCCGGGTCCAGCCTGCCTGCGCTACCGCTCGCGAGTTCGTGCTCAGGCCAAGGTCCGGTCATACGGCGAAGCGACACTGAGACCGGAGACAGCGCCGAAGTGGCGCACGTTGAACGTGTAGAGGCAGGCGCCGCGCGCCAATGCCATCGAAGCGATGATGCAGTCGGGAATCCCCAACCCGTTGGATAGCCTGAGACGGACGAGTAGCGCATAGGCGTTGGCGATCTCGTCCGCCCCGGGCCACTCTACAGGAAAATCCGCGATAAAGCGCTCGACGTCCCGCACTTCGCGGTTGTCGCGGCATCCCGACACCATCTCCATGGCCACGATCCCGGGCACCACCAGGATCTGGTCAACGGAACTCACCATCCACTGCCTGGCGGCAGGCAGCCCGCGCCAGCAGTCGATGAGGACATCGGTGTCAAGGCAAGCGATCACGTTGTCCGCGTCCACGCCGAGCGGCGGAGGGCGCGAGCGAATTCGGCGCTGTCGCCGATGTCGTCGCGGTCGGCCCATATGCCCGCGTACTCGCTCGCCGCCAGCTCGGCCAGGGTCCGTCGCTTGGCCGGCCCGACCGGCAGGAAGACAACGACCATCTCAGCCGGCCCGACCGGCACCTCCAGCGGCACGCGGATTCTGAGTTCACGGCTTGGCGGCACATCGGTTGACAGGGTCATCGTCGTAGCCATGGTAGTCGGCCTCCTCCCAAAGGCAAGTATACCGACTATGGTCGGACCCGCCGCCTGCGTGGCCACAGACCGGCGTCTGCCTTCTCGCCGGCACAGAAGCGGTCCCGGCCGACCGGGGGTGACGCGATGCTCCTCATCCCGCCGGCAGGTATCCGCGTCGACCGCGTCGAACTGCGGGATTGGATGGGGTGCGCTTGGGGTTGCTCAGGCCCCGGCGCGGGAGGCGCCGACGTGATCTCTTCTGGCTCTCTATGGGTCTGCCTGCTGGTCGCCGCCTGCCTGCTGCAGGTCGCGTGCGTTGCTGTCGGGCAGACCGTAACCTACGTGCTCACGACGGACAACCTCCACAGCGCCACGCTGAAGGACCTCGGCGACGGCTCGTTCGAGATCGTCACCACGGGGCCGGACCCCTATATCTTCCTCCGGCGCACCGGGCCCGCGCCCGCTCCGGGGCAGACCGTGCTCGCCTTCGAGTACGCCGCGCCGCAGGGCTCCGACGTGCTGGAGGTCTATGTCTACCCGCCGCTGGACCAGGAGCACTGCGTCACTGGACCAGGCCTGTCGCTGGCCGAGGGCTGGACCTCACACTCCCTGGACCTGAAGCCCGTGCTGGCACGCACGGGCGGCAAGTGGGACGGCCTGCGCCTCGACCCCGGCACGCAGCCCGGCAAGCTCATCCGCATACGCTCCATCCAGCTCCGCGAGCCCAACGCGCGGGAACTGGAGATGGCCGCCAGGGAAGCCTCCCGCAAGGCCGAGCTAGCCGCCCGCGACGCGCGCATGACGGCCTACCTGCGCCGCAAGTTCGCCGCATCCGTGGCCGACGTGGCCGTGGGAGCCGATCGCGTCACCATCCGCGGCAACGTGGGAACTCTCCGCGCTCCGCTCTTCCTGGCCGAGGTCCCGCTCTGGCAGGACGTGACGGCGCTGCGCAACGCGCCCACGCTGGTGCGGCTGCCCGCCGGTCGGACCTTCTCCATCCGCGTGCCGCGACGCGACGGCTCCCGCGACCGCCTCACGTCGCGCTGGGCCGTGGTGCGGCGCGCCGGCGCGGGGCTTGAACTCGTCTCCGCGGCCCGCTACGCCGACCGGGTCCAATCGGCCGGCAACCCGCCGGAGGAGCGACCCCGCGGCAAGAAGGGCCTCGGCGGCTTCGGACCGTGGGGCTCCATCGTCAGCGACCTGGACGACCTGGACATCTCGGCCGTCACCATCAACGTCTTGCTGAACGGGCTCATCGACACCATGCCCGCTCCCGGCCGAAGCCCCTTCGTCTACGACGGCACGACCTATTACATCAATGATGCCGAGGTGAAGCGCTACGACGAGACGCTGGCGGAGACCTCCAGGCGCCACATCGTCGTCTCGGCCATCATTCTGCTCGCCCACGGGTACAACGCGCCCAAGGGGAGCTGGTCGCAGGTGGCGGCGCACCCCGACGCCCACCCGTCCGGCATCTTCGTCATGCCGAACATGGACAGCCCCGAGGGACTGCGCGCCTACGCCGCCGGCCTGGAGTTCCTGGCCCGCCGCTACGGCTCGGGAGCGCCGGGCCGCGGGCGCATCCACCACTGGATCCTGCACAACGAGATCAACGCCGGATGGATCTGGACCAACGCCGGCGACAAGACCGACACGCTCTACATGGACCTCTACCACCGATCCATGCGGCTGGCCCACCTGATCGCCCGGCAGTACGACCCGCACGCCAAGGCCTTCATCTCGCTGGAGCACCACTGGAACTACACGCCCGAGCCCCGCTTCTACAGGGGCAGGCGCTTGCTGGAGCTGCTCAACTCCTACTGCAGGCGGGAGGGCGACTTCGAGTGGGCGCTGGCGCACCATCCGTACCCGGACTCGCTGCTGGTGCCGCGCACATGGGAGGACGGCCACACGACCTTCGCCCTGGACACGCCGAAGATCACCTTCCGGAACATGGAGGTGCTGCAGGCGTGGGCCGATCGACCGGAGAACCAGTTCCTCGGGAAGGTGCGGCGCACCATCCACTGCACCGAGCAGGGGCTGAACTCGCCGGACTACTCGGAGAAGTCGCTGGCCGAGCAGGCGGCAGGCATGGCCTACACCTGGACCAAGCTGGAGCGGCTCAGCGCCATCGAGGCGTTCCAGTACCACGCCTGGCTCGACAACCGGGCCGAGTTCGGCCTGCGGATCGGCCTGCGCAAGTTCGTCGACGAGCCCGGCGACGGCTGGGGCAAGAAGCCGATCTGGTTCGTCTTCCAGGCGGCCGGCACGCCCCGGCAGGCCGAGGTCTTCGCGCCGTACATGCCCATCGTCGGCATCAAGAGCTGGGCGGAGGCGCCCTTCCGCGGGACCATACGATGAGCGTAATCCCGGAGGCACGGGGCGGGGCTTGCCGTCGGCATCATCGCCAAGCCCCTGGGTCCGCCGCTCGTGATCCGCGAGGCGGGGCCTTGGCTCCGCCTCTGAGGTCCTGACCCGACGACTGCGGAGCGCTTCAAAACCTGTCCGCGCAGAACCGCACCACGCCCTGGGGCGTCTCGGGGCTACGCCGGATGCCGTCTTGTATCCTCCGCAACGTTGGTCCCGTGATGGGCTCGCGAAGTGAGAGGGCCCCTGCGGCGACGGCGCGCACGATATGGCGAGTGTCGGCGACGACCGCCTGTTCGTACACCACCACGCAGTCCTGGGTGATCCATGGATGGACCCCGGCGGAAAGCAACGTCGTATCGTCCCAGCACGTGGCGCTCAGGTAAGCCAGCGCTACGGCGGACTCGCCGTCTACCTCGTCGGTTATGACCACGAAGCGGCGGAGCTTGCCGGATCCGGGCGGGTATGGGCCTGTCAACAGGTCTCCAGCCCTAAGCATGGCCGGTCAGCCGCAGGTGGTCCAACAGCGGTTGAACGGCGGCGCGCTCGCCCTGGGCAGCGACCAACCGCGCAACCGTTGCCGGCGAGTGCCCGACCGCCGCCGCTATGTCGTGGAAGTAGATCCGTCGACGGCTGCCCGTGCGCGGCTCCTTCCATTCCGGCAGTGTATGCGTATAGTCGACCAGTTCCATCCAGTGGAGGTGGCCGAAGGAGGCTACCGTGTCGTCCAGCACTTCGGTATCGGCTTGTGACATCTCGCGCACTTCAGGCAGGGCGACAAGCCACGAGACTCTGGCGGTCGCGTCGGTCCTGATATACTCGTGCCATGCCGGGTCATTGCCCTTGATGCTGTTCAAGGTGAGTTCGAGGACGGGGCCATACGACAGGGACCAGTGCGTGTCGCCGGATAGGGTCCTGCCGCGCCGTCTCACCTGCTCGCGGTCCGCCAGATAGAGCAGCTTGATCAGCTTGATGTACGGCATCTCCCCGCCGAGCTTGCTCAGCAGGTAAGCCGCCGCCTCTATGGACTTGCGCTGTAGATACACTCGGTTCACCTCCCGGTCGCATCGCGTCATTATACGCCCACGGCGCGAGTGAGTTCAGCGGACGCGCGCCACGACGGACGCCCCCGCTGCGCCGGTTCAGGCCCCCGTGCGCCCGACTGCGGGTTTGCGACCGCGGTCGACATCGCCTCCGAGCTTCACTGGAAGCCAGCATTGGAGCCACACCCCGGCGTGGCGGGCGCCTGCAGGGGTTGCCCAAGCCCAACCGCACGCAGGGGGGCGACTTCAGGTGCGCGTCGGCAACGGCCCGCGCCGTACCTGCCCATCGTCGGCATCAAGAGCTGGACGGAGGCGCCCTTCCGCGGGGCCATACGATGACTCGACGTGGATGACGCATAATATGTGTTGAGTGAGTTGGGCGCGCTGCCGTACTCTTCTTGGCGCGGATCCAGGCGGAGGTACCGGTATGCGGCAGGACAACCGCCTCCTGGCAACCGCGGCGGTCGCAGTCACTCTCACGACCGTCGTCGCGGGACTGGGCCACGCCCGCTCCGAGTGGCTCAGTGTGAAAGCCCGCGAGAGCGTCGAGGTTCGCGCCGGCCTCCGCGTGCTGGACGACGCCGCCTCCTGGCCCGAGACGCACATGATCGGCCTGGCCGCCGACCCCGAACTGCGGGAAGCGCTCATGCTGCGCGGCGCCGCGGCCGATGCGGCCGTGTCCGCGTTCCTGCACGAGATCCTCTACCGCAACAAGTTCTACGACCAGATGGTCTGGTTCGGCGCCGACGGGCGCCCCCGCACGCGGCTCCGGCGGGTGGGAGGCCGCCTGGTGACGAGCCGGGCCGCCGCGATGCCCGGCCCAGCCGTCGGCGAAAGCCTGAAGCCGGGGCGGCTTGCCGTGGCCACCCTCCAGGTTGTGGACGGCCGCGCCCCCGTCATGCGCTTCGCCCTGGGCCTGCCGAGGTTGGCCGGCCGACGCACCGGCTACCTGCTGGTGGACATCAACTCCCGCATCGTGTTCGGGCCGGCCCTGGGCAGCGGCGCCCGGTCGGAGGGGCAGTATCTCTTCATCGCGCGAGGCCGCGTCTGGCGGATCGCGGACCGGGTCGGGACGATGAGGGCGTATCCCGTGCGGCCCGGCATCGACCTCGCATCCCAGCGTGACGGCCAGCGCCGCACGGCCACGGGCCTCTGGACCTGGGTCTCGGTCGACGACTCCATGCGCCGGCGTGGACTGCTGGTCCAGGCCGAGCCATGGCTGATCGCCTGCCACATCCCCAGGGCCGACATAGTGGCGCTGGTCTGGCAGAGCTGGTGGCCGGCGCTGCTCGTGGCCGCCCTCGCGCTCGCCATGCTCAGCCAGGTCTTCACCCACGTGCGCCGGCTGCTTGTCCAACGGGAGAACATGGCCGAGCAGTTGGCGCTGGCCCAGGCGCTGAAGGTCGCGGAGGAGCGGCTTCGGCTCGCTCTGGACGGCTCGAGGCTGGGCGCATGGCACTGGGACATGGTGGCCGAGCGGATCGAGTGGTCGGAGACCTACCTCGCCCTGTTCGGGCTGCCCGCGGACGCCCGGCCGAGCTATGACGCCTGGCTGGCGTCGCTGCACCCCGACGACCGCGGGCAGGCCGACCGGGCGGTGCGCGAGGCCGTGGAGAGCCGCGAGCCGTTTCGCGCCGACTACCGCGCCGTCTGGCCGGACGGCTCCGTCCGTTGGATCCGCGCCATGGGCCGCTGCTACTACGACGGCGACGGCCGCCCGGTGCGCATGGAGGGGATCGCCGAGGACGTCACCGAAGCCCGCGCCGCCGCCGACCGCATTGAGCAGATGAACGCGGAGCTGGAGCAGACCGTGCAATTGCGCACGGCCGAAGCCCGCGCCGCCAACGCCGCCAAGAGCGAGTTCCTGGCCCAGATGAGCCATGAGATCAGGACGCCGCTCAACGCCGTCCTCGGCATGGCGCAGCTGCTGCAGCGCGAGCCGCTTACGGAGGGGCAACGCACCACCGTCGGGCGCATCCGCGGTGCGGGCCAGTCGCTGCTGGTAATCCTGAACGACATCCTCGACGTCTCCAAGATCGAGGCCGGCCAGATGCGGCTGGAGGAGCGGCCGTTCGAACTGGGGGCGGTACTGGAGGCGATCCGGAGCCTGATGGAGCCGGCAGCCACGATGCGCGGGCTGGCTCTCGTGGTCCCGGACCCGCCGGAACTGGGTTACCTGAAGGGCGACGCGCTGCGGCTGCAGCAGGTCCTGGTGAACCTGGCGGGCAACGCGATCAAGTTCACCGAAGCCGGCGAGGTCCGGGTGACGGTGCGCGCGGCGGAGGCCGACGAGGCCGGCGTGCGCCTCCGGTTCGAGGTGCGCGATACGGGCATCGGCATTCGGAAGGAGGCGTTGGAGAGGCTCTTCGCCCCCTTCGTGCAGGCCGAGGCCGGCACCACCAGGCGCTACGGCGGCACCGGGCTGGGCCTCTCCATCTGCAAGTCCATCGTCGGCCTGATGCGCGGGACGATCGGCGCCGAGAGCCTGCCGGGCGAAGGGAGCCTCTTCTGGTTTGAGGTCCGCTTCGAGCGCGCCGAGGCCGACGACGCGGCCCCCGAGCCGACCCACGCCGACGCGACCGGTCCGCGCCTGCGGGGCCTCCGCTTCCTGGTGGTGGATGACAGCGCCATGAACCGGGAGCTGGCCCAGCGGGCGCTGGCGGCCGAGGGCGCCGGCTGCGACCTGGCCTCCGACGGCCAGCAGGCGGTCGCCGTGCTCCGCGGGCGCCCCGACGGCTACGACGCCGTGCTGATGGACGTGCGCATGCCCGTGATGGACGGCCTGACCGCCGTCCTGATGGTGCGCCAGGAACTCCGGCTGCGTGACCTGCCCATCCTCGCCCTGACAGCCGGCGTGCTGGCCGAGGAGCGCCACGCCGCCCTGGAGGCCGGCTTCAACGAGGTGCTGGCCAAGCCGCTCGACCTCGACCTGCTGGCCCCGGCCCTGCTCCGCTGGGTGCGCGAGCCGCTCCCGGCCACGGAGGCCGGGGACGCCGAAGACAGTGTGCCGGTGCCCGTCCTTTCGGGGATCGATCACAGCTTGGCCGTGCGCGCCGTCAACGGCGACGGGGCCCTCTACCTGCGCCTGCTCCGCCTCTTCACCGACGAGCACGCCGGCGCCGCCCGGAGGGTCGAAGCCGACCTCCGCGCCGGGGCCTCCGACGACGCCCGGCTTCGGCTCCATACGCTCCGGGGCGGCGCCGGCGCCCTGGGCGCCCAACGGATCATGGAACTGGCCGAGGCGCTCGAGCAGGCCGTGCGGGCCGGACGCACGGACCTGGAGGAGCCGCTGGCCGCCCTCGCCCGCCGCGTGGACCTGTTGATCGACGCCGCCAGGCCCGTGCTGCCGGGCTCCGCCGTCGCACCCGCCGCAACCGGTTACCTCAACGCCGCACGCGCCGTCGAGCTTACGGAGGCGCTGCGGAGCCGCGACCTGGGCGCTCTGGCGCTCTGGCAGACGATGGAGGCCGAAGTGACCGCCTCGCTCAACCCCGATGACGCGGCCCAACTCGCCGCGGCCGTCCGCCGCCTGCGGTTCGACGACGCCGCGCAGCTGCTCGCAAGGGCGCGCACCGAGCCCGATGGAGACCCGCCGACATGACCACCGAGCGCGAGCCGGCCATCCTCATCGTCGATGACGACACCATGGCCATCCAGGCCCTCTACACCGCCATCGCGGGCATGGGCCGAATCCTCTACGCCACGTCGGGGCCCGAGGCGCTGGAGTTGGTCGCGGCGACGGCCATCGACCTGGTGCTCACCGACGCCCACATGCCGGGCATGGACGGGTTCGAGACCTGCCGCGCCGTCCGCGCGCTGCGGCCCGACATGCCCGTCTTCTTCGTCACCGCCGAGGCCGATCCCGCCTTCGAGGTCCGCGCCCTGGATGCCGGCGCCGTCGACTTCATCACCAAGCCCTTCAACCCGCCGGTGGTGCGCGCCCGCGTGGGCCTCCAACTACGCCTCCGCGAGCTGTTCCTCGGCGAGGCCGCCGCCCGCGGAGCCGCCGAGGAGGAGCGCGCGAGGCTTGCCGCCACGC